>NC_007954.1:1298830-1948245 GCF_000013765.1 Shewanella denitrificans OS217 | reverse complement strand
TTGACGATGAAATCGAATCCATTCGCCATTTTGATGTAGAAACTCAGCGATCTGAGGTCGCCGTCGATGCCATACGCATGTTACCCGCTAAAGAATTTGCCACCGACAGCGCCGCCATCGAAGGCTTTAGGCAAAGATACCGTCGCCGTTTTGAAGTGATTTCAAAAGAAGCTGAATCCGTTTATCAGTTGGTTAGCCGTAACCTGATGCCTGCTGGCATTGAAAATTATCTGCCACTATTTTTTGATGACACGGCATCACTATTTGATTATCTGCCTGAAAACACTCAGTTGATCACCTTAGGTGACATAGATAAAGCCTGTGCTAATCATTTAACTGAAATCCATCATAGGTATGAAGACAGGCGCGTCGATCCATTAAGGCCACTACTTGCGCCCCATGAGTTGTACCTGACCCAAGAGCAACTCTTCGCCGCATTCAAACCCTATAAACGTAGCCAGTTTTTTATTCACACCCCAGGCGATGCCCAATTAGGTGAAGATGGCACTAAAAAAGACGTTGCTAAAAAAGACAGTGCCTTACAGGCCAACGTTGCTCCTCTGCCTGATATCAATGCCAATCATAAACTCAAGCAGCCCCTAGAAAGCCTGCAGGCCTTTGCTCAAGACGGCAAGCCATTGTTATTTAGCGCAGAATCTGAGGGACGCCGCGAAGCCCTGTTGGCATTGCTGTCAAAAATTGGCATCAAGCCGACACTCTTTAAGCATCTGGATGAATTTTTAGACGCAAGCGTTCCCCTTAAGGGGCCTGTGCATGGCTTGATAGTCTCTCCCCTTTCTCGTGGCTGTACCTTGTTAGACTCCCCCAAGGGAGAGTTAAGCCTAATTTGTGAAACCGAGCTATTCGGCCATAAAATTGCTCAGCAGCGCCGCCGCGATAAACAAAAACAAGTCAGCAGTGATGCACTCATTAAAGACTTGGCCGAACTTAAAGTCGGCCAGGCCATAGTGCATTTAGAGCACGGCGTCGCCCTCTATCAAGGACTTGAAACCTTAGACACTGGCGGGCTGGTGGCCGAGTACTTAAAACTTGAGTATGCCGGTGGCGATAAACTGTATGTCCCTGTGTCATCCTTGCATTTAATCAGTCGCTATAACGCCAATTCCGAAGACAATGCCCAGCTTAATAAGCTCGGCAATGAAACTTGGGCTAAGGCCAAGAAAAAAGCCATAGAAAAAATTCGTGATGTGGCCGCTGAACTCTTGGATGTGTACGCCAGACGCCAGTCACGTCCAGGTGAAGCCCTAGCGATAGATGCCGATGAATACGCGCAATTTGCCCAAGGTTTCCCCTATGAGGAAACGGTCGATCAAGAATCGGCCATCATAGCCGTATTGAATGATATGCAGGCGCCAACCTCTATGGACCGCCTCGTCTGTGGTGATGTGGGCTTTGGTAAGACAGAAGTCGCCATGCGCGCCGCCTTTGTGGCGGTTAATGCCGGTAAACAAGTCGTGGTACTCGTCCCCACCACCTTGCTTGCCCAGCAGCATTATGAAAACTTTAAAGACAGGTTTGCCGACTGGCCGGTAGAAATCGAAGTGATGTCACGTTTTCGCAGCGCTAAAGAGCAAGAGCAAGTGTTGCAATCCTTAAGTGAAGGCAAGGTGGATATCGTCATTGGTACCCATAAGCTACTGCAATCTGAGGCGAAATTTGTTGATTTAGGTTTATTGATCATAGATGAAGAACACAGATTCGGAGTGCGGCAAAAAGAGAAAATCAAAGCACTCAGGGCCAATGTCGATATCTTAACCTTAACTGCGACCCCAATTCCGCGCACACTCAACATGGCCATGTCCGGGATGCGCGACTTATCCATTATCGCCACCCCGCCGGCGAAACGCTTGGCGGTTAAAACCTTCGTGCGTGAATACCATCAGGCGACCATCAGGGAAGCATTGCTGCGTGAAATCCTTCGCGGCGGACAAGTGTATTACCTGCACAATAATGTTGAAACCATAGAAAAATGCGCTCAAGATCTACGGGACTTGTTGCCAGAGGCTCGAGTGGTTACCGGCCATGGGCAGATGCGTGAACGGGACCTTGAAAAAGTCATGGCGGATTTTTATCATCAAAGATTCAACGTGCTTGTCTGTACTACCATTATTGAAACAGGTATCGACGTGCCAAGCGCCAACACTATCGTGATTGATAGGGCCGATAAGTTTGGTCTGGCGCAGCTGCATCAGCTGCGTGGCCGTGTAGGCCGCTCACATCATCAAGCCTATGCCTATATGATAACCCCGCCCATTAAGCTGATTTCTACCGATGCGCGCAAACGTCTCGAAGCCATCGATGCCTTAGAGGAATTGGGCGCAGGCTTTATGCTGGCCACCCAAGATCTTGAAATTCGCGGCGCCGGTGAATTATTAGGCGATGAGCAAAGCGGTCACATCTCAAAAATTGGCTTCAGCCTCTATATGGAGATGCTCGAATCGGCGGTCAGTGCCTTAAAAGAAGGCAAGGAGCCGTCATTGGCTTATATGCTCAATGCCCAGTGTGAGGTGGATTTACGCATCCCCGCCTTACTACCTGAAGATTATGTTAGCGATGTCAATATGCGCCTTTCCATGTATAAGCGCATTGCTAACTGTAAGAGTGAGGCCATGCTCGACGAGCTCAGAGTGGAATTTATCGACCGCTTCGGCTTACTGCCTGAGCCCACGAAAAACTTACTGGAATTGAGCCTATATAAGCATCAAGCCACTAAACTTGGCGCCACTAAGATTGAAATGCATGCCAAAGGCGGCAGCATAGAATTTGGTGACAATCACAAAATCGACCCCATGTTCATCATAGGTTTATTGCAGAAACAGCCAAATATCTATCGAATGGAAGGACCAAATAAGCTAAGATTCGCCATTCCAGCAGAAAGTAGCAAACAACGCCTCGAACTTGTGGCCACCTTGCTCGAACAACTCGCTCAACACAGCATTGGAGAGAAATAGTGCTCGCTAAATTTGCCACAGGCCTCGCCGCTATTATTGCCCTTAGCCACACATTCAACGCTCATGCCGAATCATGGTTCGAAGTGGAAGTGTTTATCTTTGAGCGCCAAAGCAACAGTCTAGAGCAGTGGCCAGACTTAAGCGCCCCTAACAAAAATAAGCAGTTGATCGACATTATCACCCCTGAGATAAGCACAGATATCACAGGGGTTGCCATCGGCTTGTCGGGCTGCGACGCCAGTGATTGGGCCTTGGACACCAGTGGCTGTAATGACCCTAAAGTGAGCAACAATACCAAGAGCTACCCGAGTATTTTGCCCTTCACCATAGCCGCTAAAACGCCAAGGCACGCCTTTATCGGTGAGTCAGCTGTACTATTGTCAGAGCAGCAAGGTCAATTTAAGCAATTGATTAATACCTTAAATCGAGAAGGTAATATCCAAGGTTTAGTGCACCTAACGTGGCAGCAAAATATGCAGTCGCGTCGTAATGCTAAAGCCATTAGAATTATTGGTGGCCGTGATTTTTCTAAGCAATTTACCTACCATGGTCAGCCTGTGAGTCAGTCTCAACCTAGCCCAGCGGTAACTATGATCGGTGACTATTCGGCCCTTGGGAGCATTAACACCCCAGCGCCTGTAATGCCAGTGTGGGAGCTTGATGGCAGCATCAACATCTATTTAAGTCATTACCTGTATATTGAAACCGATCTGTTTTTACGTAAAGTCAGTCAGAAACTGATGGACCCTAATCACGGTGAGTTGATGGGGTTCAACAGCCCAAGCACTGAAAAGGTGATGACGCCTTTCTTGCAGTCCATTCCCCTAGATCAAAATAGGCGCGTAAGAAGCGGTCAGATCCATTACTTTGATCATCCGCAAATGGGTTTGGTGATGCAAATTCGTAAGATGGAGCAACCCACACAGGTAAAGCCTATCGTCATTGAACAAAACATTGGGCAGTACAGTGAACAGCGCAGCGAACAACGCAGTGAACGCCAGATTGAACCCCAGCCTTATCAAACTGAAGGCGTACCTGTAACCCCTAACGGCAGCAACAAATTGCCTGTAAAAGCGGGGCAAATTCAACCGCTTCAGCCAGCGGCTGCAGAGGTTTTTGTACCTGAGATAAAGCCCTTTGAAGGCTAACGGCCTGCACAAGCTATGGCCCACAAGCAACCATGTTTAGATGCTTGTTAATCATTTCGCCAGCATCACGCTGGTGTTATTGTTTTAGAAGATTGTTTAGTAAATTTCAATAAGCCTGTAGCTACTGCAAGCAGCAAATTCAAAGCTCCTAGCCGTTATCTTGTTTGCAAGCGTTCAAGCTTAGCAATAACAAAAGCCAATAAGGTTAAGATGATTAGCGAGCCTGCCACCACACCGCTCCACTGCGCCTGCTGCCAAAATAGCATTAAATAGGGCCCACCCAAGGCGGCACCTAAATAATAGCTGCATAAATACAATGCAGTCGCCTTGGCCCTGTGGCTTTGGGCCCGCATGGTCACAAACGCATTACAACAACTGTGAGTCAGAAAAAATCCTGCCGCTGTGAATAAAAAGCCCATCACAATCGTGGCTAACGTATTGAATAATGTCAGTGTGCTGCCCAGCAGCATTAAGCCTAGCGCTAGCTTAAATAACGGCAGGCTGCCAAATTTAGCTATCCAGCGGGCAGATAAATAAGAGGCAAGCGTCCCGCTTAAATAACACAGGAAAATCAGCGTCGCTTGCAAGCGGCTTAAGCCATAGGGGGCGGCCATCAAGTGCAGCTGAATAAAGCTAAATTGATTCACCATCACAAAGAAAGCAAGGCCGCCGAGGATAAAGGCGAGCCGCATTTGGGAGTCCTTTAGATGGTATAGAAAGCCCGCCATATCCAGCCTAAGTTTGGCTTGTTGACTCAACCCCTGAGATTGAGTCGCCGCCCCATTAGACAAATGTGGCGGCTGATTTGCAGCAAGTACGTTGTTCAGCGCTTCATTGAGCACGCTGGTTGTAGCCGCATTAATCGATGTGTTTAACCTACTATTGCTTATTAGCAGATTCCTAATTAGCAGATTACTCATTAGCAAATAGTGCACCAATGCCACCCCCATCAGGGTCACAGCAAACAGTATTATCATGCCCTGCTGCCAATCAAAGTATTGGGATAATACTCCGCCCACAAGACGTCCTAAAATGCCCCCTAAGCTATTGGCCATGATGTAAATGGCCGCGGCCTTTAAGATGAATGCCGCCGATAATTGCTCTTTCATATAGGCCATGGCGATGGCAGGCACACCGGCCAGCAACACGCCTTGTAATAAGCGCAGTGCCATTAAGGTTTCAAAGTCTTGCACTAAGATAAGCAAGACATTTGATGCCACCAATAACCACAAGGTGGTGATGATAGGCCCTAACCTGCCGACTCTATCGGAAATCAAGGCAAACATGAGTAAAGAAAAGGCGAGGCTGAAGCTAGTGACAGACAATACCAAGGCGGCGCTGGCGCCTGTCACCTGAAAATGCTCGGCAATGGCAGGTAACATGCCTTGCATCAGGTACAAATTCAAATAAATGATCACAGACGCGATGCACAGGCCCCAAATCAATCGTTTTGGGTTAGACGTTGTCAACTGACTAATGCACCTGTTTCATTATGACTTCGGTAGTGAACTTATCGTTATGAATAACCCTAAACTTTTCATAGGTCTGAAACAATGCCTTCCCGTTATAGGTGATCATAGCCACCACCCCATAATCTGTGTTTTTTTCTATGCTATCTGCAGGGAAAATAAACTTAAACGGCACAGGCGCTCTGGCGATATCGAAAGTTTTTTGCGAAATTATCCGATTAGGGGTATTAAAATCTATCACGGCAATATTGATTTTGCAGCCCGGCGGTAACATCACTCGCTCAAGATACCCCGCATAACCATTGACCACCACTGGCGGCTCAGGCTTAACCGTGACGCAGCCAGGCAATAAGAGCAGGCTCAATGCTAACCCGAGACAAGCTGATATCTTAAGCTTATTGCAGGCTGTTTTAATCAATACTTTCAAACTCATGCTCTTTTCATCCTGATCATGCCTTCCTGAGTACACGAGGCCACTAAGTTACCTTGGGTATCGAAAAATTGGCCTTTCACTAAGCCGCGTCCACCACTGGCATTCGTGCTTTCTATGCTATAAAGCAGCCATTCATCGAGCTTGAAGGGTCGATGAAACCACATGGAGTGATCTATGGTCGCCATCCGAATGCCTGGGGTTAAATAGGATACGCCATGGGGCTGAGTGGCGGTGATTAAAAAATTGAAATCTGAGGCATAAGCCAATAAAGAGGCCTGCATATTAGGATCTGTTGGTAAGCTACCACTGGCTTTTAACCACACATAACGTTTAGGCTCAGTGATTTTTGGCGATACAGGATGAACGGGTTCAACCACTCGCATCTCTATAGGGGTATCGGCGAGAAATTTCTCTAACATCTTAGGGGGGACTTTATCCCCCATGGTCATGGCAAGCTCACGTTGATTGAGTATGCCCTCAGGACCTGGCACGCTTGGCATCTCGCTTTGGTGTTCAAAACCGCTTTCGGGCGTTTGAAATGAGCAGGTCATATAAAAAATCGGCTGACCTTTTTGAATCGCTTTCACTCGCCTTGCACTAAAGCTGCCGCCATCACGCATGATTTCTACGTCATAGACTATGGGCAGTTTCTCATCGCCGGCGCGCAAGAAATAAGAATGCAATGAATGTACTAAGCGATCATCGGCCACGGTTTGTTTAGCCGCGCTTAACGCTTGGCCCATAACTTGACCACCAAACACATGACCAAAGCCCAAGTCTTGGCTCTGACCTCGATAAAGGCCCATTTCAAGTTGCTCTAGGGATAACAATGATACCAAATCGTCTAATACTTGACTCATAAACTCACTCTTTAAAAATTCTGCATGCTCATAAGGTTACCTCATCTCTAGGCTGCCTTTCTAGGACTTATCACCAATTATCGCATAAGTGATGAAAAAGCCGTAATGCTCGGCTTTAAAGGACTTTTTTTGCTATGCTAGCGCCACAGATTAGTATTAGCCTAGAAAACGGATTTATGACTCAAGACACCACAGATATATCACAAACTCGCGCTTGGCTAATGGCCATCAGGCCACGCACACTCCCCGCCGTCCTTGGGCCGCTTATAGTAGGCAATGCCCTTGCCTTAGGTGTTGAAGGTTTTAGTCTACTCACAGCTTTGGTCATCATCAGCTGTGGTCTATTGCTGCAAATATCGGTAAATCTTGCCAACGATTACTTCGATAGTTTATCCGGTGTCGATTCTCAGGAACGCCTTGGCCCCATAAGAATGACACAAGCTGGACTTATTTCGGCTAAACAAATGAAAAAGGCCATGATTATGAGCCTTATCTGTGCATTGTTAGTGGGCGTATATTTAATTGATATCGGCGGCTGGCCCATTGGCTTATTAGCTGCGGCCAGCTTGTTAGCCGTCATTTGCTACAGCGGCGGCCCTTACCCACTCGCGTCCCATGGCCTTGGCGAATTAACGGTATTTATTTTCTTTGGCTTAGTGGCGGTTGTCGGCAGCGTTTATTTGCAAACTGGCGCCACAAGTCAAGAAGCCTGGCTCTTGGGCGCAGCCATTGGCTCACTCAACGCCGCCATTATGCTGGTCAATAATGTCCGCGATATTAACACTGACGCAAAAGCCCATAAACGCACCTTAGCGGTACGCTTGGGTCAAGGCCAAGCAAGGGTATTTTATCAAACCTTAGTGTATCTGCCTTACGGCATTATCATAAGCGCGTTTTTACTGGGTTTTTTACCCGGTTTTGCCGTGGGCTTATCTGGCCTCAGCCTAGTGTACGCCCGCAGCCTCAGTAGGCAATTCCATGAATTAAGCGGCGCGGAACTCAACCCCATATTGGCCCAGACCGCTCTGCTGTCCTTAGTCTTTAGCTTGCTCTTCAGCCTAGGCTGGTACTTAGGTTTATCCTAATACCTTTAATCATCGGTCCATTGTTCACAACAGACAAAGCATTGAAATAAAAAACCGCCAGTTAAGTGATTAACTGGCGGGTTTTTATCGAAGTGGCTAACAAAACTTAGAGCACTTGGGCTATAGCCTGACAGATTTTATCCATATTGTTCGTTGTCATGCCGGCAACGCTGATGCGGCCAGAGCCGACAATGTAAATGCCAAATTCTTCCCGTAGGCGCATAACTTGCTCTTTATTAAGGCCTGAGAAACTGAACATGCCAGTTTGGCGGGAAATAAAGCTAAAATCTTGAGTCACCCCAGCCTGCTTTAAGCGTTCAACAAACAGTAACCGCATTTTAGCAATGCGCTCACGCATCTGGGTCAGCTCAGATTCCCATTCTTGTCTCAGCTCAGGGTTGGCTAAAATGGTGCTGACAATTAACCCGCCGTGAGCGGGCGGATTTGAGTAAGTCGCTCGAATGGTTTTCTTTATTTGGCTAAAACTGCGAACGGCTGTGTCTTCATCTTGTGCCACTAAGGTCACGGCGCCAATGCGCTCGTTATAGAGGCCGAAATTTTTAGAAAATGAGTTAGCGACAATAAGCTCAGGCACAGTATCGGCAAGCACTCGAAGGCCCGCCGCATCTTCCTCAATCCCTGCGCCGAAGCCTTGGTAGGCAAAATCCAAAAAGGGCACTAAGCCTTTATCAAGGCACAAGCTGGCCACTTGTTGCCATTGGCTTAAGTTTAAATCTATGCCGCTAGGGTTATGACAGCAGGCATGGAGCAGCACGAGATCGCCCGCATTGGCCTTGCTCAAATCGTCCAGCATGGCATCGAAATCAAGATCATGGCTTGCTGCATCATAATAACGATATTCTTTGCAAATAAGCCCCGCGGTTTCGAAAATATTTTGATGATTGGCCCAAGTCGGATTACTGACCCAAACATGGCGAGTCTTAGTTTGACGCACCAAAAACTCAGCAGCAATACGCAAAGACCCCGTCCCCCCTGGCGCCTGCGCCGTCACCACACGTTTATCTTGAATGACCTTATGGGATGGACCAAACAGCAGAGCCTGCACTGCTGCGTTATAGGCTTTCACACCTTCAATACCTAAGTAGTTTTTGGTCTTCTCTTCTGCCAACAATAGGGCTTCGGCTTTCTTAACCGAACTTAATACCGGCGTAAGGCCTGCATCTGTTTTATAAATGCCCACCCCTAGATTGACTTTATCCTGACGCGGATCGGCGTTAAACGCATCGTTTAAACCTAAAATGGGATCTGCTGGAGCAAGAAGCATGTCGGTAAAAATCATTTGAATGTCCTAGAATGGCGATAGAAAGCTAAAGATAGCACTTTATACCACCCCAAGGCGCTGATTTGTAGAGGCAAGCCACTAGTTGAATAAAATTAATTATTCTTGACTACTGACTTGCAAAAAGCGGATTGTTTTCACCCGACTAATAGCGCAATAGCATGCCTATGATGCGCACTATAGCAGGCGCTATACACTCGCTATTAGACAATAGGCTCTGGCACCCTCACCCATCCTTCCATCAGCACCCGCGCGCTGCGGCTCATTATCGCTTTAGTCACTTGCCATTGGTTGTCTATAAGCTCAGCCTCAGCGCCCACTTTTAACACCCCAGATGGATGACCGAAGGTCACTACTTGACGGTTACCGCCGCCCGCGGCCAAATTCACTAAGGTGCCGGGAATTGCCGCCGCCGTGCCTATGGCAACCGCAGCTGTGCCCATCATGGCATGGTGTAATTTACCCATGGACATGGCGCGCACCAATAGATCCACCTCAGTCGCTTTGACCCTTTTCCCGCTAGACGCCTGATAGTCCAATGGCGCGGCCACAAAGGCAACTTTAGGGGTATGTTGGCGATTTTGTGCTTCATCTATGTGCTTAATTAAGCCCATTTTCACTGCGCCATGAGCACGTATAGTTTCAAATAAGCCTAAGGCTTTTTCATCATTATTAATGGCATCTTGAAGTTCAGTGCCTCTGTAGCCTATGGCGGCGGCATCGACAAAAATGGTGGGGATACCGGCATTGATTAAGGTGACCTTAATATTGCCAAGGCCTGGCACAGCTAATTCATCGACAAGATTGCCCGTGGGGAACATGGCGCCCTCAGCGTCCGCTGGCGCCATAAATTCAAGCTGCACTTCGGCGGCTGGAAAGGTGACCCCATCGAGCTCAAAATCACCGGTTTCTTGCACTTGACCTTGTGTCATGGGCACATGGGCTATGATGGTTTTGTTAATATTGGCCTGCCAAATACGCACTGTTGCTATGCCATTTTGTGGAATACGGCTGCTGTCCACTAGGCCATTGCTGATGGCAAACGCCCCCACGGCAGCACTTAAGTTGCCGCAGTTACCGCTCCAGTCCACAAAGGCTTTGTCTATGGCCACTTGTCCAAACAGATAATCTACATCGTGATTTTTTTGCTCACTTTTAGATAAAATTACCGTCTTGCTGGTGCTTGAAGTCGCACCGCCCATGCCATCGGTTTGTTTGGCGTATGGGTCTGGACTACCGATAATACGCAATAACAGGGCATCACGATAAGCCCCTGGCACTTGGGCTTTTATGGGTAAATCTTTGAGGCTAAAAAATACCCCTTTGCTGGTGCCGCCGCGCATATAGGTGGCGGGCACTCTCAATTGGGGGGGGAAAGTTAACTGAGTTGAAGACGTCATTGGAAGATCCTTTTAATCAAAGGCGCTATCGTATTTCATCAGTCATTTAACATGATAAAAACGATAGCGCCTTTTTGTTGTCGCTTTTCAAACTAATATGGCTTAACTAATATTGCCAGACAGATATGGCCGAACTAATACCCTAGAGCTAATACCGCAGTACGAATACAGTCGAGCACAGCCAAGCTAACAAAGAGAGTTAAGCATTGCCTGCTAAGAAGTCTTGAGCAAAGCGTTGCAGCACGCCGCCCGCTTCATAGATAGACAGCTCTTCCTCGGTATCGAGGCGACACTTCACTGGTACAGATACCGACTGACCGTCTTTCCTGTTGATGATAAGTGTCATCATGCCGCCTGGGGTGCGATCCCCAAGAACATCATAGGTTTCTGTGCCATCAATCTGATAAGTATGGCGATTATCACCATTGACAAATTCAAGGGGTAACACACCCATGCCCACTAAGTTAGTGCGATGAATGCGCTCAAAGCCTTCGGCGACAATCACTTCAACCCCAGCTAGGCGTACCCCTTTGGCCGCCCAATCTCGAGACGAGCCTTGGCCGTAGTCGGCGCCAGCAACAATAATAAGCGGCTGTTTACGCTCCATATAAGCTTCAATCGCTTCCCACATGCGGGTCACTTGACCTTCAGGCTCGATGCGAGCATAAGAGCCCTGTTTTATCTTAACGCCGCCGTCTTTGCCGATTTCGCTCACCATTTCATTAAAGAGTTTAGGGTTCGCAAAGGTGGCGCGCTGGGCAGTTAAATGATCGCCCCTGTGGGTGGCATAGGAGTTAAAATCTTCCTCAGGCAGTCCCATTTTATGCAGGTATTCACCGGCGGCGCTGTCGAGCAAAATGGCGTTTGATGGCGATAAGTGATCTGTGGTGATGTTATCCCCAAGCACGGCCAAGGGGCGCATGCCTTTCATGGCTCGCTCGCCTGCTAGTGCACCTTCCCAATAAGGCGGGCGGCGAATATAAGTGCTTTGAGGGCGCCAGTCATACTGAGGATTGATGTGGCTGCCGTATTCGACTTTCAAATCGAACATGGGCTCATACACTTTACGGAATTGCTCAGGTTTTACGCTTTTCGCAATCACAGCATCGATTTCTTCATCCGATGGCCATAAATCTTTCAAGGTCACGGCATTGCCGTTTTTATCCAATCCCAGCACGTCTTTTTCGATATCAAAACGTATGGTGCCAGCGATGGCATAAGCCACCACTAAAGGGGGAGATGCCAAGAAGGCTTGCTTAGCATAGGGGTGAATACGGCCATCGAAGTTACGGTTACCAGACAGCACAGCTGTGGTGTAAAGATCGCGCTCAATGACTTCTTGTTGAATAACTGGGTCAAGGGCGCCGCTCATACCATTACATGTAGTGCAAGCAAAGCCGACAATACCAAAGCCTAATTGCTCAAGCTCGGTCAAGAGGTTCGAGTCTTCTAAATACAGCTGCACCGCTTTAGAGCCTGGGGCCAGTGAGGTTTTCACCCATGGCTTACGGCTTAAGCCAGCGGCATTGGCATTACGAGCCAAAAGCGCTGCTGCAATCACGTTTCTTGGGTTACTTGTGTTGGTGCAGCTGGTGATAGCGGCGATGATCACAGCGCCATCTGGCATCTTGCCTGGCTCATTTTCAACTATGCCAGATATGCCCTTAGCGGCTAAATCTTTAGTGGCCACCCGTGCATGAGGGTTTGAGGGACCGGCGATATTGCGGCCAACACTGGATAAATCAAAGCTTAAGTTACGCTCATACACAGCCGTTGTTAGGCTATCAGCCCAAAGACCTGTGTGCTTAGCATAGGTTTCAACCAATTTAACTTGCTCGTCATCACGGCCTGTTAACTTAAGATAATCAATTGTTTGCTGGTCAATATAGAACATGGCAGCAGTGGCGCCATATTCAGGGGTCATGTTAGAAATAGTGGCTCTGTCCCCTAATGTGAGGTGGGCTGCACCTTCGCCAAAAAATTCTAAATAAGAGGACACGACTTTTTGCGCACGCAAATATTCGGTCAATGCCAGCACTATGTCTGTTGCCGTGATCCCTGCTTGCGGCTTACCGGTGAGCTCTACCCCGATAATGTCTGGCAGGCGCATGTAAGAAGCGCGTCCAAGCATCACACTTTCCGCTTCTAGGCCGCCAACACCGATAGCGATAACGCCAAGCGCATCCACGTGAGGCGTGTGGCTGTCGGTGCCCACTAAGGTATCAGGGAATGCCACGCCATCACGGGCATGGACCACAGGCGACATGCGCTCTAAGTTAATTTGATGCATGATGCCGTTGCCGGGCTGAATAACATCGACATTTTTAAAGGCGGTTTTGGTCCAGTTGATGAAATGGAATCTATCATCGTTGCGTCTGTCTTCGATGGCGCGGTTTTTCTCAAAGGCATCGGTTTCAAAACCCGCGTGTTCCACGGCTAAAGAATGATCCACGATAAGCTGAGTAGGCACCACAGGGTTAACCTTTGATGGGTCGCCGCCTTTCTCGGCTATGGCATCTCTAAGGCCGGCTAAATCTACCAGTGCGGTTTGGCCAAGAATGTCATGACACACAACCCGTGCAGGAAACCAGGGAAAGTCCAAGTCACGTTTGCGTTCAATAATTTGTTTCAGTGAAGCTTCCAATGCCTCGGGTGGGCAGCGGCGCACTAAGTTTTCGGCATACACGCGGGAGCAATAAGGCAGAGTGGCGAATGCGCCGGGAGAAATGGCGTCGACTGCCTCACGTGTATCAAAAAAATCTAACTTAGTGCCGGGTAACGGCTTGCGGTATGACGAATTCATAACTTAATCCATAAGCAATTTAACAAGATAAAACAGTGCGATAGATGACGAGGTAAAAGGCTACCTCGTCATTGGCACTCTCTTTATGTTTCAAGTGATTGCTTGAAACATGGGTTGTTGCTGGCTATCTCTGTGCGATAGGCGTCACTTTACGCGGCTCTGGGCCTGTGTAATCGGCACTTGGACGGATAATGCGGTTATTGCTGCGCTGCTCCATCACATGGGCCGCCCAACCTGTTACCCGCGAGCACACGAAAATCGGGGTAAATAACTTGGTAGGAATGCCCATAAAGTGGTACGCAGAAGCATGGAAGAAATCGGCATTACAGAAGAGTTTCTTGGTGTCCCACATAAATTCTTCACAGGCAACCGAAATGTCATACAGTGAGGTATCGCCATTTTCTTTAGCCAACTTCTCTGACCAGGCTTTGATGATCACATTGCGGGGATCCGATTCGCGATAAACCGCATGTCCAAAGCCCATGATTTTTTCTTTGCGATCAAGCATGGCCGCCATTTGTACTTTGGCATCCGCGGGTGAGCTGAACTTTTGGATCATGTCCATGGCCGCTTCGTTAGCACCGCCATGGAGTGGGCCGCGAAGTGAGCCAATCGCGCCAGTCACACAGGAGAACATGTCAGATAAGGTGGATGCACACACACGAGCGGTGAAGGTTGAAGCGTTAAATTCATGCTCTGCATACAAAATTAATGACACGTCCATGACACGTCTGTGCTGATCAGAAGGTGTCTTACCGTTAAGCAGCTTTAAGAAATGCCCACCGATAGAAACTTCATCTGTGGTGCAATCAATTTCTACGCCTTCATGGCTGAAACGATACCAATAACACATGATGGCAGGAAACGCCGCCAATAAACGGTTAGCTGCTTTATTCTGGGCAGTAAAATCTGTTTCAGGCTCTAAATTACCTAAGAAAGAACAAGCAGTGCGCATCACATCCATTGGATGGGCTGACGCTGGAATAAGCTTAAGCACTTGCTTAAGTGCTTCAGGCAAGTCGCGCATGGCAGTCAGTTCACTCTGGTAAGCATCAAGCTGGGCTTTTGTTGGCAGCTCACCATTGAACAGCAAATAGGCCACTTCTTCAAAGCTTGCGTTATCCGCTAAATCTGCCACGTCATAACCGCAATAAGTGAGTCCTGAACCTGATTTGCCCACAGTGCATAAGGCCGTTTCCCCTGCGCTTTGACCACGAAGACCTGCGCCCGCTAATTTTTTATCTACCATGATAGCTTCCTTTTTTTATATCACGGCCACTTAAGTGGCCGCGACGTGTAGGGTGAATGTTGATTCTTATTATTTATCTTTCAATCTTTGCTTAAGTTAATGATTTACTTATTTTTGCCTTCGGCAAACAAGCTGTCTAACTTTTGCTCGTACTCGTGATAGCCCAAATAATCGTACAAGTCCATGCGGGTCTGCATGCTGTCGACCACGGCTTTTTGATCGCCCTGCTCAAGAATAGACTGATACACCATTTCTGCCGCCTTGTTCATGGCACGAAATGCGCTCAAAGGGTAAAGCACCATGCTCACGCCCCATTCGCCCAACTCTTTTTTGTTCCACAGTTCAGTCTGGCCAAACTCGGTAATGTTAGCAAGAATGGGCACATCTAAGGCTTCAGCAAAGGCGCGATAATGAGCTTCAGTTTTTATGGCTTCGGCAAAAATACCGTCGGCGCCAGCTGCCACATAGGCTTTAGCACGGGCAATGGCAGCCTCCAATCCTTCTTGGGCGAACGAATCGGTGCGCGCCATGATGAAAAAATCAGGATCTGTGCGTGCATCCACAGCCGCCTTAATGCGGTCAACCATTTCTTCCACTGTGACGATCTCTTTGTTGGGTCTGTGGCCACAACGCTTTTGCGCCACTTGATCTTCCATGTGCACGGCTGCTGCGCCGGCTTTTTCCATGTCACGCACGGTTTTAGCGATATTAAACGCCCCGCCCCAACCAGTGTCTATATCCACCAGCAAGGGTAAATCACAGGCGGCAGTAATGCGCTGCACATCCACTAACACATCGTTAAGGGACGTCATGCCAAGATCTGGCAAGCCATATGAAGCGTTAGCCACGCCGCCACCACTTAAGTAAATGGCCTTATGACCAATTTTTTTGGCCATAATGGCGCTATACGCATTGATGGTGCCTAAAATTTGCAGTGGCTTATTGTCGGCTAATGCCTGACGGAATTTCTTACCTGCGCTCATGGTGTCCCTCATCAGTCTGGTGTAATTAAATGTAATTGCAGTTTATGCAAGCTTGGTTTCAATATTGTGTTTCGAATACATTATGTGCCGACGCATCAAAATTTCGGCTAATTCTTCATCGCGGTTACTGATGGCCTGCACTATATGCTTATGCTCATCGAATGCTGTAGTGACTCGCGGGCCCGCCATGCCCAGTTGCACCCGGTACATGCGCACTAAGTGATAAATGCCATCAAACAGCAGTGCGATAAGGTGTTTATTCTTACTGCCCAAGATAATGCGATAATGAAAGTCCACGTCTCCCGCTTCTTGGTAATAAGACTCGCCGCCTTTGACTTCATCAAAATGGCGAGTTAATAAAGCGCTTAATTCGCTAATTTCATCTGGAGTCATGTTTTTAGCCGCAAGACGAGCCGCCATGCCCTCTAAGGATTCACGCACTTCATAGAGTTGCGCTAACCCTTCTGGGGTTAAGGCCACGACCCTGGCGCCCACATTAGCTTTACGCTCAACGATGTGGCACGACTCTAAACGATTAATGGCTTCACGGATAACGGCGCGACTGACACCGTATTTTGTCGACAACTCAGTCTCGCTAAGCTTAGCGCCCGCCAGAATACGCCCTTCGACGATATCGTCTCGAAGAAGAATAAAGGTTTTGTCCGCTGCCGTGACCGGTGCTTGTGAATGGAGTGTCATCAGATAAGCAATATGTTAACAATGTTGTCGACAATATAGTGTTTTTTAGGCTGATGGTCAACAATAGGGGCATGCATTGTCGACAAAGGTTACATTCTGGCGAGAAATTCATCTTGAGGGCTTAAGGATTCGGCTTCAAACTCTCGTACTAGATAGCGATTACGGCCCAATTTTTTCGCTTTGTATAACGCCCTATCTGTCTGCAGAAAAAGCGACAATGGATCAATGTCATCTAGGTCAGTTTGGTTAGGATCTATGATGGTCATGCCAATACTTATGGTCACTTTTTCACTGACAGGGGAAAAACCATGAGCTATGTCTAAGGCATTGATCTGCTGTATGGCCGCTTGAGCATTAAGCTCACATTCATCTAGGCTGATATGGGTAAGTACGATAGCAAACTCTTCCCCACCGTAGCGCGCAACCAGATCCGTTGCTCGGCCAAAACGGGTTTTTAACGCACCGGCTACGGCAGTTATTACCTTGTCGCCTGCAGCATGGCCATAATGGTCGTTATAAGACTTAAAATGATCGATATCACATAACAAGAGTGCCAAGGGGGTTTTCTGACGCAGCATAGCCCGCCAACTGACATCATAAAACTGCTCAAAAGCACGCCGGTTAGCCACTTTTGTAAGCACATCTTCTGATGCTTGTATCGAAAGAATTTTTTGTTGTCGGTTTATGGTTTCAACCAACTGATTAAAGCCATTTTGTAAATCGTGCAGTTCATTGATTTTACAGCTTGATTTAATGCAATAGAGTTCTTCATTGGACAACATACGTCGAGTCTCACGGGTATGAAATTCTATAGGTTTAACCAAGAAGTGATTGACTAACAGCAGTAAACTTAAGGGAAAAATCAACAGGGCTAACACTGTGATAAGGCTTGCCATATCGAAGAAGAATACTCGAGCAAATTCAGTGGCATCTTCACTGTGACCTAGGGTTAACAGCAGTACTGGTGAATTGTCCACGTCCCCCAAGAAATACTTTCGCTCTGTCTTGAGTTCAGTCAAGGCTTGTAAATTGAGTAAATCTTCTGCTGCCAGAGTGGTTTCTAAAAATAGTTGATGCTCAATTTTCATCCCTGTTAAAGCGCTTAATCGCGCTAAGGCTTCGGGCCTTAAGATCCTTAAGAACATCATAAAGCCGATATTATCACCGGATTTATCAGATTTTCGCACTCGAGTGACGCTGAACAGCACCACCCCTTCCACGCTTTTCAGTACACCTGATACGCTCCCCTCTGCAGTGTTATTATCCATCAACTTAGCCGCAATCTTAGGGGCACCTATAATCACCTGTGGGAAATCAAGCTCAGCTTGTGTCTGCCAATTCATGGCTTTTCCCCAAATAAGTTGCCCCTTTGGGTCAAAAAAATAGCTGGCATCGATTTTAAGTGAAGTGTAGGTATCGGGCAAAAAATTACTGTCTATAAAGCCTTGATTAAACGTCTCTAAAAAATGATAGCTCTCATCCCAAACACTGTAGTCATAGTTTATCGTCTTTAGCTGCGAAAACTCACTAATAAAGGCTTGCTGAACTAGACCCACTTCTCTTTGTTGCCAAATGAGTTGTTGCTTGTCCATCTTTGGGATAACGACTAATGCGCGGTAAGCCAAAAAAAATGCCAGCAACAGCCCAAGTAGACTCATGGCATAAATTAAAAAGAATTTACGTAAATTCATACTGCCTCCATGATCTAACATCAAGGCAAGTCAATGGTAAGGCAAGCAAAGTGATGCCAATAAAGGCACAGATACGGGATAAATATTTGTGAATGATAATCACTAAGCTTAACAAGACTACAGCCTCCCACTCATTGTGCAAACTATTAATTAGAGCGTAGTTTATCCCAGCAGAAAGCCGAATTATTTTTATATGCTTTAACGCAATTCAAACAGAAAAGGTGGGGTATTAACTGATTAAACATTCCACACTGATATAATTACCGGCCGCCTGCGGGCTAGGTTCAGGGAGAAATGGCACATAACCTAAAAACTCACCCAACATCATCTGCTTCAGGCTGTCGAGATTGTCTTCAATACAAGCCATGTCTTTGTCCACTTGATTCGCCACCCAGCCGACAATGGTAAGACCGTCATTAACAATAGCCTCTTGGGTCAGTAAGGCATGATTCAAACAACCTAGCTTCATGCCCACAACAAGAATAACCCCTAACTGGCGGTGTCTCTCTTGCAACCTCGTATTCCAACGCTGTACAAGCTCAGACAAATAATGCCCGTCTCCCAAGGGTAAACGCCAGCCTCCCGCCCCTTCAATCAAGGCGAAATCAGCAGTATAAAGCTGTGTCCAAGGCATAGCCGCATCTATTGCATCAAGAGTGAGGCTAAAGCCAGCGCGTTTTGCCGCGATATGGGGCGCAATCGCAGCCTCAAAAGCGATGGGATTCACCCTCTGGTAACTCAGCCCCATGTTTGAATGAGCCATTAACTGTAGTGCATCAGAGTTTCTAAGGCCGTTAGCTGTTTGCATGCACCCAGAGGCTAGGGGTTTAACCCCGGTTTTCTGGCCACGTGCCAAGGATAACAATGTGGCTGACACTAAGGTTTTACCGCTGTCTGTGTCTGTGCCTGTTACGAAAAATACCATGTGGTGATCCCAATTATTCAGCCTGCTAGGCTAGCTTAAGCCTAAGGTAGGCAATCTGGTAAGTCAGAGGTAAGCCTTGTTCCGTGCGCATGGTTTCAGCAAGTTTACGCCTATGCTGCCATTGGCTTTTAGACATAAGCTGTGTGGAGCTTAACGCCAATGCCGATGCTTTAGCTGTCTTTGGTTGTGCGTGAATCACAGATTGACTTTGGGCCGATGCACCTACCCCTTTAATGGAATACAGCATGCTGCGTAAATCATTGAAATAGACTTGCGTGTGTTCAAGGCTTGCATCCAACAGCTGCCAAGTCTTTTGAGGTAAACCACGGGGTTGGGCTTGATTAACTTGAGCGTTTTCTGTTTGATTAATGCCAAGAAAAGCGTCAATCATTTCAGCTAAGTTCATGAAGCTATTTGTTCTAAAACCTAACGTCTTAAGTTCTGGCAAACTGCCTGCCGCCACTATGCTCAGGTGACATTCGGCGCCGCGAACCGATACACGAGCCAGCTCAGCCGCCGCCCTAGGCAAATCCGTGCACCACTGCAATGCTAAGTTTGAATAAATGGTGTCAACAACCTCATCATCAAGTTTTATTTGCTGCACATCGCAGCACACAGTGCGATAGTCCTTAAACCTAAGACTCAAGGTATCTAGCATGCCTTGGGCGATATCCAAGGCAGTGACTTGTTTGATACCGCTAAATGCCGCAAAGCAGGTCCCAGGGCCCGCGCCCACATCCAACAAACAGCCAGATAAATTCGCGTTTTTTTGCAAGCGAGCTGCGGTTAATCGCTGCAACACATCGTGCCGCTTATATTGCTTAGCGGCCTTTGAAAAACGCTCAATATGGGGCAAAGCCTCTGAACAGGCTTGTGAATTAGAGTTAGCTTCTACATCTGCTTGTAAATGAGCTACTGAATCAACCATAGACGCAGCCCCCTGCTTTACCGTCATCACGGCGTATCCTCTAAGGCGCGCTTTAGGGCGTTAACCAATGAGATGATTTGCTCGCTGCTGTGCAGTGCGCTTAGGGTGATCCTAAGCCTGGCTTGACCAAAAGGCACTGTAGGCGAGCGAATAGCCCCTACCATAAAACCCTTATCGGCTAAGTTACTAGCGATGGCCATAGTGCGCTCATTATCACCAATTATGATGGGCTGAATGGGGCTATTTATTACATCGGGCTCAAGGCTGTTTACTGGCTCAGGGCTGTTGATTCGCTCAGGACGATTTACTGGCTCAGGGCTGTTCATTCCACTTTCAGCGGCTTCAGAGCCTGCCATCTCACTTAGGTTTATGTCCTGCGCCTTGGCTTGTGCTCGAAACAGTGAAATATTGGCCATTAGCTTAGCGCTTACATCCGCTTGTTGGCACAAGTTAACCGCATTTAAGGCAAGATGAGCACAAGCAGGTGATAAGGCGGTGGAATAAATATAATGCCGCGAATTGGCCACTAAAAAGTCAATCACGGTTTTCGATGCAAGGATAGCCGCGCCTTGGCAGCCTAGTGCTTTGCCAAAGGTCACAATTTGAATATCCACCTTAGCTGCACTGATAAAGCCTTGGGGCAATACCCCAAAGCCGTGGGCATCATCCACAACAAGCAAGCTTCCCTGTGCCTTAGCAAGGGTCGATAACGCATCGATGGGGGCGATATCACCGTCCATACTGAAAATACTTTCTGTGACTATGGCTGAATGGGGGTAGCGGGCTATCAGGGCTTGTGCACTCACCAAATCGTTGTGAATAAAACGGGCCAGTTTCGCTTTGCTTGATTGAACGCCAGTAATAATGGAGGCATGGACGTATTTATCGGCGATAACCACGTCATCTTGGTTGAATAAGGCGCTCATTAAGGCGCTGTTGGCGCTAAAGCCCGAACAAAACAACATCGCCGCTTCATGACCTGTGTACTGGCACAAGCTTTGTTCAAGTTCAATATGGGCTTGAGAATAGCCACTCACTAATGGCGATGCCTTGCTGCCAACCCCATAACGCAGCGCGCCTTCATAGAGGGCATTGGCTTGTGCACCACTCGATGCCAGCCCAAGGTAGTCATTATGGCTAAAATCGATAACATCATTGGTATTAGCAAGCCTGCGCTGACGCAACAGGCCTTGCTGTTCAAGGCCTTGCATCTGCTGGCGCATTTTATCCATCAGAGGATGGCTCATGACTGTTAACCTTTTATCCTAAAACGATACCGCTATGACCATGCTCAAAGCTAGCTCAAGCCCTACAATGCTATCAATGAGCCATCAGCAGAGCCTTAAGTTTAATTAGAGCGCGCCCGCATCATAAAACTGCTGAGTCGCTTTCTCATTTAAGGCACTGGCTTTTGCAATTAAAGCTTGTTCTTGATCAAGATTGGTCGCCACTTGAGCGACAGGGGCTGCAGGACCTTGCTCTGGGCGCAGACCTAAGCGCTTAAACAGGCTCATATCATCATTTTCTTCAGGATTCGCTGTGGTCAATAGTTTGCAACCGTAGAAAATCGAATTCGCGCCGGCAAAGAAACACATGGACTGCAGCTCATCGCTCATCTTCTCACGGCCCGCCGATAAGCGTACCCGGGATTTTGGCATGATGATCCGCGCCACTGCGATAGTGCGCACAAATTCTAGCGGATCTAAGTCATCAATTTTCTCAAACGGCGTCCCCGCCACTTTGACCAGCATGTTAATGGGCACTGAATCTGGGTGCTGTTCAAGATTGGCGAGCTGCTGCAGTAACCCGGCCCTGTCGCTTGCCTTCTCGCCCATGCCAACAATGCCGCCAGAGCAGACTTTCATGCCAGAGGCGCGCACATTAGATAAAGTATCTAAACGGCTCTGGTAGGTACGGGTAGTGATAACGTCACCATAATACTCTGGTGAGGTATCTAAATTGTGGTTGTAGTAATCAAGCCCAGCACCCGCAAGCTTTTGTGATTGTTCGGTGGATAACATGCCTAAGGTCATGCAAGTCTCTAGCCCTAAGGCTTTGACATCTTTAACCATTTGAGTCAAATATGGCATGTCTCTATCACGAGGGTTTCGCCAAGCGGCGCCCATACAGAAACGTGAAGCACCCGCCGCTTTGGCGCTTTTTGCTTCGGTAAGTACTTTTTCAATTTCTAATAAACGCTCTTTCTCAAGACCCGTATCATAGCGAGCACTTTGAGGGCAGTACTTGCAATCTTCTGGGCAGGCGCCGGTCTTAATAGACAATAAACGACTGATCTGCACTTCGTTTGGATCGAAGCTTTCACGATGAATGGTGTGCGCCTTAAACAACAAATCGTTCATAGGCAAAGCAAATAAGGCTTCGATTTCAGCTTTTTTCCAATCATGGCGGACTTCAAACAACGACATGGACAACCCTTTTAATGTGTTTTTATGTTGGCTAGCATACCTTGAGGCCTTAGACTGTCAACGCGGACCAGACTTCAAACTTGACTAGCGATTAAAATATGAACAACTCTAAAGCCAGTGATCTCAAACTCGACCTTGCCTTCGACAGCACCCATATCTGGCACCCTTATACTTCGATGGCCTCTCCCCTGCCGGTTCAAGCCGTGGTCAGTGGTCAAGGCTGCGAGCTAACCTTAGCAGATGGCACTGTGCTCATCGATGGCACTAGCTCTTGGTGGGCCTGCGTGCATGGCTATGGTCACCCCGAAATTCTCGCGGCCATGGAGCAGCAATTGCATACTCTCAGTCATGTGATGTTTGGCGGTATCACTCATAAGCCGGCTATCGATGTCGCCAAGCTGCTGATTGAAATGACAAGCCCAGCCCTAAGTAAGGTATTTCTCGCCGATTCTGGATCCATTGCCGTGGAAGTTGCCATAAAGATGGCGCTGCAATATTGGCAAGGGCGAAATAATAAAGACAAACAGTGCATTTTGACGGTGAAATCCGGCTACCACGGTGATACCTTCGCCGCCATGAGTGTCTGCGATCCCGACGGTGGCATGCATACCATGTTTGGCGCCAATGTCACCAGCCAGCTGTTTATGCCGGCGCCAAGATTGGGTTTTGATGCCCCCTTTAGCCTTGAGGATGAACAAGCCTTAAGGGCGCAGTTTGAGCAACACCACGCCCAAGTCGCTGCCGTGATCATTGAGCCGATAATGCAAGGGGCTGGCGGCATGCGCTTCTATTCCCCTGCCTACTTAAGGGCGCTGCGTAAACTATGCACTCAATTCGATGTGTTACTGATTTTAGATGAAATTGCCACAGGGTTTGGCCGTACCGGTAAGTTATTTGCCTATGAGCATGCCAATATTCAAGCCGATATTCTCTGTCTAGGTAAAGCCTTAACCGGGGGGTATATTAGCCTTGCAGCGACCCTATGCACGGATGAGGTCGCCCAAGGGATCAGTGACTCACCTGCTGGGGTATTTATGCACGGCCCCACCTTTATGGGTAATCCTCTGGCCTGCGCCGCGGCGGCGGCAAGCTTAACACTTATCAAGCAAAACCACTGGCCCAAGCAAGTCGCCGCCATTGAAGCCCAGCTCAAACTCGAGCTTGCCGGTGCCATCGAATTTGCACAAGTCAAAGACGTACGAGTATTAGGTGCCGTTGGGGTGATAGAAATGAATCATCAAGTCAATACCGCCAAGCTGCAACAGTCTTTCGTGGACTTAGGCGTCTGGGTGCGCCCCTTCAGTAACCTGATTTACATCATGCCGCCCTACAGCATCAGTTCAGCGCAATTAAGCCAATTGACCCAGGCTATGAAACAAGTGGCTGCCAGTATTAGCAACGAGAATAACCAGAGTGAAAACGAGCCAAGCTTTATCAGCCATGGTTAAATACTCACTACCTCTCTAAACAAGAGAAAAATACGAACAAGAAGATCCGCCTATTAGCCGTGGCTACCTTACTGCACATTAATAATCGTTCAGAAGTCGCCAGGCGCTTAATTGTCACCCACCGCAGTGCAAGTGATTGATATTAAACGAATTCCATCCACAATGGACACGTCATTGTCTCGAATGCTAATAGCGTGATGTTGGACTCGGTAGCCCCAGTTGATCTATTGCGCTAGTTAGCTGAATGCGGCTGCTGAGCTCGCCTTGTAAGTCATCTCAACATCCCACACACTCGTGGCTAAAAGCTAAGTTACCACAGCTAGCACTGGCAAAGACTATTGGCTGTTTTTATAGGGCAAGTTCTTTGCTTGCTCCGCCATGTAAATCTGCATATTGCGCCTTTCTTGCTGGCAAAAATCCTCGATGGCGCCTTTAAAACCTTCGTGAGCTATGGCGTGAAAAGAGTGAGTCTCTATGGGCTCAAACCCGCGTAGCACTTTATGCTCCCCTTGGGCTCCCGCATCGAAGCAGCTTAAGCCTTGGGCAATGGCATACTCGATCCCTTGGTAATAACAGGCCTCAAAATGCAGCCCTGGAATATCCTCAAATGCTCCCCAATAGCGGCCGTAAAGCCGGCTGTCGGAGGCAAAATACAGGGCGTAGGCGATATCCTTCCCAGCCTTATCGCTCACCCTAAGTAACCTAATGGCATCGGCCATGGAAGTGCCAATTGCCTGAAAAAATTCACTATTTAAGTAACCTGTATGGCCAGAGCGTTTTAAGTACGTCTGTTGGTAACACAAGCTAAAACTGCGCCATTGGCTAGAAGTGATGTTGTCGCCATGGATAAACTCAAATGACAATTCGAACTTGCTAATGGCGGCGCGCTCTTTTTGAATGTTTTTGCGCTTTCGCGAGGTCATCACCTGCAGAAAATCATCAAACTGGCGATATCCCCGATTAAACCAATGAAACTGAGTCCCGAGCCGCGCTATGGGTTGCCCCTTTATTGCTGAGGCCTGGCTGTTAGCCTGTGGCTGGAGTGCTTGTGTTTGGTTGCGCTGTGCTTGATTAGATTGTGACTGACTAGGCGGTGTCAGGTGAGCTTGCGCCAATACCGCGCTCTGAGTGGCATTGGTAAATAGGTAGTGCCATGAAGAGTAACCTTGGGTCATGATCTGCTGCTGTAAAAAATCAACCACCGCCGTCCACACAGCATCTTGCTGTCCAACATCGAGGCGCGAGTCCATGGCAAGCCGAGTGCCTGTCACTGGGGTAAAAGGCACGGCGCACAGCAGTTTAGGATAATAGGCCAGCCCGTGGCGCTCATAGGCTTCAGCCCAGGCCCAGTCGAAAACATATTCGCCATAGGAATGATGTTTCTCATAAAGCGGCATCAAGGCAAGGATGTTGTCTGTTTTGGCTGCGGCGCTGTGGGGATTTTCTGTAACAGCAGCCTTTTCTATCACAATCAAGTGTCTAGGTTGCCAGCCTGTTTGTGCTGAGCAGGCGCCGCTACTTTCTAAGGCAAGCAGATATTCATAACGGGTGAAGGGATGTTCGCTGCCGAACAAGGCGTGCCATGCTTGGGACCCTATTTGGCTAATATTATTGACTAAACTTATCTGTAAACTCATGCTACTCCGCTTACCTTTTTCAAAATGAAGCCTTTTTCTAAATTGACTGTTCAAACAAAAGCCAACAAATAACACCCGTTAATGAAAGACTTGTTTATTAGGCCATAATTATGTCACATTGCAATCCAGACTCTTTTTCGAGGACGCCCTGTGTCATTATTCCCTCATATTAAACCCACATTACTCACCTTAAGCTTAACAATAGGCTTAGGTCTCCCAGCCTTAAGTGTTGCCACGGTATCAGCTAACGATGTCTCCATCTACAGCCAGATGGCCACCGCTCAGCCAGTATGGGCGAAACACGGCATGGTGGCGAGCCAAGAAGCACTGGCAAGTCGCATCGGTGTTGAAATCCTCAAACAAGGCGGTAATGCGATTGATGCCGCCGTGGCGGTAGGGTTTGCCTTAGCCGTGACCTTGCCTCGCGCCGGTAATATTGGCGGTGGCGGCTTTATGTTGGTGCACCTTGCCAAAGAAAACAAAACCATCGCCATAGATTACCGTGAAACGGCCCCAAGCAAAGCCCATAAAGATATCTTCTTGGACGAGCAAGGCAATGCCGTAGATAAGCTCAGCCGCGAGCATGGCCTAGCGGTTGGTGTTCCAGGTACTGTGATGGGCATGGAGCTTGCGCTTAATAAATACGGCACCCTGCCCCTTGAGAAAGTCATCGCCCCCGCCATTGCCTTGGCCCGTGACGGATTCTCTGTGACTTCAGATCTTGCTGATTCTCTTGCTGGGGTAAAGCCCCGCATTGCCCAGTGGCCAAGTTCAGCCAAGATTTTTTACAAGGCCGATGGCAGTAATTTAGCGTTTAACGACATTCTAAAGCAGCCTGAGCTTGCCCATTCATTAAGCTTGATTGCCAAGCAAGGCAGTAAAGGTTTTTATCAAGGGGAAACGGCGCAAAAAATTGTCGCTGCGGTGAAAGATGCCGGCGGCGTGATGACTCTTGAAGATTTAGCCAATTACAAAGTGGTGGAGCGTGAGCCCGTGCGCGGTCAATATCGCGGCTATGAAGTGGTGTCTATGCCCGCGCCGTCATCTGGCGGTATTCACATCATTGAGATGCTCAATGTGCTTGAGCACTTCCCTATCGATAAATTTGGTCATAATACCGCCCAGACAATCCATGTGATGGCCGAGGCCATGAAATACGCCTACGCGGACAGAAGCGAGTATTTAGGTGACCCAGATTTTGTGATCGTGCCCACAGCGGCCCTGTTAAGTCGTGACTATGCCGCCAGTATCGCAAAGAAAATTGCCATCAATAAGGCCACTCCAAGCAGCGAAATCAAGCCTGGACTATTAACGCCCTATGAGAGCACCCAAACCACACATTATTCTGTGGTGGATAAATTTGGCAACGCGGTATCAAACACTTATACCCTTAACTTCAGCTACGGCTCAGGCTTAGTTGCAGAAGGCACTGGGATTTTACTCAATAATGAAATGGATGATTTCTCGGTAAAACCCGGTTCTCCTAACGGTTACGGCTTAATTGGCGGCGATGCCAATGCGGTAGAAGGCAATAAGCGGCCATTAAGCTCCATGAGCCCCACTATCGTGATGAAAGATGGCAAACCTTTTATTGTTACCGGTAGCCCTGGCGGTTCGCGCATCATCAATATTACCTTGCAAGTCATTATGAACGTCATTGACCACCAGCTTAATATCGCCGAAGCGAGCGCCGCACCAAGGGTGCACCACCAATGGCAGCCCGACTACTTATGGGTAGAACGTAGCTTAAACGCCGACACTATCTCACTCTTAAAAACTAAGGGCCATAACGTAAAAGTGCAGCAGTCCATCGGCAGCACTCAATCCATTGTGGTGCGTGACAATGGCATTATGGGCGCCTCAGATCCACGGCGCGCCGGCTCCGAAGCTGTGGGTTACTAAGCCAAGTTCAGAATCCCCTGTAACTTGGGGGGAAGTAAGCAGACAGTTGCTTAAACAACAAAGCCTCGACACCATCGAGGTTTTTTGCTTTCTCAATCAGAAAAATACTACCCGAGGCCGGACTATTCTCGCTATGAGAAGTGGCACGCCTTGCCTTACTGTCGATAAAGAGTACAAAGAGTGCGAGGGATTTTTGCTTTTATTCTAGTGGCCAAATTTCAGAAACACCCCCCCTCCTACACCATCCATGGTGTACGGGGGTAAGTACAATCCATGTACAAAAAAGCCCTAACTTTCGTTAAGGCTTAACTGCATTCTCAATGAGAATAATGGTACCCGAGGCCGCATTTGAACTGGCGCGCCTTACTTTCAACAAAGAGTGCGAGGGATTTTTGCTCTTACGCTGACAACCAAATTTCAGAAACAAAAAAGCCTCGATATAATCGAGGCTTAAATGTACCAACATCATACAAGATGAATAATGGTACCCGAGGCCGGACTTGAACCGGCACGCTTATTCAGCGAGGGATTTTAAATCCCTTGTGTCTACCGATTCCACCACTCGGGCAAACTCTGTGGATCACATTTGGCGAATATCTCGCTCAAACATAAGCCTTAAATTTTGCACTTTCAACGACAAATCGGCTTGTCTGCTGAAGATGTTGCATACTTTACTGATTTAAAATTTTGGATCAACTAAAATTAGTGTTTCCACAGTTCGAATGCTGCAAATATGTCCAAGTCGTTGAAATTATCATCCTACGGCTGAATTTAGCTCACTTTATTGCCAGCTTCTCGCTGTTTTCAGCGTTGGAATTGCCATCTATATCACGATCCTGTATATACTCTTGTTTCACCCCTAACCTCAGTTTGAGTGATTTACTTGTTAAGGTGCTATGAAAATACCAAAAAGACTACAGCCTTTAGTTGACGAAGGTTTAATTGATGACGTGTTAGGCCAGTTGATGAGCGGCAAAGAAGCCACTGTCTATATGGTCCGCCGTGGCGATGAGATCTGTTGTGCCAAAGTCTATAAAGAAGCGAGCCAACGTAGTTTCAAGCAAGCCGTTCAGTACCAAGAAGGCCGTAAAGTACGTAACACTCGTCGAGCCCGCGCGATGGAAAAAGGCTCTAAATTCGGCCGTCAGCAACAGGAAGAATCTTGGCAACATACTGAGGTCGATGCACTGTATAAGCTCGCTGCCGCCGGTGTACGGGTGCCAACACCCTATGGCTGTTACGACGGCGTACTCTTGATGGAACTTATCACAGACGAAGCTGGCCTTGTGGCCCCAAGACTCAATGATGTGAGCTTTACTGAAGCAGAGGCGCTTTCTCATCACCGCATTATCATGGATTACATTAAACTCATGTTATGTGAAGGTCTTGTTCATGGGGATTTGTCAGAATTTAACGTGTTAATCGATGATAAAGGCCCGGTGATCATAGATTTGCCTCAAGTGATTGATGCTGCGGCAAACAATAACGCTAAGCGTATGTTTGGCCGTGATGTCACTAACATGACAGAGTATTATGCCCAATTTGCTCCTCAGCTAAGCGACACGGCTTATGCAAAGGAAATGTGGCATCTCTATGAAACTTCTGCACTGACGCCGCAATCAGAGCTCACAGGCCTGTTTGATGAAGTCTTGGTGGATGCCGATGTGGATTCTGTGATGGAAGAGATTAATGCCGCGTTTGCCGAGCATGAGCAACACAAGGCTTGGGTTAAAGCCCAGAGCAAAGGCCAAGATAAACAAGAAGATGAAGATCCTTCAGAAGCTTGGTATAACTAGCCATCTCGAAGTAATAAGCTCACTCCATTGAAGTGACATTAGCCTTAGCTGGTTCACCCTAGCTAAGGTTTTTTGCTTTTTGCTTTTTAATCCTGTGCCCCCCCTATGTCAGCTTCTGCTTCAATCTGGTTTCAAGAGCACTTGAGCGACTTTTGCCTGCATCTTAGGGATACATTGCGCTTCAAACCAAGGATTACGCTTGAGCCAAATATTATTTCTTGGGCTGGGGTGTGGCAGAGGAACCGTCCAGCAACCGTTATCTTTACTTGGTAACTTATCAGCACTTTGATACCAAGCATAGACAGTCTCGGTGAGGCTGCGCTTAGTTGGTGAAACGGTTGGTGAAGCCGTCAATTTTGGCTTGGGCTGTGACAATAGTTCAGGCAAATGATAGGCCATGGCATACTGACCTATCACCAAGATGAGTTCGATATTGGGCAGTGCGGCCATCAAGGCTTGTCGCCAAGTTTTAGCGCAAATCGCCAACGGCGCTAAATCTCCAGAAGGCCCTTTGCCCGGATAACAAAACCCCATAGTCGGCGAAACTGACTTTTTAGCCCCCTTGTTAAATCCTGAGATAAGCACTCCTTCACCTTAAGCACGGCTTCATTTATCTTGAAAGGCAAGCCCAGCCTTAACATAAGCCTAACTTAAGCCTCTATCTTAAAAGCCCATAACGCAAGCCCAGCCTGTTGAGCTGCTCACACAACAGCTTAAACCTCGGCCTTTCATGAGTCACCTCTGTTAAGCAGGCTTGTTTGATGGCCGTTAAGTCGTTGACTAATCCTTTATCTAAATCAGTAATGCTAACTAAGCCTAGTAGATCATCCATGAGACAAGCAAAAGCGCGGACTTCAATCTGCTCCATGGCAAGTTGCTGGCCAAGTGACAAATTCGATAAATCCGTCGCCGCGCCAAAATCGCCAAAAATCACCTTATCGTCGCCATCTATCAAGATATTATGGGCATACACATCCCCGTGGCTGACGCCTTTATCATGCAAGTGGGCCATGGCATCAGCTATCTGTGTTGTGATAGTAAGAATTTGAGCGGCAGAAAACTCAGTGCCACAGACAAAGGTATCTCGGGTGCAAGTGATAAGTGATGGCGGCAGACCAAGATTAGTAAAGCGCGGCGCTATCAAGCCCATCACTAACCCCAGCGCCTCTGGCTGATTTATCTGCCCCAGCACAGGAATAATATTAGGATGTAAACCCACTTTTAAGCTGCAGGCTAACTCATTGCTTGGGTAGCCATCACTGGTGACCGCCCCTTTAAACAGCTTTACCGCCACAGATTTAGGAAAATCCACGTCTGCCGCTTGCCACTGTGCTTGATAAATGATCCCAGATGCGCCCCGGCCAAGCTCACGGCCTACATCAAGTTGCGACATAGCCACTAAGGGCAAAGCAGTATCCAAATGGCCTGTGGCGTTTGATGAGCCGCTTGATGATGAGCTAATTGGCGCGGTATTGCCCATAGCCTGTGTCATAGATGAAGTCACAGCTTGAGTCACAGGATTGCCATCAAAAGCCAGCCAAGATAATCGCGGCAAGCTAAATAACCATGAAGGCAACTCGGTTAACTTGTTAGCAGAAACTCTCAATAACTCAAGACGCTGACAGGCCGCCATAGACTCAGGTAAACGCTCAATGGCATTGCCCGCCAAGGCGCATTTTTGCAGCAGGGTTAACTGCCCCATGGAATCTGGCAATTGCGTTATCTTGTTATCGGTTAAAATCAACCAACGCAGCCCTAAGGGCAAGCAATCTTCTGCCACATATTCTATTTGATTAGCCTTAAAACCCACCATGGATAATTTAGGGCAATGGGCTAACACCTTTGGCAACTGCGTGAAGTGATTATCTGATAGAAATAGGATCTTCAATGCATGAAAACGGCCAAAGTCATCGGGCAACTCAGTCAACTGATTGGCTGATAAATCTAATGTTTCCAGGGTGTCCGCCAGTAAAAACAGCGGCCTTGGAAACTCAGTCAAACCCGCAGACAACTGAAAACGTTTGATGCTTGAGAATTCGGCAAGCTTGACTGCCTGCTCTGCCGTGCTTAACTGAGAAAGGAGTGTTAATTGTTCAAGGAGTGCAAGAGATGAAAGCTCAGTGGCTGGCAATACTGGTGATGTGACGGCTGAAATGTGCAAAATATAACCTAATGGGATTTTCTATGGCCTAATAATACCCAAGCTTGCCCCAAGACGAAAGCCACAGTCTGTATTCTTGCGGCACTTTCCCCTTGTGAACCCTGAGTCTGCCCTTTACAATTAAAGCTTAACACTTTTGCCATTGAAATTGTCCTTCTATGAGTACGCCCCCAACCAGCAAGGCATCTAATAGCACCCTTGAGCCCTCAACCTCAAGCAGCGCTGCTGAGGCCCAGACCCGCATCTCATTTTTCGAGCGTTTTGAAGCCGATATTTTAAGTCAGCGTAAGACCATTACCCTTCGAGAGTGGGCTGATGCCAAGGTGTATCCCGGGCAAATTATTCCAGTGTTCACCTTTGAGACCCAGCGCTGGTTTTGCGACATTCAAATCATCAGCCGTCAAGCCATACAGTTTGATGCATTAAACTCTGCTCACGCTGAACAAGAAAACATGCCATTAGCCGAACTAAAAGACTTGATCCAAGTCATTTACCCCGGCATTAGTGAGCTATTTGAAATAAAGTTTACATTAAAAACAGAGTGTTAATCTCCACTCATAGATGCAAAGAGAGAAGCGTTACTTGGCTATCCCGCCTTGGGTGAGTTTATAAGGGTCGAGTATGGCCTCAAGACTGGCCCTATCCAGATTAGTTTCTTCTTCGGCTACATCTATAATGGGCCTATGCTGTTCATAAGCTTTTTTAGCGATTTTAGCGGCATTTTCATAGCCTATGATGGGATTGAGGGCAGTGACTAGAATGGGGTTAAGACTTAAGGCCTGTTTAAGCCTGTGCTCATTCACAGTAAAGCCTAGGATGGCTTTATCTGCTAAAGCGACACTTGCGTTGCTTAAGAGCTCAATGCTCTGCAGAAGGTTGTAAGCAATGACAGGCAACATGACATTGAGTTCAAAATTTGAAGATTGCCCGGCTATGGTAATACAAGTGTCATTGCCTATGACTTGAGCGGCTATCATGGCCACAGCTTCTGGAATAACCGGATTCACTTTGCCAGGCATGATGGACGAGCCAGGTTGCAACTCAGGTAAAGCAATTTCCCCTAAGCCTGCCAAGGGGCCAGAATTCATCCAGCGCAAGTCATTAGCGATTTTTGTCAAACTCACGGCGCAGCCTTTCAATTCACCAGACACGCTGACGGCGATATCTTGGCTGCCGATAGCGCAAAATAAATTCTGACTTTGCGCAAACTTAACCCCGGTTTTAGCGCTGAGCACAGTGCAAAAACGCGCGGAGAAATCCTCGTGAGCATTGACGCCAGTGCCAACCGCAGTCCCCCCCTGAGCCAAACTCAATAATTGTTGTAATCCATGAGTTAATCTTTGCTGGGATTGTTTTACTTGCCATGCCCAACCCAATATTACTTGAGACATGCTCACTGGCATGGCATCCATCAGGTGGGTGCGACCGGTTTTGACTAAGCCCTGCAAGGTGACGGCTTTTTGTTCTAATAGTGAGGTGAGGTGTTCAAGCGCCGGCAATAATTGCTTGGATATGGCCAGAGCTGCGCTCAAGTGAATACAAGTGGGGATCACATCATTACTGCTTTGACTCATATTGACATGATCGTTCGCCGATATAGTAAGTCCAGATAATTGCGCAGCCAATCTGGCAATTACCTCGTTGGCATTCATGTTTGTGCTGGTGCCCGAGCCAGTTTGAAACACATCGACAGGAAACTCTGTGAGGTGTTTCCCATCAATAATGGCTTGGCTTGCGGCCACTATCGCCTCACAACGTTGGCTGTCTAACAGTCCCAACTGAGCATTAGTTTCGGCCGCTGTCTGCTTTATTAATGCCAGAGACTCAATAAATGCCTTAGGCATCACCAAGCCACTGAACTGAAAGTTATCCAGCGCCCTTTGTGTTTGCGCGCCATAGAGCGCCTTTTTAGGCACACTAACCTCGCCCATGCTATCTGACTCGACTCTAAATTGACTCATAGACATCATTACCCTTTGTTCAAACGGCTTAAGCCGTGAGGATGATTAATGAGGCTAAGTCTAGTCGTTATTCACTGTCGAGTTTGGGCTGAGTTTGCTGTTGGTCATTAGGCCAAGCATTAATTACGGCTTTGACTAAGGAAGCTAAAGGAATAGCAAAGAACACGCCCCATACTCCCCACAAGCCGCCAAACACCAGTACAGCAGCGATGATCAATACAGGATGCAAGTCCACAGCGTCAGAAAATAGTAATGGCACCAAGACGTTACCATCGAGTGCTTGAATAATTCCGTAGCCTAACATTAGGTAGCCAAATTCAGAGCTAAACCCCCACTGAAAGAACGCCACTAACGCGATAGGCAAGGTCACTAAGGTGGCGCCCACATAAGGGATTAACACAGAAAAGCCAGTTAATACCCCAAGCAAGGCGGCATAACGTAAATCCATCACGGCGAAGAAGATATAACTGGCAACGCCCACCACCACAATTTCAATCACCTTACCGCGAATGTAATTGAAGATTTGCTGGTTCATCTCAAACCAGACCTTACGGGCGAGATCCCGTTTACTGGGAAAGAAACGTTTGCTGCTGGCGATAAGCTCTTGTTTATCCTTTAAGAAGAAAAACACCAGTAAAGGAACCAAAATGGCGTAAACCATCAGCACCAATAAGGAAGCCGAATAACCCAATAACTGCCGACCAAAATCCAGTAAATGCTCGGTATCTAATAGCTTTTTAAGCTCTAAGATCATAGCTTCTATTTGTTCTTGGCTGATAAATTGCGGGTATTGCTGACTATAGACAGTCACTGTCTGTAGGCCTTTATCTAACATACTCGGCAGGTCAGTAATCAGGGCGGCACCCTGCTTCCAAAGGCTTGGCACTAAACCAAATGCCATGAGTAACACTAGACCGATAAATAAAATCAATACCAGAGAGGCGCCCGTTGTACGATTGACCCCTATGCGAGCGACCTGGGCCACAGGCCATTCCAGTAGATAAGCTAAAACCAACGCCACTAAAATGGGCGCTAGCAATCCTGCCGCGAAGTACAGCAACAAGGCTAAGCTGGTTAAAATCAGTACTAAGGTAATGGCATGGGGATCGCTAAAGCGGGCTTTGTACCAATCGGATAAAAATGTCAGCATTTACTACCACCCTAAATTTTTTGATTGAAACTGATGTTGAGATGAAAAACTAACTGCACCTTGGTAAAACTTAACAAAAACGTGGGTTTGGCTCATTGTTATGGAACTCGAGTCAGCTAATATAGACTAGCTCAAGAGTGATTAACACCCTAGTATTCAAAAGCCGTGATACTGCTGTATTTTTTGCCTCACCCGTTACCATAATATGGCTAACCGACTAAATGACACTGACAATGATGCTCAATAATTGGGCATTGTCGTCGATAATTTCAAAGGGATAAGCCGTTTTTTTAAGATAAGCGGGAACATCTTGGCGAGAGCCTGGGTCTGATAGTAACAACTGCATTTTATCACCTACTGCCAACTGCTTTAAGTTGAGCTTGGTCTGCACTAAAGGATAGGGGCAAGAGTAGGCGGTTAAATCAATAATTATCATTCTGATCTTGCTTTAAGTAAACTAGGGCTATTATCCTAGCTTAGTTGCAAAATCACAAGGCTTGCCTTTGAGTATAAAAGGCAGAAAGTGTTTTAGCTTAAGTACTTATACAGTACACTTCATTGACTCATTTAGCGTAAAAGGCATAGTTTGCGTAATATTAGATTATCTAAGATTTCCACTGGCATTATTCTCGGGGCCGCGTCGATATTATTCAGCGCAGGCATAGCCAAAAGCTTTGCTAGCAGTGACCTTCCCGATCTCGGCACCGCAGCCGTTAACACCTTAAGTTTAGAAAAAGAAATGATTTTTGGTGATGCCTATATGCGCGTCATTCGCTCTTCGGCGCCCATGCTTAACGATCCCGTGCTAAATCAATATTTGTCTGAACTTGGCAATAAGTTGGTGGCCCATGCCACAGGGGTCAAGACCCCATTTTACTTTTTTCTCCTCAATAACGATGAAATCAACGCCTTCGCCTTCTTTGGCGGCCATGTTGGCGTCCATACTGGGCTGTTTCTTAATGCGGATTACGAGAGTGAATTAGCTTCTGTTTTGGCCCACGAAGTAACCCACGTTACCCAGCGTCATTTAGCCCGTTCATTTGAAGCTCAGCAAAAAGCCACGCCAGCGACCGTAGGCGGCATGTTAGGGGCAATATTATTGACCATAGCGGCGCCCCAAATAGGCATTGCAGCCCTTGCCACCACTCAAGCGTTAGCCACACAGGCCAGAATAAACTACACACGTTCAAATGAAAAAGAAGCCGACCGCATCGGTACTCAAACCTTAGTTGATGCCGGTTTTGACCCGAATGGCGCGGCAGATTTCTTTGGTAAAATTGCCCTTCGCTACCGCTTTACCACTAAACCGCCGCAGATGTTGCTCACCCACCCTCTACCTGAATCTCGGATAACAGAAGCTCGTAACCGCGCGACGCAATACCCAAAACGCTATATTCCCGACAGCCTTAATTTTCATCTTGCTAAGGCGAGGATCCAAGTCCGTTACTCATCTTTTAGCGATGATTCAGCCTTGGCACTCTTTGAAACTCAGTTAAAGAAACAAGATTATAGTTTCAAAGCCGCAGCGCTTTACGGTAAAGCCTTGGCCCTGTATCGCCTCGAAAAATTACCTGAAGCTGAAGTCATCATCAATGAATTGTTAGCCCTAGATGGTCAAAACCTTTTTTACTTAGATGCTAAAACAGATTTATTGATCGAGCGTAAGGCGTTTACGGATGCCATAAGTTTACTCGAGGCGCAGCGCAAACTTAAACCCAGCTCTCAAGTTATCAATGCCAACTTAGCCAATACTTATATACAAGCCGAACAAGCCCATAAGGCCATACCCATTTTAGAAGAGCTTATTTTCTTCGATAAAAAGAGCCAGCTCCCTTATCAGCTATTGACTGAGGCGTATAACAAGTTAGGTAATAAAGCCATGGAGCATTATGCCAATGCCGAATCCATGGCATTAATGGCCAATTATCGCGGCGCTATCGACCAACTGAATTATGCTTATCGCTACTCGGAAGGTCAGAGTTTGCAAATTGCCCGTATCGAAGCGCGCATTAGGCAATTTAGAATAGCTGAAAGGGATCTTGAAGCCTTGCAGCGCTAAGGGCGTAATACCCACACAGCGTCCTTAATAGGGTTCACTACACTGGCCCTATTTTGTTACACTTGCCGCTTAACTTCTGTCTTGTTAGTCAAGCCTAGAAGTTAACTAAAACATGCAGGTTTTTAATCCAAGTATAAGAGTACCCCATGACTGAAATCAGTATTTATCACAATCCACGCTGCTCTAAAAGCCGTGAAACCTTAGCCCTACTGGAAAACCGTGGTCTGAAAATTAAGGTAGTCGAATACTTAAAACAGACGCCCACTGCCGATGACATCGCTGAGCTATTACGCCGGCTTAATATCTCAGCAAGGCAGTTGATGCGTACCAAGGAAACCGAATACAAGGCCCTAGGCTTAGATGATATCAGCCTAACTGAGGCTGAACTCATCCAGGCTATGATCAGCACACCAAAGTTGATTGAGCGCCCCATAGTACTGGCTAATGGCAAAGCAGCCATAGGTCGCCCTCCTGAAAACGTATTAGCGATATTATAAAATGATGACTTCTCAGCACTTATTTCAACTCAGCCGCCTTGGTTACTTAGGCCTTATTTGCCTGCTCGCCGGCCGTTTTATCACCCAAGGTTTAGAAGGGCAGTATTCATTATTGTTTAGCTTATTGTGGATAATCCCTATCCTGTTACCGGTAAGAGGCATCATTAAGGGCCACCCTTATACCTATGCTTGGGCGAGTTTTATCTTGTGTTTGTATATGCTGCACGGTTTAACCTTACTTTATGTCACAGAAACAGCACAAATTTTTGCGTTAATTGAAGTGGTACTCATAGGGCTACTACTGTTAAGTTTTCCCTTCTATGCCAGATTGCGCGGACGCGAGCTTGGCCTTGGATTGAAGAAGAAATCTGTAGTAGAAGCTGAAGAACGCGCGGCAGTCGAAGCGGCAAAACTATCAAACACGAAATAATCACAATAATAAATTAACTGCTGCGCCATACTTACTGCTTGAATAGTAAGATTATTTAAATAGGGATGGTGAATATGGATATACAATATAAGCGGGTTTTAGCCGGCAGCCTTTGCTGCATGACACTATTAAGTGCTTGTGGTGGAGGCGGTTCAGATGGAACAGCCCCAGTCGCCCCGCCTGTTATCACGCCGCCCACGACCCTGCCGCCAGTCAGTAGCTGCACTGCGAGCAATCAGCTTCAAACTGTCACCACAGGGACAGATTTAAGCTTCATGATTGAAAGTCATTATCAAGTCGGCCAATCGGCCATGATACTGGCAAAGCTTACTAACCGTAATACTGCAGGGCTACGTTTTAGCTGGCAGCAAACTGCGGGGCCAGCCCTTGCATTGGCCAGCGTCAACAGCCCCCTATTAGCCTTTGATCTCATTGAGGCGGGCAGTTATGAGTTTACCCTAACCACCCAAGTTCAAAGTACTAATCAACAGTTCGCCAGCGCAGCAGTGCAAATTAATGTGGATGCTAGTCAGAGCAATCAACTCAATGTTCGCTTAGATCATCAAGTGGTTGAAAATAATGATATTAGTCTAAGGCTTGGGCGCAAAAACAACCAGGCTATCGGCAATATTAGCTGGTGTCAGGCAAGTGGCCCCACTGTCAGCCTTAATCTTGATGACAAGGAAAAACCCCTCTTTACGGCGCCTAACGTCAACCAAGACGAAGTCATTCATTTAATCGCCAGTGGTGAGTTTGGCGGAGAAAGCTTAACCGATGACGTATACCTACTTGCCACCCAAGAGAGCAGTATAAGCTCGAGCTATTTCGACACGCCTGTTGCGCGAACTCACAGTTATACTCAGTCAAGCTACAGTCAAATATTGACGGGCTGCGTCTATTCCAATCAGTTGGTCAATGCCTGTAACGTAATGACTCGCTTGCCACTGATAGGTCAGGTGAGTCCCAATGCCAGCCGCGCTGCCATCATGGACAGAGTGGTGGTGTCTCACGATTGGATGGGCAAGAACTTTGAAGCTTTCTTAACCCAAGTGGACATGAATAGCGACTTTGCCAAATTGCTGCAGTCTGTCACTGCTATCGTCATCAGCTATGATATTAGGCCATCTTTCTACTGGGTAGTGACCGGTGCCATCTATTTGGATCCTGAAAACCTCTGGCTCACCCCAGCTCAGCGAGACACCATTAATGAAGCCGCCGATTATCGCAGCGATTTTGGTAAAGAACTCAACTTTTTAATGCCTTGGCGCTATGTGAAAAATAACCAATACGCCAGTCAATCCTTTGCTAAAACTCAGCGCCAACCTCGCACGATTGCCGATCTGACGCCGAGCCTAGCATCGCTGTTATATCATGAACTGGCCCATGCCAATGACTTCTTCCCACGCAGCGTACATAGTAATATTCAAGGCCCAACCCTACTGGACGATTTTAGCCGTAGAAATAATGCCAAGGCGTTGATTTCAGACCAATTAAGTGCAAACTTTCCGCTATTAAGCCAACAGATGTATGCCTTGGCAAAGGTAAGTTTTAAGGGCGACACGGCTACCAGCCTAGATAAAAGCTATCAATCAAGCGATGTGGCAAGTTTCTTCGCTCCAGACAAGGCCAACGATTATTATGCCTATACTTCAACCCGAGAAGATGCCGCCATGTTATTTGAAGAAGCCATGATGAGCTATCGTTTGGGCATAAGGCGTGATGTGGCTGTGACAGACAAGCCAGCCAATGCCAGCGCAGACACCATAGTAGTAGCCTTTGGACAACGGGGCCGTATCGCAGATCCAAGCATAAAAAGTCGAGTCAGTTATGTTTTAGATAATATGATGCCAGAGCTCAATAGCCAGACTGTACTTGCTGCCCTCCCCCCGGTGCAGCAGATGACAGTTGGCCAGAGCTGGGCTGCAAACTTGAGTCTAAGCAATCCCAGCCCTGCAAATGCCAAGGCAGCTAAAACAAGTGCTGACGCTCAACAGCCATTAACTGAAAGGGTGAATAACATGCCGCTTCAGCTCAGCGGCGATCACCACGGTAAAGCCCAATAAGAAATACAACGAATAACAATAAGGCCAGCAAATGCTGGCCTTATTGTTGTCATAGGTGGTTGGACTAACTACAACCTAAGCATTTCTTTAATAAAGGGTATGGTCAGCTTACGCTGATGCACCATTGAGGCTTTATCTAGCTTATCGAGCACATCAAATAAGGTACGCAGGTCTCGTGCCATTCGAGTCAATAAAAAGCGCCCTACCTCATCTGAAAGCTGTAACCCCCGCATGGCAGCACGGCGCTGCAATGCCAGTAACTTCTCATCATCTGCCATAGGTTGGAGTTGATAAATTAACCCCCACTGCATCCGTGACACTAAGTCAGGTAATAAAAAACCCGCTTCCGTTGGCGAGGCTTTACCACTGACAATCAAATGACAATCTTTGTGCTCAGCAATGCGATTATAGAGATGAAATATCGCCTCTTCCCAAATGGGGTGACCTGCGATGGCATCAATATCATCGATACAGATAAGCTCAAGGGATTCTAAGCCTTCGAATAACGCCGGTGAAATACTGGCGTGGATCCCGAGGGGAATATACAAGGTACGCCTGTCTTTATCGTTCGCTAACGCACAGGCGGCGTGCATCAGATGCGTGCGGCCGGACTTTACCGGTCCGTAAATATACAAGGAAGAACTTAATCCCCCTTGCGCACTGGCTTGCAACTTTTGGATCAGTTCATCATTACCCGAGGCCGGGTAATAACTCTGAAAAGTTTCATCGTCAGGTAAATAGACGGGTAAAGATAACTGTCTCGGTGAGTTTTGGGTCACTCAATGCTCTCAAAATTAAATCAAACTCGCAGTGTGAGTCTAACATAGACTCATACTGCACATAACTAACCGCGCCACTGATAGAGTAATTCTTGGGCCGATGTGCTTTGCGGCGCATAATAAGCATCGACGCCCCCTTGACTGTCTATGGCATTCAGGCGAGGGTCTAAATTCAATAACCGCTGCAGATCTTCCACTGTGCCAAATAGTTCAACCTGATAGCGAATGCTGTCACCTTTTATCTGGCTTACTTTAATATTTTTGACCGCACTCAATTGGCGTAAATAACTTTCTAAGGCCACAGTTTGAGTCATTTTGCCGAGGCCCATAAAGGTGACTTCAGTTTCATTACCTTCACCTGTTGCTGCTATCGCATATTGGCTAACAAAGTAGTTGGCTAACTTCTCCATCACATCTTTAGCCGCTTGCTGATAATCCGCAGCTTGACCTTGATGTCGCAATAATGGCATCAAGACGCCATTGGTACGGGTTTTATCGTACAAGGCAAGGGTAAAATTAATGTGAGAACCTTGCTTATCGAAATCGACCAAAGTGAAATAATCTGCCTGATAACGGTTCGATGCTTTTGACACAGGCTCAACAAACATGCCGCGAACATCGGTCACGTTTACCGCCATCAAATCATCTAAATCCAACACAGGTAACAACACGGGTATGCCATTGTTGCGTGATGAAAGCTCCAGTTCTTGACGCAGTTCAGATACTGATGAATCAGCCAATAGCACTTTATCGCCCCCTTCATCTAGCGCTAACCAGAACAAGGTCAAAGGACGTTGGCTACCCCAGACGGGTAAATCTGCTTGTCTTAAGGTATTGATAATTCTTTGATGATCAAAGCTTGCCGTGAGAATTAATTCGCCGTTAACCTCAGTGTAGCCATACTGAACCAGTAATACATCGGGCTGTTTAAGCTGCATTTTCACTAGGGGATGCGCTAGCACGCTTGGCGTACCCGAATTTTTAAGAAATACAGATGCCAGGGCCTGCCCTAAGGCTTTTGCTTTGACATCATTGGCACGGGATGCCACCACCACCTCAGCTTCATCTAGCTTGGAAATCTCGACGCCTTGGCTTAACGAGGTGAATAGCAACAGGCTCAGGGCAAATAATTGAGTAATTAATGGTTTCATTGGCATTTTTTTCAACATTTGATCGGATAAACGCATTAAAAATAAGTGCACTGAGTGTAACATAATAAAATTCTCTGGAATATTGATATCCATGACCTTAGGGTCATCAAATTCAATCCGAGAAACCCTACAAATTAGAAACTAATTAAAATCATAAAAGTAAGCTCGACTTACTGGAGAACATCATGAATCGCCTGTTAATCCCACTTCAAGGTGCACAAATGCTGTTTGTTGCATTTGGTGCCCTCGTACTCATGCCTTTGCTCACAGGGTTAGACACCAGTGTTGCCCTGTTTACCGCAGGTCTTGGTACCCTGCTATTTCAATGGGTGACAAAACGGCAAGTGCCTATTTTTTTAGCCTCATCCTTTGCGTTTATCGCCCCAATTCTCTACGGAGTGCAAACCTGGGGGATCCCCGCCACCATGGGGGGCTTAATGGCCGCAGGTGTGGTTTACTTGTTATTAGGCTTGATGGTGAAAGTCCGTGGTAGCGGCTTTATTAATACCTTACTGCCTCCCGTCGTTGTAGGGCCTGTGATCATCATCATAGGTCTAGGACTTGCACCCGTAGCGGTGAATATGGCATTGGGCCGCTCAGGGGATGGCAGCATTGAAATTGTGGCTCAATCTACTGCCTTGATCATTTCATTGCTGGCATTATCGAGCACCATTATCGTGGCCGTATTTTCAAAGGGCATACTAAAGCTAATGCCAATACTGGCTGGAATTCTAGTGGGTTATGCCGCCAGTTTAAGTTACGGTATAGTGGATTTTAGCCCTGTGACTCATGCAGCTTGGCTTGCCATTCCCAATTTTGTGGCCCCTGAATTCCACTGGCAAGCCATTGCCTTTATGATCCCTGTCGCCATCGCGCCTGCCGTTGAACACATAGGTGATATTTTGGCCATTTCCAATGTGACAGGTAAAGATTTTATCAAGAAACCTGGGCTTCATCGTACTTTAGCCGGTGACGGTATCGCCACTATTGCGGCCTCTGCCTTAGGCGGGCCACCTAATACCACCTACAGTGAAGTCACTGGGGCCATCACACTCACCAAAATTTTTGACCCAAAAATCATGACCTGGACGGCAGTAATAGCCATTGTTCTCGCTTTTGTGGGTAAACTGGGGGCCTTAATGCAAACTATCCCAGTGCCTGTCATGGGCGGCATCATGTGTCTGCTGTTTGGCTCTATCGCGGCGGTGGGGTTAAATACCTTAATTCGCAATCAAGTGGACTTAGCCGAGCCAAGAAACTTGAGCATAGTTGGCGTGACCTTAGTATTCGGCATTGGCGGCATGGCATTTGGTATTGGTGAGTTTAGCCTAACTGGCATAAGCCTATGCGGCATAGTGGCCATTGTAATGAACCTAGTGCTGCCCAAAGTGAAAACAGTCGCAACCTAAAGTCATACTTCATTGCTTTAAACTAAAAACGCCCAAGGCATCAATGCATTGGGCGTTTTGTTAGCAACTCGCGCTCGGCTTGTTGCTCAGTTCAGCGACTCTACTCGGCTTCGGTGCGAAATTTATCAGCCGTTGCTTTAATCATTGGCTGAAGTTCACCTTTTTGGAACATGTCAGTGATAATGTCACAACCGCCAATCAACTCGCCTTCAATCCAAAGTTGTGGGAATGTTGGCCAGTTAGCATATTTAGGCAATTCGGCACGAATATCTGGGTGTTGTAAAATATCAACGAAAGCAAACTGCTCACCACAGTTAATCATGACTTGAGCCACTTGCGATGAAAAGCCACAGCTTGGAAGCTTAGGAGAGCCTTTCATATAGACTATGATTGGGTTTTCAGAGATTTGCTGCTTAATCTTTTCTACGGTTTCCATTTGGGTTCCTAATTAGGATGAGATTGCCTATATTGTACGCCAGCTGGGGGCAGAACAAAAACCCTGAGTTTGTAGGGTTTTTGTAGATATTGACCAAGCGTATGATATTTAGTGAAACAATGATGCACATCACAAAATTTATCAGTACAATATCGCCAGTGAGCAAACGCATCAAGTCGTGATTGATTATAACGATAACCTAAGTTTATGGAGAAATACTAATGGCTTTCGAATTACCAGCATTACCCTATGCAAAGAACGCACTCGAACCACACATTTCACAAGAAACGATTGAGTTTCACTATGGAAAACACCACAACACTTATGTTGTTAAGCTTAACGGCCTAGTTGAAGGTACTGAATTTGCTAACAAAACTCTTGAAGAAGTCGTTAAAACTTCATCAGGCGGCATGTTCAACAACGCTGCACAAGTGTGGAACCACACCTTCTACTGGAACTGCCTAGCCCCTAACGCAGGTGGCCCAGCAACTGGCGCTATCGCAGCGGCTATCACAGCTTCTTTTGGTTCTTTCGAAGAATTCCAAGCTAAGTTCACTGACTCTGCCATCAATAACTTCGGCAGCGCTTGGACATGGCTAGTGAAGAAAGCCGATGGTTCTTTAGCTATTGTTAACACCAGCAACGCTGCTACGCCGCTAACTGACGAGTCTGTGACTCCGTTGATGACAGTTGACGTGTGGGAACATGCTTATTATGTTGATTACCGTAACGCTCGCCCTGAATACCTTGCCCATTTCTGGCAATTGGTAAACTGGGAATTTGTGAACGCAAACTTCGCAGCATGAGCCTAATCGCATAATATGAGCCTAGCTCATACCATCAAGGAGCCCAAGTTGGCTCCTTTTTTTTGCCGCTAAATAACCATTTCCTCTGCTAATGTTTGCATGTTGAGTTTTGCAACTATTGCGTTTGCAACTATTTGTTATTGTTTTTATTCTATTTTTATTAAAACTATTTCGCGCATCCCCTAAAGCTGTCCTAAACTTTCCCTAGGTAAATGAAGATTTATCCCCCTTGCTTAACCTGTCAATGCAAGGTGTATAAATTGACTTATTAGCGTTCGGTGTTAGGGGGTTTTATGAGTATTTTCGAGCACTACCAACAAAGATATGAGAAAAAGCTCGACGAAGAATACACGTTAGAGCAGTTTCTCGACATCTGTAAGCAAGATAGAAGCGCTTACGTCACCTCTGCCGAGCGGCTATTAATGGCCATTGGTGAAGCAGAAGTCATAGATACGTCCAAGAAGCCAATTTTAAGCCGGATCTTCTCCAACCGACTTATCTCCCAATACCCTGCATTTAAAGATTTTTATGGCATGGAGGATGCCATTGAACAAATTGTTGCCTATCTCAAGCATTCGGCTCAAGGGCTTGAAGAATCGAAGCAAATCTTATACCTGCTGGGTCCTGTGGGTGGCGGTAAATCATCACTGGCTGAAAAGCTTAAAGCCTTAATGCAGAAAATTCCTGTGTACATTCTGTGTGCCAACGGAGTGAGAAGCCCAGTGAATGACCACCCATTTTGCCTATTCGATGTGGAAGAAGATGGCAAGTTACTTCGCGATGAATATGCCATACCCACCCGATACATTAAAACCATTATGTCCCCTTGGGCGGTGAAACGTCTGCATGAGTTTGGCGGTGATATCAGTAAATTCAGGGTGGTGAAAGTCTTCCCCTCTGTATTAGATCAACTCGCAATCGCCAAAACTGAACCAGGAGATGAAAATAATCAGGATATTTCTGCCTTAGTCGGTAAAGTGGATATACGTCAGCTGGAGCATTTCTCTCAGGATGATGCCGATGCTTATGCTTATTCAGGCGCTTTGTGCCGTGCAAACCAAGGGTTAATGGAGTTTGTGGAGATGTTTAAAGCCCCCATTAAGGTACTGCACCCACTGCTTACCGCAACCCAAGAAGGTAATTATAACGGCACTGAGGGTCTGTCAGCCCTGCCCTATAATGGCATTATTTTGGCTCACTCTAACGAATCTGAGTGGACCACATTTAGAAATAATAAAAATAATGAAGCCTTTCTTGACCGAGTGTATATCGTCAAGGTGCCCTATTGCTTAAGGGTGTCTGAAGAAATGGCTATCTATCAAAAATTGTTAATCAATTCAGAGCTATCAAAAGCCCCTTGTGCCCCTGGCACCTTAGAAACATTGGCCCAATTTAGCGTGTTATCTAGGCTTAAAAACCCAGATAATTCATCGATTTACTCAAAAATGCGTGTCTATAACGGTCAAAGCTTAAAAGACACAGATCCAAAAGCCAAATCCTATCAAGAATACCGCGACTATGCGGGGGTCGATGAAGGCATGCAAGGTCTGTCGACCCGTTTCGCCTTTAAAATACTCTCTCGGGTGTTTAACTTCGATCATGTGGAAATTGCCGCTAACCCAGTGCACTTATTCTATGTATTGGAAAAGCAAATCGAACAGGAACAATTCCCCGCCGATGTGAGTGAGCGTTATCTTGAGTTTTTAAAAGGCTACCTCATCCCTAAATACGTAGAATTTATCGGCAAAGAAATTCAAACCGCGTATTTAGAGTCTTACTCTGAATACGGTCAGAATATCTTTGACCGCTATGTAACCTACGCTGATTTTTGGATCCAAGATCAAGAGTATCGCGATCCTGAAACAGGACAATTGTTTGACCGTGCCGCCCTAAACGCTGAGCTTGAAAAAATCGAGAAGCCCGCAGGGATAAGTAACCCTAAGGATTTCCGTAACGAGATAGTGAACTTTGTACTGCGTGCTCGGGCCAATAATGATGGTAATAATCCATTGTGGACCAGTTATGAAAAACTGCGTGTAGTGATTGAAAAGAAAATGTTCTCCAATACCGAGGATTTATTACCTGTCATCTCCTTTAATGCCAAAACCTCTACCGATGATCAGAAGAAACACGACGATTTTGTCAATCGCATGATGGATAAAGGTTACACCAAAAAACAAGTCAGATTATTGTCCGAGTGGTATTTAAGGGTGCGAAAATCCTCTTAAGCCCCACTGACCAAGGTGCGGTGCTTGCGCCGCACCATCCTCTCGACTTGGAAGGTGCCTATGGCAAATTTTATTGATAGACGCTTGAATGCAAAAGGCAAAAGCACTGTCAATCGGCAGCGTTTTATCGAGCGATATAAAAAACAAATCAAACAAGCCGTCAGCGATGCTGTGACTCGTCGCAGTGTGACTGACATAGACAAAGGTGAAAAGGTCAGCATTCCTACCAAGGACATCAGTGAGCCCATGTTTCGCCAAGGAAAGGGAGGCGTACGTGAGCGTGTGCATCCTGGCAACGATAGATTCAACCGCGGCGATAAAATTGATCGTCAAAAAGGCGGTGAAGGTGGATCAGGTCAAGGTGAGGCGAGTGATTCTGGAGAGGGTGATGATGATTTTGTATTTCAAATTTCAAAGGATGAGTATTTAGAACTGTTATTTGAAGATCTAGAATTGCCCAACTTACAAAAAAACCGCTTAAATAAATTAGTGGAATATCAGATTTACCGCGCGGGCTTCACCAACGATGGGGTTCCTGCCAACATCAATATCGTGCGTTCACTGCGATCATCCCTTGCAAGACGCATCGCCATGTCGGCGGGTAAGAAAAAACAATTAGCGGTTTATGAGGCAGAACTTGAACTGCTTGAGAATACCCCCGGCGCCAAAGCCGAAGCCATTCTGGAGTTAAAAGAGAAAATCAGCGAACTGAAAAAGCAAATAGCCAAAGTGCCTTTTATTGATACCTTTGATCTGCGCTTTAATAATTTCGCCAAACGTGAAAAGCCCTCTAGCCAAGCTGTGATGTTTTGCTTGATGGACGTCTCAGGCTCCATGGATCAAGCCACTAAGGACATGGCTAAGCGATTTTATATCTTGCTGTACTTATTTTTAACCCGCACCTACAAAAATCTGGAGGTTGTCTATATCCGCCATCACACTCAAGCCAAGGAAGTCGATGAACATGAATTTTTCTACTCTCAAGAAACCGGCGGTACCATTGTATCTAGCGCCTTGAAATTAATGCATGAAATACAGCAAGACAGGTACCCCGCGAACGAATGGAATATCTACGCCGCACAAGCCTCAGACGGTGACAACTGGGCCGATGACTCCCCCTATTGTCGCGACTTGCTGACCAATAAAATATTGCCGCTTGTGCGCTATTTCAGTTACATAGAAATAACCCATAGATCGCATCAAACATTGTGGAATGAATACGAAAAACTACAACAAAGCTTCGACAACATTGCTGTGCAGCACATCAAAGACGCAGGAGATATTTACCCCGTCTTTAGAGAGCTATTTAGAAAGCAAGCAGTATAGGGGAACATTATGGCCAAACGACGCACAAAACCACTTGATGATGGACCCGAATGGACCTTTGATTTGCTGCAAGCCTATCTTACTGAAATCGAGCGAGTGGCAGGCATTTATAAAATAACCAGCTATCCAAATCAAATCGAAATCATCACTGCCGAACAAATGATGGATGCGTATGCGGGTATTGGCATGCCCATAGGTTACACCCATTGGTCATTTGGCAAAAAGTTTATTGAAACCGAACAAGGCTATCGCCGCGGTCAAATGGGCTTAGCCTATGAAATTGTGATTAACTCTGATCCTTGTATTGCCTATTTAATGGAGGAGAATACCATTACCATGCAGGCATTGGTGATTGCTCACGCCTGCTTTGGTCACAATAGTTTCTTTAAAAACAACTACTTATTCGAATCCTGGACAGAAGCCAGCTCCATCATAGATTATTTGGTATTTTCCAAAAACTATATCCGTGAATGTGAGCTTAAATATGGCATAGAACAAGTTGAATTAACTTTAGATTCTTGCCATGCATTAATGAATTATGGCGTCGATAGGTATAAGCGCCCCAGCAAAATCTCTTTAAAAGAAGAGCAAGATCGCCAGCAAGATAGAGAAGCCTACCTGCAAAGTCAGGTCAATGATCTATGGCGTACCGTACCGACGACTCAGTCTGAGGCAAGCCACAGCAACAAACCCAACTTCCCAGCCGAACCTCAGGAGAATATACTCTATTTTATTGAGAAAAAGGCGCCATTATTAGAGCCTTGGCAGCGAGAAATTGTCAGAATAGTGCGAAAGATGGCACAGTATTTTTATCCGCAAAAACAAACCCAAGTCATGAACGAAGGTTGGGCGACTTTCTGGCATTATACTATCCTCAATCACCTCTATGACGATGGCCTAGTCACAGACAGATTTATGTTGGAGTTCCTTCAAAGCCACACAGGCGTAGTGGCACAACCTAGCTACAACAGTAAATATTATTCCGGCATCAACCCTTATGCTCTTGGGTTTAGCATGTTTGTGGATATTCGCCGTATTTGTGAACATCCTACCGATGAAGATAAAATTTGGTTTCCCGACATTGCCGGCAGTGACTGGTTAACCACACTGCATTTCGCCATGAAAAATTTTAAGGACGAAAGCTTTATTAGCCAATATCTCTCCCCTAAAATCATTCGTGATTTTAAATTCTTCAGTATTCTAGATGATGAAAAACGCAGCCAGATGTCAATTTCAGCCATTCACGATGAACAAGGCTATAAAGACATACGCTTTCAGCTGTCTCAGCAATATAATCTGTCAAATTTAGAACCTAATATTCAAGTGCAAAACGTCAAAGTGAATGGCGATCGCTCATTAACCTTAAGACATATCCCAAGTAACCACATCCCATTAGACGGTAGTCTAGACGAAGTGCTAAAACACCTTCATCGTCTATGGGGTTTTGATGTGTCACTGGAGCAAGTTGATGAACAAGGGGAAGTCACAGTGCTGGGTACATGCGTGACCGATGGCGCCGACTAATGTCGTCATAAATAGTGGCTGATGGTGGGTTTAGATGACTGCAAATAAATAATGCCCTAATTAGGGCATTATTTATGACGATATGACGCGATTAGCTTTTATCTTGGGCGATGTCTGCGGGCATATCATCTCGCAGTCTTTGCCACATTTTACCGCTATTGATACCATAGCTGCGCATCACTGCTGGCACATCAATGTAGTTCTTAGCTAGGGCAAGCTTTTCTAATTCCACATAAAAATTCAGTGCTAAGGCTCTGGCATCGCTGCTGGAAAAATAGTAACGACCCACTCGGCTATACAAGCCTTTAAAACCATTCAATATCAATACATAAAGTGGGTTGCCAGAAGAAAATGCCAGTCTATGATGTAATTGGTAGTCAAACTCAGCAAAGGCTTCTGCGGTGTTTTCAAGTTGGTGAATACCGGCAAGCACGTCTACGGCTTGATCAGGATTATTTCTTAAGGCACCACGGAAATAAATTGCGCTGACATTGGTTCTTGCAGATAACAATTGATCAACCAAGACAGGAAAACCTTCCGGATTTAAATCGGCGATAGTCTCAAGAATATTCAGCCCAGAGGTTTCCCAGAAGTTATTCACCTGAGTCGGTTTACCGTGTTGGATCTTCAGCCAACCATCCCTCGCAAGGCGCTGCAATACTTCACGTAACGTGGTGCGAGTTACCCCGATAAGCTCAGAAAGTTCCCGTTCAGCGGGTAAAATAGACCCTGGTGGGAACTTATTATCCCAAATAGAACGCACAATATATTTCTCTGCAAAACTTGCAGGTCCTTTGGCATTGATAATCATCAGCCTAAACATCCCATTGCGATTTAATGTGACTGATCATACCAGAGCCACCCAAAATGGAAACCATTGATATTAAACTCAGCCCCATATTCACAGCAGATAGCCTAATTTTGGCCAATGACTTGAGCTAAAGGTAAAATTTCTGTTAATTTTTCAGCTTTTAGGAAGCTGATCACAAATTCATGCGTTACAATGATTTGGGGATTAAGCTAGACTGGTTCGCCCAGAGTTTAAATGCCAATTTGTGAGAGTAACAACTTGAATGAAAAGCTTTTAGCGTATATTTTCTAAGGTAATGGCTTTTTAGCCCTAACTTAGATGCTAATACAACAATATTGCAACATCTGGGTGTTCTTATCGCCCTTGCTCTGCATTTAAACAGAGTAAATTGGCAAGGCAAATGTTAAACGGCTTAAAATTAGGGTGCCCTATGTAGGTACTCATGAATATCACTTTCAACCAATTGGAGAGGCGTCTATGCCTGCGAACAAAATTGATGCGTTATTTGTTAACTTTTTAGGAAATTCTCCCAAATGGTACAAACTCGCTATTTTGTCATTTCTAGTCATTAACCCATTAATATTTTTCTTCATTAACCCCTTCGTCGCTGGTTGGGTATTGGTCCTAGAATTTATTTTCACCTTAGCCATGGCACTTAAATGTTACCCGTTACAACCCGGTGGTTTGCTAGCCATTCAAGCTGTGGCTATCGGCATGACCTCCCCATCTCAGGTATTGCATGAAATCCAAGCCAATTTAGAAGTGTTATTACTGCTTATCTTTATGGTGGCAGGCATCTACTTCATGAAGCAGCTACTCCTTTTTGTGTTTACTAAGATGATCACTAAGGTACGCTCTAAAACCTATTTATCATTACTGTTTTGCGTCGCAGCGGCCTTCTTATCAGCATTCCTCGATGCATTGACTGTCATCGCGGTCATTATCGCTGTAGGCATAGGTTTCTACTCGATTTATCATAAGGTGGCATCCGGCAAAGACTTTAGTTCAGATCACGACCATACCTCTGAGTCCCATGATCAACTCAACGCCGATGATTTAGAATCCTTTCGTGGCTTTCTGCGTAACCTGCTAATGCATGCCGGTGTCGGTACCGCCCTTGGCGGTGTTTGTACCATGGTAGGTGAACCACAGAACTTAATCATTGCAGCCCAAGCCCATTGGCAATTCGGTGAATTCTTTATCCGAATGTCACCTGTGACCATACCTGTGCTTTTGTCTGGCTTATTGACCTGTGTGGTAGTCGAGAAATTAAAATGGTTCACCTATGGCGTACAACTACCAGAAAACGTCCATAAAATATTAAGCGATTACGATGCCTATGAAGATACGCATCGTAGTGACCGCGATAAAGTGAAGTTAATTATTCAAGCCTTGGTGGGTGTCTGGTTAGTTGCAGGACTCGCATTACACTTAGCTTCTGTGGGTTTAATTGGTTTATCCGTCATTATTTTAACCACAGCCTTTAACGGCATTACCGATGAACATTCTTTGGGTAAAGCCTTCGAAGAAGCACTGCCTTTCACTGCGTTACTTGCAGTATTTTTTGCGATCGTCGGCGTTATCATAGATCAAAGACTATTTGCCCCTGTCATTCAATGGGCGCTAACCTTCGAGGGCAATGCACAGCTCGTGGTCTTTTTCATCGCTAACGGGGTATTGTCTATGGTCAGTGACAACGTCTTTGTCGGTACCGTTTACATTAATGAAGTGAAAAGTGCTTTGCTTAGTGGTCAAATTACCCGAGATCAATTCGACTTATTAGCTGTGGCTATCAATACGGGCACCAACTTACCATCAGTTGCCACGCCCAATGGCCAAGCCGCCTTCTTGTTCCTATTGACCTCAGCTTTAGCCCCACTCATTCGCCTGTCTTATGGTCGAATGGTTATCATGGCACTGCCTTACACCCTAGTTTTGTCGATTGTCGGCATAGTGACTATCGAGTCAGGCTTCTTGGTGGAAATGACGCAGTATTTTTATGATAACAACATCATCATGCATCATTCAGCCAAAGAATTGACTGAAAGCGTGGTCGGACATTAATCCGCTTTCGTTGTCCTTCAATCAAAGAAACACCCTCTATTGAGGGTGTTTCTTTGATTTTTCTCGTATTCAGTGATAAAGATCATTAGGAGTTAATCTTGTCTAAATTAGTGACGTTTAGCCAGCAAAGAAGTGCATGGTTGATATTAATGTTCAGTGCATTAGGCCTTGAAGCCTCTGCACTGTATTTTCAATATGTGATGCTACTAGACCCCTGCGTCATGTGTATTTACATTCGTGTCGCTGTGTTAGGACTTATCTTAGCGGGACTGGTTGGCAGCATAGCACCGAGATTTTGGATAGTGCGGTTTTTGGGCATGTCACTCTGGGGAGTCAGCAGTGCATGGGGGGCGAAATTATCCTTTGAGCTTTATCAAATGCAGGCTAATCCCTCGCCTTTCTCTACCTGTTCATTCTATCCAGAATTTCCGACTTGGATGCCGCTGGATGCCTGGATGCCTTCCATTTTCATGCCAACAGGCATGTGCAGTGACATTCCTTGGACCATGATGTCACTGAGTATGACTCAATGGACCTTAATCGCCTTCGTTGGGTATTCAATCGCGTTTTTGCTATTCATCTACCCTGGATTACTGTACAAGAAACCCACTAATCCATACAGTTAACAGGCCATACCGTTAATAACCAGAGGCTGATGACGCCTGAACGGCCAAGGATGGTTGTTTAATCTATGTCTTTTAATGGCCAAAGTACGATGTGTTCTTCAATGTTACGCACTTTAATTTCACTGATGATTTTGTCTTTTACTGAAATGCCAGCCTTGTGCATGGCATCTTTAGAACCTGTCAGCAAGGGATGCCAACTGGGTAAGGTCCGACCTAAGTATAACCTGCGATAGGCACAGCTATCAGGCAACCAAGTCAAAGAAGCAATGTTTTCCACGGTAATGGCAGTGCATTCAGGCACGTATTCAAAACGTTCAGGGTAACGCTTGCAGCTGCAAGTTTCTAGATTGAGTAAATGGCAACTGGCATTGGTGTAGTAGAGTTCTTCTGTCTCATCATCGATAAGCTTATTTAAACAGCATTTGCCGCAGCCATCACATAAAGATTCCCATTCTGTTGGGGTCATTTCTGCCAAGGTTTTCTCTGTCCAAAAAGCCATACTCGCTGTCACGCCTACAATAAAGAAAAAGTCGGCGCATAATACACGACTTTTATCATATTATTTAATTCTTTCAGACAAATAGGTCGCAGCCAATAAGTATTTATCATCTTGATTGACCCGTTTAAGAGCCCGATAATTAAAATAAATCAGATACATGCGGCCATCTGTGCCATCGGGAGCGAGCAAGGACACCCGCATATCGTCACGATTGGGCAAATCACCGCCTTCGAAGCGCCTTATGCCTAATTGTTGCCATTCAGAGAAGGTTTTTTGCACTGCAAGACTGATATTGTCTGCACTAAGTGCTTTAGTAGCCCTAATTTGTCGGCCCCAAGTTGAGTCAGATTGCCAGCCTATGTCTTGTAGCATATTGGCTGTGGTTGTCATAGCATCGCTAATATCATGCCAAATATCGATATGACCATCACCACTGCCATCTTTAGCATAGGCTAAAAACTGGCTTGGTCTTATTTGCATATGACCCATGGTGCCCTGCTGGCTACTGGTGAGATCTTCAAAGCGATAGGGATAGCGTTCTAAAATTTTAAGAGCTGCAATAAATTCATCAATATAGAATAATTCACCATAATGATCCACTTGCCCGCTTAGACTCGCTTCAAAAGCCGATGAGGCCAACACAGATAGCACAGGATAACGCCCTTGGCGTTCACCAAAGTCGGAGCTCAAGCCCCATAGGGCAATAAGAAAGCGCGGTTGCACCCCATATTTAGTAGCAATATGATCAAAAGCTTTTTCGTTGGCTTGATAAAAAATGCGCCCAGTACTGACGAGAATATCAGGCACTTTCTTTGGGATGTATTGCTCTAGATTAGTGTTTTCGAAGACACTATTATGACCTTGAGCACGCTTGAAAGGCTTGATTTTAGGAAAGTGCTGCGCCACGGTCATAGGCGAGATGTTAGCTTCCAATGCGACACGCTTAAGCCCTGATAGATAATCAGAGAAAGTCGCCCCGCTCTCCTGCGCTGAAACAAGGTTACAGCAGGTTAGGTATACACAAAATACAACTACTGATTTGCAAAACATAAATCATCCTGATCTCACATTTTCAATCAACGCAAATTAAGCTAGCTCACATGACTATTTCTATGGCGCGTACTTATCTATCCCTAAGCTTAATTTGTGTTCTTCAAGTAAATTGGCTTTTGGCGGTGGCAATTGTAAATAGTAGCCTTTGTCTTTAAGCTCACTTCTTACTTTTTCAATATCTGCCATGGCCAAACTGGTTCGTTTCGATAATGGCACCAACATCACCAACTGAGGTGGGCCAAACATTGTCATTAATGCTTCAGGCACTGAACTGAAATCATCGCGTTTTTCGACGAATAGGTAGGTATCTAGCTTTCGGCGACTTTTATAGACTGTACAAATCATTTTAAGATAAATTTCCCAAGGTTCAACCTTGCTACTCAAGATTGCACACTATAACATGGTCAATTAATAAAATAATTCTAATTCAGTTTTGAACTGCACAATTTTTAGGGAATAAGTACCGAGATGAGCAAACAAAGTCTCGAGTTAAAGGCCACTTCTTTTACTCTGTCAGTACTTCATATTAAAAATCATGATCTGATTGCATTAGCTGCAGAACTGGATCAAAAACTGTCTCAAGCGCCGCAATTTTTTATCGGCGCCCCCTTAGTGATTAATCTCAAAGCCGTTGAGAAACACTGTCTCGATCTTAGCGCATTAAAAACCTTGCTTATGGACAGGCAACTTATTATTGTCGGTATCACAGAGGCAAGCCCAGAATTAATAGAACAAGCACGCGCCTTAGGCCTTGCTGTGATTAAATCCGGCAAGCAAGCAACCACTGCGCCACTGCCCCAAAGAGAAACCAAAGTCGTTAAACAAAATGTGCGCTCTGGACAACAAATATACGCCAAAAATGCTGACTTGGTTATTTTTGGTGCCGTGGGTAATGGCGCAGAAGTTATCGCCGACGGCAGTATCCATATTTATGGCGCCCTTAGAGGGAAAGCCATGGCAGGTGCTGCTGGGGATCACAATAGCGTGATAATCGCCAATTCTCTCGAAGCAGAACTCGTGTCTATTTCAGGCCAGTATTGGTTAGCGGAACATTTACAACAACACAGTTTAGATAAGCGTGCTTGCATCCGTCGTGATGGTGAGTCGTTAATGGTCGAAACATTGCCTCAATAATAATGGCAACTAGAAGGATAGAGATAAACATGGCACAGATTATTGTTGTCACTTCAGGTAAAGGCGGTGTGGGTAAAACAACATCGAGTGCAGCGATCGCGACAGGTTTAGCCCTTAAAGGTCATAAAACCGTGGTTATCGATTTCGATATTGGCTTAAGAAACCTTGATTTAATCATGGGTTGTGAGCGCCGAGTGGTGTATGACTTTGTCAATGTCATCAATGGTGAAGCAAACCTAAATCAAGCGTTAATCAAAGACAAGCGTTGCGATAAACTCTTTATTTTACCGGCTTCACAAACCCGCGATAAAGATGCCTTAACCAAAGAAGGCGTCGGCCGCGTATTAGATGACTTAAGCAAAGATTTTGACTTTATCGTCTGTGACTCTCCCGCTGGTATTGAGCAAGGCGCTATGATGGCACTTTATTTCGCCGATATTGCGATTGTGACCACTAACCCTGAAGTCAGTTCGGTTCGAGATTCTGACCGCATTTTAGGCATGCTGCAAAGCCGTTCTCGCCGCGCCGAAATGAGTCTTGAACCCATTAAAGAATACTTATTGTTAACCCGTTATTCCCCTGCCCGAGTAAAAACCGGTGAAATGCTCAGCGTTGAAGATGTCAATGACATTCTTGCAATCAACCTTTTAGGTGTTATTCCTGAGTCACAAGCCGTGCTTAAGGCATCAAACTCTGGCGTACCTGTCATCATAGATCAAGAAAGTGATGCAGGCCTTGCTTACAGCGATACCGTGGCACGATTACTCGGCGAAGAGGTGGCCTTCAGATTCGTTTCTGAGGAGAAAAAAGGGTTTCTTAAAAGGATATTTGGTAGCTAATTATGTCATTACTCGATTATTTCAGAAGTACAAAAAAACCTAACACTGCGAGCCTAGCCAAGGAGCGCCTACAGATTATTGTGGCGCATCAGCGAAGCGGACGAGGCGGCGGCGCACCTGAATATTTGCCTAAAATGAAGCAAGAAATCATCGAAGTGATCCGTAAATATGTACAGATATCGGAAGACCAAGTGTCTGTGCAGCTAGATCAAAACGATGACAATCTGTCTGTTTTAGAGCTCAATGTCACTTTGCCAGACACTAAGTAATCGCTCAAATACACTTAAGGCCCAATAATATGGGCCTTAAGTGTATCTATTTGACTTGCCTGCATTTTATTGCGAGAAACTAACCTCTGCTAGCGCATCAGCCACGATAGCCCCGCGCCAACCTGTCAGCAATAATGGCATTGATGTCGTTTTACCATGCCACAACCACAGCAAAAGCTCATGAATTAGGCGCTTAGAGCCTAAAAACTCCACTGGGATATCCGCCTGTTCACACAAGCTGGTAATGGTGTTTTTAATCTCTTTAAAGGTCGACTTATAGCCAGGTTTCAATGCGATGACATCGAGCTGTTCAGGTAAATTATCAAGATCTGCCGTCGTCAAAACACGAATAAGATCGCGGCCGTGAATACGTTTTTCTTGCTCGGTCAGCTCTGTCATGCGATTAAGCTCAGCAACACTACTGGGCTGCTTCTTGGCTAAGGCAATTAACGCATGGTCTTTCACCACAAAGCCTAAGGCTAAATCTTTCGCTAAGGCTTTCTCTAACCGCCATTTCCCAAGTACTTTCAAGTAAGCTAATTGTTCTGGCAACAACTGGAAGGCATTCTTCACCTTGATATAAGCGCTTTCACCATCTGGCAGAGATAATCTGTCTTGTGTCATACGCTGGCCTTCTTCAAGCAGCCACTCGACTCTGCCATTGGCGTTAAGCTTTTCAAGCAATAAAGGATAGAGTTTATATAAATAGAATACGTCATTAGCGGCATATTGCAGCTGCGCATCAGTCAGTGGACGCTTCATCCAATCGGTACGTGACTCGCCTTTGTCTATCTCGACACTTAAGCACTCTTGCACCAACTTAGCATAACCTAACCCATGACCTAATCCCGCTAAACTTGCGGCGATTTGACTGTCAAACAGCGGCGCGGGTTGGCAATGACCGTAATGAGCAAAGACTTCTAAATCTTCGCTGCAAGAATGCACTAACTTAGTGATATGAGGTGCGGTTAACAATTGCCAGAACGGCGATAAATCTTCAATAGCCACCGGATCGATTAAGGCTAAGGTCTTGCCATCGAAGGCTTGGATCAAGCCTAGCCTAGCGTAATAGGTACGAGTACGCACAAATTCTGTATCTAACACTAATAGAGGGCTGGATTGATACTGCTCAACAAGTGCCCGAAGGCTGGCATCATCACTGATATATTCGAAAGCTAACAAAATACTCTCCGCATAAAATTCTGGCTGTAAAACGCTGACTGTGTGGGTAACGTCGTGGTGATCTTCTTGTCCATTAAAAAAGCCGGCAAGTGCCGGCTGTTATTTTATGCTGTTTTCGCTTCATCTCTGAGCTGACGGCGTAAAATTTTACCCACATTGGTTTTTGGTAATTCGTCTCTGAATTCTACCAGTTTAGGTACCTTATAGCCCGTTAAATGGTGACGGCAATGCTTAATTAACTCATCTTCTGTTAATGACTTATCTTTAGCCACCACAAAAATCTTCACTAATTCGCCGCTAGCATCATTGGGCACACCGACTGCGGCCACTTCAATTACCTTAGGGTGTAAGGCAACCACATCTTCCACTTCATTGGGGAACACATTAAAGCCTGAGACTAAGATCATGTCTTTTTTACGATCGACAATATAAAAGAAGCCTTTTTCATCCATGTAACCTATGTCACCCGTAGATAACCAGCCATCGCTGTCTATGACTTTAGCGGTTTCTTCAGGGCGCTGCCAATAACCTTGCATCACCTGAGGGCCTTTTGCAAACAGCTCGCCGCGCTCGCCTTGAGCCAATGCATTACCGTCTTCATCACGAATTTGAATTAAGGTCGAAGGCGCAGGGAAACCAATAGAGCCGTTGTATCCGCTTAAGTTATACGGACAGCATGTCAGCAAGGGAGAGGCTTCAGTTAGACCATAACCTTCCAATAAACGGGTTTTGGTGATCGATTGCCATTTATCGGCAACCGCTTTTTGTACCGCCATGCCGCCGCCAATTGACAGCTTAAGCCGTGAAAAATCTAAACTGGTAAAGTCTGTGTTATTCACCAGCGCATTAAATAAGGTGTTCACCCCAGTTAACGCGGTAAAGGGGTATTTCTTTAACTCGCCCACGAATGCCGGAATGTCTCTTGGGTTGGTAATTAATAGATTCTGGCTACCTTTATGCATAAATAACAAACAGTTAACTGTTAGCGCAAAGATATGATACAAGGGCAATGCTGTAACAACGAATTCTGTGCCATCGTTCAATGCAGGCGAATAAGCCCCATTGGCTTGCAGCACATTGCTCACCACATTTTTGTGCGTCAGCATGGCGCCTTTAGACACCCCAGTCGTCCCGCCTGTGTACTGCAAAAAGGCCAAGTCTTCACTATTTATCTCAGGCTTGATGTATTGCAGTCTGCGGCCTTGAGTTAATGAATCTCTAAAAGACAGTGCATGGGGTAAATCATACTTAGGCACTAACTTCTTGATGTATTTAACCACAAAGTTCACTAAAGTGCGTTTTGGCGCGCTGAGCTGATCCCCTAGACGAGTAACGATCACAGACTCGACCGGGGTTTCATTAACCACTTCTTCCAAGGTCTTAGCAAAGTTTGATACCACCACTATGGCTTTAGCGCCTGAGTCCACCAGCTGGTGTTTTAACTCTCTCGGGGTATACAAGGGGTTAACGTTCACCACCACCATGCCAGCGCGAAGCACGCCAAACAAGGCGATGGGGTATTGCAATAAATTAGGCATCATCAAGGCGACGCGATCGCCCTTCTCTAACTTTAATTCATTTTGCAAATAAGCGGCAAAAGCGCGGCTGCGCTCTTCAAGTTTGCGGTAGGTGATAGTCGCACCCATATTGATAAACGCAGGCTGATCGGCGTATTTAGCCACTGCGGCTTCGAACATGGTTACTAATGACGAAAATTGCTCAGGGTCAATTTCCGCTGGAACCTCTGCTGGCAAGTTATTAATCCAAGGCTTAATCACTTGTCTCTCCTAATTGTCACCGCCCCTGACAAGATAGTCTGTCAGCGAACGTAAAATGAGTGGATATTCTGCGCCAAGGATAATGCTATTTTAGGTCGTTATTAGGCTGACGCAATCTTGTTATTATTTGTAATCTGCTTCACGGCGTTAATCATACGGCCGTTTAAATTTGGGCCCATAATCACATAAATAGAGAAAAAACTCTAGCGATTTAATCCATGGATAAAATCACTGATTTTCGCCGCAACCCCAGTGGCATTCCCCATATGCAGATGATGGTCACCTTCAAGTAATACCTGACTGGTGTTTTCAAACCACTTGTCTATGGTCAACATTTGCTGCTTGAGCTGTTCAAAGCCATTCTCCCCGAGCACCACTAGGCAAGGTGTCTGAGTGTAGGTCATCAAGGCATCAACTTGCTCGAAGGTAAAACGATAGGCTGAGTCCAATTTAAGCCGTGGATCGCTGCGCCATCGATACCCCTTGAGGGTAAGCTCAGTATTGCGGGCCATCAATAACTCACACCAATTTAGCCCAAGTCCAGTGAGTTTGTGTCTCGCTTGGCTGAGGAGTTCAAGGCTTGGATAATAAACAGGTGGTTTTTCACGCTTAAGGTTAAACTTTTTATGTTGCTCTATGCTTTTTTGTAGCCTGAGTTTGGATTTGTCCACAGACTCAAACAGGGGCGCCAAAGCTTCAATCAAGATCAACTGGGACACCTTGTCGGGGAAACTGGCGTTGTAAGCTGAGGCGATGATGCCCCCTAAAGAGTGCCCAAGCAGAATGATTTCTTGGCTATTATTATCTTGCTGCAGATGTTCGATAAGCACATCTAAATCAAATATATAATCTATCCAATGCAGCGGATATGCGCCTTTTCTATGTTCAGATAAACCGTGGCCCGGCCAATCGATAGCCAACAATTGAAACGCATCCAACAAACCATTTTCAGCCATAGCGGCGGCTAATGGTGCAAAGCTGTCGGCATTATCAAGCCAGCCATGCAGCGCCAGTATAATGGGCTTATCTGCCACGCCGTAGCGCTTGGCGCTCAGACTGATATGTTCAAGACTTAGGGTTAACGGGACTGATGTTAACGGCGCAGACAATAAGGGTGTTGGCATTATCGAACCCATAGGTAAATTTAGCTAAGTTAATAAAGCTAATAGCTATATAATTTAGTTAAGAAAGACTGAGCCAGTGCTCAAGACACGACAGTGGAGAGTTGCGAAGTGTTGCGGCCAAGGAAAAGCATGATCCCCTTGACCGCAGTTGTATGTTAAGGCGCCACTTTAGTAAATTTAAGCGTCATGCGGTCACTCTCACCTATGGCCAAATATTTGTCTTTGTCTTGTGCATCTAAGGCTAAGCGTGGCGGTAAGGTCCATACCCCTTTGGGATAATCCTTGGTATCCCTTGGATTAGCATTGATTTCCGAGCTATCCGTTAAGGTAAAGCCCACTTTCTTTGCCAAGGCCACCATAGCGGCTTGATCCATATAACCCGACTCGGCTTTCATGCCAGGATTGGCTCTGTGTTCAACCACCCCTAAGGTGCCACCGGACTTAAGCACCTTGAATGCCGCATCAAACACCCCTTCTAACTGATCTTGCATAGCCCAGTTATGAAGATTTCTAAAGGTAAGCACCACATCGGCAGACCCAGGAGCGCCCAAGGTTAAACTCGAAGGGGGATCTAACACAACATTGTGAACAGGCCCAAGCTGAGCTTTATTATCATTTAACCAAGCTTGATAGGCTTTACCCGCCTTAGCGCGGTAATTATTGCCTGGGGTGTCTTCCTTAGGCTCAGTCTCAAATCCTGCAGCAATATAATGACCTTTTGCCGCCAAGTAAGGGGCTAGAATTTCCGTATACCAACCGGCACCAGGCCAGAGTTCGATGACTGTATCTGTCGGTTTAACATCAAAAAACGCTAAGGTTTCTGCAGGATGACGATATTGATCCCGTAAGGTATTGTCTTTTTTCCTGATACTGCTATTAACGGCAGTTGTGAGCTCAGTGTTTACGCTTACCCCCTGTGTGGTGGCTGTTTGATGGCCATCACCATGAGCCATACTGGCTGTACTCACTAACCCCATAAACACACCCATTGCAGCCAGTGTTAATTTGTTCGTTGTAATATTCATTATTTGTCCTTAAATACAATACCCAAAATATAACCAAGATAGCCTAAACATAAGATGCCGTTTACATTTTTTACCGCTGTTTTTGATTATGGCGACTTACACTAGACCAACAAAACCATAAAATTGTTGCACTGGAAGCGAGCCAAACCAAGACCCATAACCCTGCTGGGATCCAAGTAAGCTCGGCAAGTTTAACCGCATCCCCTTGACCGCTTAAGCCAAATAACACCATGGGACTTGCCATGGCATTGAGAATAACCATCAAACCTAACATGCGTAGCAAGGACTGTAAACCGGCCCAGTTGGGCAGTTTAAGTGGCGATAGAAATAAAACTAACAAACTGAAAAGAATAACAATAGTGAGCAAGTCTCTGGCCCACAGCACTAAAGACATAAGCACACAAAGGCCCAGCAACACTAGGCTTGCCCTGGCTTTGTTGTTGGATTTTGGCAAAGAAAAAATTAACCAGCCCCACAGCGCCGCGCCAAAGTAGCCCGCAAATGCCGTCACGACTGAGCTGCCTCCTTGAGTGAAGCAGAGTCCTGCGCCATTAGGAAACAACTGAATATGACTTACCGCTCCACCCGTTAATATTGCACCAACGCCATGAGAAAGCTCATGAAAATAGCTCTCAAGCCATTTGAAGGGCACATTAATAAAAGGCAGACGGGTGATAACGAAGGCGGCGATTAATTCTAAGATAAAACGAGTACGGCTAGGCAGTGCTGAAGTGGGACCGGCAAGATCAGGCATAAAGATCGATACCCACCATTTGTTGGATTTCATCACGCTTGGCCGCATGTTGAGTGTTTAAATAACTGGCGATGGCCCCTTGCTGAGTGCGAGTGTTGTTATCGTATTCAAGCTTTGCATCCCGCTTGAGTTGCAGCATGGCTAACTCATCTGAGCTTAAGGCTTCGGGTAAACCTTGACTCTGCTGAGTTGGGGTTGCCTTGTCATGATTGGGCTGTGGTGACGCTAATGCATTATCGACGGCGGGGACAGCAGGCGTGATAGGTCGATTAGCCGCAACCGCTTGGCTGAGGCTAGACTGGGGAACAGAAATTGTATGTAAATTTGCCTGCATCTTCTCGCCTAGGTTCGCACAGCCTTAATCGTCCAACAGATCACGCTATAACTCAAAATAGCCATAGCTTAGAAAATATAGCAGTAAAATATGCCTAAAACACGCACATTTATTCACGCCCAGGCAATTTTTTCCAAGTTACAGTGTCCCTTAAGTAAACGGGAGCTAAATCATCCACACTTGTTGTCTGCCCTGCAGTGATACCCACTTGAGCTAAGGTCAACATGCCGCGCGCATCGGGGAAATTCACTGCCATTAAGCGCTGTAGATTTCCTAAGTTAAGTAACTGGGGATAGGCATCGAACCCAGTGCCGCAGGCCTGAGTCACGTGATTGTTATCCATGGTCAACTCAATCAATTCAGGAGAGCTTACCTGCTCATGGCCCACTAAGGTGGCAACCCCATTGGCATCCACAAACTGCGCCCAATAGACTTCATTCATGCGTGCATCGATGGCGCACAACACCTGCTTAGCCCCGTGTTCGCTGATGGCCATTTGCGCCATGGCTGCCAGTGTGGAAATACCAATCACAGGCAAGTCTTGTCCTAAGGCCAAGCCTTGGGTCATGCTGGTACAAATGCGAATGCCGGTAAAGCTGCCAGGACCGCGGCCGTAAGCGATGGCGTCTAAAGAAGCTAAGCTTACTCCCGCCTCTTTCAACACTTCATCTATCATGGGCAGTAAACGCTGGCTGTGCTCCCTAGGGGCATCGGCGATGCGAGAAAACACTTGGCCCTGATAACTTAATGCAGCAGAGCAAGATTCGGTGCAAGTGTCTAAGGCCAGAATGCTTGAAGTGAGTTGTATTGTCATGAAAAACCAAATCTAAAAAACCAATAATGGCGCTAATGATAACTTATGGGATCTGTTTTAAGAAGTGCAGCGCCTTATCTAAATCCCGAGTCCGGCTCATTGGCGGTAAAGACAGCACAAAAGCTTGCCCATAAGCACGATTTACGATGCGATTGTCACACAAGATGAGCACCCCTGCGTCCCTTTCATCGCGAATAAGCCGCCCAACCCCCTGCTTGAGACTGATCACAGCTTGGGGCAATGAAATATGGCTAAAAGGATCATGCCCTTGGCGCTCGGCATTGGCAGCTCTTGCACGGTACAAGGTGTCATCGGGCTGCACAAAGGGCAATTTATCTATGATGACGCAACTTAAATTTCTGCCGCGCACATCCACCCCTTCCCAAAAGCTCTGAGTACCCAGTAATACCGCATTGCCTAAGAGTTTAAATTTATCCAATAAGTGCTGCTTGCTACCTTGGCCCTGCACCAATAAGGGGTAATTCACTCTTGTTCTAAGCAATAATGCCACCTGCTCTAACATCTGATGACTGGTAAATAGCACAAAGGTACGCCCTTTGGCGGCATTAATGGCAGGCACGCAAATATCCACCAGTTGCTTGGCTGTTTGCGACCCTTGGGCAGATTTAGCTAAATGCCGCGGCACGCAAAAAAGCGCCTGTTTCGGGTAATCGAACGGGCTATCCATGATGAGTTGCCTCGCCTTAGCCTGACCAATTTGCTTGCAAAAGTGCCCTAAGGAGCGCTCCATCTGCAGGGTCGCCGAGGTGAAAATCCATCGTGTATCGGTTGCAAATAAACTCTGGCATTGTTTAGCCACATCTATGGGTGAAATACTTAACATAGCCCCGCCACGATTGAGTGCCACGCTGTAGGCCGCTTGCACGTCATTACATTCAAAAAAGGCAGCAAGCTTAGGCGTGAGCGCTTGTAAGCGCTCAACGGCAAGATCAAGCGCTTCACTTCGCCCTAGATGATGTAAAAGCAGTTGACTTATTTGAGTTAACGCCGCCAACAATGCCCATGATAGCTGAGATAAACCTTTATCTTTTAATGCGTTACGCCAATCTGTTAGTTGAGATTGATTAAGGGCATCGAGCCATTGGCTGAGGGCAAGCCCCGCTTGCTGGCAACACTCACTGATTTGAATCGTGTCCCCTAGCTCTTGGCGCTGAATGTCCATCACATGAGCCAGCAAACTGGTAATCTGTTTAGTTGAAAACTGTTGGCCAAAATAGCGAATGCTGATATCCGGCAGTTGATGGGCCTCATCGAATATCACGATATCTGCATCGGGCAAAATCTCGGCAAAGCCGGTGTCTTTAAGCAGTTTATCGGCAAAAAATAAATGATGATTAACCACAATAACCTTGGCTTCCATGGCTCTGAGGCGTGCTTTGCGGGTAAAGCAGGCTTCATAATGGCCACAGTGACTGCCAGTGCAGCTTTCTTTTGTGCTCACTACGGTTTCAATCACATTACTGTGCTCTGGCACTGTGGTTAAATTGCCGATATCACCGTCCTTGGTCACGCTGGCCCACTGGGAAATTTTCAGTAAATGATCCAGCGCCTGCTCACTATTTCGGCTGGCATATTCCATGGCTTGCCCGAGCCGAAGTTGACACAAATAATTGCTGCGGCCTTTAAGTAAAGCAAGCTTAGGGTGCAATTTAAGCATGGTAAGTAACGCGGGTAAGTCTTTGTAAAACAGCTGATCTTGAAGGTTTTTACTGCCAGTGCTTAGCAGCACTTGCTTGCCACTCAGGAGCGCTGGAATAAGATAAGCAAAGGTTTTACCCACCCCAGTGCCCGCTTCTACCACCAAGTTTTGCTTGTGCTCTATCGCCTCACACACAGCCAGCGCCATATCGATTTGGATCTGACGACTGCGGTATTTAAGCACGTGGCGAGACAAGGCGCCATTTGGCCCCATTACCGCTGACACTTGTGATAAAAGATGTGAAGCCAAGATAACTACCAATAAACAATATTGGCGCTATTATGCTTAACTTAGTTTGAAACTGCCAACCGCTTTGCTCATTTCGCCTTAATGCGGCTAGAATGCGACTAGTCGTCATGGGAAAGTGAAAATCATTCAAGTTAACACTTGAATGATAAAAAGCTCGTCATTGGCTATTGCATTCAAAAAAAAATCGGGTTAGTGTCTTAGCTCAGTTATGGAACTGCCTGTTAAACGCAGACCATGAAACAACGAATTTAAATAATTAATAAATAGCCAAAGCGAGCATCCAATGAACATACTGAAGACTAGCATGCACCATCATCACCATATGCGGTAGCCTTCGGATGCTTACTGCCGAAGGACTGTATCCTTCTGGCGGTGATATATTTATATAACACAAAACCCCTGGAAGGAATTTCAGGGGTTTTTTGCTATCTAGTGTAAAAATTAACATCACAAGTAGCCTATAAAGCCCCTCAAATAAATGATTTAGCACGATTCATAAGCAACAACTTATAAATAATTTACTTGAAGGACAACACTATGCCAAACACTCAACGTTTACGTATCGCCATCCAGAAATCGGGCCGTTTATCGAAAGAATCCCAGCAATTACTTAAAAGCTGTGGGGTGAAATTCACCGTTAACGAGCAGCGCTTAATCGCCCACGCAGATAACATGCCCATCGACCTACTTCGGGTGCGTGACGATGATATTCCTGGGCTTGTGATGGACGGCGTGGTTGACCTTGGGATCATTGGTGAGAACGTACTGGAAGAAGAACAAATTGAGCGTCAAACCCTCAATAAGCCATCGACCTTCATCAAGTTGCGCGAACTTGATTTTGGTTCATGCCGCCTGTCTTTAGCCGTGCCCAATGAATTTGACTATCAAGATGTCAGCTCCCTTAGCGGCCTTCGCATTGCCACCTCTTACCCGAATTTATTGCGCCGTTTTATGGCTGAAAAAGGCATAAGTTACAGCGATTGTATGCTTAAAGGCTCGGTGGAAGTGGCGCCTCGTGCAGGGCTTTCTGATGCCATCTGCGATTTAGTATCAACTGGCGCAACCTTAGAAGCCAACGGCCTGTATGAAACCGAGGTTATCTACCGCTCAACCGCTTGCATTATTCAGTCTAATGAAGCGCAAACAGCGGAAAAACAGGTGCTAATCAATAAAATTCTTTCCCGCGCCAACGGCGTTATCCGCGCCCGTGAAAGTAAATACATCTTATTGCACGCCCCAACTGAAACCTTAGAACAAATCATCGCCCTGCTACCCGGTGCAGAAAATCCCACAGTATTGCCATTAAATGATGATACCAATCGTGTGGCTATTCACGCTGTCAGCACTGAAGATTTATTCTGGGACACTATGGAGCAATTAACGGCCCTAGGTGCAAGCTCCATTCTGGTGATGCCAATTGAAAAAATGATGGGGTAGGCAGATGCAAATTCTTAATTGGGGCGCTTTAACACCCCAGAAGCAGCAACAAACCTTAACGCGTTCCCCCTTAATTGGTGACTTAAGTGCCTTGCAAAGCGTGCGGGATATTATTGAAGAGATCTGCAATCAAGGCGATGCGGCTTTATTACGCTTTAACAAGCGTTTCGATGGTGTTGAGCTAACGGAGCTTGCATTGACGGCTGAGCAAATCACTGCCGCCTGCAATCGTGTGAGCTTAGATGTCAAACAAGCGGTAGCCCAAGCTGTGAGCAATATTGAAAGCTTTCACCGGGCGCAGGTGTTTCAAGGGGTTGATATAGAAACCCAAGCGGGCATTCGCTGTGAGCTTAGAAGTGAGCCCATTGAACGTGTGGGTTTGTATATTCCTGGCGGCACTGCGCCGCTGATTTCAACCGTGATGATGCTCGCGCTGCCTGCAAAAATTGCCGGCTGTGAAAAGCGCATACTCATGAGCCCGCCCCCCATAAATGATGCCATTATCTATGCCGCTAATGTGTGCGGCATTACGGATATTTTCCAGGTGGGCGGCGCACAGGCCATTGCCGCATTAGCCTTTGGCACAGAATCTATCCCCAATGTGGATAAAATTTTTGGCCCAGGGAATCGCTATGTGACTGAAGCGAAACGCTTAGTGTCCCAAGATAGCCGCATCAGTGTGTCCATTGATATGCCAGCTGGGCCATCTGAAGTGCTAGTGATTGCCGATAAAGCTGCCAATCCTAGATTTGTGGCGGCGGACTTATTATCTCAAGCCGAGCACGGCGTTGACTCACAAGTCATGCTAGTGACAGATTCGCAGTTACTGGCTGAGCAAGTGAATCTGGCATTAATGGAGCAACTAGCGCAGTTGAGCCGTAAAGATATCGCCGCAAAAGCCCTTGAATGCAGTCGCAGCATCATTGTCAGCGATATGAAACAGGCCGCCATAGTGTCAAATCGCTATGGCCCAGAGCATTTGATTATTCAAACGGCTAAGCCCCGTGAGGTATTAAAGCAAATTCGCGGCGCAGGCTCGGTATTTTTAGGCGCTTACACCCCTGAATCTGTTGGGGATTATGCCAGCGGCACTAACCATGTGTTGCCGACTTATGGTTATAGCCGCTCGGTTTCAAGTTTGTCACTGGCTGACTTTAGTCGCCGCTTTACCGTGCAAGAGCTTAGCCCCCAAGGTTTGCAAACGCTAGGCAAAACGGTGATGGTGCTGGCTGAAAATGAGCTGTTAGATGCCCATAAAAATGCCATTGCCCTGCGATTAGATTATTTAGCCACTGAGGGTAGATGCTATGACACGCTTTAATCCACGCGCCCTTGCAAGACAAGAGCTATTAAGCTTAACCCCCTACCAAAGTGCGAGACGCATTGGCGGCCAAGGGGACATTTGGATCAATGCCAATGAGTCCCCCTTTAATAATAGTGACTTAGACAAGGTGAACCGTTATCCAGAATGTCAGCCAGCTGAGCTCATCAATGCCTACAGCCGCTACTCTGGCGTTAAACCAAGCCAGATTATCGCGAGCCGCGGCGCCGACGAAGCCATTGAATTACTCATTCGAACCTTTTGTGTGCCAGGAAAAGACAGCATCGCTTGCTTTGGCCCCACTTATGGCATGTATGCCATCAGTGCAGCCACCTTTAACGTCGGCGTGATCGCACTTAACTTAACGTATGATTATCAGTTACCAGATCTGTGGCCAACCCTTATCCAGCAAGCAACAGTCGGCAAGGCCAAAATTGTGTTTATTTGTAATCCCAATAACCCAACCGGCACTGTGATTGCAAAAGCTGACATCGAGCAAGCCATCCAAGCCACGCCCGAATCCATAGTGGTTGTTGATGAAGCTTATATCGAGTTTTGCCCTGAATACAGCGTGGCGGATTTATTGGATTCCTACCCTAATCTTGTGGTGCTGCGCACTTTATCTAAAGCCTTTGCTTTAGCCGGTGCACGCTGCGGTTTTTTACTGGCCAATGATGAAGTGATTGATTTAGTGATGCGGGTCATCGCGCCCTACCCTGTGCCATTGCCAGTATCTGAGCTTGCAATATCAGCCTTAAGTCCAACTGGCATAGACACAATGCGCACTCAAGTTGCTAGTCTAATGGAGCAAGGTAAGCGCTTAAGCGATGCGCTAAGCGCCTATGGGGCCAAGGTGCTCCCCGCCAAGGGCAACTATGTGTTGGCTCAATTTGACGATGTGCCCAATGTCGCCACTATGCTAAGAGATGCAGGCATTGTTGCTAGGGCCTATAAAGATCCACGCCTTAGGGATGCGATACGCTTTAGCTTCACATCGGCTGCAGATACCGATGTGATTATCTCGCTCTTCACTAAAGTGAACTAAAACGCTCAGAAAACTAACCAGAAAGACAAAACTAATCATCGCCCTATTGTTTAAGGTCACTAGCATGAAACAGAATATTTTATTTATCGACAGAGATGGCACCTTAGTAGAAGAGCCCGCCATAGATAAACAGTTAGACAGTTTAGAAAAACTCGTGTTTGAACCACAGGTCATCCCTGCACTGCTCAAATTGCAAAAAGCCGGATTTCGCTTAGTCATGGTCAGCAATCAAGACGGTTTGGGCACCTCATCCTTCCCTAAGGCAGACTTTGATGCGCCTCACAACATGATGATGCAAATTTTTGCAAGCCAAGGTGTGGTGTTTGATGATGTGGTGATTTGCCCGCACTTTAATGAAGATAACTGCAGTTGCCGTAAACCCAAGCTTGGCTTAGTCAAAGATTATTTAACTCAAGGTAAAGTGGATTTTACCACTTCAGCGGTCATTGGCGATCGCGAGACCGACGTTGAGCTTGCTAATGCCATGGGCATCAAAAGTTTTAAATATGACCGTCAAACCCTGAATTGGGACACGATTACTAACGCGGTATTAAGTAAAGGCCGGGTGGCGACCGTGGTGCGCACCACCAAAGAAACCGACATCAAGGTCACCATAGACTTAGACAGCCAAAGCAAAGGCAAGATTGACACTGGCATTGGCTTTTTTGACCACATGCTAGATCAAATTCAAACCCACGGTAATTTTAAAATGGACGTGCACGTCGCTGGTGATTTAGAAATTGATGATCACCACAGCGTAGAAGACACGGCCCTTGCCATTGGTGATGCCATTCGAAAGGCATTAGGGGACAAGCGCGGTATCGCACGTTTTGGTTTTAGCTTGCCCATGGATGAAGCCAGCGGCGAATGTTTGATGGACATTTCAGGCCGCCCTTTCATTAAATTTAATGCGCAGTTCGAGCGTGAAATGGTCGGTGAAATGGCTATAGAAATGGTGCCGCACTTTTTTCGCTCCTTCGCCGATGGCCTGCGCTGCACACTGCACATTGGCTCCACGGGTGACAACGATCACCACAAGGTTGAAGCCCTGTTTAAAGTCTTAGGCCGTACCCTTCGCCAAGCAGTGAAAGTGGAAGGTGATAGATTGCCATCAAGCAAAGGTGTGCTGTAAGGAGTCCCTATGACACAAGTTTCGAATACTTCAAGCGTTTCAGGCGATGCCAATGATATTACCGTGATTATCGACACAGGCTGCGCCAATTTAACCTCAGTGCGGTTTGCCTTTGAGCGCCTGAATGCCAATGTGGTTGTCAGCGCTGATGTGGATGTGATCAAAGATGCGGCCAGAGTGGTGCTGCCAGGGGTGGGTACCGCCGGGGCTGCTATGGATAAACTTAAGCAAAAGAACTTGATTGAGCTGATTAAAAGCTTAACTCAGCCCGTGTTGGGGGTGTGCCTTGGCATGCAAATGCTGGCATCCTTGTCTAATGAACATGGCAATCGCAGCGATAAGAGTATTGCCTGTTTAGGACTAGTGCCCACTGAGATTGGCGACTTAGACAGCAAAGGCCTGCCCCTGCCGCACATGGGCTGGAATCAAATAACCCTGCCTGACACAGAAAAGCGTCATCCATTGTTTATCGGCATAGACAATGGCAGCTATGTGTATTTTGTCCACAGCTACCGCGCGCCCATCAGCGAATACACTATTGCCTCCAGCACCTATGGCGAAGCCTTTAGCGCCGCCATAGGCAAGGACAACTTTTTTGGGGTGCAATTCCACCCAGAAAAAAGCGCCAAAGTGGGCGCTCAAATTTTGCAGAACTTTTTACTTCTGGGGCTTAAAACGGGGTTAAACATGCAGTTAAACAAGCAGTTAAACGTGGAGGCGCCGCAATGATTATTCCAGCCATTGATCTCATTGACGGCCAAGTGGTGCGTTTATACCAAGGTGATTACGACAAACAGACCACCTTTGATTTAAGCCCGCTGGCACAGCTTAAGTCTTACCAAGACCAAGGGGCAAAACTGCTGCACATTGTCGACTTAACCGGCGCTAAAGATCCAAACCAGCGTCAAATTAAGTTGATAAGTGAGCTAGTCGCAGGCCTTGATGTGGACATTCAAGTGGGCGGCGGTATTCGAAGTGAACAGCAAGTTACCGAATTATTAGCCATTGGCGTTAAGCGGGTGGTGATCGGCTCTTTAGCCGTTAAAGAGCCTGAGCTTGTGAAAAGCTGGCTTAACAAATACGGCAGTGATGCAATATGTTTAGCCCTTGACGTCAACATTAACGCGAACGGCGAAAAAATTGTCGCGGTATCGGGTTGGCAGTCCGCAGGCGGTAAAACACTTGAATCCTTGGTGGCCGAGTTTGAACGCCCAGGCAGTAAACAAACAGCCCTAAAACATGCGTTAGTGACTGACATTAGCCGTGATGGCACCTTAACGGGCGCCAATACCGCGCTCTACACCGAACTTGCAGCCGCTTACCCAACTATTCTGTGGCAAGCCTCAGGGGGCATTGCAACCCTTGATGATGTAAGCGCGGTAAAGGACAGTAAAGCCGCTGGGATCATTATCGGTAAAGCCCTGCTCATTAATCAATTTACAGTAGAGGAGGCAATACAATGCTGGCCAAACGCATAGTCCCCTGTCTTGACGTAAAAGATGGCAAAGTCGTTAAAGGGGTGCAGTTTCGCAATCACGCAATTGTCGGCGACATAGTGCCTCTAGCCGCCCGTTATGCCATTGAAGGCGCCGATGAACTTGTGTTTTACGACATCAGTGCCAGTGCCCATGGCAAGGTTATCGATAAATCTTGGGTGAGCCGGGTTGCAGAGCAAATTGATATCCCCTTCTGTGTTGCGGGCGGGATTAAAACCCTAGCGCAAGCACGGGAAAAGCTCGCCTTTGGCGCCGATAAAATTTCCATTAACTCGCCAGCATTGACGGACCCCGATTTAATATCGCGCCTACAAGATGAATTTGGCCGTCAGTGCATAGTGATTGGCATTGACTCCTTTTTTGATGCTGCCTCCAATAGCTATAAAGTGAAGCAGTTCACTGGTGATGAAGCTGCCACCAAGGACACCCAATGGTATACCCAAGATTGGGTCGAAGAAGTGCAAAAACGCGGTTGCGGCGAGATAGTATTAAACGTCATGAATCAAGATGGTGTACGCGGTGGCTATGATATCAAACAGCTCAGTATGGTGCGATCCATTTGCGATGTCCCGCTCATTGCCTCAGGCGGTGCAGGCACCATGGCGCACTTTAAAGATGTGTTCGAACAAGCCAAGGTCGATGCAGCCCTTGCCGCCAGTGTGTTTCATAAAGGCATTATTGATATTGGTGAGCTCAAGCAATACCTGCACGCCAATAACATCGCGATCCGTTTATAAGCTACTACCCTAATTATGCTTCACCCTAAGAGAGCAACCATGACAGACATAACATTTGATAGCACAAGCGTGGACTGGAACAAGCAACAAGGTGCGACTTCGGGTCTAATACCTGCAATAGTACAGCACCACTTAACTGGCAAAGTATTGATGCTAGGTTACATGGATAAAGCGGCGCTCGAGAAAACCTTAGCCACTAAACAAGTGACCTTTTTTAGCCGCTCAAAACAGCGGCTGTGGACCAAAGGTGAAACCTCAGGTAATACCCTTGAACTCATAGCTATCGACAAAGACTGTGATAGCGACAGCTTACTGGTGCAAGTTATTCCTAATGGCCCAACCTGCCACAAGGGCACGATAAGTTGCTGGCTTGATGGCAACGCCCATACGTTTATGGATAATCTCACTCATTTGATTATCTCCCGTAAAGGCCAAGATGCCGACTCAAGCTATACCGCATCCTTGTTTAAGGCTGGCACTAAACGAATTGCGCAAAAAGTCGGTGAAGAAGGCTTAGAAACCGCCCTTGCCGCCGCGACACACGACAAAGAAGAGCTGGTGAATGAAGCATCAGATCTCATGTATCACTTATTGGTGCTACTTGAAGATCAAAATCTATCCATGGAGCTTGTCACCAAAAATTTAATGCAAAGGCACTTAAAAACCAAGGCATAGGTCAGATAAACATGAGCCCTTTCCCATTTGTTAAAAAAGGAGCGTGAAAGGGCTCAAAGATTTGCTATTACATAGCGTCGTTCTCAAAAATGCCACAACTCACTTTTAACCCTCTGTTCGTTTAAAATGCTGGGATAAATATACCTGTAAATAGAAAGGTGAACTCGGCCATTGGACTAACGTCCCGAGTGACGCCGTCAACACATCCCTGTGGGCTCGGGCGCAGCATCCCTGCTGCCTCATTCAAGAGATAGACTCGAGCCATTTTGTCCCCCCTCCATTAGTATCAGAGTTGCCATATAGATCTACAACATGCATATTTCCGTATGTGCAGAAGGATTAAATTCAGACACTTTTTTGCCCTAATATGATTTAGCTTCATCTCCTAAAAGGGATTAATGGTGCCATCCACCTTCATGGAAGCTTACTAGCTTTTGAACTACTCTTACACTCTGGACAGACATTAACGAAGGTGAGCTTATGCCGCGCCCTAGAAGAAGTCAGGTGAGTGTAGAAGATACTCCCATGTACCATTGTTGCAGCCGCGTAGTCAGAAGAGCCTATCTCTGCGGCGATGATAAATTCTCTGGCAAAAACTATGACCACAGACGGGGTTGGGTTGAAGCTCAATTGCTTAAATTGACAGAAGTATTTGCCATCGACGTTGCGGCTTATGCCGTGATGAGCAACCATTTGCATGTGGTGCTGAGTATCGACATTTATCAAGCCAATCGCTGGACAGGTATTGAAGTGATAAACCAGTGGCATCTGCTGTTTAAAGGCACTGATATTACTAAAAAATTTGCCAAGGGTGAAACCCTTGAAGATTATGAAGTGCTAGAGCTTACCCACACCATTGCCCTGTATCGCAGCCGTTTAAGCGATATTTCCTGGTTTATGCGAGCCTTAAATGAGCCTATCGCCCGCAGAGCCAATGAAGAAGATGAATGCACAGGGCGTTTCTGGGAAGGGCGGTTTAAATCTCAAGCGTTACTCGATGAAGCCGCTGTACTTGCCTGCATGGTGTATGTTGACCTCAATCCCATCCGCTCAAAGATAGCCAAAACCCCTGAAACCTCAGACTTTACCAGCATTAAACGCAGGATCACGGCCGCCTTAAATGGCACTCAACCCAAAGCACTGCTGCCTTTTGTGGGCAATGAGCGTAAAGACATGCCAAAAGGGCTCACATTTCATCTGAAAGACTATCTGCAATTGGTTGAAGATACGGGAAAAACAATCCGAAATGATAAAAGAGGCAGTATCAGCCCTAACAGTCACAGCATCTTGAATCGACTCAATATTCCTGCTGATAACTGGCTTAAAATCATCAATGAATTTGGCAAGTTATTCAAAGGCCCAGTAGGCACATTGCAAGAACTCACCACATATTGTGAACACCTTGAAAAACGAAGGCGGCATTACTGCCACGCTTGCCAGTATATAGCAGCAAGTTAAGCACTTTGCATTGTTATGTCACTAACTGCACACAAAATACTTCATCATCCTTCGATGGACGAGCTGTCATGCTTGAGTGTTAGATTTATTCAGCTCATATCATCAAACCACGCGGGTTTTAGCCGCAAAAACTTAACTGACACCACTGACTTAGATTAAACGCGTTTATATGAGCATATTGTTCAGAATATTAACAAAAACTGCCAGTTCCGTTTAACAATGGCTGGCAATTTAAACATTGGTAATGAACGTCAACATCAGCCCAAAGGTATCGCGTTTGCATTGAAAGATTATCTTGAACTGGTTAATGATACCGGACGCATTATTCGCGACGACAAGCGGGGCGCTATTTCATGGCCCTGTGGGCACACTACAAGAACTCACAAACTATTGTGAACATCTAGAAAAACGCCGACGACACTTCTCGAGTTGTTGTCAGCACTTAAAAGCGGGTTAATCTTAAACTTCTTTTAATAACAATTCATTCCCAGTCACCCTAACAATCCAATGGGTTGGCACATTTCGGCTTGAAATCACTATTTCTTAATGAAATCAGTGCATTTAATCAATTAGCTCCTTCAAATTCATCTCATATTGATCTTCTAGCAGTGAAGCTCCTTAATCCTTCTTGAGCGCATATCGAAAGTGCATTATGTTATTATTTTATAATGGCTGGCCAGATTCATCTTCATTGAGGCATAAATACAGCACAAAAATCATCGACATCACAAAATACATCCACTAAATTATCCATAAGCCCTCTGCGTGATTGGTTCCTTCTTAGTCGAAAGAACTGATCACTAAAGAGGGCGATTAGTTCAGTTTTTATCCCGAGTTGAACTTGTTTAATCAATTCCATCTTATTAAAAAGGTAGCTTTAGTTGTGAAAAATTTTAAAAATATTCTTTCCTCGGTTGTTTTAATTAGTATTTTTAAAACTTCTTTGTCATTTGGATTTGCTGCATCATGTGATTGCGAAGGTGAAAAAGGTTATATATGGGTAAATGATCGTGATAGAAACCCAAGGGATGGTGGGTGCGTTGGTCCAGGAGCCTATGTCATCGAAAGTACATTTATTTCACAAGACTCTAAAGTATGCGGAAGTGCTGTCATTAAAGGTCGAACAGTTATTAATGGTGCATCCATTATTACTGGTGAAGCTCGTGTTTCATCGAGTGATATTTACAATGGCGCATACCTAGATAAAGGCGTGTATGACTCTACTGAAGTTAATGGTGCTGGCGCCGTTAAAAGTATAAAAATCAATCATGCAGCTCAATCTATTTTAGAACTAACAAATGTTGGGGGAACTTTAAATGATACTGTTTTTGGATATGGAATTTATAGTTCATCAAGTTCGTCTGCTGATGGCAAAGAGATCGACTGTGAACATTATAAAAAGAGAGAGGTTCTTTGGGAGGATGGATATTGTAGAGTTGTTATAAAAGAACGTAAGGTTTGGGAAAGTGTTAAGTATGGTGATTGCAAGTTAAAAGTTATTTATAACTATGCTACCGATGTAATTGGTGATTCAGGCAGAGTCCTTGAGTCAAGAAAATCAGCAAGATACGGTGATGAGATAGATTTCAAGAGACTCGATTTGAATAATTACCAAGTAAACAATATTGATGATTATAATTTCTTTTTAGCAAAAAAATCACCTTATGAAAGTATTCGTTCTTCAGCAATTGGTTCATACAAAACAGATCGAAATGCATTTAGTGATTATTGGGAAAACTTGGAAACGTTAGTTAAAAACTGCCATTAAATTTGTCTTTGATGCAAGACTAATCAATAAACAATATAGGTTGATATTATTAAACAACCAGGGCAACCACATGAGTGTTTAAATTTCATTCAGATTCAATCCTGAACTGCTTAAAACTTTTTCGGCATAGACTCTAAAAAAGCCGTAAGGATGATAAGGAAAGTAGAAGCACATATCCATCAGGGCCAGAGGTAACCTCGAAAGTAGATTGCATAGTGTCAAACGAGGGTGTTCATAATTCTGCACCGGGTGAGTCAAGCGCTCAGAGGCCTTCAATATACCCGCATTAAGCCTTGGACTAACACCTCACTCACAGGTGGCACCCATGGTCAAATTTGGGCAATGTCGAGTTAACAAAGGCTGATTTTCAACGACGTTCAAGCCTTCTGCTCCAACTGCCGTTATCTTGGTGCTGACAGTTTTCCTCTGTGTCAAACACCAGGGGTACGGCTTTATTGGGTTTAATGCCTACGCTCACAAGTTGCTGCTTCACTAAAGCCTGTAGCCCAGCGGTAGCGTGAGAGTCCGCGTTGAAGGCGCGTAACTCTTGATTCGTATCAAACACGCACACTAGACTCAAACTGTCTGGGAAACGCTGGAAATTAACCTTATGCGTGAGCCAGCTAAACCCTGGGTATTGAGTCTTAGCCTGCTCACACACTAGTGTCAGGGCGTCAATAAGCTGCGCCTCTAATTTTTTATCGGTTTTACGCATAACGGTTACCACCACTATGCCGACCTGATAGCAGCACATTTGCGTTCATATTCACGCTGATACTAGCACTAACAATAACACTGACTATCATAAATCCGCTTTAGGCTGAGCCGCTTGTTGAGGGGCTGTTTGATTGTTCCCTGTCGCTTGGCTTGCATTGGTAATGGTTAAGTTACCGTCTAAATGCACATCGCGCTGCGGGAAGGCTATGGAGATATTGTTTTCATTAAACAGTTCATACATGCGAAAACGTATTTCACTGCGACGGCGACGGATATCAGTTTCTGATACTGCGCTAACCCAAAACACCGCATCGAAAATCAGCGCGTTATCACCAAAATCTTCAAAAAATACCGAGGCTGGCGGAATTTCTAAAATGTCATCACGCTCGTTAAGCACTTGAAAGATTAATTCACGAACCTGAAGTGCATCTGAGCCATAAGCCACACCGACACGCACAAATGAGCGGGCATTTTGATCGATTAAGGTCCAGTTGGTGACGGTATTTTCCAGTAACTGACTATTCGGCACCAGCATGTGCACGCCATCATTGCGGCGAATTAAGGTTGAACGGGTGTTGATGCTTTCCACCACGCCGCGAGCATCACCCACTTCAAGAAAGTCGCCAATGCGTATGGGGCGCTCCCACATCAAGATCCAACCACTGATAAAGTTATTAATAATGTTCTGGGCACCAAAACCCACACCAATGGCGATAGCACCGGACACGAAGGCAAAGGCCGTTAAGGGGATATTTAAAATCTCCATGCTGGTGACCACAAGTATAGCTATAGTCAGCACTAAGTAGACCCGAGAAAAGAAGTGGATAGCATCAGCACTGACATTACGAGCCCGCAGTCCTCGCTTGATTAACTTGCCTATGTGACCCACGATAAACCAGGCCATTAAGATATAAAAAGGCACCTGCAGGATTTGTAGTAAGGTAATTGGGCGGCCGTCATAGGTGTACACCACAAAAGCCAATGCTTCTAATATCGAATCTAAGCTCATTGTTTATCCTTGTTATCTTTGTTGTTATTGCTATTGTTATTATCAACTGACAACTGTCATTTTTACTGCAACAGTAAATCAGTACAATGCCGGCTCACCTTGTGGACGAGTCTTCAGCAGTTTTAAGAACCACATATATTGCTCAGGGTAAGCGAGGATAACTTGCTCTACCACCTGGTTTAAGGCCAGTGCTTCGTTATCTTTGCCCTTCATGGTTTCAGGGTCAATAGCGGGCATCACGGTTAAATTAAAGTGGCGCGCCTGTTGATCGTAACCAATCTTCACCGGCAGCACTTGGGCATTGCCCGCGGTGGCTAAGCGGCCCACCACAGGCAAGGTCGCCTTAGTGGTGCCAAGGAATGGCGCGAACACACTTTGCTCTGGCCCTAAGTCTTCATCGGGCAAATAAAAGAAACTGTTGTCTTGTTTAAGTTCAGATAAGAGGGCACGAATACCGGCTTCGCGCATATAAACTCTGCCCTCTTGAGTGCTGCGTAATCTATTGCTAAACCAGTTAAACAAGGGGTTTCTGTGGGCTTTGGCCATTGTCACCATGGGGATCTCATGGTTAAGCCTAAGGCCGGCATATTCAAGGGGCCACACATGAGGCATGATGAAGATGATGGGCTGCTTGCCTTCCCTCGCCTGCTTAACGTGTTCAAAGCCATGCAGTTTAACCCGGCGACGTAAATGTTTATCACCGCGAAACAATAACTCCGCCTGAGAGAGTATGGTGATAGCGAAATTATCCACATTGAGTTTAATGAGCGCATTGACTTCCTCCTCAGTCATGTGAGGGAAGCATTGGCTGATATTGATTTTTGCCACGGCGAGTGGCTTCTTCGCTACCCGCATAACCAGCTTAGCTAAGCTTCTGGCGATAGGGTCTCTGAGCCAAGCGGGCATGATACCAAAAATAAATAATAGCCCTATCACCAACCAGGTTGGCCAGTGCTTGGGATGCAATAGCGATAACGTAAAACGAGTATCAAAATGTTTTGCTTGTCGTGACAAAAGTGAACCTCAACAAGGGGATTAGGGGGATAAGTCTACATGGATGGTAGACAGTAACCAATTTGTATTAAACAACAAAAAGCCACTCTTAAAGAGTGGCTTTTTGCCGACTCAATTCAATGGATGAACTGAGCGAACCTGCGAAATTATTTCTTGCCAGAGTTTGCAGCTTCCACTCTAGCCTTCAGCTTCTGACCGGGACGGAATGTTACCACTCGGCGTGCTGAAATCGGAATATCTTCACCTGTTTTTGGGTTCCTTCCCGGTCTCTGATTCTTGTCCCTAAGGTCAAAGTTGCCAAAGCCAGATAACTTGACCTGCTCACCACTTTCGAGCGCTTCACGAATCTCTTCGAAGAACGACTCAACCATCTCTTTGGCAACGCGCTTGTTTAAGCCTAATGTTTCAAAAAGATGTTCTGCCATTTCGGCTTTGGTAAGTGCCATACTTTAATCCCTCAACAATGCGTTGAACTCGGTCTTAAGTGCAGAAACTACTGAATCAACTGTTTCAGTAATGTCTTTTTCTTCAAGTGTACGAGTAGTGTCTTGTAGTGTAAGTGCTATCGCTAGGCTCTTCTTGCCAAGTTCAACACCTTTACCTGTGTATACATCGAATAAGTTTAAGCCAACCAACTGATTTTCGCCAACTTTTCTTATCAAATTCATCACATCGCTTGCTGCTATGCTCTCATCGACTACGACAGCTATGTCACGACGATTTGCAGGAAACTTAGATACAGTCTGGGCTAGCGGCAAATTAGACTGTAATAATGCGTCTAATTCGAGCTCAAAAACAAAGGTTTTACCGTTTAAGCCAAAAGGCTTTTCTAAACTTGGATGTATAGCACCAATATAGCCGATAACTCGATTATTTCTTAATATTTCAGCACATTGCCCAGGATGCATAGCAGAATGCGTTGCTCCTTTAAAACTAAATTCAGAAGCGGCAACTGTCAAGCCAATCATGGCCTCTAAATCACCTTTTAAGTCAAAAAAATCAACTGTCTTGGATTCCATCGACCAATGTTCGTCGTTTTGAACCCCAGAGATCACAGCGCCAATCATGGCTTGCTGCCTAACACCCGCTTCTGCAGTAGCATCAGGAATAAAACGCAAACCCGTCTCAAATAAACGCACTCTGCCCTGTTGACGGCTCTGGTTATAACCCACGGCGCCCAAAAGACCGGTGAACATAGACAAACGCATTGCCGACATTTCAATGGAAATTGGGTTAGGCAACACCATAGCCTCAAGGCCTGGGTGCACTAAATTTTGCATTTTGGGATCAACAAAGCTGTAAGTCACCGCTTCTTGGAAACCACGGGCCACTAACAAGCTGCGTACGCGCTTAAGATCGATGTCAGCTTCTTTATGATCAGACATCTTAAGTGCGGCTTGTGGTGCAATATTGGGGATATTGTCATAACCGTAAATGCGGGCGACTTCTTCGATTAAATCTTCTTCGATAGCCATATCGAAACGATAAGTCGCGGTTGTCACGCGCCAAGTGTCACCATTGGCACTGACACTAAAGCCTAAGCGTTCTAAAATCTCCACCACATCGGTATCAGGAATATGATGCCCTAAGGTGTTATCAAGCTTACTGCGACGTAACGTCAGCTGTGCAGGCTTAGGCAAATATTCAGCAGATACCGCTTCAATCACTTGACCGGCTTCACCGCCACAAATGTCTAATACCAGACGAGTCGCCCTGTCCATCACCTTGTGTTGAAGCTCTGGGTCGACGCCACGTTCAAACCTGTGTGACGCGTCTGTGTGTAAGCCTAAGCGGCGAGATTTACCCATGATGGCAAGGGGTGAGAAGAAGGCACACTCTAACAAGATGTCTTGGGTGGTGTCGCTCACCCCTGTGGCTTCACCGCCAAATACGCCCGCCAGAGCAACAGCTTGGTTATCATCGGCAATCACTAAGGTGTCATTTGGCACTGTGATTTCGTTACCATCCAACAGCTTGAGCTTCTCAACACCATCGGCTAAACGCACTGTAATGCCGCCATTTAAGGTGTTTAAATCGAAGGCATGCATAGGTTGACCAAATTCAATCAACACAAAATTGGTGATATCGACGATGGCATCGATTGAGCGTATACCACTGCGACGCAATTTCTCTTGCATCCAGCTAGGCGTTGGCGCTGCTACATTGATATTTTTGACCACACGGCCTAAATAACGCGGGCAAAGCTCAGGGGTTTTCACTTCAATGCTAAACGGCGCATCTATGCTGGCGCTCACCGCTTCCCAGCTTGGGGCGGTCACGCTTTGACGATTTAACACACCCACTTCACGGGCAAGGCCCACCATGCCTAAGCAATCGGCGCGGTTAGCGGTTAAATCTACATCTATGATGGCATCATCAAGATCTAAGAATTCACGCACGCTGACGCCAAGTGGCGCATCTTGGGGTAATTCAATAATGCCATCGCTTTCGATGTCGATGCCAAGCTCTGTAAATGAACACAACATGCCCATAGACGGCTGACCGCGTAGCTTGGCTTTTTTGATTTTAAAATCGCCAGGCAATACCGCGCCCACCATGGCAACGGCCACTTTAAGGCCTAAACGGCAATTAGGTGCACCACACACTATGTCGATAAGCTCATCACTGCCAACATTGATTTTGGTAACTTGAAGTTTGTCCGCATCAGGGTGCTGACCACATTCAACCACTTCACCTATGATAACGCCGCTGAATGCTGCAGCGACGGGATCGACGCCATCGACTTCGAGGCCAGCCATGGTAATTTGGTGTGATAATTCGTCACGGCTTATTGCAGGATTGACCCACTCACGAAGCCAAGATTCACTAAATTTCATCTGATTATTGCTCCGTTATTTGAATTGCTTAAGAAAACGTAAATCGTTTTCGAAGAAGGCACGTAAGTCATTGACGCCATAACGCAACATGGTTAAACGCTCAACGCCCATACCAAAAGCAAAACCAGAATATTTCTCAGGATCTATGCCCACGCTGCGTAGCACATTTGGGTGCACCATGCCGCAGCCTAGCACTTCAAGCCATTTGCCATTTTTACCCATCACATCCACTTCAGCCGAAGGCTCAGTAAACGGGAAGTAAGAAGGACGGAAGCGCACTTGTAAGTCTTCTTCGAAGAAATTACGTAAAAAATCATGCAATATGCCTTTAAGCTCGGCAAAATTAACATTCTCAGCCACCATTAAGCCTTCAACCTGATGGAACATAGGCGTATGAGTTTGGTCATAATCGTTACGGTAAACACGGCCTGGAGAAATAATCCGCAATGGCGGTTTCTCGTGTTCCATGGTACGAATTTGTACCCCTGAGGTTTGCGTACGCAGCATCACCTTAGGATTGAAATAGAAGGTGTCATGATCGGCGCGCGCTGGGTGATGCTCAGAAATATTCAAGGCATCGAAATTATGAAAATCATCTTCGATTTCTGGCCCTTGCTTAACCACGAAGCCTAATTCACCAAAGAAGGTCTCAATGCGTTCTATGGTGCGAGTCACAGGATGCAAACCGCCAAGTTCAAGGGTACGGCCCGGCAGAGTGACATCGATTTTTTCGGCAATCAATTTTGCCTCTAACTCACTCGCTTTTAGACCATCGATACGCTCTGATAAGGTCTGTTGCACGGCCTGTTTGGCTTGGTTGACGGCTTGACCGAAGGCAGGTTTTTCTTCTGCACTTAGGCTTCCCATCATTTTCATCATGTCAGTGATCTTACCTTTCTTGCCTAGGTAATCGACACGGATATCATCCAATGCCTTTAGATCACTGGCGTTAGCAACTTCTGCTAAAGCTTGCGCTACGATCTCGGTTAACTGCTGCATGTTATCATCCACTGCATTTTCGCATTTATCTGCGATTAGGCGTCAAACCTAAGGCTGACGACGGAGGCGTTGAATGGGTCAGAGGTGCTTGACTATCAACGCTTAGGTTAAAATAAAAGAGACAAATTTTACGTTAGCAAGAGAAAATATACTAGGCTTAATTGTGGTTTTTATCGGTGAAATGGCGGTATTTATCAAGGTTATACCCACGAGGTGATTCATAAATCACCTTGTTGCTTTAGCAAAATATGAAACCATAAATATTCTGGCTACGCCGAATGCCATTATCTTATGTCAAATCCATTGAGTATCGAACAATAAATCGGCAAACGAGTCACCTTTGCCAGCATTGTCGCTAAAGTTAGCTATATTCAACCCGATATACTCCCCAGGACAGATTGAAATAAGCATAATAATCGCCAGGGAATCTCAATAGGCAAGTAACACTGAGGGTTTTCCAATGAAAGAAGTCAAGTTTAGATGGATAGATCAATATCTTATTCATATGACACTTAAGACCAAATTTGCCATTCTTGCCGTAGTGCCCATGTTGATGATCATAGGGCTCACCCTGTTACTCAATAGCCAACACCAAGCACAATCTCTCAAACATAGCCTTGAACAACAAAGCCAGTTTGTTGAACACATTAACACCCTCGTGAGTCAGCAACAGGCTGGAGTCACTGAAGACGCGCGCCAAAAGCTTAACCTGCAAGTTGCAGCACAAACCCAAGTGAGTCACCTCAATCAATTAGACACTAAGCTTCAATCCCTCGCACAGAAAAATGGCGGCACAGACATAAGCCGTGATACCGCTTTTATAGTAAGTTCAGTGAGTGAACAAGGCTTAGTCACTGTGAGTCGCCTGCCCTTAAGCCAATTAACCAGCACGGACAATAATCTGCTCGCTTATGGGGCCATGACGGCCTTGCTAATCATATTGGCTATGTTTAGTTATTACATTTCAAGCTTTGTTGGCGGTGCCCTATACACGACAGTGATGGCACTTAAGCGGGCAGCCGATGGCGACCTTGTTAGTCGACTTAATTTTTTTGAAGTGAAAGATGAGTTCAGTATTCTTGCCATCAGCATAGATACCTTAGTGGACAGGCAGCACAAGCTGGTTAAACAAATTTCCCAAGCCACTGAACAAATTAGACAGGTGGTGCAATCTTTTAGAAGCACGGCGCAGCAAGGGCAGTCCATGGCCGTAAATCAAAGGCAGCATCTTGATTCTTTAGCCACCGCCATGGAACAAATGACAGCCGCCGTGAAAGAAGTCGCCCGCAACGCAGAGCAATCCTCCACTGAAACCCAGGAAGCCAATCAGCAAGTGGCCGCCGGCTCAAAAGACATAGAAACGACCGTGGGTGCCATCGATCTCTTGTCTAAAGAGATAGGCCAAGCCTCAGATGCGGTGAACGTGTTAAACGAGAATGCCAGTAAAATTGATGCTGTGGTTACGACGATTAATTCGATTTCAGAGCAAACTAACCTGCTGGCCTTAAACGCTGCCATTGAAGCGGCCCGAGCGGGTGAGCAAGGGCGAGGCTTTGCCGTCGTTGCCGATGAAGTGCGTACCTTGGCTGGACGCACCCAAGCGGCAACCGTTGAAATTAAAAGCATGATTGAAGCTCTGCAATCAGGTACCCGAAGCCTGACTCAGGTGATGTCGCGCACGGTAGAGCAAGCCGAGGAAGGTAAAAAGCACGTACTGAAAACCGGCCAAGACTTAGCCACCATAGCCCACCACAGTGGCAAAGTATTCGAAATGAGTGTGCTTATTGCCACCTCGGCGGACGAGCAGTCCTCGGTTGCCAATGAAATTGCTGGCAACTTAATGGAAATCCGCAACCAATCTCACAATGTAGAGCAGTCAGCCAATCACACTGTCTCTGGCTGTGATGAATTGCACGCCACTGCAGAGCAATTAGATTCATTACTGCTGGGGCTTAAACTGTGAAGGTAAATCATACGGCCAATTAATCGAGTTTATAAATAAAAAGAAGCAACAAAAAATCAAATAAACACCAACGGCTATCAATTTCATTACAAATTAGTTCAATTAACACTGTGCTAATTGAACTGATACTGAACTGAATGATTTATTTTCATGTCGATTGTGAGTCGCTCATGAGTTTTGAAACTTTAATATCAGCATGAGTTAGTTTTAAATTTACTCACACGATGCAGGACCACAAAACCCATGCTTGAAACATGGATTATTTGAGGCCAATAATAAAACCCTTGGCTTTTCTATTAATGAGAACGAGTATCAAGTAGCTGATTAATAATAAATCACTTCACAAAAACACCTATAACCACTGGCTAAAAACTCAATCATAAACACCAGTAAGCAACTGTTTACGCATGATTTTAAAGTAGAACTAACATATAGCTAAATATTTTTGTGAAAAGTGGGACTTTTCATCCATAAGCAATTTCGCATAAACATTTTTATATGGTAAAATTCGAGCCTGTTTTCTATTTACATATTAAGAACACATATGAAGTTAACCAGTTTAAAAATAAAGCATAGAATTGCTTTACTCACTCTTGTTGCTATCACTTCGTTCGTTATATCACTTTTTATTAACAAACAAAGTGTGCAACAAAATGCTGAACGCTTAAATGGACTTCAAACTCAACTCTATCCAGTATTAGAATTGGCCACTCAAAACGAGGGCTTGCTATTACAACTGGATCAACATATTCAAACGGCAGTCACCACAGGCGAAGAAGATTCCTTGGATACCGTAGATGCCATAGTGATTAATATCAACAGCAACCTTAACAAAGTCGTTGAATTGACCCCTGAGCATAGTCAAGAAATCGTTCAAATTAAATCGCAATTATCAATTTATCATCAGAATGCAAAAATTTTAGTGGCGGAATTTTTAAAAGATGATGTCGATTTTGATAAAGTGAAGCGCCAAGCGGCAGATAATGCCGAACGTTATAATCAGTTAGTGATTAAATTTAAGCAGAAAAAACAATTATTTTCTGAACAATTTAAAGCCAGCATTGAAAATACCTTAGCCAATTCAGAAAGTGCAGGAACATCTATGTTAATCATAGGGTTAACAGCATCACTGATACTGATCGTGGCGGGTTTACTGGTCAATTCCTCTATCATTTTAACCTTAAATAATGTCACTGATTCACTGCGTAACATCTCTGAAGGTGAAGGCGATCTTCGCGCTAGGATCCATTACGAAGGTAAAGATGAAATTGCCGTACTAGTGCATTGGTTCAATCAATTCGTGTCTAAGTTACAAGCCTCGATTGCCGAGACCAAGTCCACCACTGAGAGCTTAAGCCTAGTCTCCAAGTCACTCTTAAGTAGCAGCAATAACAGTGAGCAGACTGTGGCGGAACAAAATGCGGCCATAGAACAAATCTCACATGCCATGCGTGAGATGTTTATCAGTGTTGGCCACGTGGCAGAATTTGCCGCCAATGGTGCAGCAGAAGCTGAACAAGCCAATAACGATGCCAAGGCTGGCCAAGCCATTGTTGCTTCCGCAGTCAATACCATTGAGAAGTTATCTCAGGAAGTGAAAACCACAGCGGTCGTTGTCAATCAGCTGGATGCCTTTACCAGTAATGTTAACGATATTCTCGATACCATTCGCGGCATTGCCGACCAAACCAACCTGTTGGCATTAAATGCGGCCATTGAAGCGGCTCGTGCCGGTGAACAAGGTCGAGGCTTTGCGGTCGTCGCCGATGAAGTGCGTACGCTCGCATCCCGCACCCAAGCCTCGACTCAGGAAATTCAACAAGTGTTGCAAGAGTTGCGCTCAACCTCTAAAGAAGCAGTTGAAGCCATGCAACGGGGCATAATTACGGCAAATGACGGGGTAAAATCGACCGCTTTAGCCGGGGATGCCCTCACAGGGATCACCTTGAAGGTCAGTGCTATTAATCAAGTCAATGAACAAATTGCCGCAGCCACAGAGGAGCAACACAACACCTCTGAGCTCATTCAACAATACATTGCCGAGATTGAGAGTAATGCCCATAAAGTGAAGAATACCACCCAGGAAATGGGCGGAATTAGCTTTGACATTCAAAATATTAGTAAACGTCTACAATTAATCACAGATCAATTTAAAGTTTAGATTTCTTCAACTAAACTACCTTGGTTCTTTGATGCAATAAAATAAGCCTAAACGGCGAATGATGATGAACAGGAGCGATAAAATGAAGTTAATGTTAAAGACCCTTTCTTTAGCTGTAGCTTGTGCCCTAGCACCCACAACGCTAATGGCTGAACAAACCACTGAGCAAAAAATTGCCCAGCTAGAGCAGCAAGTAAAGGCATTGCAAAAACAGCAAACCGCCAGTCTCACTGATAAATTTCAGTTCAATGGCTTTGTTAGTGGTGCTTATATCAGTGCTGATAATGATGCCGGTTACAACGGCAGCGATAACAGCACCAATTTAAGTCAAGACAGCAAATTAGGTTTCCAAGGTACGTTCAGCATCAGCGATAACACCCAAGCCGTGTTGCAACTTATGATGCGCGGCGAATACGATTGGGAAGTGGAAGCCGAATGGGCTTACTTGTCCCATAAGTTTGACAATGGTGTGCAACTACGTGGTGGTAAGCTGCGTGTGCCTTTGTTCATGTATTCTGATTACTTAGACGTGGGCTATGCACAACCCTTCGCTCGTCCACCTGAAGAAGTTTACGGTAATATTCCATTTTCATCTTACACAGGTGCTGGCATCTCTTATGATGTCGAATACGATGAGTCGACCTTATCTATGCAAGCGTTTGGCGGCGAATCTGACGTTAAAAACACTAACGTTAACTTATCTAACCTGATGGGTGCCAACCTGAGTTGGACCGATGAAGTGTGGACATTACGCGGCGTATACGCCACGGCTGTGCTAGATGGTGACATCACCCGCACCAGTCAAGTGCCTATCGCTGTGCCACCAAGTTCACCGCCCACCTTTATGACGGTTGAAAGTGTGTTAATGACCCTAGATGATGCCAGAGGCGAATTCGTCGGTGTCGGCGCCAGTTATGACAACGGCGAAATGCTCGCCGTGTTTGAATGGACCCGCGTTGAAACTGAAGGTGCTTTCCCAGATAGTGATTCTGGCTACATCACCTTAGGTTATAGAATAAAAGCCTTCACCCCTTATGTGACGGTGGCATACATAGAAAGCCAAGATAATGACGAGCGTATGCCCGTTTCGGCGCAAACTGCATTGCAAAAAATCGTCTTTAACCAAGAGCGTACTGCCTATAGCTTAGGTTTACGTTGGGATGCACTGGATAACCTAGCGGTTAAATTCGACTTAACCTACGCTAATGAATTTGGTGACACAAGTGGTGGTCTAAGTGGAAACTCAGCAACATTTAACCCGCTCACTGGCGCGTTTATGTATGATGACACTTTAGTCTATACCGTTAAATTCGACGCTGTATTTTAATTAAGGAGCGATAAGATGAACAAGTTACTCTCTATTTTAGCGCTCAGTTTAAGTTGCGCCCTGTCTGCCAATGCTGCTGTGGTATTGATTGGTAACACGGGCGGCGCGGATTCGATTTCTGCCGCCGATGCCAAAAAGCTCTTTTTAGGCAAAGGCAGCTCGTCATCGGTACCCTACGAACTTGAAGAAGGCAATGCGACTCGCAGCGCCTTCCATTCTAGCGTAACGGGAAAGTCTGATTCCCAACTTAAAGCCTTCTGGTCTAAGCAAGTGTTTACCGGTAAAGGCAACCCGCCAGCATCGGTCAGCGGCGCAGCGGCGATGAAAGCGGCGATTGCTGCAGACCCTAATGGAGTTGGCTATATCGATGAAGCCGATCTTGATGGCACAGTAAAAGTGATTCTAAAGCCATAATTTTATTAATAACTTTAAAATCATTGGTTTATACTCACAAAAGAGCCAGCTGTTAGCTGGCTCTTTTTTTGTTACAAACAGACACGATTCAATCCCCCATAGGTCTAAAAACCTTGCTAAAATGCCCCGCTGACGGCAGTTTTTTATTTCCAGCCGTACTGATATTTATATTAACAAACAGAATATTCATAGCAGGCCAATAAAAGGCCGCATAATTTATTTGGGAGTCCACCTATGAAAGGCCTACGCCTTCGTCCGCTGTTTTCAGCCATGACATTGACCCTAGCGTTGAGCGCCTGCTCAGACAATAGCGATGCTCAAAACCAAACCAAGATAGCTGCAGCGCAAACTTCAGCGCAGATGATTGCTCAGCATGGGGATAATCCTTTCTTCAAGCAATATGGCACATTCCAAGAAATCCCCGATTTTGACAAGATAAAACCGGAGCATTATTTACCGGCATTTAAAGCTGGTATTGCCGCTCGTCAAGAAGAAATCATGGCGATAGTCAATAACCCAGAAGCACCAACATTCGCCAATACTATTGAAGCTATAGAGTTCTCTGGAGATTTGTTAACAGCAGTCGCCAGCGTGTTTTATAACTTAACCAGTGCTCACACCAATGATGAGTTACAAGCCATATCAAAAGATGTGTCGCCTATGCTGTCTTCATCCTCCGATGACATTTTCTTAAATGATGCCCTATTTCAAAAAGTGAAAAGCATCTACGACAATGCGGCAAACTTAGGCTTAAATGCCTCTGAAACGAAATTGCTAGAAGACACCTATAAATCCTTCACCCGAGGCGGCGCGAACTTAAGCCCAGAAGACAAGCAAACCTTGCGCAGCTTAAACGAGGAAATCGGCAAGTTAAACTTAGCCTTTGGTGACAATCTGTTGGCAGAAACCAATGCCTTTGAGTTAGTCATTGATAAAAAAGAAGATCTAGCTGGTTTACCTCAAAATGTCATCAGTACGGCAGCACAAACGGCCACTAAGCGTGGCCACGATGGAAAATGGGTATTTACCCCCCATAGACCTTCTATCACGCCGTTTTTAACCTATGCAGATAATCGTGACTTACGTGAAGTATTATTTAATGGCTATATTAATCAGGCCAATAACAATAATGAACACGATAATAAACTGATCTTAGCCCAAATTGCTTCCCTGCGAGCCCAGCGCGCTCAGTTAATGGGTTATCAATCCCACGCCCACTTTGTGCTAGAAGAGCGTACTGCCAAGACGCCTGAAAATGTCTATGCCCTGTTAAACAAAGTCTGGCCAGCAGCACTTAATCAGGCCAAGAGCGAAGTGGCTGTGATGCAGGAACTAATAGACAGCCAAGGGGGTAAGTTTAAGCTAGCGGCTTGGGATTGGGCCTATTATGCAGACAAAATCCGCGTTGCAAAATACAGCTTTAATGAACAAGACACACGCCCGTATTTTTCATTAGAAAATACCTTAAAAGGAGTGTTTTACACGGCAAATCGTCTTTATGGCGTCAGCCTCAAAGAACGCACTGACTTGCCAAAATACCACGAGGATGTGCGTACTTGGGAAGTTTTTGATAAAGAAGGTAAACTCATGGCCATCTTCATGGGGGATTACTTCGTCCGCGGCAGCAAGCGCGGTGGGGCTTGGATGAATGCCTATCGTGAACAGTACAAGATGAATGGCGTGGATTCGTTACCTATTATTGTCAATGTACTCAATTACCCAAAACCCAGTGGTAATGAGCCAGCCCTACTGACATTTGATGAAGCGAGTACCCTATTCCATGAATTTGGTCACGCTTTACATGGCATCTTGTCAAAGGTTAAATATCGTTCACAAGCTGGCACTTCCGTGCCCCGCGACTATGTGGAGTTTCCCTCACAGGTCATGGAAAATTGGATGACTCAGCCTGAAGTCTTGGCTCAATTTGCCACTCATTACCAAACCGGTGAAGTGATCCCAGAGGCCCTAGTCAAAAAAATCCAAGCTGCCAGCCAATTCAACCAAGGCTTTGCCACCGTTGAATATATGGCTGCGACCAAGCTTGATTTAGATTGGCACTCGCTTAATGATGATACAGTCCGTGATGCCGCCAAGTTTGAAGCCGATTCACTGGCTAACATGGGATTAATCGACGAAATCGTGCCCCGCTATCGCAGCACCTATTTCTCGCACATCTTCAATGGCGGATACTCTGCGGGTTACTACAGCTATCTTTGGTCGGATATTCTAGGCGCCGATGCCTTCGAAGCCTTTAAAGAGAATGGGATCTTTGATAAAGCCACAGCACAAGCCTTTAAAGACAATGTGTTGTCACAAGGTGGCAGCGCCGATCCTATGCTGCTGTACAAGCAGTTCCGCGGCAAAGAAGCCGGCATTGAACCCCTGCTTAAAAGCCGTGGTTTACTGCAAAAATAGTCTTGTCATTAGACAAGACTCTATACTGACACTCTCATAGTATAATTATTATCCAATATAAGCAGTCACTTAGGTGGCTGCTTTTTTTATCGCCAAAATCCAGTTAAGTGTTGGTTTATCACCCTATAAGCTTGCCGTTTGTCACATTAGTTAAGCTCAATATCGTTATAATCATCACGCCTAGGTCGAGATATGGGTCAAGCCTAGGCTGAAATAACACTAAATCAAAAATAGAAGAGAAATGCGATGTTGAATCAAAAAGTATTATCAGTAGTAATCGCAAGTTTACTTAGTGCAACAGCTTGTACCTCCGAAGATAAGGTAGTAACAGTCACCATTCCCGAAGTCGATTTGCGGGTATTAGAAACCAGTGACTTACATGCCAACATCATGGACTTTAACTACTACAGTGGCAAAGAAGACAAAACTATAGGCCTTGCCCGTACAGCAAGCCTTATCCATGCTGCTCGTAAAGAAGTCAGCAACTCAGTGCTTGTGGACAATGGCGACCTTATCCAAGGTAGCCCTATGGGCGATTATGTTGCCAGCATAGGTCTTCAAAAAGGGGATGTTCACCCTGCCTACAAAGCCATGAACACCCTAGATTATGATGTGGGTAACATAGGCAACCATGAATTTAACTACGGCCTAGATTTTCTTGAAACCGCCATTGCAGGCGCCGAGTTCCCTTATATTAATGCCAACGTTATCTGTGCCGACAAGAGCGGTTGTTGGAACGGTATTCAATTTAGCGAGAACTTATTTACGCCCTTTATCATTAAAGATAAAGTCGTTATCGACACCGAAGGTAAAGAGCACACCATTAAAGTGGGTTACATCGGCTTTGTGCCACCACAAATTATGCTGTGGGATAAGCAAAACTTAACGGGCAAGGTCGATACTTTAGGTATTGTTCAAGCGGCGGAAAAGTTCGTTCCACAAATGAAAGCTCAAGGTGCTGATGTCATTATTGCCATCCCGCACTCAGGCATAGGCTCCAGTGAAAACCCTGGGGATCCATGGGCTGAAAATGCCACTTATGCACTCACCAATGTCGCGGGTATTGATGCCATTATGTTTGGCCACAGTCATTCTGTATTCCCAGATGATCGCTATCAAGCGCTAGCAAACACCGACGCCAGTAAGGGGTTACTTAACGGTATCCCAGCTGTTATGCCTGGTCGTTGGGGCGATAACTTAGGGGTCATCGATCTTAAGTTACGCAAAGAAAATGGCAAATGGGCGGTTATTCATAAAGAGTCCAGTTCAGCTGCAAGACCAATTTATGACCTCAAAAACAAGGTTGAGCTAGTGCAAGCCGATGACGCAATTCACGATGCCGTAAGTGCTGAGCATACAGGAACCTTAGCATATGTGGATCAACCCATAGGTGAAGCTGCCTCAGACATGTTCAGCTTCTTGACCTTAGTGCAGGATGATCCAACGGTACAAATCGTATCTGATGCACAAATCGCAGGTGTTAAAGCTAAGCTGCCTACTGAACTTAAAGGCATTCCTATTCTGTCAGCCGCGGCGCCATTTAAGACTGGTGGTCGTCACAGCACGTCAAGTGATGCCGATCAGTACGTTTTGGTGGATGCTGGCGCGCTAACCTATAAAAATGCGGCGGATTTATACCTCTACCCTAATACCATGGTTGCGGTTAAAGTCACAGGCGCAGAAGTGAAAAACTGGCTTGAATGTTCAGCCAACCAGTTCAATCAAATTGACCCTAACAGCACAGCGGTTCAATCCCTTATCAATTGGGATACCCACAGAACTTATAACTTTGATGTTATTGATGGCGTAACCTATAAAATTGATGTGACTCAAGCCAATAAGTTAGATGGCGATTGTAAAGTGGTTAATGCTGATGCGAACCGCATTGTGGATTTAACCTATAAATTCGACGATGGCCGTGAAATCACTGGTACTGAATTTTCAGCTCAAGAATTTATTGTCGCCACCAACAACTACCGTGCTTTTGGCGGTAAGTTTGCAGGTACAGGTCCAGATTTTGTGGTACTTGAACTCCCAGATGCTAACCGCGAAGCCCTAGCCGCCTATATCAGTGCAGAATCTAAATTCAACGCAGTCACAGGTAAGTATGATGGTAAAGTTGATCCAAGTGCCGATAATAACTGGGGCTTTAAAACCATTAACACCACCACAGCGCTAGACGTTCGTTTTGAGACCCAAAATAGCGAAAAAGCGGCAGGCTTTATTGCCAACAATAAGCAAAGAGACATGGTGAAAGTTGCCGTTGATGAGTTAGGTTTTGCTGTCTATAAAATCGATTTAACCAAGTAACGTTTTATAAACTACAAGTAACGATTAATTGCAATTTGCTAGTGGTTAGCGAACCATTAAAAAGGCCATTCCATCATGATGGATTGGCCTTTTTGTTTAGGGATAAGCTATGCAAATAACCTTGTCGGCTACAGTACTTAAAAATGAGCTCATAAAATGAGTTTAGAACATAAATTCAGGCACAATAACCACTAGTCAAGCTCAAATAACTGCGCCATTTTTCGAATGTGACCTAATGGCACACCATGGCGATTACGCTCGGCGCACAGGCTTTGATGCTGGCTGTTTTTAGGATCACCTATCACCACTATTTTAACTTGATAACCCAGCGCTTTGGCTGCCATTTGATAAGCCGCATATTCCCAGTGACACACATTGGTATTATCGCAAATGACCAAAGGCTCACGGGTTCCTAGGGCTTGAATAAAGCCGCAAAGATTATGTTGGTGGTATTGAGACAATTTACTGACATCAAACTGGTATTGGCCGTTGACCATAAACAAGCTATCGGTTGAGAAATAACCGTACTGCTTAACCCGAGTGGCAATTTCAAGCCCCTGTGATTTCAGGTAAGTGTCTACCCAATGGGATTTTCCACTGCCAGGTAAGCCGCGCAAAATAATCGCACGTTTTTGATTAGTATCTGGGCTGTTATTATCCTTGCTGTTCAAACGACTTTCACTCATCTTTGTGCCCAAACTGATTAAGAGACTCACCAGCCAATATAGCCGACACCAATACGGGCACGGTATCACTGGCCTTACCAATAAGGTGTGCTGCAAACTGACTATGGGGTGTTTTATCAAGATTCACTTCCACAGTGTCAGCGCCGTGATGACGGGCAATGTCCACAAAACCTGCAGCTGGGTAGACGGTGCCCGACGTCCCTATGGCAATAAACAGATCGCAGGCTTCCAAGGCGGCATGGATCCTATCCATACCCATAGGGATTTCCCCAAACCAAACAATATCAGGCCTGAGTCTTCTTGCTGGAATACAGCAAGTGCAACAGTTATCAGCACCAAAGGGAGCACGCAGCACAAAGGTTTGCGATGAATTGGGGCAACGGCCACGATTAAGCTCGCCATGCATATGGTGCACAGCAAAAGCGCCGCTGCGCTCATGCAAGTCATCAACATTTTGGGTCACAAGCAAGAGTTGACCACTGAACTCGGCACCAAGCCTAGCTAAGGCCTCATGGGCAGGATTAGGCTGAATAGCCTCACTTTGAAGTTGCAACCAACGATCGTTATAAAAACGCTCCACTAATTGCGGATCCCGAGCGTAACCTTCAGGAGTAGCCACATCTTCTATAGTATGATTTTCCCATAATCCATCTTGGCAACGAAATGTACCCAAGCCGGACTCTGCCGATATTCCAGCCCCAGTCAATATCACAATACGCCGATACACCTTTTTCTCCTGCGCCACGGGTTGCATAATCCATCCTATCTTGTATCAAATTCAATCATAGCTAAAGGCTTTTTTAGGTTAGCGAGTAAACATGCATCTTTAAAGGTCTGTACGGCCCTCATCATTAGCCCTTAGTCTATGTAAGTGTATTATGATTACAATGACGATTTCTGTTTAAATACTGAATTATTATATAAATTTTCAACATATAGTGTGATTAACTCTTAGCAAAGGTTTCAGTTTTGTACCCGAGCACATATAATGAAGCTCATTATCCACGGATGAACCATTTGGTTCTGTAATTAAGAGATTAGCCATGACAGATGGAAATCAAGCACTCAAGAAAGCGGGTTTAAAAATCACCCTGCCCAGAGTCAAAATTCTAGAACTGATGCAAGCACCTGAAAACCAACATATCAGTGCCGAAGATCTGTATAAAAAATTACTCGAAGTGGGTGAAGAAATCGGCCTTGCGACAGTCTACCGTGTTCTGAATCAATTTGATGACGCTGGGATTTTAAATCGCCATCATTTCGAAAGTGGCAAAGCGGTATTTGAGATGTCGTCGCAAAAACATCACGATCACCTTGTGTGTTTAACCTGTGACAAAGTCATTGAGTTCTCCGATGAAGTGATTGAGCAACGACAAGATGACGTCGCCAAGCGCCATAATATTAAGTTGACCCACCATAGCTTGTATCTCTACGGTCACTGTACCAATGACAGCTGCGATCACGCCGACGAATAAGCCTAAGCTTTAGTGCTAAGGGATTGTCATAAGCGATAGCGCTAAACAATAGCGTGCTAAACTGTGATTTAACTAAAAACCAGCCTAGCGCTGGTTTTTTGTTTATAAAAACCTGAGTAAACACTCATATCTGCTCAAATATCCCCCATTCAAACTCAGACTTAAGGATGATGATTGCATAATCTAGTTAAATAGGAATAATTAGCATTAGTCTTTTAAACAAGAATCATAATATGGACATTGATCACTTAAGCCTGAGTTGTGAATACCAACCCTTAATTGAGCCACTAAGCCTAACCCTGTGGGGTTACGAAGCACTAGCACGTTTTAAAGACGCTGAACTACGACCTATCCCCCCAAATCTCGTGTTTGAGCGTTTGCACGCAACCCCTGAATTGTTCGCTCAAGTGGAATATCTCGCCAAATCTTTTCAACTGGAACATGCGCCGTCAGGCCGATTGTTTATCAATATCGACCCCCATGGTATGCAAGGTGAATGGGTCAAGCCCATGCTGGCCTTATTAGCCCCCCATGCAAACTTAACTGTCGAATTAATTGAAAACACTTGCATGAACGAAGCCCAGATGGCTATCGACTTGGTGCAGATTTTTAAGCAGCATGGGGTAAGCTGCGCCCTAGATGATATCGGTGCACCTGGTACCATGCTGTGTGTTGAATTAATGACCAAGATGGATTATTTAAAATTTGATCGTCAATGGCTGACTAAACTCGATGACGGCGACCACTACGCCCTGTTGGCTTCACTGGTTGATTACGGTAAACACACTGGCAAACTGTGTATTTTGGAAGGCATTGAAACTGAGCAACAGCTACACTGGGCCAAACAACTTAAGGTTGACTTAGTTCAAGGCTTTTTATTCAGAAGTCAGTTTATCAATCCAGTGCAGAGTGTCTCTTGCAATAAGGCGTTAGCATTGATGCTAACAGACCTTAAAATGCTCGCATAATCAGGCTCATGGGACTTAGTGTAATTTGCACGGCGCAGTCTCACTTAATCGACTCAAGAATTAACCCGTTATAATGGTATTTGATACACATGTACCTTATGACCAAAATATTCATCTTCTGCAAACAGCGACATGCCCACTTTCTTTGCTACAGCTTCAGATCCTAGGTTGCCATGCAAAATCAGGGCTATAGCCTCCTCAATACCGTGCAGAGGCTTAAACGTATCGAGCGTCGCCCGCGCCGCTTCATAGCCTATTCCCTTACCCCAATATTCAGGCAAATAGCGATAGCCTAATTCCACCTTATCGAACTCTGGCAAATATTTCGGGCCACAAAAACCGATGACTTTATCATCGAGTTTATGATGGACTGCCCAGCGACCAAAGCCACGTTCTCGGTATTCAACTTGCACCACCTCATCAAAAATAGCTTGGGCTTGTGCTATGTCAGTAAAGGCTTCTGCAGGAATATAAGTCAAAATCTCTGGGATGCTATTAAGCAGGAATAGGCTGGGTACGTCTTCCTGAGTAAAAGGGCGAATGATCAATCGCTCAGTTTGGGCAATGATCTTGGGGAATTGAGTGTTGCTCACGAGTGTATCCTTGTTTCATTCTGTCGTTAGGAGATGGTTAGGCAATGGCTAGGAGGGTGGCCTCAATTATTGAGGTTCACGCATCCATAAATACAAGCTGAATTTTCAGAATGACATAGCAATATAATCTTGTAAATCATAAGCTAACAGTGATCTCTCACTTATTCATTCGCTACCAGCCAACGTGTTAATAAGCTTGCCAGCTGCTGCTGTTCATCTAAGGTCAGCGGCGACAAAATATCAGTTTCATTAGTCAAATGCGCCTCCACAGCGGCATCAATCAAGGTGGTGCCAATGGAGGTCAGTGCAATTTTACAGCTGCGCCTATCATCACCACTAGCAAGCCGCTCAATCAACTGCCGCTGGACTAATTGTTCGCAGCGGGTACTCATGGCACCAGAAGAAATCATCAAGGTTTGGTAAAGCTCTGTGGGCGTTAATGGACAGTCCGCCCGTCTTAGGGTCGCCAAGATATCAAACTCGATGGCGCTTAAGTTAAATGCTTTAAAAACGGGTAATAAACGGGCACTGATCAACTGCTGTGCTCTTGCAAGCCTGCCAATCACCCCCATAGGTGAGCAATCGAGCTCTGGCCTGACTTGTTGCCATTGCTGTAAAAATGTCTCGACTCTATCCTGTTTCATCTTTTCTCCAGTTGCCCATGCCCATGCCCATAGACATGCTTACGGTTCGGATCGGCAGCGTTTGCATCTAATAAGCTTGTGTTAGCTAAATATCTTTTAAGAAAGATACTTGACCAAAACCTATAATGCCAGTACTTTAAGTTAACTTTCTAAAAAGATACATTCACAAAAGGCAAGTTCACATGAAAACACCCTCGCTCTGGTTTAACCTATTACTCACCAGCCTAGCGCCATTAGTCTGGGGCAGTACCTATATTGTCACCACTCAGATGTTACCCGCTGACTTACCCTTGCTGGCCTCGACTCTGCGCGCCTTGCCTGCTGGCTTATTGCTGGTGATGATTTACCGAAAAATGCCTATCGGGCATTGGTGGCTAAAAATAGCCCTCTTAGGCATGCTCAACATAGGGGTGTTTTTCTACTGCCTCTTTAGCGCAGCCTATTATCTGCCAGGCGGGACAGCCGCCGTTATCATGTCTTGCCAACCTTTACTGGTTATGGCGCTAAGTGCCTTGCTATTTAAAGAGAAGATAACCTTAGTCAGCATCATTGCCTTAGCCCTAGGGGTCGCGGGAATTGCCTTACTCGCACTGAAAGGGAACATGGTGCTCAATCTGCAAGGTATCGCTTTTGGCTTGGCGGGAGCTGCCAGTATGGCGTTGGGTTTAGTACTGACTAAGTATTGGGGTAAACCGGCTAATTTTAGCTTGATTGATTTTACCGGTTGGCAGCTCACCTTCGGCGGCATGGCTCTGCTGCCAATCACCCTGTATCTGGAAGGAATCCCCCCGAGCCTGACAGAGGTAAATATCTTAGGTTACAGTTACCTATGTATTATCGGCTCGGTAGTGGGTTATATGATCTGGTTTAGAGGAATTGCACACTTGCCAGTCGTGACCAGCTCATTCCTCGGTTTTTTAAGCCCGATTTCAGCAGGGGTATTGGGTTATCTCATCTTAGATGAGCAACTAACCCCAATGCAGTGGCTTGGTGTCTTGGCTATTCTAATAGCCATTTTACTGAACCGAGTGACCAGCCAAAAGAAAGCTAAGCCTCAGACACCAGCGAGTGCTCCAAAAACAGAGTTAATGAACGCTAATTTAGTAGGTAATGGACTTGATAGGAAAGACGAGATGAATGCAACAAGATTTATTTAGCTTAACAATCCCAAAACGCCAGTCAAGCAAGAGTGCCCCATTTTGACTGGCGATAAGACCAAGAGTGTCGAGTTATTATGCTAACTTTGACACGCAATCTTAGAAAAAGTAATAGGCCGATACTGAAAATGTATTCAGGTCTTCGGCTTTACTGTAACCGATGCCTGCTGAGAAACGCTCGGTGAAATTATACAATGCAGATACAGCAAATACAGTATCTGAATCCTCGGATTTATCGATATACTGAATAGAAGCGCCTAATTCAACGTGTTCAGTCACCATAGAGCGCACGCCAACTTCAAAGCCATAACCATTATCGCCACCACTTACTGAGTTGCCTTGATACTTTACTTCAGCTTCCATATCTTCGTAGGAAACCACACCAAAAACATCTGTGTTATGGGATAAAGGTAGACGATAACCCAAACCCAATGTTTTAGTATTAAAATCTAAGTCAACATTTCCATTTGAGGTTTTAATATCGTCAGAAGCGTTGCTTAAACCGCCGGTAATAAAAAAGCTTTCACCGAGTAATTTACTGCCAGCGATACCAAAGCCCGTTAAGGTTTTATTTTCCACATCAACAGATTGATAAGACACAGAAACATTATCCCAACGAGGAGCTTGAGCTGTTTCAGCAGCTTGAACTGAACCCATAGATAACAATAATGTCGATGTAAATACTATTTTTTTCATTTTAATCTCCATGCCCTAAAAATCGCTAGCATCTTGGGCGACAATGCTAACGGTTAACTTAATTTTATTTATTATACTGCGCACCATCACTGATCCATAACTACTATTGGACTGAATTAATATTAGCAAAGCTAGACTGTGCAGCGATATCGAGTTTAGTATTCATCAAACAGTAAACTAGGCTTACCGTTTGAGAAAATAAGAAATACCAAGCAACGTCTTTTATCACCTGAAATGTATAGGTTCGCAAAGAAGCTAACTGCCAGAGCTACAAAATAAGCAGAAGTGAAGCGAAATTGACACGATGGAATGGATGTTTTCATGTTATTTCCCTATATATTCACAGTTCATTACCTTGAACACGATTAAAATAAAGAACTGACTAAACCTCAGCCAACACATCTAGCTAAGATGGGTAGTAAACATTAGGTTTGGCTCTTAAGCCATGCACAATATACAAATTTATGTTCAGAGACAACAGGGAAAATAAAATAAAAAGGCTGATTACATAACCAGCCTTTTTATTTAAAATAACTCACTCTAAATCCAACCTAAGTTAATCTCAGGTTAAATGCAAGCCCAATCTAAACTCTATTTAAACCGAGTCTAAAATTAATCTTGACTCACCTTGTTATGCGTTTGCGCTATGTAAGAATAAATTACAGGCAAGACAAACAAGGTGAAGAAGGTGCCGATAAGCATGCCGGCCACCAACATAATACCGATACTGTTTCTTGCAGCAGCGCCCGCACCGCTGACCAAGACCAAGGGGAAATGGCCGAGCACTGTCGCCGCTGTGGTCATTAAAATTGGACGCAGACGCACACTGGCCGCCTCTATCACAGCTTGAGATTTATCTAAGCCTTCAAGTTGTAAATGACGGGCAAACTCTACAATTAAGATGCCATTTTTAGCCACAAGTCCCACTAAAGTAATCAGGCCTATTTGCGAGTAAATGTTAATGGTGGTGACATTCATGAATGACAACATCAAGGCGCCGGATAATGCCAGCGGCACTGAGCCTAATAACACCACTAAGGGATCCCTAAAGCTGTTAAATTGAATTGCCAACACAAAGAACACGAACACTAAGGCGATGCCTAACACGCCCACTAAGGTGTTGCCTTCTTTACGAATTTGTCGTGATTCACCCATGTAATCTATGCTGTAACTTGCAGGTAAAATGTTTGCCGCCGCTTGTTCTAGCGTCACTAAGGCTTGCTCCTTGGTGGTACCAGGTAATATACCGCCATAAATACGGAAGGAGTTACGCTGACCGAATTTGGTGAGCTTTCGCGGCGCAGCGTTAGAAACCACTGTGGCAATGCTGGACAATGGCACTAACTGCCCATCTGCCGTGGTGAGTTGCAACGCTAATATCGCCTGTTGATCCTTTCTAAACTCTTCAGATACCTGGGGAATAACCTTGTAGGCCTTACCGTCCAAGTTGAAACGATTGACATAATTGTCAGCGAGCAAGAAAGATAACTGCTGATTCACATCACTGATGGTCATGCCTAAGTCGGCAATCTTGGCTTTATTAAACTCAAACCCTAGCTGGGGTAAGTCCACTTTCAAGTCAGTATCAGCAAACATAAACTGACCACTTTGAAAGGCGGCATACACTAACTGCTGGGCATAATCTGCCATTAAAGGTTGAGGCACAGAGGAAGTCACCACCATTTCCACATCAAACTGACCTGAAGATGGCAGCGCCGCGGGCAAAATGGGGAACGCGGTGACTTCTGGGAATTGACTCAATACCCCATAGACTTGCCCCAGTAACGCTTGAATGCCCTCTTCACGCTCACTCACGGGCACAAAATTTAATCCGCCAAACCCAGATGTGCCAAAGACTAGATGCCACATACCGACGCTGTTTGGAGTCTGAATGGCCGTTTCTACCAAGGCTTTCATCTGCAGGCTAGTGTATTCGAGGGTGGATTCTGGCGGGGTTTCAACAAACATCTGAATGCTTGATTGATCTTCCACCGGCGCCAGCTCAGATTTTGAAAACAGGTACAAGGGCGGGATCAACAAGGTCACGAACACCGCAAATACGATAACTTGAGGACGGTTGTTGAACACGCGCGTTAATAACTTAGCATAAGCTTTTTCAAGGCGTGCAAACTGATGGTTAATGCCTAAGGTCATTTTGCCTTCTTGACCGCCTTTAGGTGACACCATGGCGCTCATGATGGGCGACAAGGTTAAGGCCACTAAACCCGACATCAATACCGCCGTGGCTAAGGTGAACACAAACTCTTTGAACAATACCCCAGTTAAGCCAGATAAAAAGCCAATGGGTGCATACACAGCAGCTAAGGTGATGGTCATACCGATAATGGGCGTGAACAGCTGACGTGAACTCAATAACGCCGCTTTTGGGCCACTCATGCCGGTGCGCATGTGTCTAGCGACGTTTTCGACCACCACAATGGCATCATCCACCACTAAACCCACCGAAAGCACGATAGCCAGTAAGGTCAATAAGTTGAGTGAAAAGCCCATCAAGGTCATGGCAGCAATGGCGCCAAGAATTGAAATTGGGATAGTGATCAAGGGCACTAATGCGGTTCTAAAAGAGCCCATCATCAGCAGAATAACTATACCCACCAAGACGATGGTTTCAAGTAAGGTGGTAAACACTTCCTTGATGGAGTCTCGCATGTATTGAGTGGCATCATAGGCCATCTTCAATTGCAGATCTTTCGGTAAACCTTGGTTTAGACTGGCTAACTTTTCATACAACTTGTCACCAATATCAATTTCATTGGCCCCTGGCTGGGTATAAATAGACACGTATACTGAGTTAGTCAGGTTGTAACCTGCCTCAGCTGTGGCTTGCTCGGCGCCGAGTTCTACCTTGGCAATATCGATGAGTTTAATACTGCGACCATCCACGTCCTTGATGGTGATATTGTCAAAGCTCGCCTTGTCGGTAAGCAAGGTATTGGCCACTAAATCGATGCGCTGGGTTGGATTTTCAGTATTGCCTATGGTGGCGGCGACGTTATTGCGCAATAGTGCCTGCTGAATATCATTAGTGCTGACTTTTAGCATCGACATTTTCGTCGGATTAAGCCAGATGCGCATCGCAGGGGAGCGGCCGCCTTCAAGGCCGACCTTTTGCACTCCAGGTAAGGAGTTCAGTAAAGGGTTCACCTGACGCTCTAAATAATCACTGAGTTCAGCGCGGCTGAAATCTTGGGTATCCGCATACAGGTAAAATGAGGCATAGGGCCTGTCGGCACGCACCACAGTGATACTGGGGTCTTGGGCTTCTTGGGGCAATTCAAAGCGAATTTGACTCAAGCGAGTATTAAGCTCAGCCAAGGCTTTAGTGCTGTCAGCATTGAGCGCAAGCTGTATGGTCACTTGACTGCTGCTGCTGGCCTTAGATTCAGAGCTGATAAAATCAACCCCTGTGATAGTGGCCGCCGCTTTTTCGATGGGATCGGTAACAAAGCCTTGAATTTCTTCGGCCGACGCGCCCACGTAAACGGTACTAATCACCAAGGACGAGCTTTCAATTTGTGGATATTGCAGCACAGGCAGCTTCATCGCCGCTATGGCGCCCACTATGACTAAGGTCAGCGATAAGATAATCGCCAAAATTGGCCGAGTGACAAACATGTCTGTCACGCGGGGGGGATAATGATTCTCAGACATGATTATTCCTTAGCACTTGAGGCATTAGCGCTTGAGCCGTTATCAGCCACTTGACGGATATTAACCAACTTATTGGGATACAACTTAAATGCCCCTGCCGTGACCACTTGCTCGCCTTCAGTCAAGCCACCTTTGATATAGCTGTACTCACCATTTTCTTGAAATAAGTCGATATCACGGCGCTGCACCCGATAAAGCCCTTCAGACTCAGGTTGCAGTACATACACATAGCGAGCTGCTTGCTGACGCAAAATCGCCTGTTTTGGCAGTCTTATCATGGAAATGGCTTCGCCTTGCTTAACATTTACCTCAATAAATGCGCCAGGGATTAAGTTCACATCTGGACTCTGCTTGAATAAAGCACGGTATTTAACGCTGCGAGTTTGCTTATCGATAAGCGGGTTTTTAGCTATGATCTTGGCAAAGACGGCCTGCCCTGACGCTTGTTTATCTGTCAGTATGAGCTCCACTTCATCGTTAGTTAGGTTTTGTGACTGCTGCTGAGACAAGCTCACATCTATCCACAAATGGGTTTGCGCGGCAACTAGGCTGGTGATTTGGCTGTTAGCAGGCAAATACTCACCCACAGACAAGTCATGCAGGCCCAAAACACCATCGAACGGGGCGTAGACGGTTTTCTTAGCGATTATGGCTTGAATGCGATCCACTTCCGCCAAGTTAATTGCTAACTCGGCTTCGGCTCTGTCCAAGGCTTCTGCGGCAACTAACTGTCTTTTTTGCAAGGATTGGGTGCGTTTAAGCTCAGTCGCAGCAAGTTTCGTCTTGGCCTTAGCCGTGTTTAAACTGGCGGTTTCTTCACTAATATCAAGTTGTAATAACAGCTCACCCTTAGTCACTAAATTGCCATTTTTTAAGTTAAGCGCTCGAACTGTACCCGCAAGTTCATTGGTGAGTACAATCGCATCCGGTGCCACCACTTCGGCGGGTACTGTTACTTGATCTTTATAATCAAGCATTAGCGCCAGAGCCACGTCCACGGGTTCTGGGTATTCGGGCATAGCTTGGGATGCCTGAGCCGAGATTTCCGATGATTTAAAATAATACAACCCATAACCTAAGCTTGCGATGGCAATAAAAGTCAGGCTCCAATTGCGCAGTGTCTTAGTGTTTGACATGAATAAATCCTTATAAAGTAAACTAATGCTGTAACTAATTTAAGTGGTTTAATAACGGCTCGTTCGAGTGGTTCATGAAATCTGCCTAAAGTTAGCGATAACCGAGTTTGATTAATTCTTGCTTAGTCAGCTCAATCCCCTCTAGGGTTAATGGTTGTTTCCAGGGGTAGGCATTAATGAAGCGCATCATGGCTCTCACACTGCTATTGCCTAAGGTAAAATTGTCGCCACAGCCTTGGGCTGGTATATGTTGTGACAGTACATCAAAATAGCTGTGAATTTGTTTAAAGCCGATGGACATGGCCCAGTTGCCGAAATTAAGTTCTTCCACTTCCTCAACGTTGTCGCCAATAAACTCACCCGACTCAAAGCAGTCCATGTTTTTTTGCACGCACATTTCGCTCAGCTTACTTTCCAGCGCTAAAAATCTTGCCTTCCACATGGGAGAACAGCGACGCAGCACAGGTTCACTGCCCGAGAGGGTTTCTAAATCCAAATCAAAGCTAAAACGCCTCGCTTTCTTAGGATCCAATAACAGAAATGAAATCAGTTTCTGCGGCATGCTCAGTGGCGTGTCATAGATGGTCATCATCAAGCCATGTATGTGCTCACTCATTTCGCAAGCCAGTAAAATGATCAAATCTTCTTTACTTTGCACATGCTTATACAAGGAGCCCACAGACAAGCCCGCCTCTTTGGCAATACTGGTCATTTTAAAGTCCAATAATGACGAGGCTTCTATCACGCTAACCGCAGCGGATAAAATCATTTCAAGCTGCTGTTCAGCCGTGTGTCTTGCTGCTGGGCACATACAAAAATCTCATTCGAATAATGTTCGAATGAGATTTTAATGCGGGGTTCACTTTTATGCAAATGATTTTTGAGAATGACACAGCAAAGAAGGATTACCATGGAGTGACTGTGGCATGCTAATAAAGCTCAACGATGGTGCTCAAAATGCTGGAGCAAATATTCTGATGTTGGAGGTATTTCAAAGGAAGGTTTTATCGGGGTGAAACAGTATGAGTCGACAAGCTAAGCTTTGGGTTTGTATCTGCATTTTGCAATTTATTTAAAATAAGTTCTTTTCTAAAACCTATTATCAATTCATCCCTAAACAAAACAAGCGGAGTACCGTATCCACCTAACTGCTCATACTCCGCCCTTGCGAAATCACTTTCTCCTATGTCTTTTTCAAGGTAATCAATGTGATTACTTACAAAGTAAGCTTCTAATTTAATGCAATATTTACATGATTTACGGGAGTAGACAATGATGCGATTAGACTTGTCATTGAAATAAACACTGTAGTCACCCTTTAATGATGCTGGTGCTGTTTCACTGTTAAAAAATACCCAGTAACCGAGTAATCCCACACTAAAAAAGCAACAAAATAAAAATGCATCTGAATGTACAATTGTCTTTATATTAAACAAAATAAACCTCACCTATTAAAAAATGTAATAACAATCCCTACAACTATTACATTTTTAATACCAATCAATTATAGGCAACTAGGATCATTTTTAAGCATATAACACCACATAGCATTGCCTTCTGCACACATCTCTCGCATGTCCTCACACGTAGGACGCGCAAAAGCTGCAGATGAAACTATGCCCAGCAATATAGCTAATCCAGCTATTTTTAACTTTCTATTTTTTCTCATGATATTCCTTATCTTATTAGTGATAATCCTATGATGAAAAATTCACCACAACAATTTTTTAACATTCATCGTTATTTATGTCAAGGATGGCTACAGCTAACTATTTCCAATCGGTTAAACCGTATTTGTCAAGAATCGTTTTCAACTGACCTGATGCGCGCAACTTTTGTATTCCGCCTGAAAATAATGAACTATAGATTTTGGAACTGGCTTTAGCGGGGGAGCAAGCGATGAAGATGGGCTCACTTTCGGTAAGTGCTCCTGCCGATGTGATGTTATCAACCAAGCCCATTTCCATTAATTTGGCGTTCATCACTAAATGGGACTCTACAACGGCATCGATACGACCAGCATTGAGCTTTTTAATATTTTGCTCTAACGCATTATTAGCATTAAGCACTTGAACCATAGCATTGGCCTTATTGGCGGCCACATAAGCATCAAATTCGTCACTGTAAGCATAACCCCCTATGACGCCCACTTTAATGTTTTTCACGCTGTCTAAGTCGGTATATCGCCAGCCATTGCCTTTTTTAACATAGAAAGTGGATTCAAATGCACCCCATGATTCTTCTGGAAAAATAAAATCTTCTGCATCCCCTGGCGTCGCGCCCACCACGCAATCATATTTGCCCGCCCTCACCTCAGTGAGGCTACGCTCCCAAGGCATAGTTTGATAGTCTAGGCTATGACCATTCTCAGTTAAGATAGCCTCTGCAATTTCAATCATATAACCGGGCTTTTCACTGCCAGCATCGCCATTGATGGGATACCATGCATCGGCACGAATGCTGACCACATCAGCGTAAGAAAATGAAGAACATAGCGCACAAACCAAAATAAAATTAACATTCCTATTCATAAACATGTCTCCCAAAAGAACAGCAAAAATAAGTGATAGGGTTAGATTATAGCTCGACTGAAAAAAACGGCCCTGCTAATCATGAATCGCAATCTCAATAACCTAGTTTAGAAGCGCTAATATCTGCTATCTTCTCCCCCTGCTAACGGCTGTTCATTCATAGTGATATTTTTTGGAATGAGGTAAATGCGACCACGTTTTGTTGTTGGCTTATCGATTCATGTATATCACTGATGAATTAGCAAGCATTATCGATAAATTAAAAAAATAGCGCCAATTATCCTGACACTACAGGGTTGGCATTAGAAAATCAGAGTGAGAGTGAGATTAAGCTATGTATCTTGGAAAATGTTTGTGCGGTGAAGTTCAGATTAAAATTCATGGAAAAATAACCGATATTATTCATTGCCACTGCTCATTGTGCAGAAAAAATAGCGGCACGGCCTTTGCGACTAATGGCTTTATTAATACTGCCGAGTTTGAGTTAGTCACAGGCGAAGCCAGTTTAAGCAGCTTCTCATTTAAGCCTGGCCGCAATCGGCATTTTTGCACTCGATGTGGTTCACCGGTTTATAGCTCCAATGAGCAAGATCCCACTCGATTAAGACTTCGCTTAGGCATATTGGACTCAGACATCAGCGAGAAGCCTATTTCCCACAACTTTGTGTCATCAAAAGCCAATTGGGAAGACTTAGATGTAGACCTGCCTAGATATGATGCCTTTGAGCCTAGCCGTAAATAAGCCGCTCCACAGTGATGTCACTAGGACCACCATTGAGCTGGCATTAGGTATTTAGCCTTGGAAGTCAATTAACGGTTTGGATTAACTCAATCACACACTAGATAACTAATTCGATTAACTGGCTCATTTAAAATTCGAATTGAGAAACCATCTGACAATACGCTTGGCGATCGAACCAAAACTCGGGTAATTCACCAAAACGAGTAAGATAAATAGGGGTTAAATCGAATCGCCAGTGCACCCAATTATCCGATACTGTCGTTTGCACCCCAATACTCGAACACTCCCAATGACCGCATCCACAAGCCAATAGTGTGATAAACCCTGAAAACTCACAACTGGCTAACCACTGACCTTTGGCAAATTCCAACACATGATGTTCGGCCAAAAACACATCTCCTAAACTCTTTACACCTCTACTCGCCGCTATGGTTTCCAACCAGCTCTCTAGAGGCTGATCATTAACGAAAACCCCGAGTACCTGGGAAGGTGAATGAGCCCTTTTTTCCTTACTCGCTCTCTTGCGCTTAGTTAAGGGGTTAACTTTATGTAACCATCGCAGGCTTATCGTATCCATATTCATTACCCATCATTCGTCATAGCCAAACCACTTTACCGCTTGTTATTCAACCACTACACTCTTTGTAATGAAAACACCTAATACACAGTGTGATGAAAAATATAACTCATCTGCAATCAATCTGTACGACTAATGCCGTTTTTTGCCTTGCATTTAGCCCTGATGGCCATACCCTTGCTGCAGGCACAGGCTCTTATTATGGCGCTGGCAATTTATTGCTGTACCCCTTTAATACATCTTTAGATCCCCAGGCCGTCAGCCCGTTTATCTCAGAACCTCACAGCATCCCTCTAACTCAGCAAGGCATTCACCCTAACAACCCGCAGATGCGCAAACGCCAACAAAGCCTCAGTGCCACCGCCTTGCATTTTACTCCAGATGCAAAGCACCTCTGGGTAGCCACAAGCGGTGTGAGCCGAAATAAAGGGCCACTGCTGCATTTTGAGCTTTCAGAAGATAATCTAGCCTTGCCCATAAGGGTAAATCTCATCAATATGCATCACCATTATCCGGATGGTTTTGTTCATTATGATAACCAGCTATTTATCTGTGGCCACAATTTGACAGGCGCCGCTGACGAATACATATATCAGATTGATATTGACAGTAATAGGACATCTCCCAGTAGCAGCAACCGTTTACTCTTAATGAATCGCCAATTTATTACCCCAAGCAAAAAACAGCGTGGTTTTGGTCTGGATTTCACCTCAGATTTATCATTCTGCCCAAACCAGCCGCTGACTGAGCATATTGTTAGGGTCGAAGGCTTGGGTTCACTGACGGTGATTAGCCATAAACTCATGCATAGTGTCCCTGTGGAGCACCCTATTCTATGTCTGGCTCAAGATGCTAACAACCCCAGGTTCATCACAGGTAATGCAGCAGGACAATTGCATCATTGGTGGTTTAACGGACAATGGCAGCACCAGAGTATCGAAGCTGACCGCTTGTGTGCCATTGCTGCTGAATTAACCTTAGAGGACCCATCCCTTGGCTGTGGCAGTGTTATCGCCATCCAAATGCTGCCTGAGCACCAAGGCTGGTTAAGCTTGCATGCCAATGGTGTAGTGATTTATTGGCATGACTACCAAGTACTTTGCTATCAAAGGGTCAGCCATACCGGCAGCCCACGTTGCTTAAGTCTGCACCCCAACAAGCCGCTGCTGGCCATTGGGTTAAAGCCAGACAGCCAAGGTCTGGGCCAAGGCATTATTTTGCTCGACATCAGTCAATGGCTAATGGATACACAAGTAACAAGACAGAATGCGGTGGATGCGCGAAATGCCCCTTTCGACAAACTGTATTTCACCCCTGAACCTGGCTTGCCACCACAAGCTATTCGTGGGCAGTTGTCTTCACTGACCAATTTGGCGTTAGCGGTTCGGGACGAGCGCTGCGATAAAGCGGAATTGAAGGCGTTACTCAATGATTTACAAAATGATGCTTATTTTGTAAATTTAGCCCGTGAAAGCCAGAATAATAAAGTTCAGGCATTTGAAAGTCAGCTTAAAGGCGCGCTATCAGACTCATGCCACTGGTGGGAAGAAAGTTGGCGCTATACCGAGTGTTGGCCCATTATTAAGGCTGTGTTAAACAACACCACTTTGCCCTCTCCTGCTCAGCCTGCTAAAGCGCAAGCAAGATCTCATGCAGCGAATGACTTTTCTCAGCAAAATATAACTGACAATAATTTACTCAGATACCTATCAAGGGTCTGGGCCTTCATTAAAAAACACAAATAGAGAAAACGCTAATGACGTCATTTTCTAACCATAAACACGCATATATACACTTAAGTGTTGGCCAAGTTGGCACTCAACAGCCTGTATATCACAGGTTATTGCCGCGCATATTGCTGATGTTAGTGGTTATGCTAGTGCTGATGTTAACCGCCTGTGGTCAACAAGCCTCGCCGCCAAGCCTAATCGTTAATGAAGTCCCGTTAGTTTATCCTTATCAAAGAGAGGCGGGCGATCTGCGAGAAACACGTCAAACCCAGATTAATATACAGTCAGACGCTGGCCTTAAGGCCGCTGATAAGCCGCTGCAACTGACCCTAACTGAAGGTGACGGCGATACCCATATTCTATTACGTCGCGGCGAAACAGACTTACTCAGTGATAATTTGTACCAGGCAAGCTTGGCTGGGCTTTGCATTGACGCTACGACTCATTCCATGGCCTTTTTTATTCACCATCTAGCCCCAGGCATAGGTCTTGACCAGCAAGCCCTGTTGCATAACTATGAACAAGGCCAGTGGCAGTTCAGCTCACTGCCTTACAATGAATTTGTGTCGGCTGCCGAAAAATACACCCTTTGCGATACAGCCGAAGCAACGCCTCATTGGGAACACATGGCCACACAGGCAAACGTTAAGCTGTGTAGTTGCAACATTGCAAAGCCTTTAACAGAGCAATGGCAAGCTGCCATAGGTGACGTAGCCCCTAGCGGGCTGTTTGAATTAGATGAAACCTTTAATATTGGCGTGCCAAGAACAATCAGCCTCTATCACATTGCTAAACCTAAGCAGCTACAAACACTGATTGAACAAGCCATACAGGATGAGCAATATGAAGTGATAGAGTTCAACCAAGGACAAGCCTCGCTGCTTATCATCAACTATTATGAGGCCCCCTTTAGCAACCTAGGCTACGGCTTTATCCGAACAAGTCCAAACAGCGAATGGCAACTTTGGTACACAGCCGGTGATTCTTCAAAAGGGTTTCATCCCATCAAAGGGGCCACGCAAGATGAAAACGGTAATATACAAATGGAATTGTGCGTGCGCGATTGCACTTGGTGGGGAGAGCAAGCGGTTATCACAATGGATTTAACCACTCGGCTTTTCAGCAAAGTATTGCAGTAACTAAGGTCGTAACCATGGCACTAACTAGGACCTAACTCAAACCTAAGCAGACCTAGCTCGGAGCTAAGCAGATCTAAGCGTCAGGCTTAACGGTCTACTTAGCGCCTCGATACTTTGCTATCAGGATAAATGATTTTTTACCAGCGACACAGAATACTAATCCAAGCAAGATCAGCACAGCCCCAAGGATTTCATCGCGAGTTAAGCTCTCATTTAACATTAAGCTCGATGTCACCAAGCCCACCACTGGAATTAATAACGCAAAGGGGGTAACAACAGCTGCGGAATAGCTTTTCAGCAACTTTCCCCAAATAGCAAACGCAATTAAGGTTGAGATATAACCCACAAAAGCCAGCACGCCCCAAGTCTGCACGCTTGTTGATAATACGGTTTCTAAAGGCGCATTGGTTTCCAAGAAAAACGATAACATCAGCAGGGGTATAGGGGCACCCAGACCATAAAATGTAACAGGTTCACTTGAGTGACCCGCTTCATGATTAAGTTTGATATTGCCCAGAAAAAAGCCGCTAACAAAATAAGCATCAAACCGACAGCAGTAATGTTTCCCCCCGCATTAAAGATGAAGAAACTAAAGCCTATTGCCGCAATACAGACCCCGAGTATTTGTGTTTTTGTTAGCATTTCTTTGAAAAAGAATACGCTCAAGCCTATGGTGAAAAATACTTGGGCTTGCAGGATAAGTGATGATAAACCCGCCGATGCATCTGACTTCATGGCGACAAACAGCAGCCCGAATTTGAACACTCCTAAAAACAGCCCCACTCCGATCACATTCCACACCGATGTTTTAGGGAATGGGATAAAGAAAACCGCAGGAATGGCCACAATGGCAAAACGTAACGCTGAAAATAGTATTGGGGGTAACTCCTCTAAGCCTATTTTAATAAAAGAGAAGTTAATGCCCCAAATCATAACAACCAATATGGCTAACAATATATCTTGGAGTTTCATGAAATACTCGATAAAGGTGATATGACTAATTTGCGCCTAAATTAGGCTCTAACTCACTGAGCAACATAGCATTAACCCCCTTTTAGCACAATACGCCTTCGGCTTGTAGCATTAACCTCAACCCTGTCTGATACTTAATAAATAGGAAAAAAGATACAACTTCTTATGGGCTCATGCTACTGACGTAAAAATAGTACGCTAAGGATAGGACGCCGCATGTGGCCTATTCTTAATGTATGGTTAGATGTTCTAACTTAACTAAGGCCAGATTACAAAAATGTCCGTATCTTTGAAATAAACAGGGTAAGGCTTGAAAGCGATAGTTGCTGAAGCTGGAAGTTCTGTTTTTGTTTTTTGGCTGGTGACAACATTAGCTGAAAGCTCCGCTTTCAATGACTCAAGTAGTTCGACCCCGAGCAGTGCGCCGAGCTCAAAAGAGCTTGCTTCATTGTATGAAAAGTCAGCAATAATTAGTTGCTGAAAGGGAATGACCAAGCCTTCACCAAGGCCAAACTCTATATATTCACGAATGATTTTTTGTTTATCCTTATTTACCAAGTCGGATACTACCTTTCCAGGGACTACTTTTCTGAATACTTTAAACTTGATTTGGGCATCTCGAACAGCTTTCTTAAATACACTTGCTTTGATTCCTTTTTCTTTTAATTCAGCTTTAAGAGCTCCAGCTAGATAATCAGAATACTTCGATTGGATTTGATAGCTTTCTTCTTGCTGAATATCGATTTCCTGGCTCATATCGAAACCTGTTTGGTACTCGAATAGCTTTAGACCTTTCCCCCTTTTTGTCCAAAGTGCGAGTCTTTTAATAGAATCTGGATCCTCTAAATAATACATTCTGCCTATTTCTGCAACTTTTTCGCCACTATATGCTACGAGGTTCATATCTCGAGCTTCGGCTAAATACCCGAAGATACTTCGTAGAAATTTATCTTCAATCTCAGCTTGCGCAGCATTAATTGGGCTAAGAAATAGTAATGTTAAAAAAAGGCATTCGGTTATCCTTCGCATTTTATTCTCCCTGATTATCAATTAACTACAGCAAATGTACGTTCAAAACGTAGTCAGTTCTTGCTCCTGAGTGCTATACAACCTTTGCTTGTATACGCTCAGCATGGCCATGTTGAGTGAAAGTCCTTTGTAGGAAGATCACTATTTAATAACATTATGTTATTAAAGGTTAACTGTTAGCGAATGGCAAGCTCGAATGAAAAGTGAGTTATGCTGCGTTGTATTCATTAAGAAATGATGGATAGTTTGCAATTCATTCTCGAAACTAAGAAGCCAATCAGAAAACAAGTTAGAGATCCTAAATGAACCGCGCTGTGCTGAGCCGCATGCAGCGGTAGGGGCTAGAGAGGCTAGAGAGGCTAGATACCTCTAGCCCCCGACTATGAGACAATATTTTCAAGCCCTATTACAAGTTGAAATAACTCTTGAGAACTATTTACACTTGCTAGTGGCACTAATGTAAATAGAGCGAAAGTCTCTAAATACCACAAATCCCCTCCTGTTCTGGATAGTGATTAGCTATTAAATATACCTCCGTATTCTGTCAATTAGCGAATTGAGGACATCTTTATCTGTCCAATATTGTCCATGGCTCCACGGATTCCAGCTAGAAAAAATACCGCCGGCATTAATTTCATGATCCTTTACTAGAGCACCGTATGAGTCACTTAGTGGAGACAGCGGCCAGCCCAGAACATCGTCTCTATCGTAGTAGTTAAACCATGTGAACTCATTATTTGGTTTCTGAATGGCCTCAATAGGATTGAGGCCAGCAACAAACATTGGAATGTTACACCCCGTAGTTAATAAATGAACACAACTATTAAGACGTCTAAAGCTTTTTAATTGAGCAGATGCATCAGGTTCAAGTCCATTAAATATTCCTGAGTCATGTTTTGCATCCCAAATGTAATTTGAAATTACCTGACACCCTAATGATTGCGCAATAATTATTACAGGTTTATCGTTATTCCCAAGTTCAACATATAATTTATCCAAAGCCTGCATAATTTCTTTTTGAACTTCTATATATTGCACACTTACTTTAGATCTAGCACTATATTCCAATGAACCCGCATCAGAGAAACCAAATAGTAAAAAGCGTCTCAATATTGAGCCATCTAGCGGGTAAGAATTCATTCTTTGCCAAATCTTGATTTGGTTTTGTTGTAGGATGGGTTGATATTGAACAGGCTCAAAAGCAATTTTATCCCACTTAGTACCTAGCTTTTTTTCGAGCTGATTTTTTAGCGCCTCAAAATAATTGGGTTTATAGTCGCCCATTCCATGTAATGTGATTATTGCGATTTCCTTTTCCATAAGATTCACCTTTATCATTTTGATTGAGTTTCAACCAATACATTATAGTCATATTTGTCTAACTAACATCTTACACCTATGCTTATAGGCGTATTTCGTTTACGACCATCCTCAAAACGTGTTGATAAAGACAACTAGGCAAACCAGCATCAAGCATTTTTCCTGATCACTGTTGAAAGAAAAGGATGAATAACTTAGCCTCTCATGAAAGGACACCTTGGATTCAAATCCCAGATCCCTTTCCGTCCACAATATAATCAAACATATAAATATTTTTCAGGCATGATAAACAGCCAGATCACATCTATTTTCTATACACGACATTGACTGAATACGATTGATGACATTAAGCTACCAACCCTCCTTTTTAGGAAAATAATCTGCGACTAAATTCAACGACTACACTTTCAGTTCTGATGTAATCTCGAATTTTTTCACGAGTGGTAATATCTGCTTCAGATATTATTTGTTCGAGATATCCAGCAACCTCTTCAATTTGAGCTGAAAATTTATCATTATCATTTAAAACAGCAATTACTTCGTTTCTGACATTTTTCTGCGATTTTGGCGATGCATCCAATATGTTTGGCGTTTTCCAATGTTTTCTAAATAAAGCATATAAAGCATAAAACCTGAAAATAACTCGCGACCTATCAACCTTTGACGTACGAACTAGGAAGTCAAACTTATACAGTGCTAAAGCTGCGATATGATAAAGCTCGACATTATGACCATCCGAAAAAATTCGGTTAGAAAACTCACTTCTAATCCCTCTATGGTCGCGTGCTGCACGATGCGGTTGATAAAAGAACATTGCTGCAGCAACCTTCATCAAATCCGAAGGTTTAAAAATTCGTGTACGTTCAATTGAAATGTCTCGATACTGATTATCTCGTCTTTCAATAAATATCTTGTTATCACTGCTTTGGGAGGCACAATATTCTTCTAAGTCCTTCATAAATGGACGCATCGCCCAAAACTGATCTTCTTTAACTTCATTTTGCCGATTAGTGCCAATGATGACACTAGACACGAAATCAACATCGCTACAACCGATTAATCGCAATGGAACTGAAATACTTTCAGCTTTTTCTCTAATATGAGCCAAGATATTGGTGGTTTGGCACCCATTTACAATTTGATAATCCCGAATTCAGATAATAACTGCGACACTCTTAATTGAGGCGTAGAAGAAGCCAACTGCTGAAAGTGGTAGGCTTTATCTCGCCAAAGAAAAAAGAGTATCACTATGAGTTATCAGCAGTTGACTGAGGGAAGAAGATATCAGATTTCAGTCCTTTTAGACCAGGGTATTTCGATAACTTTGATTGCAAAAGCTATCAATTGTCATCGTGCGACTGTCTATCGAGAACTAAAACGTTGTCATGCCCTGCAGGGTTATTGTCCTGACAGCGCTCAAGCCAGTGCGTGTAAGATGCGGCGTCATTCAGCCAAATATACGATCCCCGATACAAGAATAAACGTCGTCCGCTTCCTACTGCAACATGATTGGAGCCCAGAGCAGATTTCACGGGTGTTATCGGGCATGAACCAAGCGGTTAGTCATGAATGGATTTACCGCTTTGTGGCAAGAAATAAACGTCAAGGCGGCAAGCTATATCGCCACCTACGGCAGGGTCATAAGCGCTATCGCAGAGGTAAAAAAGAGAAAGCGCCAGCGATTAAAAATGGTACCTCTATCGACTCTAGACCTGCCATCGTTGATACCCGTGAGCGTTTTGGTGATTGGGAAATCGATACCGTATTAGGCAAGCATGGGACAGGTTCAATCGTGACAATTTTAGAGCGAAAGACCCGTTTTTATTTAATAAAGAAAGTGGCCTCAAAATCTGCTGAAGATGTGACTAAAGCGACTATCGAATTATTGATGCCCTATAAGCAATATGTGCACACTATAACTGCCGATAATGGTCGTGAATTCGCTCATCATGAAGTCATAGCCAACGCGCTAGATACCTCGTTTTACTTTGCTCATCCGTATAGTTCTTGGGAACGTGGCGCCAATGAAAATGCCAACGGTTTATTAAGGCAGTATGTAAAAAAAGGGACTGACTTAAGGACAGTAAGCGACGCCATCATCTTATTTGCCCAGAACAGGATTAATTACAGACCTAAGAAATGTTTGAAGTTTAAGCAGCCAGCTGTTGTGTTTAAACAATTAGCCGCTTAATTTGGTAAGTGTCGCACTTCGGAGTTGAATTCGGGATCTTCAATCGTAAAAATATCACCTTTTCTATCTATACTTTTAGAGACTACAGTTATACCGTTATTTTTGAAAACAAATGAAGCGTTATCACCTGACTCTAATTCAGAGATAATTGATTTATTTATTTCTGACTCTGGATTAAAGTCTCTAACATTATCGTAGAATAATGCTCTATTTATGTGTCGAATCCCTTCAGCATCAGCCTCACCAAGAGATATTGCTAAAATTTCAGACGCTGGTACATACCCTATATATGCTTCGTCAACTTTCTCGTGAGCAGGCATAGTTATTGCTTTTTGAAAGTTTAATTTTGCAGATGATGAATTGGTCGCAGATCTAAAACCATTTTGAATTATTTTAGCACCTACACATTCGATGTGTATTTGATCAAATATATTTAACTCAACTAATCGAGTTTTGTTTGTTGCTATCAATTGTTGTATCACATCTGAAACTTGACCAGATCCTGTCGTACAGTAGTAACATCTCAATGAAGGACTAGTTTTAGCGGCCTTCTCGTATATTTTATCTTTTACTTCAACCAGACTTTCTAATTGCGTACCTTTTACTAATCTTTTATTAGTAAAAAAATCATGTACCGCATCTAAAAATTTTGAAATATTACCGTAATCCAGACTGTCTGACGTTTTCGACTGATAAAAACGAAAATCTGAGGTATGATTTTTTCCTATAGATAGGATATCTTCCGCCTCATCAGCATCAGTACAAAGTGTTCCCTGAATAGAAATGGCAACACCATCTATACCAAATTCATTCCCTTTTAAATGAGCTCTAAAGGGGTCGATGTTTTCTCCAAGAATTCCATTTTCCAACGAAAAAATTGACATAACCTCAAAGAAGTCTGATTCGGTAAAAGTTGAATTTGGGTTCTTTTCTTTAAACGTATCTAGCTGCGCTTTAATAATTGGATTCATAGGTCTTTTTTCCTTAATTTTTTATTTTATCAAAACTCTAGCCCTGAAAACCAGATCTTAGTTCTGTGCAATATAAAGTTTCAGTCTTTATGCGTCGCGCAGCTTGCAAGACATACATTGATTGTTTGACTTGGCTGAAGTCCAGTCCAGATTAATTTATCTGCATCATGATGCTATAGCTAATTTTTATGATAACTTTGGGCTGTAGAGCGATTTTTAAACAATTTATATTGAGTCATGATGAGCTTTTGATTGAAATTCCTTTTCATCGAACCATTCTATAGCACATATGTAAGTGAGGATAATATAATCAACTGAAGCCTTGTTTTCCTCCACATAGCTGCCTAACCAATAATTTATCACCTGAACAAAAAGAAAAGAAGTATCTTTTTATTTTTCAACTGTGAATTATTGATTTATTTTTCTGAGGGAAAGCTAAGCTTGCACTTTTTAACAAGGAGAAAAAGGAACCCTAGGTTTAAATCCCTGCTCCCACTCTTTTCAGCTAGTAGGGCCAAAACAAAAAAGCCTTATCATTGCTGTCAGCTTTTGCTTTTGATGTATCGGAGGGATAGCTTAGCTTGCACTTGATGACAAAAAGTAAGAGGAACCCTTGGGTTCAAATCCCTTTCCTTCGCCAAAAACAAGATTTTCTGTTTATGTTTGCTTGTGATCTTTCGGAGGGATAGCTTTCTCTATGTAATGGTCTAATGAAACTGGAGTGATTTTCAGCTTAAAATACACAAAATCTTATCGGTATTAAACATGACTAGAAAAAGCGCAGTCCATATCAGCCCTCTTCAAAAATTAGAATATGCCAAGCTGATGGTCGAACAGGGTTACACGAACAAGCAAATTGAAGATATGTCAGGTGCCGGTAAATCTGCGGTGTCTAGATGGAAAGTACAGTATCAAGCTGAATTAGCCGGTAAAACCCCAGAAAATGCCAAAGCATTAACTGAAGACCAACGAAGAATACAGCTTCTAGAAGCCCAACTAAAACAAGCCATGAGGGATAATGATATCTTAAAAAAGGCTGCAGCTTTCTTCATTCGAGACAATCAAAACTTAAAATGATGTGCGAAGTAAAGAAAGCAAACCCCGAGTTTAAAGTGAATGAGTTATGTCGCGCCTTCGAAATAAATTGCAGTAGTTTTTATTATAAACCAATACCGTTAAGTATTAAGAAACAGTCAGTTATGCAGTTGGTTGAGGAAGTTTTCACTGATTCTTACTCTACTTATGGCAAACGAAGAATACAGGCTGAACTACTTGATTTAGATTGTAGAGTAGGTGTTTACGCTATTTCTACGGTCATGAAAAACTTGGGGCTAAGGGCGATTAGGCCAAAGAAAAAGCATTACTATCCTAACCAAGGTGAGGAGCAAGTTTACGCCCCTAATTTGCTTAGACGACAGTTTAATCCTACGACTTATAATACTCACTGGGTTGGTGATATTACCTATATAAAATCACATCAAGGCTGGAGTTATTTAGCCTGTGTGCTTGATTTAGGAACCAAAGAGATCGTTGGATATGCTTTATCAAGTCAACCCAATGCAGCATTAGCGACAGCGGCCTTAAATAACGCGATACAACGTAAGAGGCCCAATACACAGGCATTGATGTTTCACTCCGACCAGGGCTGTCAGTACTCAGCCAAAGTGTTTAGAGAGCGGCTAAAACACTTAGGTATCGAGCAAAGCATGAGTCGTAGAGGCAATTGCTGGGATAATGCGGTGATGGAACGATTTTTTAGGAGTTTAAAGACTGAAAGATTAAACCATTTAGCATTTATAAATCACAGCGCAGTAGTGAGCGTGGTTGAGCAATATATTCAGTTCTACAATTACAAACGCAGACATTCGGCAATAGATTATAAGACGCCACATCAAAAATATAATGAGTTAAAAAAAGCGGCTTAAAATCTCTCCAGAAAAACTTGACCATTACACTAATAAAAAGGAACCCTTGGGTTCAAATCCCTTTCCTTCGCCCAACAAAAAAGCCTTATCATTTCTGATAAGGCTTTTTTGTTGAATGTGGCGGAGGGATAGGGATTTGAACCCTAGAAGGGCTATAAACCCTTGCCGGTTTTCAAGACCGGTGCATTCGACCACTCTGCCATCCCTCCGAACGAGCGAGATAATAGCTATCTCACCTCACTATGTAAAGGGCTAATCGCATATTAATCACATAAAAATGCCCAACTGCTCAATAGACGATCAACAGCGGTCTTTTAGGCAATACTTTTGCTCTCATTGAGTGATGATTAGCCACTTATCTGAGTGCTTCTAGCGCCACCTGTACCCCTAAGTCGTCGCCTTTGGCCAAATAGGCTTTGTCTACCCAAAACCCCACTGCCGCAACAAGATGCTCACCATAATAGATCAAGGGCACTTGGGCGCGGCGCCAAGGTGGGATCTGTAACTCTTGCCACAACTTTTTAAGCTCGCGGCCCTTAGGGCGAAAATGTGGCTGACATTTAACACTGCTTGGCGCGCCATATTTAATACTCACCGAAGCTAAATCACGGGGTAAGGCTAAACGTATACCGGTGGCACTGATGCTCAATGTCCATTTGGGTGCGACTTGAGTCTTATTCTGGCTAAAAAAAAAGGATTTAGGAATATTAACGCAAGTTTTATCCCCATTAATCACAGCCAATAATTGCTGCAATAAGCAAGCTTTCTCTGCGTCAGTGGAGGCTGTGGCTCTGGCGACCGCAAAAGCTTTACCCGCGAAGCGTTTCACTTGGTATTGCTCGCAATCTACACTGAGCTTGGCATCTTCTTTGGCTAATAACTGCTGCTGAATAATTTGATCTAGCTGTGATGAAGAAGGCGCGGCTAAACCTAAGCTGCTGAGGTAGCTTCGAAATAGCAGTTTTTGCCAAATGAGACTCTCAGATGAAAAATCCGCGAGGCTAAACCCTGTCCCCTCCAATGGCGTGGTTTCATCCAAGTAGGGCTGCAATCTCGACGCAGCCTCTTCTTCTATGGCCGCCTGCTGCTCGGCGCATAACCTAGCACTGCGACTGGCCGTTTGGGCATAGCTTGGCCAGCGGCGCTTAAGGGCGGGGATGATTTCGAGGCGAAGGAAGTTTCTATCAAAACTGTCATCTTGATTACTGTCATCTTCGATATGAACTAGGGCTTCTGATGCCGCTAAGGCTTCTATCTGCTGCCGTGAAACACTGAGCAAGGGCCGTAGTAGCCAATAATGGTCCTTTCGCTGACACTCCCCCATGGCGGCTAATCCTTTAGGGCCTTGGCCTCGCTTTAGCGCCAGTAACAAGGTCTCGAGCTGATCGTCTTCATGGTGTGCGGTGAGCAAAATATCATTCTGATGTAAATGCTGAGCGATGGCATGATAGCGGGCGGCTCTGGCCTTGGCTTCTAAGCTTTCACGCTTGCCTTTTTGCACTGAGACTTTCTCGACTATGAGTGGCAAGCCATAAAAGGCAGCGCGCTTACGGCAGTGTTCAGTCCAGCTATCGGCGTGGGCACTGAGACCATGATGTACATGCAATAAGCGGCAATCTATCTCGGGATGAAATTGACTGAATAAGCTTAAGCCTGCGGCGAGCACTTCTGAGTCAACGCCGCCGCTGTAAGCCAGCACTAGTTTAGCTGCTGGTTTAGAAGCACAGTGCGTCAGTAATGGCAGTGCAAGGCGCGCTATGTTGGCGCAAATGTCTGTGTTATTCATCTAAGCCCACCTCAGTGTTAGGCTAGTACTTAAGTAGGTTAACCCTAACAGAAATGTTCACTCGGTGGCACTAAATGTAATCCCTAGCTCGGCTTCACTAATCAAATTTAAGTTTAACATTTTCAGAGCCTAACAAGGACTCCAGAGCTAACATAAGCTCATCACTGGGATTCACCTGCCATGCTGCCCCTAAGGTGAAACTTGCCCGTGTGCCTTCTTGCATATAATCAATCACCACAGGCACAGCGCCCCCTTTCCAAGGCTCAAGGGTCGCTTTAAATTGCTCAAGCCAAGCTTCATCTGGTACTCGCTCTGCCGCTAACCTAAGCTCAACGGCGCGGGCAAAATGACTCCTTGCCTCACCTATGTCGATGATATTGCGCGCCGTCATGCGATTGCCGCCGGCAAAATCATCATAGCTGACCTCGCCTTCGCAGATTAAGATGCGATCTTTTTCCAGCAGATGATTAAACTTCTCAAAGGCTTCGGTAAATAACATCACCTCAAGCCGCGCGCTCTTATCATCTAAAGTCACCAGCCCCATCTTGGCGCCGCGCTTGGTGAGCATCACTCGGGTTGCCACCACAAGCCCCGCTGCTTTGGCGGTTTTACCGCGCTCGGTGGGGTGTACGTCCTTTAATCGACCCGAGGTGTATTGCTTAAGCTCTTTCAAATACTGGTTGATGGGGTGACCTGTCAGGTACAAGCCTAAAGTATCACGCTCACCTTCGAGCCAGATTTTATCCGGCCAAGGCATACATTCCACAAACTGTTGTTTGTTATCTTCGGGCTCACTGTTCAGCAAGCCAAACATATCGTGCTGACCTATGGCCTCGGCTTTGGCGTGCTGCGCCGCGGCGCTGATGGCCTGTGGTAAGGTTGCCATCATGGAGGCGCGGTGCGGCCCAAGGCTGTCCAGCGCACCAGCACAAATGAGCTTTTCGATGATACGTTTATTGAGTTTCTTCAAATCCACTCGAGCACAAAAATCGAATAAATCGGTAAAAGGTCCATTCACTCTGGCCTCAAGAATGGACTCCACCGGCCCCTCACCCACGCCTTTAATGGCGCCAATTCCGTAGACAATATTAAAGGCCTCATCCACAGTAAACTTAAATAAGCCCTTGTTCACATCCGGAGGAATAAGCGGCAAGCCCATGCGCTCACACTCATCCACTAAGGTGACGATTTTATCTGTGTTATCCATATCCGCGGACATCACCGCCGCCATAAACTGAGCGGGGAAATGCGTCTTAAGCCACAGGGTTTGGTAAGACACTAAAGCGTAGGCGGCGGAGTGAGACTTGTTGAAACCGTAACCGGCGAATTTTTCCACCAAGTCGAAGATTTTCATCGATAGCTCGCCATCGATACCGTTGTTTATCGCCCCTTCCTTAAAGGTGCCGCGCTGCTTGGCCATTTCTTCGGGTTTTTTCTTACCCATGGCGCGGCGCAGCATGTCGGCGCCACCTAAGGTATAGCCAGATAACACCTGAGCTATCTGCATCACCTGCTCTTGATAGAGAATAATGCCGTAGGTGGGTGACAAGAGCTCACGTAATGACTCGTGCTGATACTGGGCATCGGGGTAAGACACTTCCTCACGGCCGTGCTTACGTTCGATAAAGTTATCAACCATGCCGGACTGCAATGGGCCGGGGCGGAACAGGGCCACCAAAGCAATCATGTCTTCGAAGCAATCCGGCTGCAGACGTTTGATCAAATCTTTCATGCCGCGGGATTCAAGCTGGAATACCGCAGTGGTTTCGTAACGCTGCAATAATTTAAAGCACTTAGGATCGTCCAGAGGAATGGCTTCGATGCGAATGGGATCTAAGCCATTTTGCAATTGCACCTTGTTAACCATCTCAAGCGCCCAGTCGATGATGGTTAAGGTTCGAAGACCCAAGAAGTCGAATTTGACTAGACCCGCCGTTTCAACGTCGTTTTTATCGAACTGGGTCACAGGGTTATTGCCTTCGGCGTCGCAATACAGCGGCGAGAAGTCGGTTATCTTTGTGGGCGCGATAACCACGCCCCCAGCATGTTTACCGGCGTTACGAGTCACGCCTTCAAGGCGGCGACACATGTCGATGAGCTCTTTAACATCTTCATCGCCATCATAGGACTCTTGCAGAGCCGGTTCTACTTCAAAGGCTTTTGCTAACGTCATCCCAGGCTCTGCTGGGATAAGCTTTGAAATTCTATCGACGAAACCATAGGGGTGCCCAAGCACCCTACCCACATCCCGCACCACAGCTTTAGCGGCCATGGTACCGAAGGTAATGATTTGCGACACAGCTTCGCGGCCATACAAGTCGGCCACGTGGTCTATCACTTCATCGCGCCTGTCCATGCAGAAGTCGACGTCAAAGTCGGGCATGGAGACACGCTCAGGGTTTAAGAAGCGCTCGAACAGCAAGTCAAACTCTAACGGGTCAAGGTCAGTAATTTTAAGGGCATAAGCCACCAAGGAGCCTGCACCCGAACCACGACCTGGGCCCACTGGAATGCCGTTGTCTTTACCCCATTGGATAAACTCCATCACGATAAGGAAGTAACCTGGGAATCCCATCTGGTTAATCACTTTGAGCTCAATGGCTAATCGCTCATCATACTCGCCGCGTCTTTGGGCGCGCACTTGCTCATCTGGGAATAAAAATTCCAGCCGCTCCTCAAGGCCCTTTTCGGACACCACCACCAAAAAGTCTTCAGTGGATAAATCCCCTGTGGGAAAATTAGGCAGGAAGTACTCATACAAGCGTATGGTGACATTACAACGCTTGGCGATTTCAACTGAGTTACTTAAGGCCGAAGGAATGTCGCTAAACAGCGCACACATTTCCTCTTCGCTGCGAAGGTATTGCTCGGCACTGTAGGTTTTTGGCCGGCGAGGATCGGCTAAGGTATAGCCATCACTAATGGCAACGCGGATTTCATGGGACTCGAAATCATCAGCCTTAAGGAACACCACCTGATTGGTGGCCACCACAGGCAAATCACGTTCCTTGGCTAGATTAACCGCCATATGCAAGTAACGTTCTTCGTCGCTGCGGCCTGTGCGAATAAGCTCTAGAAAATAACGGCCATCGAAATGCGTCTGGTAAAACTGGATTAAGGAGTCTACTTGGGGAAGATTCCCCTTAAGCAACGCCTTGCCCACATCGCCCTCTTTGGCGCCAGACAAGACTAAAATCCCTTGATTGTAAGTCACCAACCAGTCTTGATCTATCACCACCCTGCCATTGATCTGGCCGCGCAAATAAGCTTGGCTGATGATTTGAGTCAGGTTTTGATAACCATGGTTATCCATGGCGATAATAGTTAGCGCACAGAGCTCTTTATCGAAACCTGGCACTTGCATCCAGAAATCGGCGCCCACTATGGGCTTGATGCCGGCGTTATGGCAGCCACCATAAAATTTAACCAGACCACAAAAGTTATTTTGATCCGTTAAGGCAATAGCGGCCATCCCTTGGCGTTCCGCCTCGGCGAGTATGGGCTTGACCTTGGCGACACCATCAGTCATGGAGAAATCACTGTGGACGCGTAAATGAACAAAACGAGGATCGGTCATAGATTATTATTCTTAATAGTGCGAAAGAGTGAGAAAAAACCCTATTGAGACTAACAAATTAGCGGGCTGACTAGCAAACAAATCAAACTAAAGGCGCAGGTTTGGCAACCAGCTAAAGTCAAGCATGCAGAAGACCTTAAGGTTTAATGATTAATTTTTAAGGTTGACTTCTGAATGCTTAACATGTGTTTTTTGGTTAAGGCTATACCTTATGACAACAACCTCAAAGCCACAGGTTTAAAGCTTTTTCTGTGTTCAGGCAAGACACCAAATTGGGCTAACGCCTCAAAATGCGTCTTGGTTGGGTAGCCTTTATGTTTGGCAAAACCGTATTCTGGATAACGCGCATCGAGCTGCAACATTTCTTCATCACGGGTCACTTTGGCTATGATAGACGCCGCGCTAATCGCTGGCACTAGACCATCCCCCTTGATGATGGCATGACGTTCAACCTCGGCATTGAGGGCAAATTCTGGCAAACGATTGCCGTCTACCAGTACGCGCTCAGGCTTAATATTAAGCCCAGCCACAGCGCGACTCATGGCAAGCATGGTCGCGTGAAGAATATTAAGTTCATCGATTTCGCTAGGATTGGCGCGGCCGACACTGACGGCCAAGGCCTTGTCCATAATTTCAAGGTACAAAGCTTGCAAGCGCTTCTCACTGAGCTTTTTAGAATCCATTAAGCCTGCTATGGGCCGGTTAGGATCTAAGATCACTGCAGCGGTCACCACATCACCAATTAGGGGGCCACGGCCCACTTCATCGACGCCGGCCACTAAGCCTTCACTGAGCAACAAGACTTGCTCTGGGGTTATCAGCTTAATCACAGAAGGTAAAATTTGCTTAGTCACTAAAACGCCTTGTTATTGATTGCTAGTATGTAAATCTTTCTAGGGCATGCCGTTGAACCCACCGCACCCCTGACTTTTTGAGCGTCGTTATTTTTGCTCAATAAGCTTAAGCACCGCCTCGGCGGCTCTGTCACTGGCATGGCAATTAAGCTGATTATGCAGTGCTAGAAAGCGCGCCTGTGTCGCGCTGAAATCACCGTTTAACTGAGCGAGCACAGCGCTTGCTATTTTCTCTGGCGTGCAGTTTTCTTGAATAAGCTCAGGCACTAACTCTGTGCCCGCTAACAGGTTAGGCAGTGAATAATGACTGATGCTCATCATGCGCTTAGCGATAGCGTACGTGATAGGGCTAACCCTATAGGCCACCACCATGGGACGCTTCACCAGCATGGCTTCAAGGGTTGCTGTGCCTGAGGCCAATAAAATACCGTCGGCTGCCGCCATGACTTCTCGAGATTGACCATCGATAAGTTCAATTTCCAGATCGGGATCAAACTGCGTTAACGCGGCAAGGAACTCTTGTCTGCGGGCTTCATTCACTAAAGGCGTAACAAATTTAATGTCTGGGCAGGCTTGCTTAATCAAGCTTGCCGCCTTGATAAATGGCTCACTCAACTGGGCTAATTCGCCTTTACGAGAACCTGGCAAAATGGCTAAATATTCAGCATCAGCATCTAACCCCAAAAGCGTGCGCGCAGGCAATTTAGGGCTCTCTAGGGGAATATCATCGGCCAATGTATGACCCACGAAGGTACAAGGCACTTGATGCTGGTCGTAGAAGGCTTTCTCAAACGGCAACAAAGACAACACCATATGGGTGGCCTTAGCAATTTTGAAAATCCGTTTGGGCCGCCATGCCCACACCGAAGGGCTGACGTAATGCACAGTCTTGATGCCTTTGGCTTTAAGCTTAAGCTCAAGACCGATATTGAAATCTGGAGCATCGATACCGATAAAGCAATCAGGATTAGCGGCAACAATTTGTTCAATCAAGCTGCTGCGAACCTTGATAAGCCTAGGTAAGCGAGACAAAACTTCGACTATGCCCATCACAGATAATTCTTCAAGGGCAAAAAAGCTTTCAAAGCCTAAGGCTTCCATTCGCGGACCGCCAATGCCGACGAAGCGCGCATTAGGGTGGGTTTTCTGAAGTGATTTAATTAAGCCTGCACCTAATATATCGCCGGAGATTTCTCCGGCGACCATGGCAAAGACAATTTGAGATGTTTGAGAACGCATAAACTGTGGGTCACTCACTCTGCCGTTAAAATCTTAACGAATGATGCCTCTTGAAGATGAGCTAACAAAATCGACTAACGACTTAACATGCTCATCCTTTTCAGCTTCGCCTTGTAGCACGTCTAATGCTTCAGCCACAGTCAAACCTTGACGATACAAGGTTTTATAGGCACGGCGCACAGCCAACTGGCTTTCTTTACTAAAGCCACGGCGCTTTAATCCTTCGGCATTTAAGCCACGAGGTATCGCCGGTTGGCCAGATGCCATCACGAAAGGCGGCACATCTTGCAGAATAAGCGATGAACCCGCGGCGAACGCATGAGCACCGATATGCACAAACTGGTGCACGCCTGTCATGCCGCCCAAAATAACCCAGTCACCCACGTGCACATGGCCTGCGATAGAGGCGTTATTGGCCATGATCACATTATTGCCAACGACACAGTCATGGGCAATATGCACATAAGCCATAAACAGGTTATTAGAGCCGATGCGGGTCTCGCTGTTGTCTTGAACTGTGCCCCTGTGAATGGTCACAGATTCACGAATAATGTTGTTATCCCCCATGACTAAACGGGTGGGCTCGCCGGCGTATTTTTTATCTTGGCAATCTTCACCCACTGAGGCGAATTGAAAAATCTTATTGCCTTTGCCTATGACGCTCGGTCCTTTGACCACAACGTGAGAGCTTATCCAGGTGTCATCGCCAATTTCGACGCCGGCACCAATATAAGTCCAAGGGCCAATGGTGACATTGTTGCCAATTTTCGCTTCGGGATGGACGAATGCTAATTTATCTATCACTTGCTGATCTCTCTACGTGCACACATGATCTCAGCAGAACAAGCTAGTTCGCCATCCACATATGCCTCACCTATAAATACGCCAATCCCGCGGCGCTCTTTAATCATTTTTACATGGAAATGGATTTGGTCCCCAGGCCCCACAACGCGCTTGAATCTGGCCTTATCTATGCCAGCAAAATAATATAGCACGTTTGGCGATGGCTCTTCACTCATGGTTTTAAAGGCCAGTAATCCTGTGGCTTGTGCCATGGCCTCTAAAATCAATACACCTGGCATCACAGGTTGTACTGGGAAATGGCCCTGAAAGAAAGGCTCGTTAATGGTGACGTTCTTAATCGCATGCAGACTTTCGCCGCGAGTAAAATCGAGCACACGATCGATAAGTAAAAAAGGATACCTGTGAGGTAAGTACTTAAGGATCTCTTTAATATCCATGGTGTTTAATTGATTTGACACACTATTTCCTTAACATGGCGCTAGCCATTAATCTTGAGTTTTCTGCTGTTTTTCAAGCAATTTCACTCGATTGAACAAGTCATCGAGTTGACGGAATCTCACCGTATTACGGCGCCAGAGCTTGTTTTCGACGGCCACTGTGGCCGACGAATAAGTACCAGGTTCGCGAATTTCACTGGTGACGTTAGTGCCGCCACTCACGTGCACCCCATCGGCAATCTTAAGGTGACCTGCGATGGCACTGTTGCCACCGACGATACAATACTGCCCAAGCTTAGTGCTGCCCGCAATAATACTGCCGCCAGCTATGGCGGTATGCTTACCAATAATGGCATTATGGGCAATTTGAACTTGGTTATCTAAAATAACCCCGTCACCAATTTCTGTGTGGCCCAATGCACCGCGATCTACCGCAGTATTGGCGCCGATTTCAACATTATCACCAATACGAACGCCACCTGTTTGCGGGATTTTAACCCAAGTGCCGCGCTCATTGGCATAACCGAAACCGTCGGAGCCTAGAACAGCACCAGAATGAATAATGCAGTTTTGTCCTAAATGGACATCATGATAAAGCGTCACATTAGCCCACAGCCGTGTATTTGAGCCTAAAATGCTGTGCTCGCCTATGACGCAACCTGGGCCAATTTGGCAGTGTTCGCCAATAATAACACCTGCGCCGATAACGGCATTGGCGCCTATGGCTGCCCCTTGACCAATCTGAGCCGAGGCATCAATTTGCGCCGAGGGATGAATGCCTACGGCCGCTTTTGGGGTGGTATCTAATCGCTGAGCAACGCGAGCAAAGGCCACATAAGGGTCTTTGACGATAAGCGCATTGCCTTGAAAATTATTGGCTTCTTTCTCGCTCAGTAATACTGCCCCAGCCTGAGTAGACTCAAGCTGGGAACGGTATTTACTATTGGCTAAAAAAGAAAGTTGGTCAGTTTGGGCCGATTCTAAGGTACCAACACTGCTGATTGTCAGCAGCTCATTACCTTGCACACGGGCGCCAAGCATTTCACCAAGTTCTTTTAAAGTCATCTTCATGTATTACTTGCCTTTGCTTAAGGCTTCAACCACTTTACCGCTGATGTCAGCGGTAGGCTTAACATAAATAACGGCACCGCGTTGGAACACCATGTCGTACTGTTCTTTTTCAGCTATGGTGTTGATGGCTTTTTGAACCAAAACAAGTAACTTGTTTTGCTCTTCACCTTGACGACGACGCATGTCTTCATCCAGCGCTTTGCCTTTTAATTGAAACTCAGACTTAAGTGACTCCATCTTACGAACCAACTCAGTTTTCTGAGTGTCGTTCATTAGCGCGCCATCACGTTGCTGCTTTTCAATCATAGTGCGCATTTCTTCTTGCATCTTCTGCACTGCAGCGACACGGTCACCAAATTCAGACTTTAATGATTTAGAAATTTGCTCACGCTGTGGTAGCTGCTCAAACACTTCGCCCATATCGACAACTGCAAATGACTGTGCATTGGCCATCATAGGCGCTGCGAGGAAGCTTAATGTCACTAATGCACGATTAACCATCTTTTTCAAAGTAAACTCCTTGTTAAAACATTTATAGGTTTTAAAAAACTTGCTGAGTGTATGGCTTTTAGAAGGTTTTGCCAATATTGAAAGAGAAGATCTCTGTGTCATCATCTTCATATTCTTTCAATGGCCAAGCCAAGCTAAATACCATAGGTCCCATAGGTGATAACCACTGCACGCTCATACCCCAAGAGGCTCTGAGTCTGGCAGGATCGCTGTAATCTTCAAGCTTGGCAAACTGTTCAGCAGGAAGCGTGCGATAGGAGTCATAATCAAACTCTGTATCCCACACGTTACCCGCGTCAACGAAGAAGCTAGTTCGCACTGAATTGCTATAGGCTTCATCGAGGAAAGGCGTCGGCACGATAAGCTCAAGACTGGCCGAAGCAATCGCATTACCACCAATAGAACGGCCTTGGCTTCTCTGGATGTAATTTGAATCCCCAGGTAAATTACTAGAGTCACCCGATGAATCCGGTGAGCCTTGGTCTAAGTCAGGACGTTTATAGAATGATCTTGGACCAACCGAGTTCGACTTAAAACCGCGCAGCGAGCTACTGCCGCCTGAGTAATAATTCTCCCAAAACGGAATGATTTGATCGTTTTCATTAAACTTTCCATAGCCATTAGCATAGCCTATGCGACCACGAGCCAAAACAACGAAGCTCTGTTTACGGTTTAATGGGAAATAAAAGTTAGTATCAAAATCTGTCTTAAAATACTGCAGATCAGAGCCTGGCACTGTCATTTTACCGTTTAATCGTTGTGATGAACCGTCAGTTGGGAAAGTACCACGGTTTAACGTGCTTCTTGACCAACCGGCACTTAATTCAAAGTTATCAAAGCTTAAATCTGAATCGGGATCGTCTGTTTTACGATAAATGTTGTAAAAACGCAGCGCCTGCTCATAGGATGACACTTCAGAAATCGTATTATGACGATAACCTATACCACCATTTAGGCGGTTGACTTCATTAATTGGAAAGCCTGAATTGAGAGAGATACCATAAGAGCTATTTTTATAACGCTCAAGGTTTGCCTGATTAGCGTCAAACTCACTCCAATATAAACTGCCACCCAAACTGACACCGTCTTTGGTCCAATAAGGATCGGTATAAGACAAGTTTGCACTCTTTTGGTACTTGTTGGTATTGATGCTAAAACCGGCTTGCTTACCTGTACCTAAAAAATTATTTTGCTCGATACCAAATTGCAAACTCATGCCAGATTCCGTGCCATAACCAATACCTGCGTTAAATGAACCAGAGGGCTGCTCTTTGACATTAAAATCTACATCCACCAAATCATCGCTGCCGGGGATTTGAATGGTTTCTGTATCTACGGTCTCAAAATACCCTAACCGGTTAAGGTTTAATTTCGACGTTTCAATTTGGTCTGAATTAAGCCAAGCCCCTTCCATTTGACGCAGTTGTCGGCGCATCACTTCATCTTGGGTCACTGTATTGCCGGTAAAGTTAATCGAGCGTACATAGACACGCTTACCTGGCATCACATTAATGTTTAGCACCACTTCTTTGGTATCATCATTAATTTCAGGGTAGGTTTTCACTTCAGGGTAAGCATAGCCAAAACGACCTAAATACTTGCTGTACATTTCTTCAGTAAAGGTTACCGTGCCGCCGTTATAAGTTTCGCCAGATTTGATCGGCAAAATTGCCTTTAACAACTCTTCACGACCCATAAGCTCCCCAGTGAGGTTTACTTCTTTAACATTATACTTTTCACCTTCATCGACATTAATGGTGACATACAAACCTTTTCTGTCAGGTGTCATGGCCACTTGGGTCGACGTCACATTAAAGCGAATATAACCCTGATTGTGGTAATACGTCTTAATGGTTTCAAGGTCAGCTTGCAGTTTCTGCTTTTGATATCGACGTTCGCCAAATAAGTCCCACCAAGCCACGTAATCTTTAAGCTCAAGCATCTCAATCAGCTCTGAATCACTAAAGACAGTGTTTCCCACCACGTTAATTTGGCGAAGTTCGGCAGCTAAACCTTCAACAAACTTAAATTTAAGTTCGACACGGTTTCGTGGCAGGTTGATCACCTGTGCTTCAACCTTAGCGCCGTATTTACCTACACCGTAATAAAAGTCCTGAAGACCCTTCTCGATACCAGTAATCATGGTTCTGTCTAAGGACTCGCCGATTTTAACTCCAGAATCATCTAGACTTTGCTGAAGTTGTTCTTCTTTGATGTCTTTGTTGCCATCAAAAGTGATCACGCTGATCGTTGGGCGTTCTTTAACTTTAACAAAGATGACACCATTTTCATGGCTAACATCGATGAGTTCAAAGTTGGCAGAGCCATAAAGGCTCTTAATCGCTTGCTGTAATTTAACTTGATCTACGGTATCACCCACTTTAACTGGCAAACTCAAAAGAGCAGCACCTAGGGCAACACGTTGTAAACCTTCTACTTGGATGTCGGTGACTTCAAAAGGTTGGAAGTTATCTGCCCAACCATTCCCTGAAAAAGACGCACCGACTAATATCATCGAGGCAAAAATTTTATTCAATCTCATAGAGCACTTCTAATTATTTTGATTGTCCTAGCTCAGAGTCGGGCAAAATCATTGAAGAGTGCAATACTCATCAACATCAGCAGCATAGCTGCTCCAATTCTGAATCCTATTTCCTGTGCTTTTTCAGGCACAGGCCTACCCGTAATCACTTCAATAAAGTAATACAGCAAATGTCCCCCATCGAGCACAGGCAAAGGCAAAAGATTAATTATGCCTAAGTTGACGCTAATGAGTGCAATAAACCCAAGAAAGTACACTAATCCATAATCAGCACTAGCACCAGCACCTTGCGCTATGGATATAGGTCCGCTTAAGTTTTTCACCGACACATCACCGGTAAAAAGTTTAGCTATCATCTTGAAACTGACGACGATCAATTGCCACGTTTTGTCTACTGCGGCAAAAATCGAGTCTACTATGCCATATTCCAAAGAAATACGCATATTTTCTGGCCATTTAGCTTGCGTCGGACTCACGCCCAAGACACCAATACTGCGACCTTGTTTGTCGATTTGAGTGTCTGGCACCAAATCCACATCTAAGGTCTGCATTCCGCGTTTAACTGTTAGCAGCACCGCCTTCCCAGTTGAGCCCTGAATTAATGTCACAAAGCTTTCCCAGCTATCAAAGGCACTACCATTGATTGCCATTAAGGTATCACCTGGTAATATTCCGCCTCGTTCAGCTGCACTGCCTTTTGCCACTACGGCAAGTTCAGGCAACACTTGGGGTCTGAATATGCCTAACCCTAAAGAGGTTATTGGCGATTGCTTTTCTGGATCAAATTGCCAATGTCGAATGTCTAGCTGATGATGTCTCGAACCAGTGTCCATTCCTTCGAGTCTGGATAAGGGCGCAAGTTCAATATCAATTTCATCTTCGCCTATATGGCCAATCAGGGCTAAGTTAACCTCATCCCAATTGCGCACTTTCTGACCTGAAATGGTGATAATTTCTTGATATTCACTCAACTTAATTTGCGCGGCAGGTGTATTGGCTAAGGTCGTATCGATCACGGGCTTAACCGAAGGAACACCAATAAGATACATAAAATATAAAGCTATGATAGCAAAAAGAAAATTAGCGATAGGCCCCGCAGCAACTATGGCAATGCGTTGCCAAACGGTTTTACGATTAAAGGCTTGAGACTTAAGTGATTCAGCTACTGTGTCAACCCGCTCATCGAGCATCTTTACATAACCGCCCAGCGGGATCATAGCTATCACATATTCAGTGCCATCTTGGCCGACTTTGCGCCAAAGTGCCTTACCAAAACCAATTGAAAAGCGTTCGACTTTAACACCGCAGCGGCGGGCTACCCAAAAGTGACCATATTCATGGGCCGTGATCAGAATGCCAAGGGCAACAATGAACGAGCCTAGGTTCCACAGAAAATCGAACATGTCTCTCCTTCGGTTAATTGATACGTTTAATGGCTTGCCAAGCGTGCTGACGGGTTAAGCTATCTAACTGTAAAATATCATCAATGGATTTTAAGCTGCTTTGTGACACCTGTGCCAAACAGCTTTCATTGATGGCAGCAATTTGAGTAAAACCAATTTGACCCGCAAGGAACGCGTCAACTGCCACTTCGTTGGCGGCATTTAAAACTGTGGTGGCTTCTTGTCCATGTTCACAGGCTTGCATGGCTAGATGCAGGCAAGGAAAGCGGGCAATATCAGCTTCACAAAAGCTTAAATCACCCAATTTGAAAAAGTCTAACGCTTCAACACCCGAGGTTATCCTCTGTGGATAAGACAGACAATGAGCGATGGGGGTTCGCATATCCGGATTCCCCATCTGCGCCAACACTGAACCGTCCCTATATTGCACCATAGAATGGATAACACTTTGGGGATGCACTACCACTTTAAGTTGCGCAGCATTGGTGTTAAATAACCAACGGGCTTCAATAAACTCGAGCCCTTTATTCATCATGGTGGCTGAATCTACGGAAATTTTAGGCCCCATAGACCAATTAGGGTGTTTGCAAGCTTGCGCTGGGGTCACTGAAGCTAAACTCTCAAGCGGGGCCGTTAAAAAAGGACCACCTGAGCCTGTGAGCAAGATACTGGATACCCCAGCAGCATCTAAGGAGCAATGCCCTAGATTAGTTTGAACCGATTCAGGAAGGCATTGAAAAATGGCATTATGTTCACTATCAACCGGTAATAGCGTGGCGCCAGATTGTCTGCAAGCATCCATAAATAAGGCGCCAGACATCACCAAGGCTTCTTTATTGGCCAATAAGACTCGCTTGCCAGCTTTTACCGCCGCAAAAGTAGATAATAAGCCCGCTGCACCAACAATCGCCGCCATCACGGTATGAATTTGGTTCGATGTCACCAGATCAATCAATGCATTTTCACCTGTGGTGACTGTGACGCCTATGTGCGGCGGTAAAGCAGCTTTGAGCGTCATGGCCGCCTGCTCATTAACCATGTGAGCAATCACAGGTTTATGGGCAAGGCACAGGGCCAGCATTTTATCCACATTGGTATTGGCCACAAGCCCATAGACTCGATAGCGCTGAGTTTGGGCTGACATCACACTTAAGGTGCTAGCGCCTATAGACCCAGTCGCACCCAAGATAACCACGTTCTGCATAGACTCAGAGGGCATGGATCACATCCAAAAGGAGATGTAAAGAAAAGTAAATACAGGCAAAGCAGCGGTTAAACTGTCAATTCTGTCGAGTATGCCACCGTGCCCTGGCAATAAGGTGCCGGAATCTTTTATCTTGGCAACCCGTTTAAACATGCTTTCCGATAAATCGCCAAAGGCCGAGGCCAATGCGGTAATCAACGTCACGGCCACCAACAAACCCACTTCTTGTTCTGGGGCGACATACATGACGCCAGCAACAACGACTAAGCTAGTGACTAAACCACCAAACAAACCTTCTAAGGTTTTTGCTGGGCTCACGTTGGGCATCAACTTGTGCTTACCGAAAGCGCGACCCGCAAAATAGGCACCACTGTCAGTGGCCCACACCACTAACATCACCAAAAACACTAACCAGCCACCGTAATAAGGATCCAGTGGTCCGCTTAATGATTTAAGGGCAATCAGTGAAGCAAAACAAGGGACTAATGTCAGTTGGCCAAACATGGATTTCAGCATGTGACTCTCTTTCCAAAATTTAGCGCTGCTTGGATAAGAGAAAATCAACAGGGTGCTCACTAGCCACCAGAGTAAACCAATAGAAATTATTGCGATATAAATGGGGTGTAATTGCCCTTGTTGCCACACTAGCTCAACGGGCACGAGAAAATTTAAGGCGATAACTAATAGACTAAGAGTGGTGGTAAATGACCATTGAGTGACATTACAACTTGGGTCGATAAAACCGCCCCACTCTTTCGCAGCGATCACAAACACGGCAACTAATACCCATGAAAAGTACGTTGCTGGCAGTAAAAATATTGCTCCCAAGACCAAAGGGATTAACCACAGTGCTGTTATTATTCGTTGTTTTAGCAAAAACTAATCCTCTTAATATTCTTATAATGCGCGGATCTCTTCAATTTGACTTCCCGTCAGACCAAAACGGCGTTGACGACTAGCAAACAAGGCAATCGCGTCACGGAACGCTTGCTCATTAAAATCTGGCCATAGGGTATCGGTAAATACCAATTCGGCATAAGCCGCCTGCCATAAAATAAAATTACTGATGCGACAATCACCGCCTGTGCGGATCATTAAATCAACTTCGCTCTGATTTTGCATGCACAAATGTGCACTTAGGGCCTCTTCAGTCATCTGACTGCTGTTGATTTCGCCACTTTCCACTTGTTGAGCCAATTTTTGTGCAGCTTGCAGTATGTCCCAGCGACCACCGTAGTTGGCAGCGACATTCAAAATCAAGCCAGTATTGTCGGCAGTTTTACGCTGAGCTTCATGAATTTGCTTCTGCAAACGCTCAGAGAAGCGACTGATGTCGCCAATGATATTAAGCCGAACCTGGTTTTTATGCAGTAATTTGATTTCCCGTTGCAATACGGAAAAAAACAACTCCATCAACAAACTGACTTCTTTATCTGGTCTGCGCCAATTTTCACTGGAAAATGCAAATAAGGTTAGCGAAGCTATCCCTAACTGACTGGCACAACTCACGGCGCGGCGCACGGCTTTCACCCCCGCCTTATGCCCCATGACTCTCGGCTTTCCCTGTTGTTGAGCCCAGCGTCCATTCCCATCCATAATGATGGCAACATGCTTGGGCAGGGACAGTTTGACCGTCTCTGAAAGCTCAACACCAGTGTTGCCCAAGCTTAGTGCACTGCGGCTACCAGACTCACTTTTCACTGTGGATGACATCAACTACACCCTTAACAAAAGACAAACGCCGTGTAGTATACCTCCGTATACGACACGGCGCATCAAGTCTAAGCCTTAACTCGGGACTATCTGCTTAAGATCAATACACAATCTGGCTAAAAATAGTCCAACTAAAGCGCTAACCTTAAACTTCCATTAACTCTTTTTCTTTTGCGGTTAAAACTTCATCGACATTTTTGATGTGTGCATCAGTATACTTTTGCACTTCATCTTCGCTGCGGCGTACATCATCTTCAGTGCACTCTTTGGCTTTTTCAAGCTTTTTCACTTCACTGATAGCGTCGCGGCGCACATTACGAATAGCGATACGACCATTTTCGGCTTCATTACGTACTACCTTGATGAAGTCTTTACGACGTTCTTCAGTCAATGCAGGTAACGGAATACGCAGTGTCGCGCCAGCCGTCATAGGGTTTAAACCTAGATCTGACGTCATGATGGCTTTTTCTACGGCCTGAACCATAGAGCGATCAAACACAGTCACTGACAAGGTACGCGAGTCTTCGATACCTACGTTAGCCACTTGCTTAAGCGGCGACATAGCACCGTAATATGACACTTGAATCGAATCTAATAGGCTTGGGTGAGCACGACCTGTGCGTACTTTCGCCATTTGGTTTTTAGTTGCATCAACACATTTGCCCATACGCTCTTGGGCATCTAACAAAATTGTTTCTATCACGATTAATATCCTTTTAGCTTACAAATTCAAAGGTGACATGGCTTGACGCTGAGGCAGTATGTGCCGCTATTGTTATTGTTCAAGCCATTGGTAACGAGTGCAAAACTCAGTTCAAATTCTTAATATAAGTGCCTTCTTCTTCGCCCATGATAACACGGCGTAATGCACCGGGCTTATTCATGTTAAACACAAGAATGGGCATATTATGATCCCTAGCTAAGGTAAAGGCAGCTAAGTCCATCACTTTGAGCTCACGCTCTAACACTTCATTGTAACTTAAGACATCGTGCTTAACGGCGTCTGGGTCTTTCATAGGATCGGCAGAATAAACCCCATCCACTTTGGTGCCTTTCAGTACCACTTCAGCTTCGATTTCAATACCGCGTAAACAGGCTGCTGAATCTGTGGTGCAAAATGGATTACCGGTACCGGCAGCAAAAATCACCACGCGGCCAGACTTTAATAAACTGATGGCTTCAGCCCAGTTGTAATCGTCACACACACCTTTTAGCGGTATGGCTGACATAAGACGCGCATTGACATAAGCACGGTGCAATGCATCACGCATAGCTAAGCCATTCATTACTGTCGCCAGCATACCCATATGATCGCCAACCACGCGGTTCATGCCAGCTTTTGCTAAGCCTTCACCACGAAACAGGTTGCCACCACCAATAACCACACCCACTTGAATGCCTAATTCAACCAACTCTTTAACTTCTTGAGCCATACGGTCAAGTACTTTGGGGTCTATGCCAAAGCCTTCTTCGCCCATTAAGGCTTCACCACTTAATTTAAGAAGAATGCGTCTAAATGCAGGTTTGGGATTGGTGCTCATAATTTTGTCCTGATCATAACAAGACCGCAGCGGTTGCTGCGGTCTTAGGGTATATAGAGAAAAGCGATTACGCCTTTTTAGTAGCAGCGATTTGTGCAGCGACTTCAGCAGCAAAATCTTCTTCTTTCTTCTCGATACCTTCACCCACTTCTAAACGAATGAAGTTAGATACTGAAGCTTTTTTCTCTTTAAGAATTTCGCCAACAGTTTTCTTAGGCTCCATGATGAAAGCTTGACCAGTAAGAGAAATCTCACCAGTGAACTTCTTCATACGGCCAACAACCATTTTCTCAGCGATTTCAGCAGGCTTGCCTTCATTCATCGCGATTTCGATCTGAAGCGCTTGCTCTCTTTCTACAAGTTCAGCAGGCACATCTTCAGGGTTTACGAATTCAGGCTTTGAAGCAGCAACATGCATAGCGATGTGCTTAAGTGTCTCTTCATCAGCTTCGCCGGCAACAACAACACCAATACGCTCACCGTGACGGTAAGAAGCTAGGTTTGCGCCGTCGATGTACTCAACGCGACGAACGTTGATGTTTTCACCGATTTTAGTCACAAGTGCAACACGTGTTTCTTCAAACTGTGCTTTTAGCTCTTCGATAGTCACTTTAGATGCAGCAGCAACGTCTAACACAGCGTTAGCGAACGCTAAAAAGTTTGAATCTTTAGCAACGAAGTCTGTTTGACAGTTTACTTCTAAAAGAGCCGCGAAACCTTCGCCATTCTTGATTAAGATAGTACCGTCAGCAGCGATGTTACCGGCTTTTTTAGCCGCTTTTGCAGCGCCGCTCTTACGCATGTTATCAATCGCTAGTTCGATGTCACCGTTAGTTTCAGTCAGTGCATTCTTACAGTCCATCATGCCAGCGCCAGTGCGGTCACGAAGTTCTTTAACTTGGGCAGCAGTAATTGCCATTGTTAAATCCTCTAATTTAATTCGTCTAATTTTGCATTTAAAAAACAGGGGCCAAACGGCCCCTGTTCACCAATTATCTATTGGCAAATAAGGGGGATGGTAACCATCACACCTTATTAAACAGCTTCTACGAAACCGTCTTGCTCTGCTTGAACAGCTAGATCTTGACCACGGCCAGAGTTCGCAGCTGCTGCAACAGAAGAAGTGTACAAACGGATAGCACGCATAGCGTCGTCGTTACCAGGAACGATGTAGTTAACACCATCTGGCGCAGAGTTTGTATCAACAACAGCAACAACTGGGATACCTAGGTTGTTAGCTTCTTTAATAGCGATATGCTCATGGTCAGCACCGATAACGAATAATACGTCAGGTAAACCGCCCATGTTCTTGATCCCGCCTAAAGATTTTTCTAACTTCTCTAGTTCGCGAGTACGCATCAAGGCTTCTTTCTTAGTTAGCTTGTCGAAAGTACCGTCTACTGACTGGCTTTCTAGCTCTTTAAGACGCTTGATTGATTGACGAACTGTTTTCCAGTTAGTCAACATACCACCTAACCAACGGTGATCAACATAGTACTGGTCACAAGAAAGAGCTGACTCTTTGATTGCTTCGCCAGCGGCACGTTTAGTACCAACGAATAACACTTTGCCTTTTTTAGACGCTACGTTGCTGATGAAAGCTAACGCTTCGTTGAACATAGGCACAGTGTGCTCAAGGTTGATGATGTGTACACCGTTGCGAGCACCGAAGATGAATGGCTTCATCTTTGGGTTCCAGTAACGTGTTTGGTGACCGAAGTGAACACCGGCTTGTAGCATGTCGCGCATTGTAACAGTAGTCATTTTAATACCTTAATTAAGGGGTTAGACCTCCACGCATCCCATGTCTTCGACCTAAAAAGGCACCCCGAAGAATGTGTCGATACGTGTGTGATTTAGTGTTTAGTTAGTTTGCCATGTATAATGACCCGCACATTTTACGCTTAGTTTGCGATTAAGTGAAGAAAAGCCTGTCAAAGATTTACTAAAGGAAAAAGTGGGTAACCTTTGCCTTAACACTCATGACACCTTAAACTGCAACACTTATTCGCTGGACTCGTTGAATTAATTACGCTTAAGCACAAGCTAAGCCATTGAATTCGACAACACATTAAACGTGAAGACACAAACACAGACGGCGCGCTTTATATCATAAAACGCCACTAAGCACAAATTCAGCTGCTTTTTTATCCCCTGCTGTGTCTTCAAAAATTACCGTTAACCACGCCAAGAGAAATCCAATGAGCATAGTCATTAAGACAGCAGAAGAAATCGAGAAAATGCGCGCCGCCGGCAAACTTGCCGCCGAGGTGTTAGCCATGATTGCCCCCCATGTTAAAGCAGGCGTCACTACAGACGAGCTTAATGATATCTGTGCCAAGTACACAGAAGAGCAAGGTGCGATATCGGCGCCGCTTAATTACCATGGCTTTCCAAAATCGATTTGCACCTCTGTTAATGATGTTATCTGTCACGGCATTCCATCAAGCTACGTCTTAAAAGATGGCGACATACTCAATATCGATATTACCGTCATCAAAGACGGCTTTCATGGCGATACCTCTAAGATGTTCCTCATCGGTGAAGTCAGCGCCAAAGACAAGCGCCTTTGCCGTATCGCTCAAGAAAGCCTGTACTTAGCCATACGTAAAGTCCGTCCGGGCATGAAACTCGGCGAGATTGGCACTGCAATAGAAAAATTCATCAAGGCCAGCAAAACAGGACTTGATAAGTACTCCATAGTGCAAGATTATTGTGGTCATGGTATTGGCGCAGGCTTTCATGAAGAGCCGCAAATCGTCCATTACAAGAACAATGATAAAACCGTGTTACGTCCTGGTATGTGTTTCACCATAGAGCCTATGATCAATGCTGGCCGTCAAACTAGCGTACTCGATAGAGAAGATAACTGGACTGTCACCACAGCCGATGGCAAAAACTCGGCCCAGTGGGAACATACTTTACTGGTTACCGCCACTGGAGTTGAAGTGATTACCTTGCGCGACGAAGAAGACTTCCCACGCATCATCAATCATTAACGGTGAGTTTTTTATTGCGGCTACTGGGTTAGCCGCAAGACAATTGCAATCTATAGCTGGTTCCAATACATAGTTTGTCCCAATCATAAGAGAGTTAAATTTATCACCATGAATAGCGCGCTGGTCGCCAAACAACAGCTTGCGGAATTAAACCAGCGTTTAATGGCGCAGTTCACCGCGAACGAGTCAATTGAATTGCTCGTCAGTCAGCGCAGTCAATTTGTGGATCAACTGCTCAATTCAACTTGGCAGCGTTTAGGCCTTAACGAGTTTTCTATTACTCTGGTTGCCGTTGGCGGTTACGGTCGCAGTGAACTTCACCCTCACTCAGACATAGACTTACTCATCTTGTTGCAAAATGATACCGTCTGCCAACAAGCTGAGATGCAACTTAGCGCTTTTATTACCTTTTTATGGGATGCAGGCCTTGAAGTTGGCCACAGTGTGCGTACTTTGGCACAAACCTTAGAACAAGGTCGCGACGATATCACCATAGCCACCAATCTTATCGAAGCGCGCTATTTATGTGGCGATGAGTACCAGTTTGATTTGCTCTATGACAGCATACGTCAACAGGATTTTTGGCCGTCAGAGCGATTTTATGATGCAAAAAAAACCGAGCAGCAAAATCGCCATACCAAGGGCAGCGCCTTCGATTTAGAACCCAACCTCAAGACCTGTCCCGGTGGCCTTAGGGACATTCAAACCATTGCCTGGGTCGCTATGCGTCATTTTGATGCCGCCAAACTCGAAGATTTGGTGGCCCACGAGTTTTTAACCCCATCAGAACTCGATGAACTCTTGGAGTGCCAACGTTTCTTGTGGCAACTCAGATTTGCGCTGCACATGATTTCCAATCGTAATGAAAATAGGCTTCTGTTCGATTTACAGCGCCAAGTTGCCAGCATTATGGGCTATGAAGATGCTACCCAGCTGGCGGTGGAGCAGTTAATGAAAAAGTACTATCGCACGGTTCGCAGTGTGATAGAGCTGAATGAAATGCTGCTGCAATTGTTTAAACGTGCCACCTTAGGTCAGACTCACGCTTTAGTTATCCAGCCTATCAATGAATGCTATCAACGCCGTGGCCGCTTTATTGAAGTGCTCGATGGAGGCCTATTTAGTCGCTGCCCAGAAGAAATTATCCGTTTGTTTCTCATTGTGGCAAAAAACTCCAATATCCAGGGCATTTATGCCCCAACACTAAGATTACTTCGTGAGGCAAGGCAAGACTTAGCAAGCCCCTTGCAAGAGAATTCAGCCTGTCGTAAAGCCTTTATGGACATTTTGAAGCACCCCAGAGGCATAGGGTCCTTGTCCTTGATGCATAAACACGGGATTTTATCTTCATATTTACCGGCATGGCGTAAAATTGAAGGCCAGATGCAATTTGATCTATTTCATGCCTACACTGTGGATGAGCACACCCACAGATTACTGCTTAATATTGACCGTTTTTCACAGGCCGAGCAAAAAGATGAATTCCCATTAGGGGCTATCCTGATTAACCAATTGCCCAAAAAAGGCTTGCTCGTCCTTGGCGCTATCTTTCATGACATCGCCAAAGGTCGCGGCGGCGATCACAGCAAACTGGGGGCTAAGGATGCCTTGGATTTTTGCAAACTGCACGGTCTTAACGATCATGATGGCCGCATGGTCGCTTGGTTGGTTGAGCATCATCTGGTGATGTCCATCACAGCCCAGAGGCGGGATATCTCAGATCCCGAAGTAGTGGCTGAATTTGCCCATAAAGTCCGTGATGCCGTGCATTTAAGCTATCTGTATTGTTTAACCGTTGCCGATATTTGTGCCACCAATGAAAAAACCTGGAACAGCTGGAAAGGCTCCTTACTGCGAGACTTGTACTTCTCCACCCAAAGGGTATTGGCAACTGGCAAGGAAAAGCCCATAGACATGCGCGCTAGGGTGCGAGAAATACAGGCCAAGGCCAAGAAAGAGCTATTGAGACGTGGGATTAAAGAAAAGGAGATGGAGGCCCTTTGGAGCCGCTTCAAAACTGATTATTTTCTGCGTCACCAAGCAAGCCAAGTGGCTTGGCATACTGAAGCCATCATCAAGCAAAGCCATCAAGATGAGCCCTTGATTTTATTATCCAAACAGGCGACCCGTGGCGGCACTGAATTATTTATCTACAGCAAAGATAAACCCAAATTATTTGCCACTGTGATGACAGTGCTGGATAATAAAAATATCAATGTTCATGATGCTAACATCATGACATCAAAAGATAATTATGCGTTAGATACCTTCGTCATTCTAGAACAAGACGGTGAAACTATTAGCCAGTTATCACGTATACAGAGCATACGAAAGGCACTGGAAAAAGCCCTCGCCAGCGACAACCCTAAGTTACCAAAATTTAGGAAAATGGCGCGAATAATGCGCCCCTTTAACGTCCCGACTCAGGTAAGTTTCTTGCCTAGCGCCCGTCAAGGCACCAGCATGATGGAGCTCATCGCCTTAGACAGCCCGGGATTATTGGCAAAAGTGGGCGATATTTTTTACCGCTGCCAGGTGACGTTAATTGCTGCGAAGATCACCACTATTGGCGAGCGAGCTGAAGATTTCTTTATTTTACAAACTCATGAAGGTAAAGCCTTGGATGAAGCTTCGCAGCAAAAATTAGCTCAGAGTCTTAGTTTAGCTTTATCATCCCATGCACCGAGCATGTAATTTTTCATTTTAATCATTATTGGAGAACCCTATGGAGGCATTACGCCAACGTATTGAAACTGCATTTGAAAATCGTCAACACATCACACCAGGCACAGTTGAACCTAGCCTGCGTGCCGATGTTGAAACGGTTATTGCCATGTTAGACAAAGGTGAGGCTCGAGTCGCTGAAAAAATTAACGGCCAGTGGCAGGTACACCAATGGTTAAAAAAAGCGGTATTACTGTCTTTTCGGATATTTGATAACGGCGTCATTGATGGTGGTGACACTAAATATTTCGATAAAGTACCGCAAAAATTTGCGGACTACGATGAAGCCCGCTTTAAAGCCGAAGCCATTCGCGTTGTTCCACCTGCCACTGTGCGCAAAGGCTCCTTTATCGGTAAAAACACTGTGCTTATGCCCTCTTACGTAAATTTAGGTGCCTATGTAGATGAAGGCACTATGGTTGATACATGGGCGACAGTGGGTTCATGTGCACAAATTGGCAAGAACGTGCACTTGTCTGGCGGTGTGGGTATTGGCGGTGTACTTGAACCCTTACAGGCTGGCCCAACAATTATCGAAGACAATTGCTTTATCGGCGCTCGCAGTGAAATCGTTGAGGGCGTAGTGGTTGAAGAAGGCAGCGTGATTTCTATGGGGGTCTATATAGGCCAAAGCACCCGTATTTTTGATCGTGAAACCGGCGAAGTGCATTATGGCCGTGTGCCTGCAGGCTCAGTCGTAGTATCGGGCAACTTACCCTCAGCCTGTGGCAAATACAGCTTGTATGCCGCCATCATAGTCAAAAAAGTTGACGCTAAGACACGTGCTAAAGTCGGTATTAACGAACTTTTACGAATCGTAGATTAATACGGTTAACCAGAAATCGAGTAAATAAAAAGCCCAGTCATTTTCTGGGCTTTTCAACAACTTAAACAATAAAAATAATTTCACTTAATTATCAATTAGATAATGGCAACGCATCCACGTTCAATTCACAAATACACATTTTGTAACTCGCAGTTACACTTTGTCGACCCTTAAATAGATTGATACAGTTTTCCCCATACTTTAACCGGCACAGCAGCAAAAAATTGCCTTTACTTTAAAGGTTAGGTTAAGGAGGAGTCACTATGAAAACCATCATAGCTGCAAGTCTAGTCACGTTATCGTTCTTGGTCATGCCAGCACAGGCTGCCATGGATCCACAGCTAGAAAATACCTTAATTGACGTTTGCAAGGCAGGCGTCAGTAATAGAGTATTTAGCTTTAATGACACAATGAAGATTTATCGCATTAATAAAGCAAGAATTTTTCCACGTTTAATGTGTAACGGTGAAAGCTTCCATCAGTTTGCCTTAAGCAATAATGCCGATAAAACGGCGCGTCTCATTGCGCCATATACTCAAGGTAAGGTCACCATTCAAGACATCGCCTTTAATTATTCTGCTGATGACCTCTATGATATACGCTATTAATCAAGTGTGTATCAAACAAGTTAATACAGCAATCCAATCAATAATCGTTAAACATTATGACCTAACATCTTGTGCTCCCTCAATTCTATAGATCCAAGAAAACGCAACAACGCCGCAAGGAAGCGGCTAAAACACCACGGTTTTATTACCATAGACAATCACTTGTTCATTTAACACTAACTGCAATGCCTTACTGAGCACACTTTTTTCCACATCGCGGCCATTGTGGGCCATTTCTTCAGCGCTGAAAGTATGATCAACCGAAATGACATCTTGTTTAATAATGGGGCCTTCATCGAGGCAATCATTGACGAAATGGGCCGTAGCGCCAATAATTTTCACCCCTCGCTCCCAGGCTTGTTTATAGGGCGATGCGCCAATAAACGCGGGTAAAAACGAGTGGTGAATATTAATAATTCGATCAGGATAGGCACAGACAAACTCAGGGGTTAACACTCGCATGTATTTAGCCAGCACCACATAATCAGGCTGATAGCCGTTCACTATTTTCAATATGGCTTGTTCATGTTCAAGCCTGTCTAAGCCTTGATGACATACATGGTGAAACGGAATATCAAACTTTTCAGTTAAGTTGCGCAGGCTATCATAATTGCCCACCACAGCGGCAATATCCACATCCAGCCCACCATAATAGGCTTTCATCAACAAATCACCCAAACAATGGGCTTCTTTAGTAACCATCACCACGATACGTTTCTTGTCGGCAGCAACCAGCTTGGTATGGTTCTGCGCTGGCAATACTTCACTTAACGCCTTGAGTAAACTGGCATCATCAAACACACCTTCGAGTACGGTGCGCATAAAAAAACGCCCCTGAATGCGATCAACAAACTCAGTATTTTTAATGATGTTTAACTGGTGAGCAAAACAAACGCCGGTGATCTTAGCTATTAACCCCTTGGCATCGGCGCAATCAGTAATTAGAATTTTTCTTACTTTGTTTTCTGGCTCTAAAGTAACCATGCTGCAACTCCTCGATGATGACTTATGCCTGAAATGGACTCGTCTGCTTTATCTTTAATTGAGAATAATCTTTAATTGAGAATAAAGTATTTTAAAAACAAATCAATCCACAAAATTAACAATTAAGTTGAAAAAAGTTAACAGTGTGAAACGAGACAAAAATTAACGCCGTGAATCTAAGTATTTTTGCAGTAATTTGCGTAATGTTTCCGCTTTTGTACCGAAAACCACTTGAACCCCCTTACCCACAACGATAACGCCCTTGGCCCCAAGGCGCATCAAACGGGCCTTATCCACTAAACTGGCGTCGATAACGCTGATCCTAAGACGGGTTAAACATGCATTCAACTCAAGCACATTATGTCTTCCACCTAAGGCGGCTATCATGGAGCGTAGGCTTTCCTTTTGCTCATCATTGCCGCTAGCCAAGCGACCGGGCGTTTTTAAATTAAAGCTTAAAATACTGACAGTAAACAGCGCATAGTAGATGACGCCAGTTAACGGCCCTAAAATCAACAGCCAACCGGTATTGGATGAAAGAGAATACAGTAAGCTGAAATCCACTAATCCGTGGGAAAACACTATCCCATGGTGAATATCCAATACCACACAGAGGCTGTAAGCCAGCCCAGTTAAAATGGCATGACAAATAAACAATATAGGAGCGACAAACAAGAAGGCAAACTCTAGCGGCTCAGTTACCCCGGTTAGCCAACTCGCCATGCCGGCAGAGAGCATAATGCCAGCCACACGATTACGTTCACTCTTATCGGCGCAGCGCCAGATAGCCAGCGCCGCCGCGGGTAAGCCCCACATCTTGATTAAATAGCCACCAGCAAGGTTTCCAGCGGTAATGTCCCCCGCTAAATAACGACCGATTTCACCTCGAATAACATGAGTACCATCAAAAAACTGACCCACTTCTAAATAAAAAGGCGCATTCCAGATATGGTGCAGGCCTAAGGGAATAAGCAGCCGCTCGACCATGCCATAAATGCCAAAAGCCAAGGATGGGTCTTGATACACAGCCCAATCAGACAGGCGTTGAATAACCACAGATAAACTCGGCCACAATAGACTTAATAAGTAAGCAAGGCCTATGGTCAAGGGGATGACAATTAAGGGGGCACTGCGCCTACCCTCGAAAAACGAAAAAATCGCCGGTAAGCGTAAATGCTGACTTAGCCTGACCGCTAAACACGTCACTGCCCCCACTAAAATACCGCCTGCAATACCAGTATCTATGGTATCTATCCCCCATAATGGCCTCGAAGGCAGCTGATATAGTGCGGTAAGAGCGCCTAACGTTGATTGAAATACCCCAAAGCCAAATACCGCCGAAAATGCCGCTATGCCTTGGTCTTTGCAAAAACCTATGGCGATGGCAACACTAAAGAGCAGTGGCATCATGGTGAAAATCAATTTGCCCACTGAGGCAAAAATCATCGTCAATTCAATGGGGATAAAAGGTAGAGGGTTTACGGTTAATCCGAGCATGAGCCCTGCCGCAGGCAGAATAGCAATGGGCACCAACAGCGCTTGGCTCAAGCGCTGGGCAAACTTAAACCATTGCTGATTTAAATAGCTTAATGTTCGACTTGGCTGTGCCACACACTAATCCAGTTTAAGGCATCATCTTCGGGGCTCATGGTTTCGCTGGCATCGATTTCAAACATATCGGTTACTGTATTTGCGCCAAGTTCTTGAAATAAAGCATCAAACTGTCTAGCGGCGCCGCAAAAGGTTTCATAGCAAGAGTCCCCTAGGCCAATAATGCTGTAGTTCAATTTGGGCAAATAAGGCGCATTTGATTTAAGTAAGTTAAACCAAGGAAAAATATCATCGGGCAGATCCCCTTGTCCCGTAGTGGAACAAATAATGATCAACAGCTCATCTTCTGGCGGGGTAAAACTCGCAAGTTCATTAGGTTGTTTTATCGCCACCTCATAGCCTAGTTTTTCTATGGCTGGAGCCAAGGTCTCTGCAACGTGTTGAGCGCTGCCATAGACAGTACCAAACACTAGGTTCACTTTCTTCATCAATCCTCTTCCTTAAACATCATAAAGCGATTTATACAATAGCCGACTTTCCTTTCAAGATCATAGTCTAATCTCTATTTTATCGGTATAGAACTAGTCATTCACATCAATAGGGGCTTATTGAATAAAATCAAGCTGTTGTAGCTGTGCATCAGTCCAACCCAATAAAGCGAACGTTGCCAACCATTGCTGTTCAATTTGAGTTTCAATTGTCATGGGTTTTCCAGTCACTGGATGGGTAAAGCTCAGCCGCTTGGCTATTAGCCATAGGCGATTTACACCGAAGTGTTCTCGGCTGAATTTATTTTGCTTGCCGTCACCATGGGTGGTATCACCTAAAATGGGGTGACGTAAATGCGCCATATGACGGCGCAGCTGATGCTTACGCCCCGTATGAGGGCTTAGTTTTATCAGCGCGAAACGACTGGTTGGATAACGACCCGAGCTAAAAGGAATTTCACTATTGAGTAACGGCTGGTAACTGGTTTGTGCTTCTTGGGCGGGTTTATCGGCTTTGGCATGTTTATCGGCCACATCATCAAGCTCCACCCTTAAAGGATAATCCAACAGTCCAGCCTCATGCATATTGCCCCGTACCAAGGCCAAGTAGTCTTTTTTTATCTTATGTTCGGCAAATTGCTCACACAGATTACGAGCGACTTCGCTACTTTTAGCAAACAATAACACACCGGATGTGGGCCTATCGAGTCTATGCACAGGAAACACATGGCAACCGATTAAGTCCCGAGTGAGCTGCATGGCGAAAAAACGCTCCTTGCGGGCTAAGTAACTGCGATGCACTAATAAACCTGCTGGTTTATGAATAGCCACTATGTCGTCGTCTTGATAGAGAATAGTCAATTCTGGCGCAGGCTCATCCATGTCGTCAGTGACTTCAATGTCCGCGCCTGCTGACTCGTTTTCTTCTTGCTCATAAATATCTGCATAATCAAATGCGTCATTTGAAATACCGGCCATTTCATTGTATTGATTGTTTGAGTTATTTTGCGGCATTAATAAAATCATCCATTGCGATAAGTTGCTCAATGATTGGCTGATACACAGGGTTTGCTTGCCAGACTTGGGATGCCATTGGGGCTAAGTGCATTTGGGATGGCAATGGCTGCTTCGCGTCGACAATCGCGCCCAGTTTTGGAATGAAAATAAACTGCAGCCACTCTTCGAAGGCCATGGTATCGCAGGAAAAGGGCGCAGTGCTGGCTAATGCGGCAGGCGAAGGCTCACTATCGCTCCACAGATTTTGTTGTTTTAACAAGGCTTCCAAGCGAACTAAATGGGTTTTACAACGGCTATAAGGCATAAAATACTAATGTGAACTCAGGGCTTATAACGAGATATGATATCATCTCGCGGTTGTTATCCAAATAAACCGAGTAAGCGGCAGAAACATGACTGAAATTACCACCTTAAGCCAGTTCCTAACCACGGCGAACACCCAATTCCAAGTGTATGATTTAGGACGAAGAGTTCAACATATCGATGCTTTGGCATTCCATCAAATTGAATCCTTACTCGCACCTTACCCCTATCCTATTCAAGGCCATGCCCAGCTTGGATTAGTGTTTTGGCAACAGTCGGCTCAGCCCTACATTTGGTTTTTAAAGCTACCATTAGATGAGCAAGGTTTATTATCGCCCGCGCCTCGCAGCCAATTTATTCAAATGATTTTAGATGCCTTAGGCAGAGACTTAACCCAAGAACTAACTGAAGCACAGCAAGAACAGTTTGCAAATCATCCTTTTAGCTTCAAGCCCAATCAACACAAACTTGCGCTATTTAATGCCTTAGTGCGTCAGCAATTAGGTCAACCAGCATCAAGCCAGTATGAATTTGCGGCGCAATACCTATCAGAGCAAGCTGTAATTGGTGAGTCATCGGCGGTTGAAAATGAAAGCCATAGCTGGGAACAACTTGGCCTTCAAGGGATTGCGGATGTGTGCGTCAGAGCCCAGAGCCTTGATAATATGGATAGTTTAATTCGAAGCTTCGACTTTAGCCCTCTGCCCGTGCACGCGGCACTATGCCAGTGTTTAGAGCATCTCCCCCTTGAGCCAAGCTTGGCTGAAAAAATTTACCTTTTATTTGAGCAAGCATCAAATGAGCACAAAGCAAGTTATTTAGCCGCACTCGCGTCGAGCCCAAGCCTGTCAATCAAGGCGATTGCTCACTTAGCGCAGCACAATTTGCTGGACGCGAACCACTTAGTCACAATAGCGGCTAGAAATTGGCAGGCATTAAAAGATGACAGTTGCAGAAAATCTTATCTCGAAGCCTTAGCTTTACAAGAACAAGGCTTTTTCAATCAAGTTTTTGCTGATATTGTAGCTATACCCAGTCTACGTCAGGCACTGCTGCTCGATCTTCGTAATCCAGAGCGCAGCAACATACTTTCCATTGCCATTGGCGGTTTATTTAAGGCAGCTCAATCATGATGTCAGATGTCATCTTAATCCTAGCGCTTTTTGTTCTTGCCGCCTTCTTCTGGCAATTAAGGCAAATGGCAGAATTAAGTCGAGTCTTCGCCGAACGCGCTTGCCAAAAACAAAGCGTGCAGCTGTTGGCCATAGCCATGATCCATGCAAGACCCAGCTTTGGCGGTCATACTGGCGTCTGCTGGAAAGCCAAATTCATGTTTGAATTTAGCACCGACGGAATGGATCAACACCAAGGACAACTTTCAATGAAAGGCAAACAAATTCAAGGGATTGAATGGCCAGTGTTTCCCGAACCTGAGTGGAATGACGCGCCGTTATCTCAAGGGAAATTTGATGGTTGCGGCGCTCAAACTAGCTGTAACACAGGTAAATGCCATTAATCATGTGACTGTTTATCCCAATAAAATGACCGCCTCTCTAGGCGGTCATTTTATTGGGATCTTGAGCAAAAATACTATCAAAAGTACTATCCACAGACACAAAACAGGCATTCATCTAGCGTCATGTATTGAGATTAATTATGCCTGAGGTTCACTGGAAGTGGGAGCCGTCAAGATTTCATAGTCACTATAACTGATGGTTCCTTCGCTATCGATTGATTTAAAGTATTCTTAGTTCGCCATTCAGTTCATCACTGTCCAATTCCTCAATGTAAGGCGCGAACTGATAGATAAGCTCTGACTCATTTTCAGAGACAAACTTGATGCTGTCTAGTTTTACTAATTCCGAGAAAGTGAGTTTTTTCTGCCCTTCTTTTGGAGATGTATCAGCCTTATCTTGCAAATATACCTTGAGTCTAACGCTATTGGGCTCTTGGCCATTTTCATGGATATCATTCCTTAATATTAACGGTGGGAGTATGACGGCAATTCACTCTATGCCGCAAACTTTGACAAACCATTCTTTGACAACCCCCTGGGGGAAAGTTCAATTAATACGATCGGAATAGCCGATGAATGTCTCAATGAGGTGGGTTTATCATATTGGTGAAAACCAAAAAGAAAGGCCACGATAGTATTTCGTGGCCTGTTATTCTTTGTTAAGCAATCCTGCTATTCTTGTGCTCCCTGCACCGTCCATGCGTCTATACCGCATCCCTTGCATCTGTCCTTAGCATCCTTGTATTCCCTGTATCATCTAAGATACCGTCCTTTATCCCAGCAATTCCTTTACTGAGCCTGCTCTGTCCTTAAGCGTGTCCTATATCATCCATGGCAATCTAAAACGTTAAGTAAGACATCATGTCTACACTGGCCATCCCTTGCTGCTATCCGTAGCATCCTTGTGTTCCCTGTACCATCTAAGATACCGTCCTTTATCTCAGTCATCCTTTACTGAGCCTGCTCTGTCCTTAAGCGTGTCCTATATCATCCATGATAATCTTAATCCTTGTAGCGAGACATCATGTCTACACTGGCCTTCCCTTGCATCCCCTGACCTTAAGTCTTCCTTGGGGCTATCCGTTTTCGTCCTTGTACTCAATCATCCAGATTAAGTGACTCTACCTTGAGTATGCTCGGCCTTGAGCGCTTCCTGTTCCGTTCATCCTGTTCCTTGGATGTGTTAATCATATGCCAGCTTCCCCCTAGGAAACATGCACCTAAAAAAGATATTTTGAAAATAAACACAAAAAAAATGCTTTGCCAGACCGACGGGTGAAAATAATAAAGGGGAATGAATGACTTAAGCCAATGCGGTATAAGCTTAGCTGCAAACAATAACGCCAATGCTCACAAATCGTGTAAGAGATCTCTCACATCCATAATAGGAAAAATTGAGACCCTATTTTTATTAAGCAATAAACCGCTCAACTATAGGGCCCGCCAGCAAGCGTTAGCACCTGATAAATCAAAATGAGCGACTGGATTAACCTTGCTTAGCGAGGCTTACAATCAATTCCAAAGCGGTTTTTAACTCTTGCAGCACATTTTCTTCTGGCATGGCTTTTTTAGCGCAATCATTGAGAACCACGGCGTAATCAACAACCATTTTATCATCTTGGTATTTTTGTTTTAATCTTTCGCTGATGTGGGTTTTGTAGGCATCGATTTGTAGCTGGGTCTCACTGGCTTTTTGCGCATCATTGCCGGTGAACTCCAGTAAACCTGGAGTAATAATGGTTTGTTGAATGTACTGATTGTAATTAACCAGTCCAGTTCGAATGGTGTTTAGATCTCCTGCTGAGTAAGTCTCTTTTAAATCATCGAGTTTATTATCAACAAAATCGAGGTAGCCTTGGCAAGCTTGCATATCATTGATTGTTGTTGCGGCAAACGCCGAACCTGAGCTTAATATTATTATCGAGAGGGATAAGATTAATGGTTTATACACGGCGAAGTCCTTTAACTGAGAATGAATTTCCGCCTCATATAATAGACCTAGACTGGAAACTTGCTATTCTTTATTACGCCAATGTTTAACTTTAGTGCGGTTGTTATTGTCGCGACTTTGCTTAATCAGCTCATCCCCTGCAAGCATTTGCGCCGATTTTGCCAATCTGTCGTACAGCAATACATTAACTGACGCGGCTAGATTCATGCAGCCTACCGTCGGGACATACACTACCTCATGCGCCGCATCGATAAGCACTTGAGGTATGGTGCCATCTTCGGGGCCGAAAATATAAAAAGCATGCTCTGGGTGGACAAAATGCGGTAGCGGCGTAGCACCAACCACAAGATCGACGCAAATAATCTTAGCCCCGACGGGAACCTGATCCAGCAGCGACTCCACCCCAGTCAAAGGGATAGTCTTAGCCGCGTCTTTGGTGTCGACATCATACTGGGCGTCGCCGGATTTGGCAGCAAGCTCGTAACGCCGACCGGTATAACACACGCTATCGACCCGATAACAGCCGGCGGCACGCATAATGCCGCCAACGTTCACGGGTGTTTTAGGATTAACTAAACCTATGATCACTGAACTTACGGCATTTGAGCCTATAGAAGTTGAACCTAAGGTATCGATACCTATTTCAGTCGCGCCAATGTCGCTCATTTAACGACTTCCATTAAAGATTGTTAGCCTGAATACGTTGACGCAATTGCTGCCATGCATTGGCCACTAGGCTGTAATCGTCATCGTTAAGCTCGCTATTGGCCAGCGCTAAGCAGTCGACCATTTTACCATCTAGCGCCGTTAAATCTTGGCTTGGCTCAATTTCAAGTTGCGCTAATACTACTGCCACATGGCCTTGTAGGTATCCACTGGCAAATAAAGCATCATCGTCACCGTTGACTACTGTGTCTTCTATCCAAGACTCTAAGGCTGCATCGTACTTGTCTAACATGGATTACCTCTTCGCTAAATCTGGGTTGGCCACTTGATACATGACGTAATCATGGTAGCCTGTGACTATCTTGTAATAGCCCGTCAGTGCTATATCTAATTCAGGGTCGCCACTATCCACAATTAATGGCCTGCCTTCAAGTGCTTTTAGCTTTGTTTTTGTCGCTAAGATCAAAATATTGTCTTTTCCAATCTGACGAATAAGTTCAGGGGATAACTGCTGATTGCCCCGTCCTAGCACATGGCCCTGACCACCAATCAAGGTAATCACCAATTTTGCGGGCTTGTTTTGAGTAAGCTCAAGTAATTTATTTGCGGTTAAATCCTTTGCAACAAGCTGTTTATTTTGAATTAAATCGACGCCGAGCAGAGTATTATCGACACCAAGCTCTTCCATCACAAAGGCCACTGTACTGCCAGAGCCCATGATATACAGGGTATCGTCTTGCCCTTCAGCCATAGTTTCAATGACATCCGCCGCAATATCGGCAAGCACTAATTCGTCGACTTCTACGCCGCCCATTTTCACCGCTTGAATGTATCTAGGCTCAGCAGGTACTTGCATTTCACCAAATCGCTTCGCCCGCACTTTTCCTTCACGAAAAGCTGCTTCATCTATGTCCATTACATCCGCTGGCATCAAGCTGACAAGCTCACCATCAAGCAGCATTTTAACCACAAGACCCGCTGCATTTGGGGTGATACCATACACGCCTGAATGAATTTTCACCCCTGCAGGCACCCCCAACACTGGCAAAAATACTGGCAAGAGTGCCGGCAATTTATCATCTAAAGCCGAATACACGTCCCTTGCCGTGCCATCGCCGCCGGCAAACAGCAGCAAATCTAACGGCAACTCAGTGAGCACTGCCACTAATGATTGGGTATCACAAGCTTGAGTGCTTTCTTGAGGGCTGTAGACGAGTTCAACTTTAAAGCCCATTTCTGTGGCTAAATTTTCTCCCATCTCGCCTGCTGCGGTGTAAATAACAATGCGCTCAGCATAAGGTTTAATGACATCCAGCGCTTGTTTCATCCTAAGCCTTGCTTTGGGTACGGCTCCTAGGGCAAGCGCCTGTGCGGCGACATCATCAGAGCCTTTAAGGGCAACACTGCCACCCAGACCTGCCAATGGATTGATAACCAACCCTAAACGAAACACTGACACCGACACTCCTTCATACATGTTTAATCCACCACTTTACTACACAGGCTATATACGCTTTTTAATGCAATCAGCTTTGAACGCTAGCCTGCTTGCTCGATAACGTCGGTATGGCGAGTACCGCCAACATGGCCAATAAAGCGCAGCTTGCTGCAAAGATCCAAGTCATCACAGAGCCACTGCCATCGCCCCAAATCACCCCGCTAAGCCAAGTCCCCAGCGCGCCGCCGACACCAAAGCTGAGGCTAGCGTATAACGCCTGACCTTTGCTTCTATGGCTGGGCGGAAATTGCCTGTGAATAAACTGAATCGATGCCGCGTGCGTCAAGCCGAAGGTAAAGGCATGCAGCAATTGACTCAGGCCCAGTAAGGCTAAGCTGTCTGCGCCGAACGCCACCAGCAACCAACGCAGCGCCGTCATTAACATGCACACGACCAATAAAAACTTGATGCCATAACGCCCTAATAGTCTAGGCGCGAACATAAACATGATGATTTCGGCTATTACTCCAAGAGCAACAAATAATCCACCAGCCGTTTCTGAGTAACCCACTTGCTTGAGATACAAAATAAAGAAGCCATAAAAAGGCCCTGCACTCATTTGCAATAACATGGCCGACACCAGAAACCACACTGTGGCGGCTTCAAGTTTGAGCTTACTCACCGGAGCATGTTTATCTATGACGACTCGATTAGCGGGTAATGGCAGCGCACAGGCAAGTAAGCCAATAAACAGACTCATGCCTATGATGGGCAGCACTTCTGTGCCCCAGGTATCTATGGCAACGCCGGCCCCAACCACCAAGACAATGTAACCGATACTGCCAAAGCTGCGGATTTTACCGTATTGATTGGCTTTATCCCCTAAGGTTTCTAAGGTGATGACTTCAAGCTGGGCTAGGATGGCATTCCAAAAGAAGGTATAAACAGCAAGGCTTATGGATAAGTAAAGCACCCCGCCTTTGAAGAAAAAACTCACGAAAGTGATGGCCGCGGCCGCGGCGCCAAATTTAATCAATTCGGCGCGCATACCCGTCTTATCTGCAACCATGGCCCACAGATTAGGAGCGATAATACGCGTCCCCATCAGGATGGCAAGCAACAGGCCAATTTCTTGGGCATCAAAACCTCGGTTATCGAAAAATACCCCAAGGTAGGGAACCATGACACCCAAGATGGCAAAAAAGAAGAAGTAACACGCACTGAGCCAGCGCAGTTGCTGCTCAGTGTTCATGGGGCTGGTTTGACTTGATTCGATTTGGTTTGCCATGATTTTATCCCTACGTCATGATCTAATGGCTGTTGACCCAGCTGAACCTAGCAGAGGTCTTCCTCAGCCAAATGAGGGTTTTAACGCATACCAATTTTAGGGGTGTCGCTAACCACGGCATTATTTTGCGCTCTGTGCCTTAGTAGGTGATCCATCAAGACTATGGCAAGCATGGCTTCTGCAATGGGCACGGCGCGAATGCCAACACAAGGATCATGACGTCCCTTGGTCACCATCTCAACTGTGTCACCCTGCACTGTCATGCTTTGACCTGGCACACTGATGCTCGATGTAGGCTTTAGCGCCATATGAGCAACAATAGGTTGACCCGATGAAATGCCCCCAAGCACGCCGCCAGCATGGTTTGATTCAAACCCTAGTGGTGACATTAAATCTCGCCCTTGGGAGCCTTTTTGATTTACCACTGCAAACCCATCACCAATTTCAACCCCTTTAACCGCATTAATGCCCATTAATGCATGGGCTATATCGGCATCTAAACGATCGAACACTGGTTCACCCAGCCCTACGGGCACACCTGTTGCGATAACTGAAACTTTAGCGCCAATGGAATCTCCGGATTTTCTAAGCTCACGCATGTACTCATCTAAGGCTTCGAGTTTACTGACATCAGGGAAGAAAAAAGCATTTTGCTCAACTTGGGTTAAATCTATAGTCTCGGCACTAATAGGCCCAAGCTGTGATAAGTAGCCTGTGACTTCAATGCCGTGGACTTGCTTTAAATACTTTTTAGCCACGGCGCCCGCAGCAACACGCATGGCGGTTTCTCGCGCCGATGAACGGCCGCCGCCACGGTAGTCACGCATGCCATACTTTTGCTGATAGGTGTAATCGGCGTGACCTGGACGGAATGTATCTTTGATATTAGAGTAATCTTGGCTACGCTGATCGGTATTTTCTATCATCAAGCCAATGGAAGTGCCAGTCGTCTTGCCTTCGAACACCCCGGATAAGATTTTGACTTCATCCGCTTCACGGCGTGCTGTGGTATAACGAGACGTGCCTGGGCGGCGGCGGTCAAGATCATGCTGCATATCCTCTGCACTCAGTTCAAGTCCTGGAGGGCAACCATCAATAATACACCCCAATGCGACACCATGACTCTCACCAAAGGTGGTCACCACAAAGTTCTGACCTATGCTATTTCCCGACATGCGCTGTTTGTCCCTCTAAATTTATCTCGCTAGACTTGATAGACGTTAACCTGAAAAGTGGCCATTTATGAATAAATGGCCACTGTGAACTCCAAACTTATAGTAAAAATCGCCTAATGAATAACTAGTCTACGTCTTTATAAACAGAAAATAATGATTCATTTTCAACAAGTTGATCTCGCGTTAATACAAATACGCCGTCACCGCCGCATTCAAACTCAACCCAAGTAAATGGCACATCAGGGAACTGCTCCATTAAATGCACCATAGAGTTACCCACTTCAACTACAAGTACACCATCTTGAGTCAGATAATCGGCGGCATTAGCCAAAATACGTTTGGTTAAGTCCAAACCATCGCGGCCAGAGGCTAACCCTATGGCGGGCTCATGATGGTACTCATCTGGCATATCGCCGATATCTTCGGCATCCACATATGGCGGATTAGAGACGATTAAATCGTATTGTGGCCCTTTAGGAATGGATGAAAACACATCAGACTGGATAGGGAATACCCTGTCCATGACCCCAAGAGATTCAATATTAATTTGCGCAACTTCCAATGCATCTTCACTGATGTCTAAGGCGTCGACTTCCGCATCTTCAAACAGATATGCACAAGCAATTGCGATACAGCCACTGCCGGTACATAAGTCCATCACGCGGTTAACTTGTTTGTTATACAGCCAAGGACTGAAGTTGTTATTGATCATTTCTGCTATGGGTGAGCGCGGCACTAATACCCGCTCATCCACGTAAAATTCAAGCCCTGCAAAATGTGCTTTATTGGTCAAATACGGCACAGGAAGACGTTCACGCACCCGGCGAATGATAAGCTCGACGATTTTATGCTTTTCACTGCTGGTCAGATTACTTAAAATAACCTGTTGGCCGATTTCTTCCGGTAAATGCAATGCATGGAATACCAATGCGATGGCTTCATCCCAAGCGTTATCTGTACCGTGGCCATAATAAATATTAGCATCATTAAAACGGCTAACTGACCAACGCAACATATCACCTATGGTGCGTAACTCGGTGACGGCTTCATCTACAAAGATCTTATCCAAAACATTCTCCTGCTTAATTGTTCTGGGTCATTGTAACTGAAGTCTATTAAGATGACATAGAATTCAATACAATATGACCATGAATAAAGATAATCTCCCTGACGCTCAGTCCTTTTTTGAATTAGTTGATGACGTTAAGCCGCTTAAGCAAAACACTCATCATTTTCGTCAACAGGCTAAGACTAAGCAAGTGTTCGAATTTAAGGAGCAACAGCTCCATGCCGATAGCTATTTTTCTGATAGCTATCAGCCCTTGTTGCCTCATGATGGGCCTATGCGCTGGATTGATGAAACTGCGGACAAGTTAGAGCTTAAGCGATTGAGACGGGGTGATTACCAGCCAGATCTATTGCTGGATCTACACGGTTTGCGACAATCAGAAGCCAAACTTGAATTAGCCGCGCTCATTCAAGCCTGTATGAAACAAAGCATTCAATGTTGTAGTGTGATGCACGGTTACGGTGCGGGAATTTTAAAACAACAAATTCCCATCTGGTTAGTGCAGCATCCTAACGTCAAAGCCTTTCATCAAGCCCCCAAGGAATGGGGCGGCGATGCAGCATTGTTGGTACTCATCGATTTGGGCGATCAGCCTCACAGACGCTAATCCCCTTTCCCAAGTACCCATTCACACAAGTAAAGGACATTTACGCTAGCTGTGTAGGGTTTTGCATCGCCACTAAGCTTGCCAGCTCTAAGTGTTTATCAATATGTGCAATGCCCGAAGTAGCAAACAGGGGGGGCTCTATTCCATAGACAAACTCGCTAACCATGTAGCCTAAAATTGGCATATGAGCGATAACCAGCACAGTGTCAGCCTTGTATTGTTCGGCATAAGCGAGTATCGCATCGACGGCAAATTTGGGGTCGGCATTGGGGGTGATGTCATCTAAGGTGACTATATGTCTAGGCTCGGCTAAATGCTTACTGACTTCTTGCCAAGTTTGCTGCGCACGCACATAGGGGCTAACTATGACTAAGTCTACTCGCGTCGTCATCTTAGTTAGCCATTTCGCCATCATACGGCTGGTATAACGGCCTGTATCGGTGAGCATACGCTCTTTATCGGAGGGGGCATCGAAGCTCGCTTCACCGTGTCTCATCAAAAAAAGTTGCATAGGGTTCTCAGCAGACATTATTGTTATCATTATTGTTTAATTGTAACTCAAAAAAGCCGTCAACAAACCCTGTTTTTCGGTCGTTTTAGTCATCTTTAGTCTATAACTTATCAGCTTAATGTTATTCACTGCTAAGCTAATGTGAACTGGGCTTTAGAATTAAATACATCCTTAACTAAAATTAAATTAACTTAGCTTCTGAAATCTATTGTCAAGCAGAGTAAGATAAACAGATTGATGTTTAAGCTGATAATTTTATTCGCCCTTATCACTAAGCCACTGCGTTACAGGGAGCACAGATTTGTCTTTTACGCCTATTATCCACAAAAGCCCAAATGATCATCGCCAATACAAATACCTGCTACTTGAAAATCAGCTGAAGGTACTATTGGTTGAAGATATGCAGTCGACTCAGGCCGCATCGTCCATGGCAGTAGGTGTGGGACATTTTGACGATCCTGAAAAAAGACCAGGTATGGCGCACTTTTTAGAACACATGCTGTTTCTAGGCACAGAAAAATACCCTGATTCTGGCGAATACCATGCGTTTATTAACCAACATGGCGGCAGTAATAATGCCTGGACAGGCGCTGAGCAAACCAATTTTTTCTACAGTATCGATGCCGAGGCCTTTGAGCCATCATTGGACAGATTTAGCCAATTTTTTATCTCACCAAAATTTGATTTAGCCTTAGTCGATAGAGAGCGTCATGCTATCGAGTCGGAATTTAGTTTAAAGCTTAAGGATGATATTCGCCGCGTCTATCAAGTTCAAAAAGAGTCCGTCAACCCAGCTCATCCTTTCGCAAAGTTTTCCGTGGGTAACCTCAAAACCTTAGGTGGTGATGAAGTAGACCTTCGACAAGAGCTGCTGGAATTTTATCGCGAACGCTACAGTGCCAACGTAATGACGCTCTGCTTGGTGGCACCACTCGCTTTAGATGAACTAGAACAACTTGCAAGGCGCTACTTTGGCAGCATCATTAATACCCAGCGTCAGCGGCAGTATCCACAAGTGCCGTTTCTTACTGAAAAGCAACAGCTTAAGCAAATCAGCATCGTGCCCTTAAAAGATCAGAAACGGGTCAATTTAAGTTTTACTTTACCCGGGATAGATCAATTTTACCCCCGTAAACCCCTGACTTTTATTAGCCATTTATTGGGCAATGAAAGTCCGGGCAGCTTGTTGTCTTACTTGAAGGCTCAAGGGCTTGCCAACAATTTATCCGCAGGCGGCGGGATCAATGGCTATAACTTCAAAGAATACAATATTTCTATTCAGCTCAGCGATAAAGGCTTGCAAGAATTAGATGAAGTCGTCGCTTGCGCCTTTGAATACATAAGGCTAATTAGTACTCAAGGGCTCGATACATGGCGCTATCAAGAAAGGGCCAATTTGCTGGAGACAGCATTTCGTTTCCAAGAACAAATAAAAGCCTTAGATCTTGCCAGCCATTTAAGCATTAACATGCATCACTATCGCCCCGAAGATCTAGTCTATGGTGACTATCGCATGGACGGTTTCGACATTGATGAAACCACTATGCTGCTGTCCTTACTAAGCCCAGACAATATGCGCTTGCAAGTGGTTGCCAAAGAGATAACCACAGACAGGCAAGCCGCTTGGTACCATACCCCCTATTCTGTTGAAGATATTGCCCCCGAACGCTTGCGAAAGTGGGATATTAGCAAGATCCGACCTGGACTTGCTCTGCCTGAAAGAAATCCTTTCATCGTGGCCAACCCCCAAGCACGGGTAGCTAAAAGCCTCAGCCCACATCCATGCTTAGTGGATGAGGGACCCGCCTTTCGACTATGGCATAAAAAAGATGATGAGTTTAATGTTCCCAAGGGGCATATGTATCTGTCGCTCGACTCAGATCAAGCCAGCAAAAGCCCATTGCATGCTGCACTCACGCGGCTCTATGTTGAAATGCTGTTGGATTATTTAACCGAAGCTACCTATCAAGCCGAAGTTGCTGGCCTTAATTATAATATTTATCCTCATCAAGGCGGGATAACCTTGCATTTAACTGGTTTCACCGGCAATCAAGAAACCTTGCTGTCTCTGGTGATACATAAGGCTCGCGAGCGTAATTTTACTCAGGAACGATTTGAAACCATCAAGAGACAATTGCTGCGCAGTTGGCGTAATGCCAGCCAAGCAAAACCCATTTCTCAGCTATTTACTGGCCTTACTGTCACGCTGCAACAACGCAGTTATGAGCCTAGCCAAATGGCCATGGCACTTGAACATGTGGTGTTGTCCCAGTTACACGACCATGTCAGTGCCTTCTATGAAAAGATTTACCTTGAAGGCTTAGTCTATGGCGATTGGCTAGAAAGTGAGGCTAAGCAGCTAAGTAAGCGCTTGCAAAACTTACTGTCCTTAGTATCAAAACCCAGCAAAGAAGCGGCTAGGGAACTGGTGAATATGGCCCACAAAGGCACTGTGATGCGAGAGCTTGTTATCGCTCATCAGGACAGCGCCATTATTTTGTATTATCAGGCCCAATCATCATCCCTCGATAATATGGCAATCTTCACCTTGCTTAACCACACTATGTCATCGACCTTTTTTCATGAATTACGTACTGAAAAACAATTGGGCTATATGGTAGGTACGGGTTACTTACCGTTAAATCGACACCCTGGGATGATTTTCTATATCCAGTCCCCTACCGCAGGGCCAAAACAATTACTCGAAGCCATAGATGAATTTATAGCTGACTTTAACTACGCCGTGATGCAAATTACCAATGAGCAATGGGAGAGCACTAAGCTAGGGTTAGTCAGTCAGATAATGGAGCATGACTCCAACCTTAAGACTCGCAGTCAGCGTTATTGGGTGAGTTTAGGAAACAGAGATTATTCATTTAACCAACGAGAACTTGTGGTCGAAAAAATTAAATTACTCACCCGAGCAGACTTAATCAAATTTATGATGCAACAAATGCGCAGTAAACATTGCAATCGCTTGGTATTATTTAATCAGGGGGAGCAACATCAGCAACACGAACCTTTACGTTCAGAAGAAATGATCACTGATCTTAATTATTTTAAGAGTAATTCTGAGAAGTTTGACTTCTAATCGATATTGAGGGAACGCTAAGATCACACTTATATTTCCTCTATATCGTATAGATAAACAACAAGAAAAGTGTAGTTCAGTAATAAATGCAACTAGGTTTTGACAAAAGGGGGACTTTCTGAAAAAGTGGGAGGTTAATCGGCATCGACCAGAATAAGAATAAGATTATGCCCATCTCACGTATTGCGACATTTTTTACCGCTTTTTTCCTCAGCTGTGCTTTTTTCCCAACAGCTCCAGCCTTGGCCTTTGAAACAGTTGTGGAACCAGTGCCTGGCTCTGCTGCACAAACCTCAACCCAAGACCAACCTGAGTCCAATTTTTGGCTGCAAAACCGCAACGAATTTGATATCGAGCTCAATTACGACAGCTACAGCGTCGCCGAAGGACTTTCACAAAGTATCGTCACTAGCATAGTCGAAGATAGAGAAGGCTACGTCTGGATAGGTACACTCAATGGCTTAAACCGCTTCGATGGTACCCATTTCAAACACTTCTTCGCCGATGATACCGGTTCTGGCCTGCCAAGCTCCTTTATAAGAAGCCTTGCTTTAGACCCTGAGGGCAGATTATTAGTAGGAACCGATGCCGGACTAGTTCACTATAATACTGAACTAGAGTCATTTTCAAAAGTCCCTCATCTACCAAATAATTTATCTCAAGCGATATGGGCACTGGAGTCAATAAATGAAAGTTTATTTATAGGGTTGAAAAATAAAATAATAATCTCAAACAACCAGAAAGATATATTTATCGAGTCTAAAAAACTTAAGGAAGTAAAAAAAATAAGAGCATTCAGAAATGATACTTTCATAAGAAATTATGAAGGAGAAGTATTTCTACACAGTAATGGAAAGTTAACAAAGATATCACCTAGCAGCTATGACATTGAGATTATTAATGACGAATTATTCATAGCATCAAAAGCTGGGTTGTACACCTACAAGAAAAAGAACATCAAAAAAATATCAAACTCAATTTACACAAACATAACTAAACATTCAAATGAAATAGTTGCACTAGCCGGGAATGACATTTACATCATATCTAATACTTACATAGAAAAACTTATTGGAACAATAAAAAAAACTAACGAAGACTTCGAAAGGCTTTTCTTAAAAATAATAAATGAAGATATATTTATTAGCATAATGAACGCAGGATTTAACCACATAACACAGAAAAAAAATCTGGTAATTAGCCCAAAAAACATTAATGGGAATGTTTGGTCTATAGCCAAAGGAAACGACGCTATATACATAGCGACAGATTCCAGCGTCATAAAAGCTTACACGAAAAATTTAGATTTTATTACGAATATATCCACAAATGCTTCTGAAGGACCAAAAACAATAGCTATTTATAAAAGAAATCTCTATGTCGGCTCTCCGTCTGGACTAATAACAAATGACTTATCAAAAAACATTACACAAAGCTTATCATCCGAGCATATTTCTCACATCCTAGTTTACAATGAACAAATTATTGCAGGCACTGCTTCTGGGAGCATTATATTTTTAAATGAGAATAATGAAATAACAAATAAATATATCCCAAAGGAAAAGTATCCGATATACGATTTATTTATGCAAGAAGGGACACTATGGATAGCCTCCCAAAATGGATTGAAAAAGTTATCAAATATGAAAGAAGAAATTATATACGACAAAGACATTGTTACCAGTATAAAAAAAACAAATAACTCTTTCATATTTAGCACAAGAACATCTGTTTTTACTTTTGATGACGAAAAATCTGAAATAAAAGAGATTTATTCTGGTAGAAAACTTATTTACTCCAGTGCGGTCAGCGAAAACAAAATTATTATTTCATCAAACGGAAAGATAAGCATTATTGATATTTCAAAAAACAAAACGACCGATTTACTAGTTCAGCATGGCTCCCAGATAGATTACAACGTAAATTCAGTTATAGAGCTGGGTGAGGATATTTTTTTTGGCGGTTCAAATGGGCTTAGCATCATTAATGATAAAATAATTTCTTCATTCTTAAACAAAAACAAAAAAAACAACATAGCCATTACGGACCTATCAATATTCAACACCATTGAAAACATTGGCGGATTAACATTAACAAAATCCATCAACGATTTAAGATATATTACTTTGAAATTCTCTGACTATCCTTTTTCTTTCAAATTTATTGTGCCTGGGAAAGATTTAAACGATGTCAGTTTTTACTATCAAATGAAAGGTCTGTCCAATGATTGGCTTATTGCAAAAGAAGTTAACTCCGCTACTTATACTAACTTATCTCATGGCGAATATTTTTTTAACGTCTATGCCATTGATAAATTAACGGGCCAGCGAGGCCCTACCAAATCCATTAAAGTCATTATTACCCCCCCTTGGTGGTTATCTGTCGAAGCCAAATTAATCTATGCCCTTCTTACCTTGCTATTTTCCAGCGCTTTAGTCAGAGCAATAATGCGTCGCAGAGTCATTCAGAAGCAGATAGCCTTGAGCGAAGAACGGCTAAAATTATCACTTTGGGGCAGCGGCGATGAAATGTGGGATTGGGACATAGAATCAGGCAAAATTTATCGCTCTAACATCTGGGGCACCTTGGAGTTTCCTCAAGATGGCCAAAGATCTGGAGACGTCGATGGCGAAAGCAATATTCACCCTCAAGATCAAGCTCGAGTGCAGCAGGCTTTAGATGACCACTTTGAAGGAGAAACAGACCATTTTGAAGTCGCCTATCGCGTTAAAAATAGAAATAATGAATGGCTGTGGATTTTAGATAGGGCTAAAATTGTTGAGCGAGACAACAAAGAACGCCCGCTACGAATGACGGGGACCATCAAAGATATCAATAATATCAAGCAAACAGAAGAGCAGCTGAGGCTATTTGCCAGAGCCATTGAAAACATCTCCGAAGGCATGTTTATATTGGACGCAGAACATAGGTTTTTGGAAGTCAATTCCGCTTGTTGCAGCCTGCTACAAAGAACAAAATCATCATTTACCGGTGAGCTGCTGTCATTTAATCTCTATCCTGAGTCATTTTCAACTCAAATTCGCAGTATTATAACTCAGCAAGGCTATTGGAGCGGCGACGTCGACGCCTTAAAGAGCGATGACTCAACATTTCTTATGTCACTGACTATCGATGCCATTAAGGACGAATTAGGGCTGTTCAGCCATTATGTGGGTATATTTTCAGATATCACCCGCAGAAAACAGCAAGAAGAGGAACTAAGAAAACTCACCAATAACGACATTTTAACAGGCCTTGCTAACCGCTCCAGTTTGCAAGTAACTTTAAGCAATCTCGTCAAAAAAGACATACATCATACCTTGATGGTATTAGATCTTGATAATTTTAAGCGTATCAATGACTCATTAGGTCACCAAATAGGTGATAGCTTAATTATCAGTGTTGCTGAGCGTATCCAAGCAATCATTCCTTCCCATGCAAGCCTTTACCGACTCGGTGGTGATGAGTTTGCTATTTTACTGGATAAAAATCCTGATATAGCCTCCAGTGCAGCCATAGCAGGAAGCGTCATCAAGGATCTTAAAACGCCATTTTCAATTGAATCAGAACAATTGGTCATTGGTATAAGTATTGGCATAGTACTTTATCCAGAGGATGAGCAAAATGAACAAGCCCTTCTTAGAAAAGCTGACATTGCCATGTACCATGCTAAATCAGCAGGTGGCAACCGATACCAGTTTTATGCCGAATCACTTAATCAAAACGTGTTAAGGCAACTTGAAGTAGAAAATCTTATTCGCCAAGGATTAAAAGAGGACTTATTCGAAGTGCACTACCAAGCTAAGGTGGATCTTAAGCTTGACAGAATTACAGGGATGGAGGCTCTTGTCAGGCTAAATCATCCTCAGCTTGGCCTCATTCCCCCCAATGATTTCATCCCCCTTGCTGAAGACAATGGCCTCATTATCGAGATTGGCGATATTGTATTAAGAAAAGCCTGCACCGCAGCCCAAAGCTGGCGCCAACAAGGGATATTTAATGGTCGCATCGCCGTCAATTTATCGTCGAAACAATTTGCCTTGCCCGACCTAGTGCAAAGAATTGAGTCAATATTATGTCAAACTGGTCTTCCTGCCGAAAACCTAGAGCTTGAAATAACCGAAGGCACTGTTATTAAAAATCCTGAAAGTGCCATTAAAGTCATGCAACAGCTGGCTAAGATGGGTATTAGCCTAGCCTTGGATGATTTTGGCACTGGCTATTCTTCACTGTCATATTTGAAGCGCTTCCCGATCCACAGATTAAAAGTTGATAAGAGCTTTGTTGATGATATCGATAAGTCAGACATGGATCTAAAAATGGTGGATTCCATTATCACTATCGCCCATAACATGGGACTCACTGTCGTGGGAGAAGGGGTTGAGCAAGCCGCCCAACTATCCATTCTGAAAGCACTAAATTGCGAGGAAATTCAAGGGTATATTTTTAGCAAACCAATTAAAGAAAGTGAATTCACTCAACTATTGGTAAACGATATCAACAAGAATCGGGTTGAATAATTTGAGTAAATAACCAAAACTGTATCGGGAATACATTGACTACCCAAAAATCTAAATCTGGCACGTTATATGCTTTGAATATTCAGATGTCAAAAAAACTATAATTTTAACCCTGAATATACGAGAACAGCCATGATTAAAAAGCTTATTGCCATTGCCTTATTTTCAACTTTTACGAACACTTGCTACGCTGTTGACAAAAATACTCAAACAACTGGATTTCCAACAATAAAGGTATTCAATAATTTTGATAGCACTCAAGCTGCAGGATTCCCGACCATCAAAGTGATTAATGGCATAGATGGTATTCAAACCGCAGGATTCCCAACTATTAAAGTTGCCATCAAACAAACAACGGCATAAGGGACCACATTATGATTGCTATAATTAAAAATGCTTTAGGTTTTACCAAGCCAGCTCGTAAAAAAGTCAAATTACCTAAGGGTTTGGAGCATTTAGAAGTGATCCAGGCTAACGCTTGGTGGCACTAAGTTCAGTTGCTAAAGTTAAAAAAATAAGGGAGCCATAGGCTCCCTTTCTGTATCCTTCAAAAAATACTCGTAATTCGTACACTGTTCTTATGCTTCATTCATCATCGCTTGAGTTCGTTTCATCATGAAATCGAGAGCTCAATCTAGCAATAGAATCGTCCCTTTGCAGTAACACTTGAACGCTTTATCGCTAAGCGTTTGTGGGTCATAAACAGTGGGTAGATGGCTGGTCCTAGAAAGCAGCTAAACACGCTCCAGCGCTTTACACCTAAGCCGTGTTTAAAGGCGCTGCGGCCACAGAAAATAGCCGACACTAGCCAAAGGGGAATAATTAGAAATATCACTATGACCTCATACTTCAGTAAACATCATTTCAAAACGTGCTAATGGCATCTATGCTTCAAATAACCACAATCACGCTGCAATCATATGCTGTTGTTTCTTTTGCTATGCATAGCCACAACCGACTTACTCAATTACAGTACCCAAGAGCCATTTAGCCGCGTCACTATACCTAAATCTAGGCTAAAAATCGAGCATCAAGGCTCCTTATAAGCGGAAATAATTTACCTTCAACATAAAAAAACGGCATATTAATGCCGCTTTTTTAAGTTTTTTTATCTACTATTTCTTAACCTCTATTTAGGTTAATAAAATAATTACTTAGTGTAAAAAGTCTGACTATTCGCAGCCATAGCTTTAAGCTTCTCACTTGGGGCGAAACGCTCACCATGAAGCTTCTGATAATGCTCTAATCTTGCCACCATATGTGCAGCCCCAAGGCTGTCCATATAACGGAAAGGGCCGCCCAAGAAAGGAGGGAAACCTATGCCGAAGATAGCGCCGATATCACCATCCCGTGGTGAAGCAATTATGCCTTCTTCTAAACAGCGCACTGCTTCATTAAGCATTTGAATAACACAACGCTCACTGATTTCTTTGCTGTCTTTGTTAGAGGCCGCTAAAATGCCAAGCACAGCGTATACGCTTTCATCAACAAGCTTAGATTTTTTCGCTTTAGGGCCATACTGGTAGAAGCCTTTGCTATTCTTGCGCCCCTTACGGTCATCATTTAACAACTTGGCAAATGCACTTGGCGCTTGGAAACGCTCGCCCAATTCTTTTTCTAGAATCGGTGATATTTTGGCGCCCACATCTATGCCCACTTCATCAAGCAAGGTCATAGGCCCCACAGGGAAGCCAAACTTAACCAATGACTTATCTAAGTGTTCGATACGCTGACCTTCCAGTAACAGCTGCGCCGCTTCATTCATGTAAAGCGCTAAAATACGGTTCACATAAAAGCCCGCGCCATCTTTAACTACGATAGGTGTCTTGCCTTGCTTGCGGGCAAAAGCCACAGTAGTTGCAATAGTTTGCGCCGAAGTTTTCTCATGAGCAATAACTTCAACCAAAGGCATTTTCTCAACCGGTGAGAAATAGTGCAGACCAATCACGTTTTCAGGACGCTCGGCGGCCGCAGCGATTTGACCAATAGGCAAAGACGAAGTGTTTGAGGCAAAAATGGTATGTTCGCCGCATTCACGCTCTATATCTTTAACCATCTGATGCTTAAGAGCTAAATCTTCAAATACCGCTTCAACCACAATATCGGCATCTTTTACGCCTTTATATTCAGTGGTTGTGGTCATCAGCGCCATTAAACCATCACGGGCTGATGGTGTCATATGGCGGCGCTTAACACCCTTATCCAATAATTTATAAGCATAAGCTAAGGCATTACTCAGGCCTTTGTCACTAATGTCTTTAACGCGAGCTGGGATCTTGGCTTTAGTGGTGGTAACTGATGCGATACCGCCGCCCATCAAGCCGCCACCTAGTACCACGGCTTTACGCACTTTACGTGGTTCAACACCATCGACTCCGGTCTCTTTCTTCATTTCAGTGGTGGCAAAAAACAAACTGCGAAGCGCCGCTGATTCTGATGACATCACTAGAGTAGAAAAATGAGTGGCCTCAACTTCAAGGCCTTTTACCATGCCTTTGTTTAATCCTTGACGTACGCAGTCAATAATTTTTCCTGGCGCAGGATAATTACCCTGAGTTTTCTTCTCAACTTGCTTGCGCGCCTGATCGAAAATAATATCGCGGCTAAAGCTGGTTGACTCTAACACTTTATTAATGAAGCTTTTCTTCACTGGCGCAGCCGTTTTTTTGCCTTTTTTAGCTAAATTAACCGCAGTTTCAAGCAAGATACTGTTTGGCACCACATCATTAACTAAACCCATTTTTAAGGCTTGCTTAGGACGTACTTGCTTACCGGTTAGCATCAAATCAAGCGCTGTTGTTATGCCAACAAGGCGCGGTAGACGCTGGGTCCCGCCGCCGCCAGGCAGTAACCCCAACTGCACTTCTGGGACCCCAAGCATAGTTTTAGCATCATCACTACACACACGTAAATGACATGCTAACGCAAGCTCTAAACCGCCACCAAGGCAAGCGCCATTGATAGCTGCAACCACAGGAATGCTTAATCCTTCAAGCTCTGCAAACACTTGATGGCCTTGCTGAGATAAGGCTTTAGCGGCGTCCGCGCTGGTGCAAGCATCCAACATGCTGATATCGGCGCCAGCAACAAATGAGTCCGCTTTACCCGAAATCACCACTAGGCCTTTAATGCTAGAGTCTGATTTTATCTCAGCTAATACAGCACTTATCTCTGGGCCAAATTCGGCTTTGAGGGTGTTCATGGTTTCGCCTGGGACGTCCATGGTCAACACCGCGATACCATCATCGCGGCGGGCTAAATTAAATGTCTTTTCCATTAGGCTTACTCCACTTCAACTATCATTGCTGCGCCTAAACCACCAGCCGCACAGGCTGTGGCTAAACCAGTACCACCGCCGCGGCGTTTAAGCTCGCGACACACTTGGGTGATAAGACGGGTACCTGTGGCTGCAAAGGGGTGACCGTAGGCAAGCGAGCCGCCTAGGACGTTAAATTTGCTCATGTCGATGTCACCGATTGCGCGATTACGACCGAGTTTTTCAGCGGCAAACTTCTTCGAGCCAAACATTTGCATGTTGGCTAAGGTTTGCGCGGCAAACGCTTCGTGCATTTCAATCAAGGTTAAGTCTTCAAGCTCCATACCGGCACGCTTAAGCGCCAATGGCGTCGCGTAAGATGGGCCCATCAACATGTCTTGCCATACATCAATGGCGGTAAAAGCATAACTCTTGATATAGCCAATTGGCTGGTAACCTAAGGCTTTAGCACGGCCTTCACTCATCAATATGATGGCTGATGCACCGTCGGTCAGCGGCGTACTGTTTGCCGCTGTCACGCTGCCGTGCTTACGGTCAAACGCAGGGCGAAGCTTAGCGTACGATTCAAGTACAGAGTTTTCGCGGATGTTGTTATCGCGGTCAATAAACTGCTTATAAGGGGCAACATGAGCCGTCATCACCTCATCACGAAGATTACCTGAATTCCATGTTTCGGTGGCTAGCGTGTGTGAGCGATGAGCTAATGCATCTTGGTCTGCGCGGCTAATGCCGTAAGTTTTCGCCATTTGCTCGGCGGTTTGCCCCATAGAAAGACCGGTCGAGTATTCTGCAACCGCTGGCGGCACTGGCATTAAATCTTTAAGGCCAAGGCGGCGCATAATGGCAAATTTTTGTCCTAGGGTGCGGGCTTTGTTCAAATCAACCAAGGCATGGGCTAATTTCTTAGACACGGTAATAGGCAATACAGATGAAGAATCCGCGCCGCCAGCAATACCGATTTCAACATTGCCAGTCATGATAGATTCAGCCACGTTAACCGCAGACTGGAAGCTGGTCGCACAAGCGCGGGTCACGCTATAAGCATCGGTTGACACATTCATGCCAGTGCCTAGGACAATTTCGCGGGCAATGTTAGGCGCAGCTGGCATCAACACCACTTGGCCATAGACCAACTGCTCAATTAATTTAGGGTCAAGTTCAGAGCGAGAAATCAGCTCATTAACCACCATTTTGCCCATATCTAGGGCAGAGACGCCGTGAAAGGCTGTCGCTTGTTTAGCAAACGGCGTTCTAAGGCCGGCAACAATCGCGATTCGTTCGCCGCGAGCATTCTTTACCTGTTGTCTGTCACTCATTTGTCACCTTCTTTATTATTTTAAAAACCCCATATTGAGGCTTAAACTGACATATCCATTACAGCCAACCATTCTGGTCTGACCATCAAGTGTGATCTGATTCTAACTTTTAATTGACAAGTTTTAAACACCCGTTTATTTGATAAAAGTTAATTTGTGTTAATCATACTAGCCAAAGTGCCATAAAATTCATTAACATGGGTCAAATAACCGCGAATAAACACTAAATAAACTGAGTATCATCATGCCTTTGAGTCGATTTCATTCACTAAGAGCCTATTTAGACAATGTTATTTTAGGACAAAGCGTTTTAACCGAAAATTTACTGATAGCCTTAATTGCCGATGGCCACTTGTTAGTAGAAGGACCACCGGGCCTGGCTAAGACCCGTGCAGTTAAAGCCTTGTGTGATGGTGTAGAGGGGGATTTTCACCGCATCCAGTTCACCCCTGACTTACTGCCGGCTGATTTAACCGGTACTGATATTTATCGCGCCCAAACAGGTACCTTCGAATTCGAAGCAGGCCCCATTTTCCACAACCTCATCTTAGCCGATGAGATTAATCGCGCCCCAGCTAAAGTGCAGTCAGCCTTATTAGAGGCCATGGCCGAAGGCCAAGTCACTGTGGGTAAAACCAGTTACCCTTTGCCTAAACTGTTTCTCGTGATGGCAACCCAAAACCCGCTGGAAAACGAAGGCACTTATCCCCTGCCTGAAGCCCAGCTCGACCGTTTTTTAATGCACATCAATCTTGACTACCCAAGCGGCGAGACGGAAAAACAGATCTTGCGTCAATCACGTCAAGAGGCGATTACTCATACTTTACCGACCACAGAACCTGTGGCACAGGCCGATGTATTTGCCGCAAGGGATCAAGCCATGGGACTCTATCTTGCTGAGCCTCTGGAAGATTATATTGTTGAAATCGTCATGGCGACCCGTGAGCCTGCGCGCTACAGCCCTGATTTAGCAAAATGGCTCGAATACGGTGTTAGCCCAAGGGCCACCATTGCCTTAGAGCGCTGCGCCCGCGCCCGCGCTTGGCTACATAATCGTGACTTTGTCTCTCCAGAAGACATACAAGCTGTGGCCCCCAATGTATTGCGTCATAGATTACTGCTCAGTTATCAGGCCCAAGCAGAAGGGGTGACCCCAGACAGGGTTATCAACCATATCTTAAGCCAAGTTGCCGTGCCTTAACCGGCTGAGAAACAGTAAGACATGAGTTTATTGCCCACACAATTACCCTTATTTAGCGATGGCGTGAACCTCTGCCAACAGGAATTGCTTGCTTGTCAAAATATTGCGCGCGCCATTCCTGAGCGTCACGCACGAGCCAGCGCCGCGCTATCGGGGCACAGAAACAGCAGTATCAAGGGCCGCGGCATGGAATTTGCCGAAGTGCGCCAATACCAAAACAGCGACGATGTGCGCACCATAGATTGGCGCGTCACCGCCCGTACTGGGGTTGCACACACTAAGCTATTTATCGAAGAGCGTGAACGGCCTATCTTGTTACTGCTGGATTTAAGCCATAGCCTCTATTTTGGTTCAAGTTTATTACTGCAGTCGGTGCAAGCCGCCCACCTTGCGGCAACCTTAGGTTGGAGTGCTATCAATCACGGCGATAGGCTCGGTGCCTTGATTGCCAGTGAAACTGAGCATCTGGAGCTTAAACCCCGTAGCCGCAGGCAAGGCATCTTGCAGTTAACCTCGGCATTAATGGCGCTGCACCAGAGACAGCTCAGCCAAATGGACAGTCTAGCCCACGATCCACAACATATGCTCAGAGCCTGTCAGCGGCTGCAACGCATTGCAAAACCCGGCAGCTTAATCTGGATCATTACCGATGGTCAGCATATGTCCGAGGAATGCCTGGGTCCATTGAGCGAATTATCTCGCCACTGTGATATTGGTGCGTTTGTGATAACCGATCCCTTAAGGGAAGGCAAATTAACCCTGCCTAAACATTTTTCTTTACCCGTAAGAGAAGGAAAACAGCAACTGGAACTTAATCGACACAGCTTTGATATTTGGCTTAAACAGCAGCAATCTCAGCAGCAGGCGTTTATTCAGTTGATGAAAATGATCAAGGTCGAACCAAGATTTATCGACGCAAGCCAGCCCTTAAGTTCGCAATTGGATAAGTTACGCTAGATGAAACCTCAGACGACCACAGACCCTATGTTAGCTCAGCTTGATGACATCATCTTGCCGCAGAGCATCAGTGATTTACCTCTAGCCCCAGGCTACTGGTTGCTGGCCTTTTTGCTGATATTATTTATCGGCATGATCGTCCGCGGGTTAATGTTAAAGCGCCGCTATCATGCTCCCCGCAAAGCCGCCATTGCCTTATTAAACAGTTATGACATCACAAGTGATGAGTTTGCCGCACAGGTGAACACCTTACTGAAACGCACGGCCTTAAGTTACTTGCCTAGGGAGCAGCTTGCGCACCTCAATGGCAATGAATGGTTCGATTGGTTAGACACTCGCATGCCTGTAAAACATAAAGGCACATTTGGGGCCTTATTAGTCAAACGCCATCAAGCACAAGGGCTAACAACAGCTGAAAAACACGCCCTCAAGCAACTTGGCAGCACATGGCTCAGTAATACGAGTCCCTTCAGCCTAAATAATGCAAACAGCCAAAAAACCGGAGAGTAGCCAATGTTAACCTTAAGCTGGCCTTGGTTATTGGCCTTATTGCCTCTGCCTTGGTTTATAAAAAAATTCCCCTTATCTCAATCCCAAGGTGGTTACTTACAATTGCCCGGCGTTCTGGCATCAAGCCAATTACAAAGCCGTAGCCAGGGGTCATCATCTCGCAAGCGCTATTGGTTAATGTGGCTATTTTTACTGTGTGCCATCGCGCGTCCTCAATGGTTAGGCGAGCCGATAGAATTACCCTCTAAGGGGCGAGATCTTATGCTAGCGGTAGATTTGTCTGGCAGTATGCAAATTGAAGATATGGTTATTAACGGTAAAACTGTCGATCGTTTTAGTTTAATTCAAAACGTCTTAGGTGAATTTATTGAGCGCCGAAATGGCGACCGTTTGGGGTTAATTCTATTTGCAGACCATGCTTATTTACAGGCGCCCTTAACCCAAGATAGACGCTCTATTGCCACCTTCTTAGCCGATGCACAAATTGGCTTAGTGGGTAAACAAACCGCCATAGGTGAAGCCATTGCTTTAGCGGTTAAGCGCTTCGATCAAGTTAGCGAAAGTAACCGCGTGCTAGTGCTATTAACCGATGGCTCAAACAATGCTGGCAATATCGAACCCGATGTGGCCGCTGAAATTGCCGCCAAGCGCAATGTCACCATTTACACAGTCGGCGTAGGTGCAGAACTCATGGAGCGGCGCACCATTTTTGGTAAGGAGCGGGTCAATCCTTCGATGGACCTTGATGAGGCGCAGTTACAACGGCTGGCCACTATGACTAATGGCTATTACTTTAGGGCTAAAAACAGTGAAGATTTGGCGCAAATTTACCAAAAAATCGATCAACTCGAGCCTGTAAGTCGTGACAACCTCAGTTATCGCCCTAAGAGTGAACTGTTTTTCTGGCCACTATTGGCCGCGCTATTTGTGAGTCTGTGGATAAGCTTATCTCAAGTGATAACCTTGCCCAATGGGTTAAAAAGAGGGAGTCAGTAATGCCTTTGCATTTTATTCGCCCCGAGTGGCTATTATTGCTGCTGCCATTAGCATTATTAAGCTTGCTTGCCTGGCGTAAAAACAGCCAGCAATCGGCTTGGCAGCATTATATCGCCCCCCATTTAACCTCGGCACTTATTAGCCCAAGTATGCAAAGCAGTAAGCACCCCACTTGGCTGCTGGCCGCCGCCTGGTTTATTGCCGTCATCGCCGCAGCAGGACCTGCAGTCAACAAGCAAAATTTGCCAGTATTTGCGACAGAGCAAGGCCGGGTGCTGGTGATGGACATGTCGTTATCTATGCTAGCTACCGACATGAGCCCCAACCGCTTATCTCAGGCTAAATTTCGGGCAAGCGATCTCATCAGTCAGCTTAAAGAAGGTGAAACAGGACTTATCGCTTATGCAGGTGATGCCTTTACCATAAGCCCCTTAACGCGCGATAACGCCACCTTGCTGAATCTGTTACCGAGCTTATCTCCAGATATCATGCCAGCTCGGGGCTCAGATCTTGCTGGTGCACTACGCCTAGCACAAAGCTTGCTAGCCCAAGGTGGACATATCAATGGTGACATTATCGTGCTCACCGACGGCATTTCCAGCAAGCAATTTGATAATGCTAAAGCCAGTCTCAAGGGCAGTCGCTATCGCTTGTCTATCTTGGCTCTAGGCAGTGAGCAAGGTGCCCCTATTCGTCTTGCCGACGGACAATTGCTCAAAGACAATGTTGATGACGTCATTATTGCCAAGACCAACTATGGTTTATTGCAAAAGCTTGCTCGATATCAAAAAGGCATTCTTGTCCCGGCGCAGGCCGATGGCAGCGATCTTAAGCAATTGCAAGACTGGCTTGCCACCGATGGCGATGCCAGAGCCACTGAGCTTGAAGGTGAAAGCTGGCAAGACTTAGGCCCCTATTTAGCCTTATTATTGTTACTCCCTTGCCTATTAAGCTTTCGTCGCGGCTTGTTGCCTTTGGTCGCACTATTTATGTTTTATCAACCCACTAGCGCCCAAGCAAGTCTATGGGATGACCTTTGGCAGACGCGGGATCAGCAGGCCAATGCGGCTTTCGAAGCTGAAGACTTTCATACTGCCAGCGACAAATTCGACGATCCCCTTTGGCGTGCCAGTGCCCACTATAAGGCTGGTGACTTTGAAGCCGCACTTAAAGGATTTGAGCAAGATAGCAGTGCCAATGGCTTATACAATCAAGGCAATGCACTCATGCATTTAGGCAAAATCGATAAAGCCATCAAACGCTACCAAGAAGCATTAGCGCTAAAGGCCGACTTCCCTGAAGCCAGTCGTAATCTCGCCTTAGCACAACAAGCTAAGCAGGACAAAAAGCAAGGAGACAATCAATCCGCGGAAAACGGTGAGTCTGGTGAAGACGGCGACGCCAATGAGGGAGGCGATAAGAGTAAAGGCTCAAACTCTGGCTCTGATGACTCAGATGACGGCGATGACAGTAACTCCGACTCGAGCGACTCAAGCTCAAACAGGGCTGGTTCAAATAACTCAGGCTCCAAGGGCACTGAATCTAAGGACTCTGACACCCAGGATAATCAAGATGCCAGCAGCGCATCACAAGATGATGACACCTCAGAGCAAGGCGGCGATAAGTCTGATGAGACTAACGCCTCATCTGGCGGTCAACAATCTGACGTTGATGAACCGAGTTCAGAAAAACAAGACAGCGGCGGCACCGATGATCAAGCAATGAGCGAGCAACAAGGGGCTCAATCGGCGAGTGAACAAGGTAAAGACCCCAATAGCCAAGCTCAAGAGAATGAGGCTAGCATGCAAGCCGAGCTGGAAAAACCTGCTTCAGGCTCAAAGCAGCAAACTGCTGTGGGGGAAAAACCATCTGATAACGCCCCCGAGCAACAAACGGCTGCGGGAGAAATGTTAGCGCCCACTCAAGCTCAAACTCAGGCATTACCCGCAGAAATGGAGCGAGCCCTTCGCGCTGTCAGTGAAGACCCCCAAGTTCTGCTGCGAAATAAAATGCAACTTGAATACCTTAAGCGCCGGCAAGAGGCGCAAGCACCTAAGGATGATGAACAGTGGTAACTAAGATAAAACAATTACCTGTATTCATAGGCTATTTATTGGGCCTGTATTTGGCGATACAGGCATCGCCTGCGTTGGCCTTAACTGAACTATTGGCAACCATAGACAGAAACCCTGTGATCAAGGGTGAGTATTTTGTCCTTAATGTGGTGGCCGATGATGATATCAACGCCGCCGAACTCGATACCTCAGCCCTACTCAAAGACTTTCAAGTAGGCCGCACCAGCGTGGGCCGCAGCACTCAAATCGTCAATTTCGATACCCGCAGAGAAACTCGCTGGCAAATTTTGCTGTCTCCTAAGAAAACCGGCGTCATCACCATACCTCAGTTTACCCTGCAAAATGTCCGTTCGGCGCCAATCGTATTGACAGTGGCAGCCCAAGGGAGCCAGAGCGACGAGTCGAAAAATATCTTCCTAGAAACTGAACTTTCAACTAAGGAAGCCTATGTCGGCCAACTGATAAGTTATAAGGTCAAACTCTTCTTAGCCCTTGAGTTACAACGAGGCGTACTCAGCGCGCCTAGCCTTGAGGGAGCACAAATTAAGCAATTGGGGGAGGACAAGGACAGCAATGAAATTATCAATGGCAAACGCTTTCGCGTCATAGAAAGGACCTATGCCATCATCGCGGACTCCCCAGGTGAACTGACCATTAATGGCGCCAGTTTCTCAGGGGATGTGTTAGTTGAAAGCCAAGGCCGCTCAGGCATGTTTGGTTTTAATGAAAGCCGTCCTATGCAAGCCTTAGCTGAAAAGCAAGTGATTGCTATCAACCCAGTTCCTGCCAGTTTTCAAGGAAAATGGTTTGTCAGCGATTTAGCGCTACTCAAAGAAACCTGGCCAGATGAACAAACTGAGTTTGAAGTGGGCACCCCCATTACCCGCACTGTCACCTTAATCGCGTCTAATACCGATGAAACCAGCTTACCTGAGATTGAGTTTACCGCTCCCGATGGGCTTAAAATATATCCAGAAAAGCCCCAGAGACAAACCTTCGTGCGGGATAATCAAATCGTGTCTCAATACAGTATTACTATGGCCATAGTGCCGAGTAAAGCCGGCACATTCGAGCTCCCCACAGTCAAAGTTCCATGGTGGAATCCTCATCTGAAACAACAAGAAACAGCCATGCTACCCGCCAAATCCTTAGTTATAGCGGCAAATCACACTCAGACGAATGTGCCCAGTATGCAAGACTACGCGGCGACCAACCCTGACAGTTTCCCCTGGCATTGGCTAAGTGCATCGTTCGCCCTGCTGTTACTGGCAAGCTTGATGCTATGGCGCAAAAGCCTCAATACCATACAAAGACTGCAACAACAGCTTATTGCCGCGCAATTATCTCAGGGGCAGGCTGTGGCGGATGATCATGTTAATGAACCAGTCGTCCCGACGACTACGCAAGGATCAAACCCCATTGTCAGTGTCATTTCACCCGTCAAATCAACACCGACAACGGGTGATAAGAATAAACTTAAGGTCATTGAACAGTCACTGAAAAATGCAGAGATAGGCCAAGCGTTAGTGTTAATTCAAGCCTATGTGAGTCATGTGTTGGCTCAGCCTATGTCCTTGGCGCAAATAAGTGCCTTGTCAGAGCCACTAGGGCAAAGCCTTAACGATCTGCAAGCTCAAAAATACGCTAAAACGCATCAACAGCTTGATATAAATAAACTCATGAAAGAGCTTCAAGCTATAACCCCTACAAATAAACCTCAGCCAAAATCACTAATTTCTGAATTAAACCCTTGATATTTGGCACTAGCAAGGGAGAAAGCTAACTTTCCCTTGCTATTCATCCCCATACTTTTAAGCTATCGAACATGGATTATTAGAAAAATCATCATATGTTCGATAGCTTTCGAAAGAAAAAGTCTGAACCCACGGTCATATCTGACATGCTAACTAAACAACGACGTTACGATAGCCTCGTCAGGGCACTTCATACTGATTTATTCCGCTACGCCTACTGGCTGTGTGGTAATAGACACATAGCTGAAGATATCACTCAAGAAACCTTCTTACGGGCATGGCGCTCGCTGGATTCGCTTAAGGATGATAAAGCCGCCAAAGCCTGGCTTATCACCATTTTGCGCAGGGAAAATGCCCGCAGGTTCGAACGTAAGCAGTTTGATTATTCTGATGTGGAACAAGATACCCTCGAAGATCATTTGTCCTCCAGCACGGAAGACAAAACCGAGCAATATTGGCTACGACGTCAAATTGGTAAGCTTGAGATGGAGTATCGGGAACCACTCTTGCTGCAACTCATCGGTGGTTTTAGCGGTGATGAAATTGCTAACCTATTAGAGTTAAACAGAAATACTGTGATGACGCGCCTGTTTAGGGCTCGTAATCAATTAAAAGACGCATTAGATGCACCAGATGTAAGAGGTCAATCAAATGGATGATCTAGAGTTTCGTCGCCATGCCTATGGCGAACCTAGCAGTCAAGCTGAAGATTTTATCCAGCATATTAACCTTCATCCCAAGGATGCGGCGCTAGTGAAAGAATTAAACGACTTAGATGCCAAGCTAACCCAGGCACTAAAAATCGATGTGAGTGATGATCTCGCCGACAAGATCCTATTGCGCCAGCACATCACTCAACATCAAGCCCAGCGCAAGAGCACAGGTTACTTAGTGGCTATGGCGGCTTCTATCGCCTTCGTGGTGGGGATTAGCTTTAGCTTATTGCAATTAACTCCTGTGAACTTATCTGAAAATGCCCTCGCTCACGTGTATCACGAACCAAGAGCACTGAGCATGGATCAAAATCTGGCCTTCGAGGATGTTAACTTTAAGCTAGCGGGGCTCACAGGCATGCATAATGCTAAGTTTGTTGGCCAACCCGGTAAGATTTACTTCACCACCTACTGTGATTTTCAAGGGGTGCAAGGCTTGCATCTCGTCATGCAAGGCGCCCACGGCAAAGTGACCGTCTTTATTGTGCCGATTGAGAATCGCATGGTGATGGAAGAGGTTTTCGCTGACAATAAATATCAAGGCCTCGGGTTCCAAGCGGCCGGCAGTTATATGCTGCTTGTGGGTGAACAAGCACAAGATCTTAACCAAGTTAAATCTGACATAGAGAACACTTTTATCTAAGACTTGTCAGTGAGCCTGTTAGGTTGGCGAACATAAGTTATCAAGCAGGCTGCTCAAATGAGCAGCCTGCTTCTTTAGTAGCACTCTTTGATGATTTCTACAGCCCCTCACTAACGCCAAATCCACGAAATTAAAAAATAAATAATAAAAACAAACTCATATCGAGAATATCAATCAATATTCAACAGGTCTGCTGACTGGGATTACAACTCATTTACTTAATGCAAATACTATGACTTCTGTTAGCATAGAAAAAAACCTATAAAATGGACCCGATATGACGATTGAAACGCCTATTTTTATTACCTTTTTTGGTTACCTCGCCCTGATGATGGCCATTGGTTTCTGGGCCTTTAAAAAAACTGACACTGTGGGAGATTATATTCTCGGTGGCCGTAAAATGGGACCGGCTGTGACTGCGCTTTCTGTGGGCGCATCTGACATGTCGGGTTGGCTGTTACTTGGTCTGCCTGGCGCCGTCTACCTTGGCGGACTTGGAGAGTCTTGGATAGGATTTGGACTTATATTTGGCGCTTGGCTCAATTGGCTGTTTGTGGCAAAACGCCTGCGGGTTTACACAGAACTTGCTGATAACGCACTGACGTTACCCGATTTTTTTGAAAATCGCTTCAATGATCCTAAGGGCGTGATCAGGTTATTATCCGCCATTACCATCTTGGTTTTTTTCACTTTTTACGCTTCCTCTGGCATGGTGGGCGGCGCCATCTTGTTTGAAAAAGTCTTTGGACTCGATTACACCACGGCCCTGCTCATTGGCTCTTTCATCATAGTGTCATACACCTTTGTGGGTGGTTTTTTTGCCGTAAGTTGGACCGACTTTTTCCAAGGCTGTTTAATGCTTATCGCCTTAGTGTTTGTGCCCGTGGTCATTTTTAGTGAACCTGAAATCCAGCACAATTTAAGCGTTATCGATCCTGCCATGCTCAATTTTATCAGCGATGAAACCAGCCTCATTGGCTTGATTTCCTTACTCGCTTGGGGGCTTGGCTATTTTGGTCAGCCACATATTTTGTCGCGGTTTATGGCCATAGGTCAGGTTTCCGACTTACCTTTATCTCGCCGTATCGCCATGGGTTGGATGGCCTTAGCCCTGATAGGCTCCCTAGCGACGGGTATTGCCGGCAGTCTGTATTTTGCCAATAGCCCCATCGAAAATGCCGAGACTGTGTTTATTCAGTTAACGCATGCTGTGTTTAATCCATGGATTGGTGGTCTACTTATCGCCGCTATTTTGTCAGCCATTATGAGTACCATAGATTCACAGCTGTTGGTTTGCTCCAGCGTAGTCACCGAAGATTTTTACTTAAAATGGCTTCGCCCGCAGGCAAGTGATAAAGAACTCATACTCGTGGGCCGCTTTGGCGTCATAGCCATCGCATTAGTTGCAGGGGTTGTGGCACTGGATCCACAAAGTAGTGTATTAGGCTTAGTGAGTTATGCGTGGGCCGGCTTTGGTGCCGCATTTGGACCTGTAGTACTCTTATCCCTGTTTTGGCAAGGTTACAGCCGTAATGGCGCCATCGCCAGCATACTCGCAGGCGCGATTACCGTAGTGGTATGGAAGCAGCTTTCAGGCGGAATATTTGAACTTTACGAAATTTTACCCGGTTTTGCCCTCGCCTTAATTTTCGGCGTGGTAGTCAGTAAAATCTCGCCACCAGCACCAGCGACAACGGAAGGGTTTAAAGCATTTAATGCATCACTTTAACTTGTAACCAATTGCTCTATGTAACATTTCCCAAAAAAGAGCCTCACTATCATGGAGGCTCTTTTTATTGCCTTAGCTATCAATATCTATCACAACGATGAAGAAAGGCAGGTTTTAAATATCTACAGGATGAATGACAAATGTCTCATGTTACAGCAACATGTTGAAATTAATAGATTAAACATTAACAAAATTATCCCATTCAGATTCTACTGAATGATCTAATCCAATTAGCATCATTTTTTGATGTATCCCACCAAGATAAAGTATTTTTTGCTATTCATTATCGTAAAACAGCCAAAAGAAAGGCCACGATAGTATTTCGTGGCCTGTTATTCTTTGCAATCCTGCTATTGTTGTGCTCCCTGCACCGTCCTTGCGTCTAACTTGCATCCCTTGCGTCTGTCCTTAGCATCCTTGTGTTCCCTGTATCATCTAAAATACCGTCCTTTTTCTCAGTCATCCTTTACTGAGCCTGCTCAGTCCTTAAGCGTGTCCTATATCATCCATGACAATCTTAATCCTGGTAGCGAGACATTATGTCTTCACTGGCCTTCCCTTGCATCCCCTAACCTTAGGTCTTCCTTGGGGTTATCCATTTTCATCCTTGTACTCAATCATCCTGATCAAGTGACTCTACCTTGAGTATGCTCTACCTTGAGTATGCTCTACCTTGAGCGCTTCCTGTTCCTTTCATCCTGTTCCTTGGATGTGTTAATCATATGCCAGCTTCCCCCTAGGAAACATGCACCTAAAAAGATATTTTGAAAATAAATACAAAAAAAATGCTTTGCCAGACCAACGGGTGAAAATAATAAAGGAGAATGAATGACTTAAGCCAATGCGGTATAAGCTTAGCTGCAAACAATAACGCCAATGCTCACAAATCGTGTAAGAGATCTCTCACACAGCTTGCAGAGCTTATATTGAAGGGGGAGAAACCTTATTCACTGAGTTGGCCATGATAGAAGAGCAAGTCACCATCCACATCCCCTATCTTCATCGACGTTAAGTTAATGAATCCATGTTGCTGAAAAAGGTGACTGTGGCTGTCGTTACTGACAAATACCCCGAGTCCTTCTAACTTGGGCTGTTCGTCACACCAACTTAGTACAGCCTCAATCAATTGACCGCCATGGCCTTTATGCTGCTCACTCGGGGCTAAGGCAATAAACTGCAGTATACCGCATTGATCACTGGGCAACTGTTCTATGATAGAGGTTTCTTTTTGCATCAAACCTTGAGTCGACTTCCAGCCAGTTCCTAGCAACATCTTAAACCGCCAATGCCAATAGCGACTCTCTCCTATGGGGACTTGGTGAGTGATGATACAAGCAACCCCTATGAGTCTGTCACCGTCAAACCATCCTATTAGCGGTTGTTCTTGCTGCCATAATTCATTGAGTTCTTCGCGAATGGCGGCGCGCAATTTTTGCTCGTAGCTGACTTTGTCCCCTGAAAAAAGAATCGCCAAAAAATAGGCATCGTTTTGGTAGGCATTATAAATAATGGAGGCTGCAATCCTAAGATCATCAGCTGTTAAATACACGGCGCGATATTGTTCCAACGGGGCAGTTTCCATAAGCAGTATCCTATTTAAACAGAGTTACCTCCAAGTTAACAAAAAAATAACATTGTGCAAGCCCCTTGTGCTTTGAAATTAGGCTTTTATACTCAGAGTAGGATGAATAGAGGAACTTGATTATGGACACGACACAGAACGATCTAACCCATTTATTTCAGCAACTAGGTTTAGGCCATCAACCTAAAGAAATAGAAGATTTTATTAATAAAAATAAAATTAAACACCATGTGCATCTGGCCGATGCCACATTTTGGACTCCAGCGCAGCGGAACTTCATTAAAGAAGCCTTGAATGAAGACGCCCAATGGTCAGAACTGGTGGACCAATTGGACGTCTTATTGCGGAAATAAAAGCAATTTAGATCATCTTATAAGCCGCATCACCCCAACCAATCAACTTGTTGTTGCGTAAAACGACGGGAGTGCATTCATCTTTAGTCGTTTTGCCATCGCCTTTACTCCATTGAGTACGATAGAAAAACACTTGAACTTGCTGCTCTGCATCTTGGGCTGAGGCTTGAGTCACAAACGCTTCACTAAAATCGGCGGTTCCCATGAGTAATGACACTTGTTGAGCGTCCATTCCCATGGAAAGTTTGGCAATATTGTCACGATTCATTTGTTGTTGCTGTTCCCAATCACTATTTCTGGCAGATCCATGCTCACCTACATTGAGCACACAACCACTCATTAATAGACTTAGGCTGGTTAACATTGCTATTGGGATAAGTTTTGATTTCATGTCTGGTCCTTTTTGTTTAAATTGCCACTACTCATGTTATTTTTTAAAATAATGGTGATATAGAACCAATGAAAAGCAAAATATATGCCAGAATAGGGATTACTTATAACATATTGATTTGAAGAAATTAATTAATATCAGGCTTGCTTGGTAGCATTCGAATTTATCAACATATGAGGAAATTAACCAACAATGAGTCCAATTGACCAAGTGCTCGCTGCCGCAAAAGCCATCGCCTTAAGTGGTCATGTACCCAATTTAGCCTTAGTTAAGTCACGTTTACGCAATAAACTGCCTATACCCATAATCATTCAGGGGCTCAAAGAATTTAAAGCTATGCCTAAGGAGTGCTGGGCAAGCCTTGCCGATGTAGACTTGAGTCAAGCTGAGGACAATGCGCTGCAAGCATCGAATACTGACCTTGATCTGCAGCAGTTACTTTTGACAATTCAGCAATTGACTCAACAAATAGACCAACTCACTGCAAGAGTTCAAATTCTTGAAAATAAGGTAGCCGAATAAATGTTTGTCACAGAACTACGCTTTGAATGCTTTGCAGACACCAGTATTGAAGCTGCAGAAAAAGCCATTAACAATTTTTTAGAGGCACTTAGGGCTAACGGGCAAGTGCTCGGGCGTGAGTTTGCAGTCGCCTTTAATGATGGTGAGTTCAGAGTCCGTCTATTGATCCCAGAGCGCAGCAGTCTCGCCAATCGATACAACAGCCCGTGGGTGAAAGTGGCACTTAATGGACTCACAGAGGCAAAAATACTTGCGCCAAGAGAGAAATTCATCGGACAAGACATTAATTCCGAAGCCAGTAATACCCATCAGCCCAGTTGGCAGCTGCTATACACCAGTTATGTGCACATGTGCTCGCCGCTGCGAAACGGCGATAACTTATTACCCATTCCTTTGTATCAAATTCCCGCTACCTTCAATGGCGATCATAAGCGGATGATAAAATGGCAGAGCGAATGGCAGGCGTGCGATGAACTGCAAATGGCGGCAGCCACCAAAGCTGAATTTGCAGCCTTAGATGAAATATCCAATACTGACAGTGACTTATTTAGACGTGGCTGGGATTTACGTGGTCGTATCGAGTACTTAACTAAGATCCCCACTTACTACTATCTGTATCGAGTCGGCGGTGAAAGCCTAAACGCTGAGCTTTCACGGCCTTGTCCAAAGTGCGGCAGTCTAGAGTGGAAACTTGCTGAACCTTTATTAGACATGTTTCAGTTTCGCTGCGAACCTTGCCGCATAGTGTCAAACTTATCTTGGGATCATCAATAAAGTTTATTTTCGGCTTCGATGAGTTAAATCTCGCCACATTAGCTTCATTCGTTGCCAAATGCCTGGGTGTTGCCATTGCGGGTCGACTTCTTGAACTGGCTTTATCGCTGGGGTGATCCGCGGACTCAGCTGAGTAATAAACTCGGCGATAGAGGGGGCAAGTTGCTGTTTAGGAACTTCTCCTGGCACTTCAATCCACACGGCGCCAGTATCATTTTCGACTGTGATCATAGTGTCGCCATCACTCAAGACACCAATAAACCAGGTCGGCGCTTGTTTAAGCTTTTGCTTCATTAACAAGTGACCAATAATGTTTTGCTGCAAGTATTCAAAATCCTCGAGGGACCAGGCAAGCAATAACTCCCCTTCTCCCCACGGCGAATTAAACTGCAAGGGGGCACTGAAGAAAGAAGCATAAAAATGATTAATATCTTGATGCAGAGTGATAGCTAACGCCGACGCGACATTGTCAAAGTCCCCGGCTGGTTCACGTTTAACTGGTTGCCAGAAAACCGCATCCTCTGATTGCTCATCGAAAGTTTGCGCGATACAAGGCGATGCCACGCCCATAGGATAATATCGCGGTAACTCAGATAAGGCATTCTGATATGAGTTAAGGTATGAATTTATAAACTTCTCTAATGCAGATGAACAAGACACTTAAGCTACTCGTGGTTTATAATAAAAGCATATTTTGACATGGAAACCCATTAGATGACACACAATCACGATCCTTATAGTGATGCTCAAGCACTCAAGGGCCTAACCCTAGGCCAAGCGACGCAATATCAAGCAGAATACGACCCCTCATTGCTTCAAGGTGTTCCCCGCAAACTGAATCGTGATGCGATTGAACTCACGACCGAACTGCCCTTCCATGGCACAGATATCTGGACAGGCTATGAATTGTCTTGGCTCAATGGCAAAGGCAAACCTGTGGTTGCCATCTTGCAAGTGCATTTGGACATTCATAGTGTCAACTTGATTGAATCTAAATCTTTTAAGCTTTATCTCAATAGCTTGAATCAAACCCGTTTCAATAACCTAGATGCTGTCAAAGACACACTGACAACTGACTTAAGCCAATGTGCTCAGGGTGAGGTGACGGTAAAAATAATCGAGCCTAAGCATTTTACCATAGAGCGCATCAGTGAATTACCCGGCAACTGCATTGATGATTTGGATATTGAAATTTTTGATTATCAATTCAATCCAGAATATTTATTGGACAGCACGGAAGAGAAAAATGTTGCCGAAACCTTGACCTCAAACCTGCTTAAATCCAATTGCTTGATCACCTCGCAGCCGGATTGGGGCAGTGTAATGATCCGTTATCAAGGGCCTAAAATTGACCGTGAAAAATTGCTGCGCTATTTGATTTCATTCCGTCAGCATAATGAGTTTCACGAGCAATGCGTTGAGCGGATATTTATGGATCTTAAGCAATACTGCCACTGTGCAAAGTTAACCGTTTATGCCCGCTATACTCGCCGTGGCGGTTTGGATATTAATCCGTTTCGCAGTGATTTCGAGCAAGCCCCAGACAGCCATCGTTTAGCCAGACAATAATTAATTCAATAGGCATTTAAACTAACTATTGATTAACAACGACAGACTTAAAAACAGCCCCACCAAAAAGGCTAAGGTTCGATTAACGATCCTTAGCCTTTTGAGTTTCAATGGGGGAAATGTGGTTAATAACGCCGAAATCTACAGGGTTTCACAATCAAAGTTGTTACTAAAGTCCGTGATAAATTGACTCTTAGCCACAAAACTCGCCAAGTTCTCTATTTTAGGAATAATGCCAATATCTAACTCTAATAACGCACATATTGAGCGCGCAAATAACCGCCAATGCTTCACCTGCACTTGCTCAAACGATAACCCTGGGTAGGTATTTTTAGCTAAAGGCGCTAGGCTCACAAAACTGTTAGCACTGGCACAGGTTAACCATTCAAGCTCTTTCACTGCCAACTCTGTTGCCAGTCCTTCTTGATGACACTGCTTAAGCATGGATGCGATTAATGTCGCCAGCTCATCATCGTCATCAAAAATATAATCATGCATTTGCGCATCTTGCCCCATTGAATCGGCCATTAGCTGAATGGGACGCGGATCTAACATCAACACGGCTTGCAGATTAATAATCACATAAAACAGTCGTTCATTACTGGCAAGCTCTGGAGAAAATTCTTGAGTGAGAGACGATACGAATTGATGAAAATACGCTTCGATGCGATCGCAAACCTGCTGCCACACTTGAAACTTGGTGCCGAAGTGATGTCGAATAAGCCCATGGGACACACCGGCTTGCTCACTAATGGCTCTTAGGCTCACCTTAGCATAACCCTGCTGACAAAATAATTGCGTCGCCGCATCTATGATATCTTTACGGGTTTGTTTCGTATTTTCAGCAGATTGTCGACCAATTCTCTTATCTTTATCAGGCATAACTCTCTCTTCGGGGACTGCTATACTTGGGCAGTTATCGCCCCATGCCAGTATAAGAGTGCCATTTTACTATCCGGCTGTACAGTATTTCTTGTGCAACAGAATTAACATCCTTATACTAGTCGAAATATACTGCACAAACGTATAGCATGATGAGTTTCATCACCCACAACCATGACGAGGAACAAGATGCCTGTAACTAAGATACGTTCAGGGTTTAGGCTAATATCCCTGATATCCTTGATAGCCCTTTTAGGGGGCTGTGAGAAGGCACAATCAGATACCCTAGTCGATGCCAGCACCCCAGTTAAGTTAATGGAAATTCCTCAACTCAAGCACAGCAAAACCCACCAGTTTGTGGCGCAAGTCAGTGCCAGTAAGCAAGCTCAACTGGCGTTTCAAGTGCCAGGGGAAATCGCTTTGCTAGATGTGCGTATGGGTCAAAAAATAGAGCAAGGCCAACTACTTGCTAAGCTAGATCAACAAGATTACTTACTGGCTTTAGCGGCGATGCAAGCCAATTTTGAGCTACAACAAGCCAGACTTAAGCGCGCAAGACAGCTATTTGAGAAGCACTTAGTCAGCGAAGATAGTCTAGATCAAACTCAAACTGCCTATACCGAGGCTAAGCTCAATTTGCAGCAGGCACAAACGGATTTATCTTACACTGAATTGCATGCGCCTTTCCCTGGGGGGATATCCATCACCCATGCCAAAACCTACCAATTTGTGGATGCTAAACAAGCCGTTGTTAGCATGCTAAATAACCAAAATTTTGATATCGATTTTAACTTGCCTGTGCACCTTACCTCAGAGCTGGATATTGATAGTTTGAAACAAAGTAGTCTCAAAGTGCGTTTGAGTCGTTTCGATAACGTGTTGCTACCCGCAAGCTTCAAAGAAATCTCCACTAAACCCGATGTGGATACCAACTCCTACAAAGTTACCCTGACCATTAGTCGTCCAGCCAATTTGAATATTTTGTCTGGCATGTCGGGCACAGTGCATATAGTACAAACGCTCGCCAAGCAACAAGACTTGTTCCTCCCTCTTGGTGCTATCTATAGCCAAGAGAAGGCGCTTGCCCAAGTCTGGCGTATGAATGAGACCAACCAACTGCTCGAACCTGTCACTGTGGTGTTAGATGCTGATAATAGAGTCGTCAGTGGCCTAACGCCTGGGGATAACATAGTGATTGCAGGCGCTAAAAACCTTAACGCCGGCCAGAAAGTACGCCCATGGGTTAAAGAGGGAGGAATTTAATATGCCATCGATTACCAAACGCCTCATAAGCCTATTGCTGCCATGTGCCTTGCTTATCGCCTGTAGCCCAGAGCCACAAGTCAGCACTAAACCAGTACTGACGGTCACTCACCAAGTATTAGCGGCTCCCGTTACCGCTCAATATCGTGATTTTATCGGTCAAGTTGTCCCCGCCGAATTGACTCCGCTGTCGTTTAGAATTGCCGGCGAAATCAGCCAAGTATTAATAAAGCCTGGTGAACCTGTCACTAAAGGCCAAGTACTGATTAAACTTGATTCCAGAAAAGCTGAGCAGAAACAAGCCGATACTCAAGCAAAAATGGTTCTCGCCCAAAAGCAATTAAGTCGCGCTAGGAGCCTAGTCAGTCAGCAGCTGATTTCTCAGGCCGAGCTCGATGAACTTATCGCCAACGTAAAACTCGCTGAAATCAACCAAAAGCTGGCTGAAGCTCAAGTCAAATACAGCGTGATCCGTGCCCCTTTCTCTGGGCTAGTGTCTGAAGTCAACAAAGAGAATTATGAAACCGTCGCCCCCAGTGAACCTGTGGTTAAGCTGTATCAAAGCGATAAGATTTACGTAAAAATTCAATTGCCTGACGTTATTCTGGCTAGATTTAACCCTGAGAAAAAAGAAACTAATTACAAACCCACCCTGCAATTTGCTAATGGTGGCACTGAGCATCAAGTGTCATTGCTGGAATACACTATGCAGCTCACTGCGCAAACACAGGCCTATGAAGCTTGGTTTGTCATGCCGCAAACGACGCCCGTCACCCTGCCGGGTACCACAGCCACAGTGCACATAGATTTAATCAAGGCAGGCATTAGTGGCGAGCTGGGTTATCAAGTGCCTGTGAATGCACTGGATCCTGGCATGCAAGCTAATCAATTTTATGTTTGGAAACTACTCGATGGCAAAATTAGTAAGCAAGCCGTCGATGTTGTACAGATGTCTAGCTTAGGCGCCTTAGTGATTAATGGCTTAAATGAAGGCGATCGCATCGTGACCTCACACTTAAATCAATTGCGTGAAGGCATGCAAGTTAATTCAACCACACAGGAGCAAGCACTGTGACTATTGCTGAGTATTCCATTCGAAATACAGTCATAAGCTGGCTGTTTCTCATTATTCTCGCCGTTGGCGGCACTGTGTCTTTCTTAGACTTAGGCCGATTAGAAGATCCCGCCTTTACCTTAAAAGATGCCCTGATCATCGCCCCCTATCCAGGTGCAACCCCGACCGAGGTGGAAGAAGAACTCACCTACCCCATAGAAAAAGCCCTTAGGCAGCTGCCTTATGTTGACCATATCACCTCGACGTCCTCGTCAGGCTTATCTCAGATCAAAGTCAGCATGAGAACCGAATATGATGCCGAGGCCCTGCCCCAAATTTGGGATGAGTTGCGCCGTAAGGTCAATGACCTAAAACCTGATCTTCCCGATGGCATCATGCCTATCCAAGTCATGGATGATTTTGGCGATGTGTTCGGTTATATGTTGATGATAACCGGCGATAACTACAGCTTTGTTGATCTAAAGCGCTACGTGGATCAATTGACCCGTGAAATCGAGCTGATTGATGGCGTCGGTAAAGTCAGCCTTGCAGGTAAGCAACAAGAGCAACTGTTTGTCGAATTTTCATTAAAGAGTCTTGCCGCCTTTAACTTAGACATGAGCACAGTAGCCGGCATTCTTAGCCAGCAAAACGCCATCATGAGTGCGGGTAATGTCACTATCAATTCTTTGCAGTTACCCTTAAGGCCCAGCGGCGAGCTAAACAGCATTGAAACTTTTGAGAACTTGATTATCCATGGCCGCGATACCGGTAATCTTATTCGCTTAAAAGACGTGGCGCATATTTTTAGGGGCCTCGAAGAAAAGCCTTCAAACTTACTTAATTTCGATGGCATGCCAGCCCTTAACTTAGGTATTTCCTTCACCAAAGGCGTGAATGTGGTCGAAGTAGGTAAACGCATTAACGAGCATCTGCTTCGATTAGAGCAGTTAAAACCTGCCGGCATTGAGATTAACACCATTTACGATCAAGCCAGCGAAGTGGAGCAATCCGTCAATGGCTTTGTCATCAGCCTCGCACAAGCGGTTGGGATAGTGATCTTAGTACTGCTGTTCACCATGGGATTTCGAAGTGGCATCATCATAGGCGCAGTGTTACTCCTAACTGTGCTCGGCACCTTCATCATGATGAGCCTGTACGAGATTGAGCTGCAAAGGATATCCCTTGGCGCCCTTATCATAGCCCTAGGAATGCTTGTGGATAACGCCATTGTGGTGGTCGAGGGTATTTTGGTGGGCCTTAAGCGTGGCATGACCAAGCTTGAGGCCTCGGTGGATATCGTTCAGCAAACGAAATGGCCGCTTCTTGGCGCCACTGTGATTGCCATCATCGCCTTCGCTCCCATTGGCTTATCGGCCGATGCCACAGGCGAGTTCTTAGGGTCGTTATTCTGGGTGTTGTGCTTCTCGTTATTTTTATCTTGGATAACGGCCATTACCTTAACTCCTTTCCTGGCTCACTTGTTACTGGATGAATCTAAGCCTGAGGATGCGGCAAATTTAGACGACCCCTACAAGGGGATGATTTTTACTGTATTCAAGAAAATTCTTAATTTCAGCCTGCATCATAGGGCCGTCACAGTACTGGCCATGTTCGTGCTCCTAATCGCCTCTTTCTATGGTTTGACTAAGGTAAAAAATGCCTTCTTTCCGCCGTCGAACACCCCTATGTTTTATGTAGATATGTGGCTACCGGAAGGCACTGATATTCGTGAAACTTACAAAAAAGTGAAGCAAGTCGAACGTGTTATTCAAACAAATTACGACATCGAATTTATCAGCTCCACCACAGGCCAAGGCATGCAACGTTTTACCTTGACCTACGCGCCAGAGCACAGCTACGCCGCCTTTGCCCAGATGCAAATTCGAGTTGCCTCTCGGGAAAAAATGATGTTGCTATTAAACCAGCTGGATCAAAACTTGCCCCAGCAGTTCCCCGAGGCCATGTTCCAGTATCGCTTTATGGAAATCGGTCCGTCGGCGGCCTCAAAGATTGAAGCCAGATTAACCGGCGCCGATCCTAAGGTGCTGCGTCATTACGCTGCGCAAATCGAAGATATTTTCCGCGCCGATGCTGGCGCTCGAAATGTGCGTAATAATTGGCGTGAGAAAACCAAGCAACTGGTACCAAAATTTAATGAATCACAGGCAAGACGCCTTGGGATCTCAAAGCAAGACTTAGCCAATACATTAAAGTCTTCATTTGGTGGTCGCGCCATAGGCTACTTCCGTGACGGCACCCAGATGTTACCTATCGTGGTGCGCTTGCCAGAAGAGGAAAGGGTTGATTTAAGCAGCATACAAAAGCTGTCGATTTGGAGCCCTAGCCTGCAAAGTTATGTGCCGCTACAGCAAATTGTCGACGGTGTTGAGCTTGAGTGGATAGATCCCATCATTCAGCGCCGTGACCGCAAACGCACACTGACCATAATGGCAGATCACAACATTCTAGGTGATGAAACCGCAGCTACGCTTTTTAATCGACTACAACCCCAGGTTGAAGCGATTTCACTGCCAGATGGCTACAGCTTGCATTGGGGCGGCGAACACGAAACATCAACCGATGCACAGGCGGCGCTGTTTGGATCCTTGCCCATGGGTTATCTGTTTATGTTCATCATTACCGTGTTCTTGTTTAACTCGGTGAAAAAGCCCTTGGTTATCTGGTGTACTGTGCCCTTATCCATCATAGGTGTGGTCTTTGGCTTACTCTTGACCAATATGCCATTGAGTTTCACTGCACTACTTGGGATTTTAAGCTTAAGCGGCATGGTGCTTAAAAATGGCATTGTCTTGCTGGATCAAATCAATCTCGAGTTGGACTTAGGAAAAGCGCCCTACCTTGCTGTACTCGACAGTGCCATAAGCCGAGTACGCCCCGTAAGTATGGCGGCCTTGACCACCATTTTGGGTATGATCCCGTTAATGTTCGATGCCTTCTTCGGCTCAATGGCCATTGCCATCATGTTTGGTCTAGGCTTTGCGACAGTGCTGACCTTGGTCATAGTGCCTGTGCTATTTACCTTGTTCCACGGCATCGCTATCCCACGAGACATCGAGCAAGCTTAAATTACAGCAGCCGTATTTGAACTTAAAAAAACGCCAGCGTAATTGCTGGCGTTTTTATTTGATATGGTGAGTCAAATTAGGACTTATCTTTCATGCCCAACGAGCTCAAGCAGCAATGCGCTGTTCTCTCTGACTTTTTCATTGAGCTAAGAGTACTATCAGACTAACACTTGCCTTGTGTTGGCGATGTAGTGATGGATCTGGCGCTCAACCTTTGAATCAATCATTTCTTTGGGTCGACAAGAATTTGGGCATAGCATATTGGACGTGGTACCAAAAACGCGGCAGATTAGGGGGCGCTCCTCATACACAGTGCAGCCATGAGGGCCCAAATGTACGCAGTTCCACTCCTCTAAAGCGGCATCATGCTCAGCATCAGTTTTAACGGGTAGGTGCGACATTTCTTCAGCCGACGTCGTTACCGGGCCGCAACAATCATGGCATCCAGGCACACATTCAAACGTTGGAATACGCTCACGCAAATACACGACTATCTTTCTATTAGTATTCATTAACACCTAACTTTTTCAGGAATAACAATGGTTGCAACCTCACTAAATAGCGGTTATATGCTGTAATACCCGCTTTTCTGAGATAGGATAAGCAGTTCCTAATACTTGAGCAAAGCAGGACACCCGATACTCCTCCACCATCCAGCGCGCCTCAACCAAACTGTCTGGCACAGGTTGTGACTTAGGTAACTTATTGAGCTGAGCATTAAGCGCCTCTTGCACCTTGGCCACACTGTGCATATGCAAGCGATCACGGCTGGGATCCACGGGCAGCTTATCCAAGCGATTCTCAATGGCTTTAAGGTAGCGAATAATATCCCCCAAACGCTGCCAGCCACAGTCTTCCACAAAGCCTTTAAACACTAATTTATCGAGCTGAGTTTGAATGTCGCTCATGGCAAACGCGATATCTAAGCTTATCTTGCCTTTCATGCGTTTTTTGATGTTCTGATACAAGGTTAAAATTTGTTCAACCTTAAGGGAGATTTGCTCGGCGCTGGGGTTAAGTTCTTGGCGAACCCACTCTTTAGCCTGCTCAAACTGGGCTTCATTGCGTACATCCAGTTTTTTCTCATCCAAGAGTTGCTGCACCGCGGCGGCTATGATGTCATCAATCAATATTTGCACTTGGCCAAAGGGATTAAAGTACATCGCAAGTTTGGCTTTATTGGGCAATTTTTGCTGTAAGTGCTTCACAGGTGAAGGAATATTTAACAGCAGCAAACGCCTTAAGCCCACTCTGTGATGCCGCTTGGCTTCATGCTCATCATCGAATAACTTGATGGACACATCCGCTTGGTTGTCGATTAGCGCAGGGTAGGCTTTGACTTCATAGTTACCTTTACGCTGTTGATATTGACTAGGCAAGTCACCAAAACTCCAGCTCAGCAGGGCTTCTTGTTCAATTCCGACTTTAGCCACTTGGCGAATAGCCTTGGCGACCACACCTTGTAATTTATCTTTTAAGTCATCCAGCACTCGCCCCTGCTCGATAAGCGTGCCTTTATCGTCTTCAATTTTGAAGTTTATCGACAAATGGGCGGTTAACTGGGTTAAATCAAAATCATCTGGCGTGACCCGAGTGCCGCTCATGCGCAGTAATTGTTTACACATCACCTCAAGCGCGGGGCCACTGAAAGGCTCCATCGCCTGAGCACAGGCGCGGGCATAATCCGGCGCTGGAACAAAGTTACGCCTTAATGTCTTAGGCAATGACTTGATAAGGGCGATAAATTTCTCTTCCCTAAGCCCTGGCACTAACCAATCAAAATCGGTGTCATCCACTTGGTTAAGTAGCGCCACCGGCACATGCACAGAGACACCATCGTCATCGGCGCCAGGCTCAAAATGGTAGCTCAGGGCTAGGGCTAAATTGCCTTTATGCCACACATCGGGAAAATCCAGCGCAGAAATATGGGCGCCGCTGCGCTGCATTAACAGTTCAGGGTTAAAGTCTAATAATTGCGGGGTGTCACGCTTGGCTTTTTTCCACCAGCCAAAGAATAGCTGACCATTGTAAATGCCCTCAGGGATCCTTGGTTCATAAAAATCCACCAGCACTTGTTCATCCACTAAGATGTCTCGTCGCCGTGATTTATGCTCCAAATTACCTATGTCTTCAACCAAGGCTTGGTTATTAACAAAAAAGGCTTCTTGAGTCTGTAATTGACCTTCGGCTAAGGCGCTGCGAATAAATATTTCGCGGGCTTCAACAGGATCAATTGGCCCGTATTGCACCTTGCGGCGGCTAACGATATTGAGCCCATAAAGCACTTGGTTTTCAAAAGCGATAACGCTGGCAGGCTTAGCTTCAAAATGCGGCTCGACATGACTCTTCTTAATTAAATGCCCCGCGAGGGATTCGAGCCATTCTGGCTGAATTTTGGCGCAGCAGCGGGCAAATAAGCGTGAGGTTTCAGTAAGCTCAGCCGCCATGATCCACTTTGGTCCTTTTTTAGCCAATGGCGAACCTGGGAACACGAAAAACTTACGATTTCGCGCCCCTAAGTATTCATTATTGGCATCTTTGAAGCCAATTTGGCTTAAAAGCCCTGAAAGTACCGCTTTATGCACCTGTTCATAATTGGCAGGCGCCTCATTTAAGCGCCATTTTAGGTCGTGGACCGCTTGTTTGATTTGAGAAAATAAATCCTGCCACTCTCTAACCCTTAAGTAGGCTAAGTATTCATCACGACACTGTTTTCTAAATTGGCTCGCAGAAAGTGAATTCTTTTGAGTTTTAAGATAGGTCCACAGATTTATCCAGCTGACAAAATCTGAGTCTTTATCGGCAAAACGGCGATGAGATTCATCACTGGCTTGTTTTTTCTCCGCTGGGCGCTCTCTTGGATCTTGAATAGAAAGGCCAGCGGCAATCACTATCACTTCATTTAAGCAGCCCAGCTGATTGGCTTCAATGACCATACGCCCAAGACGGGGATCCACCGGAATACTGGCCAGATTGCGGCCAAGTGGCGTGAGGACTAAGTCGCCTTTATGTTGATGCACGGCTTGCAGCTCTTCAAGCAGCAAGAAACCATCACGTATGTGTTTTTGCTCTGGCGGCTGAATAAAGGGAAAGCCGCCAATGTCACCAAGGCCTATGGCGAGCATTTGTAAAATAACCGACGCCAAGTTAGTGCGCAGGATTTCCGGGTCGGTAAAAGCTGGGCGCGATAGGAAGTCTTGCTCATCATAGAGGCGAATACAAATACCCGCCGCCACACGGCCACAACGGCCCTGACGCTGATTGGCGCTGGCTTGTGAAATGGGCTCTATGGGAAGACGCTGCACCTTAGTGCGGTAGCTATAGCGGCTAATACGCGCCGTACCCGGATCGATGACATAGCGAATGCCGGGCACAGTTAACGAGGTTTCAGCCACGTTGGTGGCCAACACTATGCGCCTGCCAATATGGCTTTTAAAGACTTTTGATTGCTCACCGTAGGAAAGGCGGGCATACAAGGGCAGAATTTCAGTGTCGCGGTACTGACGTTTTCTGAGCATATCGGCGGTATCACGAATGTCGCGCTCGCCATTTAAGAAGATAAGAATATCCCCAGGGCCTTCTTGGATTAACTCATCCACAGCAGCAAAAATACCGTCACTGAAGTCCAAGTCTGACGCTTCATCACGCACTAAGGGGCGATAGCGGGTTTCAACCGGATAAGTTCTTCCAGAGACTTCTATGATGGGTGCACCATTAAAATGCTGGGAGAAGCGCTCAACGTCTATGGTCGCCGAGGTGATAATCACTTTAAGATCAGGACGTTTTTTTAATACTTGCTTTAAATAACCTAAAATAAAATCGATATTGAGGCTGCGTTCATGGGCCTCATCTATGATGATGGCATCGTATTGATTTAAGAATTTATCCGAGGTTAATTCCGCCAGTAAAATACCGTCGGTCATTAATTTAATGTAGGAATCTGGGCTAATGGCATCGGCAAAACGCACCTTAAAGCCCACCGCTTCACCCAAGGGGCAATTAAGCTCATCGGCAATGCGACTCGCGACGCTGCGGGCCGCCAAACGTCTAGGCTGGGTATGGCCAATTAACCCACGAGTCCCAAGGCCAAGTTCGAGGCATATTTTAGGTAACTGGGTGGTTTTACCTGAGCCTGTCTCCCCCGCCACTATCACCACTTGATTATTGGCGATGGCTTTGGCGATTTCATCGCGTTTTTGCGACACGGGAAGTTCAGCTGGGTAGCTAATTTTTGGGCGCTTATTGTCCCTAAGCTTCACCTTATTGAAGGATTCGCGGGCTGCGACTTCAAGCTGAGCTAATACAGCAGATTTCTTCTCGGACTCGGGCTCTTTTTTAAGCCTGAATAAACGGCGGCGAATTTTCGCGGCATCCGTTTGAAAACACAGACTAAGAAACGCATTTGAGAGGGGGTGGGTATCCGAAGCCAAATCTACTTACCTTGCCAGAATCAAAAGAAGCGATCCTAGCAAGGAACGGACAATATTGATATTAGTTTAGCCTCGGTTGAGTGACTAGGGCTAAGGTCAAGCTGGGGTTAAATAACATTGCTGCATATAAGTATTCATGGCGCAAAGGACATTAGTGCGATTAATGGTGCCTATCACTTTGCCATCGCTGACCACAGGGTAAATCTTAGGCTTTGGGCCTAGCATCTGCTCAGCGAGCTGCAATATGCTGTCATCTGGGCTAACAAACAGCACCTGTGTTTTCATGCAATCTGAAACCACTGAGGTCATGTCACAGTGGTAACTGCTTTTGAGCATCACAGCGAGACAATCTTGCTGAGATAAAAAACCCACCAACTGGCCTTGATTATCCACTACTGCCGCGCCGGCTTTATTGTGGGCTAACAAGTGTTCAACGGCATTGGTCAAGGGCATATCGCCCTTAAGTAACACAGGTTGCCTGTCCATATGGTGCATTATTTTAATTGAATCCATAAACTCCCCCTAATTGATTGACATATTAGGGCCACAAACTCCAGCAGCTCCTTCAATGCCTTCATTGTTAAGTTTAGACAAGTTCAGCCAAAATGGGGCATGAATAAACAGATTGTGCTCATCCATAAAGCCGATGAATGATCATTACTGAAGCCACTGCGTTATTTAGCATAACCATGGCACAGGAATATTCCACCTAACACCTTGCCTCTTGTAGAGATTGTAGCGACAATAGGGTCAGATTATCCTTGATAAAGCGCCCCGATTGTTAATGTCCCCTCGTTTATTGTTGCTGTGTTTTTGGCTAATACTGGCCCCTTTGGTGTCTTTTCCAGCCTTTGGTGACAACACTTGGTTGAGCATTAAGGTGACTGGAGTCAAGGGCAAGTTAGCCCGTAATATCCGCGCTCATCTTGGCGCCGATCCTGAATCCGATGTGCAGCGCCGAGCCTACCTTTTTACCGCAGAAGATAACATCACCGCCGCCCTCGAATCCTTAGGCCGCTACCATAGTAGTGTGGAGCTGACGGTTATCGAATCAGACTCTGAACCTTGGCAACTGCAAATAGCTGTTACTCCAGGTGAACCTACCTTAGTGCAATGGGTTGATATCCAATTCAGTGGTGAGATGCGCAGCGATGATGCCTTTAATTTGTGGCTCGATAGCATCACATTACTGCCCGGAGACACACTCAATCATGGCCGTTATTTGGAGATTAAATCTCAACTCACTACCTTGGCTCTCACCCGTGGCTATTTCGATGCCGAGTACACCCTGGCTGAAATTCAAGTCAATCGTGATCTCAATAGTGCTAGAATCAGCCTGCATTTTGATTCAGGTAAGCGTTATCAATTCGATGAAGTGACCTTTAGCGGCCACAGCCTAGATGATGATTTACTACAAACACTCGTCCCCTTCGACGCCGACATGCCCTACGCCAGTTCGCAACTGTCTGCCCTACACAGAAACCTGCTGGACTCAGGTTATTTCAGTAGCATTAAAGTGCTGCCACAAATTGATAAAATTCATGACAACTTAGTGCCCATCAAGGTCGAACTCACAGACAGAAACAGCCACTCTTTTGAGGTCGGTGTGGGTGCAGACATAGGCAACACCAGTGAAAAAAGCGTCGAGCCTAGAGTGAGATTCACCTGGCGCACACCGCAAATTAATCACTTGGGTCACAGTCAAGAAACCAGTTTGGAGTGGTCTCCTGACAGACCTAAGTTCTTAACCACCTATTCCATCCCATTAACCCATGTGTTGAACGATAAACTCAATATCAGGCTAGGATTACTACGGGATAAATACGGTGTCACTCAGGACTACCTACCCACAGAGAAAACCTTTGCTAACACAGGCCAGCTTGAGTCAAGCAAGCAATTGTTTGGCTTAGTTAGGCAGCAAAAGCTTGATAATCAGTGGTTGTGGAGTTATTCACTCGAAGCGGTTCATGAAGAATATAATCAATTAAATCAGGACTTCAACCCAAAAATCTACTTACTTGGGATGGGGTTTAGCCGCAGTCTACGGGGTGACAATAGCTTAGACCCTAAATCAGGATTTAGGCAGATTTACCACATAGAGCATGCCGATGGGAGCTTAGGTTCCAGCTTAAGTCTCACCCGCCTGCAGAGCCGTTTCAAGTGGATAGATACCCTATTTGATAACCACAGGTTCGTTGCCAGACTCGATTTAGCCGCCAACCTTGCCGACACTGAAGACATGGCCAACATACCGCCATCATTGCGGTATTTTGCCGGTGGCGATCAGAGTATTCGCGGTTATGGCTACCAAGAACTGGGCCCACATATCGAATACACCAATGCAGAAGGCGGAACCTCCCGCCAAGTGGTTGGCGGACGCTACCTCGCGGTAGCAAGTGTTGAATATCAATACTACCTGACTCCCACATGGCGACTGGCAAGCTTTATCGATGGTGGCAATGCCTTCGATACCAAGCAATTTGATCCCGTGCTGGCTGTGGGTAGTGGTGTGCACTGGATTTCACCTATCGGCCCTATCAAGCTCGATTTAGGCGTCGGCTTAAAAGAAACCGACACTGTCGCTCGCTCATGGCGTATTCATCTCACCATGGGAACTGAGCTATGAGCCATGAGAGCCCCAATCTGCCAGAAGAAACCTGCGCCTTAATTGACACTCATGCCTCGGACAACAAAAACCTTGCCGCATCGAGTAAGCCTAAGTTACACAAAGCATTCGCTAGGCTGCTGAAATGGCTCAAACACAGCCTAAGATTAAGCCTATATTTACCCTTGGCACTGCTTATGCTTTTGGCCCTAATGCTCGGCACGCCCATGGGCAGCCATGGGGCGATTATTTTAGCCAATAACTTAGTGGCGGATCTTGAGCTTGAATACCTGTCAGGCACATTAAACCGTGAAATTAGCCTGTCTCACGCCAGTTATCGACTCTATGAGCTGAGTATTGAAGCCAGAGGCATCACCTTTGGCTGGCAACCTAGTTGCTTGCTTAATTGGCAAGTGTGCATCCAAAATCTTAGCGCTCAAGCTGTGAGTGTCAGCTACCAAGACTCAGCCCAAGATCCATCCGCGGCTGTGGTTGACAGCTATGATGAGCACCAAGAGCCAGAGCAGCAAACACTGCTAGACACTGTCTATGCTGCCTTTGAGATGCCCATGGCCATATTGTTAAGTCACACTAGCCTTAAGAAAATTGAAGTCAAGATCAATGATATGGACTTTAAGGCCGATGAAGTCAGTGGCACCGCCATTTGGAACTCTTCAGGATTAACCGTTCGCCTCCTAGAAAGTCAGGGGCTGGATGTGTCTATTCCTCAAACCACTGCCAATACACCAAGTCCAAGCATTGAAGGTTTAGAAGATTTAAGCCAGTTTGCCTTAACCGACTTACCACAAATCACCTTGCCGTTCCCTATCCGGGTAAAGCGTTTTATCGCAACTCAAAGCTTGTTAACCTTAGGCGAGCGCCAAGACAGTTTCTCTCATATTGAACTTAAAGCCAGCATGAAGGACTCGCTACTCAGAGTCAGTGACCTGCAACTCAGCTATGCTGAGGCTAGCGCGGTATTAACAGGTCAGCTGGCGTTTAGCGCTAACTATCCGCTGGAGTTCAACCTAGCTCTCAATATACCCCGTCTTAGCGAGTTCCCAGGGCTTGCTGATCAAAAAATCAATTTAGGGTTTAGCCAAGATTTAAGTAACCTCAAACTGCAGGCTCAAGGTCGAGGTCAAAGCGAGTTTAATCTGCAAGCCGATATAGCCCTCACCTCAGACACGTTAGACTACCAACTCAGCCTGACAGACAGTAAGCTGCAGTGGCCATTATCAGCCCCCCAATACCACGGGAATATTGAGGCGCTAATGTCCTCTGGCAACATTCATAGCCAGCAGCTAAGCCTGCTTGGTGACATCACAGCTAAGCTTAAAGACAAAGTGAATGATAAGATTAACGACACAAAAAGTACTGTCACTATCCCAAACTCAGCGGCTTTACCAAGCTCAGAGAAACACCTAAGCTATACCCCCCCTGAAAGCGTGACCATGAAGTTTGATACTCAGCTTAAGCATCAAAACCAAATGCTCACAGTTCAGCAACTGACAATGTCATCCAACGCTGGGCAATTAAATGTCAGCGCTGAGGTCAATTATCACATTGGCCTACAAGACAATTTACAATGGCACGCGCTTCTCGGCACTCAAGGGTTGCAATTACAGCAACTCTTGCCCTTGATCCCAAATGAGCTATTAAGCCCTGAACTTAGCCAAACCGTTAACCTCACCACCAGCATGATAAATGGCAGCTTAACCACCCAAGGGGAAATGTCAGCCAAAGCATGGCAAGTGTCTGTGACCCAAGCCAACTTAAGTGGCAATGTGAATGGCTACCCACTTTATATTACGGGTGATATTAGTGCCGATAGTCAGTTTAACCTCCAAGCGAACGCGCTAGAAGCTCAGGCCCTAGGTGCAAGCCTAAGTGTCCACGGTGAAGTGAAGGATCAATGGGATGTGAAGGCTAAGCTCGATGTGCCCGATATCAGCCAATGGCTAAGCTACGCCAGAGGCAGCATAACAGCCACAGCCAATATCGGCGGCCCACAAGCGACCCCATTACTGACGATGCAAACTGAATTAAGTCAGTTTAGTGCCAAGGGCGCAAGCCTTGATTATGTGCAGCTTTTAGGCAGTTATTCCCCTAAAGAGGCTCATCAATTTACCTTGAAACTCACAAACAATTTACTGAACTGGAAAAAACATCAAGTAACCAACGTGAGCCTGTTAGCCCAAGGGGATATTAGCCAGCAAAGCCTGACAATAAGCTCCGAAGGCGAACTTGCTATTAAAGGCGAATTAAACAGTCAATATCAACAGTTAACAGACGCCTTCAGCGCCGAACTCGCGCGCCTTAGCATCACCACCAAAGTTGGCCAATGGCAACTCAATAATCCCGCTAAACTAGAATGGCAACAAGGTAAAGGCAGCATCAGTCCCTTTTGTTTACAGCACCCACAAAGCCGACTTTGCCTGGTTGACCCTATCAATATCGGTAAGCAAGGCCAGCTTAATTTGGCCTTCAGTGGCAATCCGGGTCAGTTACTGGCACCTGTGCTATCCAAAAAGATGCGTTGGGATGGCGAGGCAACACTGGCAGCTCAAGTGCATTGGCGTGAAGGCACTCGGCCAACGGCTAAACTCGATTTTGCATTACTGCCAGGCAATATCACCTTAATTCGTGCCAAAAATAACCTCATTAGCCTTGATTATCAAACATTTAATCTCGCGGCTCAGCTGGATGAAAAGGCACTTTCAGGCCAAATTGGCATTAACTCTGAAGGCATAGCCCAATTTCAAAGCCAGTTCAGTATCGCTAATGATGAGCAGAGAAGCTTGAGCGGCGAGATAGACGTCAATCATTTAAACCTGCAACCTTTTGGGGAGTTTTTCCCCCAGCTTGCCACCCTTGAAGGTGTTATTTCCACTAAGCTCTTACTCGCTGGCACCTTAGCCGAGCCAGATATTTCTGGCAATATTCGCCTCGTCGATGGCGCTGTTGCCCTAGCCAGTAACCCGACGCTAATGGACAAAATTTACCTAGACTTGGCCTTATCCGGTCAACAAGGCAACTTATCTGGCCACTGGTTTATGGGTAAAGGCGAAGGCAAGGTGCTAGGCACACTGAGTTGGCCTCAAGGTCAATTTAGCGGAGAACTCGCCATTGCAGGTGACTCCTTAGCCTTTATTCAGCCACCGCTGGCCATTTTAGATGTGTCACCGGCAATAAACCTCAACTTTAATCGCCAGAAATTGTCTGTCACGGGTGATATCAATGTACCGTCGGGACAGATAAAGATAGTCCCACTGGCGGATGGCGGCGTTCCTGTCTCCACGGATGTGGTGTTTAATGACTCCATTTCGGCCCAAGAAATTAAAACCAGTCCTTATGCCATCATTGCCGATCTGAATATCAGTGTCGGCAAAGGGGTATTGATCGATGGCTTAGGTTTAACCGGTAAGCTAGGTGGTAAGCTAGTATTGAAACAAAAAGCCTTCAAACCACCACTGCTCTATGGCGATATCAAGATCCGCCAGGGCAGCTATCGTTTTATGGGCCAGAGCTTAAAAATAAGTACAGGTGAAGTGCAATTTGTCGGCTCGGCTGAAAATCCTAACCTTAATATTCAAGCGGTGCGACAAATTAAAGATGAAGATCTCACCGCAGGTGTGAGGATCACTGGCACCCCACTAAGGCCAGTGGTCACCTTATTTTCAACTCCCGCCAAGGAGCAAGCAGAAATACTGTCGTACATTCTCAAAGGCACAGGTTTTACTAACAGTAACAATCAGCAGAACAATGCCTTAATGATGAGTGCAGCCCTCAGTTTAGGTTCACAATTCGATGGCGGTGCCATCAATAGCTTAGGCAGTACTGCCTCAGGATTAATTGAGAAATTTGGCTTTAGCAATGTACAACTCGATGCCAATGACGAAGGCCGAGTCGCCCTCAGTGGCTATATTGGCGAAGATTTGATGGTGAAATACGGCATGGGCGTCTTTAATCCCGGTTATGAAATGACGGTCAGGTATTACTTATTGTCTCAGCTCTATCTAGAAACCGTATCAGGCACCTTAAGCCAGTCGCTGGATCTCTACTACAGTTTCGACATAGAGTAAGCCATGAGTGTGGCACTTCGCAGTAGTACGGGATTAAGCATCATCCTTGCCATTTGAAGGGCGTCATACCAAGGATAGTAAACTCAGGCTTTAAGCCCTTAAAACAAAAAAAGCGCCCTAGGGCGCTTTTTCATTCAATTTACTAATTAAACAAACATGAAATCTGCGTGTTCGATCAGTGGCTTGAAAGCATGACGTTGCATGGCTTTAGCACGAACCTTTACATCTTTACCGTCAACAACTAGGGTAACGTCAGAAGTGTAAAAATCAGCATTAGCTTGAATATTGATGATATCTTTTTGGTCAAAAACGATAACCATTGGCTCTTTACCTGGGCCATAGATAACAGCTGGAACTTTGTTCGCATGACGTAGGCGGCGGCTCGAACCTTTCCCGATTTCAGTACGAATTTGTGCTTGGATAGTGTAAGACATGAGTTTCTCACTTAAAAATAAATAATATATTAAAGGATCAACATTCTCGACCAATGTTGATTTCATTAGTAAAAACTAGACTCGGGCTGATGAAGATCTAATGTCGTGTCCTTCATAGCGTCTAATTTCTACCTGGCATTCTCGTTATGATAACCACAAATTTCAAGGTTTTCAGCCCCAAGTGTCCATCTTAATCGTCACTTGAAACACGAGAGTGCAAATAAACGCGCGGATACTAACATACACACAAGTAATCAACAAGTAGGCTTTACCATAATGTCTTATTTACAAGAAGACAAACTCAGTGGCCTAAGCGTGTTGCTGCTACCAAGAACGCACTGGGCCACAATCCACATGAATAAAACCTGAACTAGGATAAAACCCCACCCCGCCAAGCTTCAAGGATTTTGCCGCGTCCTTAAGGTGGGCTAGCTTTACCCCAGGCATAGCAATGTCCATCGCCATGCCTTTCATATGATAGCTTTTCTTGGCAACGCCATTGCTTCGCGACGCTAACATCTGATTTGTTTTAGGTGAACGATAAGCCGAAATAACATGGATCTCATCTTGATATTCCACCAACTGTTGTAACTTAAACAGGTAGTCGTATAGACGCTTATCCATAGGGGCTGCAAGGTTTTGTCTGTGATCTCTAAGCACATGCTCGAACGCTTTTAAGGCATCCTTTTGGTACTGACCATCAACCCAAAAGTCACCCTGTCCGCGCTCGCCTGTGTGGCGATTATAGAAACTCAGCTCTTTCACCCCTTTACTACTGCGACTGGCATGTGCCTTGTTAGGTAATAAGCTGGCCACGGCAACACCGCTTAGGCCAAGTAAAATCTGCCGACGAGTCGGGCATGCTAATGTCATTTTCAACCACCAATCATTTGTTTGTTTTTCACACAACTGGTGAGCAAATTAAACCGAAAGACTGATAATTGCAAGTCAAGCAGGCTAATTGTTTGAATATAAAATAGACAATTTTGTTGACTTCTAATTAGCTCAATCACTTAGCGACTTTATGAATAAATGCCATCGATCAATTTTTTACCAGATCGATTGGCACTTGTACGCCTCTATGATAAATATCGCTACGATATTGCGCTAGATGATGCTCATCCACCCAAGCGGTCCAATAGACCAGATGAACCGGCAAACTATGAGTTAAAGAAAACCATTGAGTTTTGTGTTTACTGCTCTGTAATCTGCGCCAGGTCCGCTTGTCATTAACTCTGTGGACCGCAAACCAGTTAGCCAGCTCTGCAACTTTTTCGATACGAATACAACCTGAAGACAGCGCCCGCTCCGCGTTGGCAAACAACTCAGGCGTAGGGGTGTCGTGCAGATAGATATTTTTATCGTTATTAAAATGAAATTTATAACGCCCTAAGGAATTATGCTCACCAGGGCGCTGAACTAACTTGTAAGGAAAGCGGGTGTAAGCCAAGGATTGCCATTCCTCAGCAGTGAGCAGTTGTTTTTGGCCTTGATAATTAAATACATCGAACTGTTTTTCCGCTAAATAACGACCGTCTTTTCTGACATGGGGCAGCACATCTTGGCGCAACAACCTACGGGGTACTGTCCAAGTTGGATTTATCACCAGATTAGAAATCGCCCCAGACATTATCGGGGTTTGACGATAGCTTTTTCCCACTATCACCCGTGAGTGCAGCACAATTTGACCTTTATCCACCAGTACCATTTCAAAAGCGGGGATATTCACTAACAGATAGCTGTCATCGAGCTGCGCCTGATAACGACTTTGTTCGACAAAATTGACCGCCAACAGCCTGGCCCTTTCTATGGGCAGCTGATTTAGCCAAGACAAGGTCTTTGGCCCAATAACACCATCATCTTTTAGACCATGACGGCGCTGAAATGCCTTAAGTCCGCTCTCTAAGGCAGGAGTAAGTACATATCCTTGATGTGCACCATGAAAGTCGCCCAATAAGCTTAATCTGGCCGCTATAGCAGGAATGCTGGCATGACCATCATTCCTGCGCAGTAAACCTTGTGGGTCTATCACTGGCCAGTCGGCATTTTCATCCAACCACAGCATACGCCGCACATGATTCATGACCGCCAGATACATGTTGGATTTAGGCTCTATAGCCAAGCTTTTTTGCCTGTCAGATAGCGGATTAAACTCATCCCTTGCCAGCGGTTCAACCCCGCCCCTCATAGGTACTTGGCGCTGCTGCCAAAAATTGACAATATCCTGATAAATGTTATCACTAGATTCGAGCCGCTGAGCCGCGCTCCCCTGATGCAAAATATGAAGCCATTGATGACGTTGAGCACTAGGCTCGGCAAGGGCAATCAGGCGTAAATGATCCAATAAGTCACTGTCAGGCGTCTGGGCCGGACTCAAGGCTTGAGCTGTATCATCTGTAACGTCTATTAACCTGTCGTTGGCGAGCACCTCTGAAACGTTTACCTCTAAAGGGCTCACTTCATCAGCACTCACTTCAGTCGTGAGCACTAAGGTCGAACAACAGCTCAAGGCGAGCATGAATGCAACAAGATTTCTCATAAATCCCTCCGATAAGGAACCTTGCCTCAAGTATGGCAAACATTTACTCCCAGTGAGCCCGTGTCAGGGATTAATTATTCAGGGGTAATGGATCTTGTGCGATGACCGATTTGGCGTGCAAGTGAAGTGAAACTGATGAAAATCAATACAAGTGGAACAAACAATCGCCACCAGGGACTTGCTTGCTTTCAATAGCCCATAAAACTTGTTATAAGCAGGCCTACTTTTTTGTTCAAGCATTCAAGGTCAGTAAACACATGAACAAACAGCAGTTAATCGCCTCCATGTCCCGCCAACTTCAACAGTCCCAACGTCAGACTAAAATGGAATTAGAACAAGTGTTAGCCTCCATAAAACAGGCTCTGATCGAAGGTGAGAAAGTTTTTCTGCCACAATTTGGTACCTTCGAACTCAGTTACCGTTTACCACAAATTGCCCGCCATCCCCAAACAGGTGCAAGCATAGAGGTTGAAGGTCAAAATGTACCCCGTATTAAATTCTCCCCAAACCTCAAGGCTGCGCTGAATCCTAAGGCCTTGTAATTGGTTGCATGTTCTACTGAATTTAAGCAATAAAAAAGGTCAGCGCAGTGCTGACCTTTTTCAATTAACCTGCTCCCTAACTTTCGTCTAGAAGCCTTCTACCCCATGCATATCTGGCAGTTGATGGGCTATGCCTTTGTGGCAATCGATACAGGTTTTCTCGCCGCTTGCCAAAGAGGTTGAGTGCATCTGAGCTGCACGGGTCGACTGACGGGTGAAATCCATGTAATCGAAATTATGACAATTTCGACATTCCAAGGAATCATTAGCCTTTAAACGTACCCATTCATTTTCAGCAAGGTGGCGACGTTTGGCCTCAAATTTTTCACGAGTACTGATAGTCCCAAAAATCTTACCCCAGACTTCTTTGGAGGCCTGCATTTTACGGGCAATTTTATCAGTCCAGTTATGGGGCACATGACAATCAGGACAGGTTGCGCGCACCCCACTTCGGTTAGTAAAGTGGATGGTGGTTTGTAGCTCCTGATAGACATTGTTTTCCATCTCATGACAACCAATGCAGAACTTCTCGGTATTGGTGACTTCAAGGGCGGTGTTAAACCCCCCCCAAAAGATGATCCCCGCTAAGAAGCCCCCTAAGGTCAAGAAGCCTAAACTGTAATGCACACTGGGACGATTCACTATCTTCCAGATTTGTTTCAGTTTATCTAACATAGTGACTCCTACTTTTTAGTGGCCGCATCGGCTTTGATCAACTTATCGATATCGACAAAGTCATTTTCAACCAATAGCTTAGCATCCAGTTGTGTCACGTGGCATTGAGTGCAATTGTAACGTCTTGGTGAAAGGTCCGCTAAGAAGTTATTGTCCCTGTCCATGTAGTGAGTCACGCTCACCATAGGCGCCTGTGAATGCCCTGTGCTAGTACGAGCATGGCACTGCATACACTTATTCACCTTGAGATCCAGCTGGTAACCGTCGATCTTATGGGGGATCAACGGCGGCTGCATAGGATAGTTACGCACCTGCTTTAAATCCGTGTTGAGCACTTTTTGCATCGCAGGCGGCGTTGGCTCGACGTTAATAGGGGCTAGGCGCAAGGTATCGATTTGATCCTCTGGCACGCTCGTGGCTAACACAGCAAACGATAGGCCTAATACAGCTAGCATTGACGCGATTTTGATAATATTCATCAGTGTTCTCCTTAGGCCTTGATTACCTTAACGGCACATTTTTTAAAGTCGGTTTGCTTAGAAATGGGATCTGTTGCATCTAAGGTGACTTTATTAATGAGCTGACTTGCATCAAACCAAGGAACAAATACTAAGCCCACGGGGGGTTTATTGCGCCCGCGAGTCTCGATACGGGTCTTAATTTCACCGCGCCGAGACATGACTTTGACTTCATCCCCACGGCGCAGGCCACGCTTCTTGGCATCATCTGGGTGCATAAAACACACAGCATCAGGGAAGGCTTTATAAAGCTCGGGCACTCGCTGTGTCATAGAGCCTGAATGCCAATGTTCAAGCACCCTACCCGTGGACAACCACATGTCGAACTCTTCATCTGGCGCTTCTGCCGCAGGCTCATAGGGCAGTGCAAAAATAACCGCTCTGCCATCGGGCTTACCGTAGAATTCAAAACCTGTGCCCGCTTTAACATAAGGATCTGAGCCTTCACGGAAGCGCCATTTAGTTTCCTTGCCATCCACCACAGGCCAGCGAAGACCGTGCTCTTTATGGTAGGTATCAAAATCGGCTAGATCGTGACCATGACCACGGCCAAAGGTCGCGTATTCTTCAAATAAGCCTTTTTGTACATAAAAACCGAAAGCATCGTTCTCATCGTTCATGTATTTAGGATCGGCATCCGCTAACGGAAACTTATCTACTTGACCGTTTTTGAACAGAACCTCAAACAGTGTCTTACCTTTGTATTTAGGGTTGGCATCTAACACAGCTTTTGACCAAACTTCATCGGTAGTGAAGCGCTTTGAGAACTCCATCAATTGCCAAAGATCAGATTTTGACTCCCCTGGCGCCTTTACCATTTGATGCCAAAACTGAGTGCGGCGTTCAGCATTACCATAGGCGCCCTCTTTTTCGACCCACATGGCGGTAGGTAAGATTAAGTCAGCGGCTTGTGTCGTCACAGTCGGATAAGCATCTGAGACTACGATGAAGTTAGCCGGATTGCGATACCCAGGCAGGCCTTCTTCGTTGATGTTAGGCCCTGCCTGCATATTGTTATTCACTTGCACCCAGTAACAATTTAGATCGCCATCTTTAAGTCGACGGCTCTGCTCCACCGCGTGGTAACCGGGTTTCTCTGGAATAATGCCACTTGGGATCTTCCAAATGTTTTCTGCAATTTTTCTGTGCTTTGGATCTGTCACCACCATGTCCGCAGGCAGACGATGAGAGAAGGTACCCACTTCACGGGCAGTACCGCACGCCGAGGGCTGACCAGTCAATGAGAACGGGCTATTGCCTGGTGTAGAAATTTTACCTACCAGTAAGTGAATGTTATACATCAGGTTATTACACCAGACACCGCGAGTATGCTGGTTGAACCCCATGGTCCAAAATGAGGTCACTTTGACTTTGGGATCCGCATACAGCTCAGCAAGCTCAAGCAGTTTATGCTCAGGTACACCAGAGAGCTTACTCACTGACTCGACATCGTAATCGGCAACAAACTTTTTAAACTGCTCGAAATCGATTGGGGTTGAGTCGTTGGCCGTGGCGGCATTTTTAGACTTCATTTGGGTTGGGTGCGCCGGACGCAAACCATAGCCAATGTCTGTGGTGCCTTTACGGAAATTCACATGCTTATTAACAAAATCCCAATTGACCTTGTTGTTTTGAATGATGTAGTTAGCGATGAAGTTTAAGATGGCTAAATCTGTCTGCGGATGGAATACCATAGGCAAGTCGGCAAGATCGAAGGATCTGTGCTCAAAAGTCGACAACACCGCCACTTTCACATGGGGTGCACTCAGGCGTCTGTCTGTAACCCGGGTCCAAAGAATAGGGTGCATCTCGGCCATGTTAGAGCCCCAAAGCACAAAGGCATCGGCGGCTTCCATGTCATCATAGCAACCCATAGGCTCATCAATACCAAAGGTGCGCATAAAACCTGCTACCGCAGATGCCATACAGTGACGGGCATTAGGGTCAATGTTGTTTGTGCCAAAGCCTGCTTTCATCAGCTTAACCGCAGCATAGCCCTCCCATACCGTCCACTGGCCTGAGCCAAACATGCCAACCGCGGTTGGGCCTTTCTCCTTGATCGTGGCTTTCCAACGCTCAGCCATAGTATCGAAGGCTTTTTCCCAAGAAACCGGGGTAAACTCACCGTGCTTATCGTACTTGCCGTCTGTCATGCGTAGCATAGGTGAAGTCAAGCGATCGCGGCCATACATGATTTTCGAGAGGAAATATCCTTTAATGCAGCTAAGGCCGCGGTTGACTTCGCTATTGGCATCACCATGGGTTGCGACCACTTTGCCCTCTCGAGTCGCAACCATCACAGAGCAACCTGTACCGCAAAAACGGCATGGGGCTTTATTCCACTCAAGCTTGGTTTGCTCTGAGCTGGTAATTAAGTTACTGGCACCGGCGGGAAGCGCTAAGCCGGCTGCACTTGCCGCAGCGATCACCGCATTGGCTTTCATAAAATCGCGTCTGTTCATATTCATATTTCACCCTCTTCAAGCACTTCACATTGGTGATATACCATGGTGGCCGTCAAGACACCGGGCATAGCATTGATGACCGCAATATCATCCAACAAGGATTTTTGATTTGCGCCTTCCAACACCACGACTAACTTAACCTCATTGTTCACTGACAGTTCCGCCCGTTTGTTTTCCAAAATAGCTTGCCTTACTTGAGTCATCATCTCAGGTTTGACTTGAACAATTAGGCTGGTTACGTGAAGTTCATTGCTCATTAAAATGCATCTCTTTGTTATTGATTATTGTTCTTCGCTGCTCGGCCGTTAAGCCGCATTTAGCCAGCACCTGGTGGGCCCATGAGTATTTGGCTAAACCAAATACTAAAGCCCAGTGCACTGACAAACAGCACGGCCAAGATTGGTGCTAAAAAGACAGTCAAAAATATAAAAATCTTAAGCTCTGTACGCTTTTCTGATTGTGTGTTCTGACTCATGAACCCTCCAAGCTTTGACATCTTTCGTGTGGTTGAATCTGTATTTAAGCGCATTGATGGCCAAGTTAGCGCCTGACTCGAGACTACTACTGGGCTAATTCACTGTGAGTTGATCTAGATCAGTAAACCTTAGTCTATGTGAGGAAAACGCACCCAATATTAGGGTTTACCTAAATGCTCTATCTTGTGTGCAATAAATCACTGCCGCAGATAATGCAAATCAGTACGCTAATCCAGCGTTTGCCGATAATAAGATTCGAGTTACAAACAGTATAAGAAAAAGCCGCAAAAAAAATATGGGATTAGTATCAAACTTAGTGATGGCTCACACTTTCTGCTGAGATAATTGGGCGACTCATCTAAGGAAAGATCCTATAAGCCACAGCAAGCCTTAGCAGTAGAAGAAAAACGCTGTTGGTATGAAGATTATGTGAGAGTTAGTTGTTGCTCACACTTTTCGAAAAAGTAATAGAACATAACCTAGAGTGTGCGACTCATAGCAGTAACTCTGCTGTATTAATGAGGCTTAATTCAGCTCTAAAAATCTAAATAACGCCACCTTTCTAGTGCCCTCTTTAACATAAAATCTCAGGCATTACTTTACCTTGATGAGGCTAATCCCCCTCAAATGACAGCAAGATTCGGTTCGCTTCAGACTAAGGTTGAACAGCATAATGATTTAGCAATCACAGCAATACTTGCTGTGAATCGATTTTTTAGGATACTTTGTATGGCAATGCTTAAAGATAAAGTGGCTATCGTCACAGGTGCGAGTTCCGGAATAGGCTATGAGACGGCAAAATTATTCGCATTAGAGGGAGCTAAGGTGGTTGTCGGCGCTCGACGCAGTGAAAAGCTTTTGCAACTAGTCAGTGAAATTACTGAATTAGGCGGGAAGGCAATTGCCCTCCCTGGAGATGTGAAAGACGAATCTTACGCCAAAGCATTGGTTGAACTTGCCAGTGAGCGATTCGGCGGTTTGGATATTGCTTTTAACAATGCAGCCACTAATGGCGCCTTAGGAATTGATTCAACGGAACTTTCCTTAGAAGAGTGGAATAATACCCTAACCACCAACCTCACAAGTTCATTTCTCGGAGCAAAATATCAATTAGAGCACATGCTTAAACGAGGAAAAGGCGCTATTATTTTCACCTCTTCCTTCGTAGGTTACACTATCGGGTTTCCACAAAATGCAGCATATGCCGCAAGTAAAGCTGGATTGGTCGGACTCACTAAGGCTTTGGCCGTAGAGTATGGATCCCGTAATATTAGAATTAATGCCTTACTGCCTGGAGGTACTGATACCCAGATGGGACGGGAATTTGCAAGTACCCCCGAGTCTCTTGAATTTGTTAAAAGTATTCATGCATTAAAGCGGTTAGCTGCACCCACAGAGATAGCACAATCGGCTCTCTACCTCGCTTCTGATGCAGCGAGTTTTACAACTGGAACCGCCCTATTAGTTGATGGTGGCGTCTCGATTTGCAAAACATAGTGAATGAACTGGTGAGTTATGACTGATGACTACGAGCGGATAACGCTAGCAATTGATTTTATTCGAAACAACGTCGGCAACCAGCCGACCTTGGCGGAAGTTGCAGCGCACATACATTTAAGTGAATATCATTTCCAGCGGCTGTTCAGCCGCTGGGCTGGGGTCACGCCTAAACGATATTTACAGGCACTTACCCTAGAGCGAGCAAAGAATCTGCTTAGAAAGCAGCCCCTTTCGACCTTAAATGCAAGTTATGAAGTTGGCTTGAGTAGCGGCTCTCGACTGTACGACCATTTCGTCCAAATTGAAGCCGTTACACCTTCAGAATTTAAGCAAAAAGGGCAAGGACTAAGCATAGTGTATGGTTATCATACTAGCCCCTACGGTTTAGTGTTCTTAGCACAAACATCAAGAGGCATATGCCAATTGGATTTTGTAGATATGCATGATGCAGAGGCCCCCCTGCGCCACTTACAGCAAAACTGGTGTAATGCGGATATTATCGAAGATAAGATCCAGACAGCTAAAGTGATTGATTCATTGTTCTCTGGCTCTAAACCGGATCCCAGTCCGCTCTCTTTGTGGGTGCGAGGCACCAACTTTCAGTTAAATGTATGGCGGGCCTTGCTGACATTACAGCAGAGTGAAGTCGCCTCTTACGGCGACATAGCTCAACTCATTGGTAAGCCGAAAGCCTCCCGTGCGGTTGGAACGGCAATTGGAACTAATCCAGTCGCGTTAATTATTCCCTGCCACAGAGTCCTTAGACAAAATGGCGAGCTGGGGGGTTATCGTTGGGGAGAGACACGTAAACATGCCATTTTGACAAGAGAATTGGCTCATTTCTAATGACATCATGGCAGCTTAGCGCAAGCTCTCTGTCCCATATTCAAGCGGTCATTACCGTCAGAACGATAAAGCCCGTTGTATTAGCAACGGGCTTTATCGCTTCTCTTAACAGAAAATTAGGCGCTGTAATGGCCAGCTGCGGACAGATGGTGATTATGATTTTTTCTTAGCAATCCAGTTGTTAACATCGGCTTCTACCACGCTCATAGGGCGTGCCCCTGGCAATAAAATCAAATCGTGAAATTGCCTGATATCAAACTTATCGCCTAAGGCCGTTTTGGCAAGCTCGCGCAGCTCGACAATCTTTAACATACCCAGCTTATAACCTAAGGCTTGACCCGGCCAGGCAATATACCTGTCGATGGCTGACGCCACATTGGCTTCTGTTGAGCCTGTCGCGGTCGCAAAGTAGCTAATCGCCTCTGCACGGCTCCACTTTTTATGATGCAGTCCGCTGTCCACCACTAACCTAGCGGCGCGGTAGACTTCGGCTTGTAGGCGACCTAAGTTGCCCCAAGGATCGTTTTCATACATGCCCATTTCGAACGCCACTTGTTCGGCGTATAACGCCCAGCCCTCGATGAAAGCATTGAAAGAGGCATTCTGGCGCATCAAGCCTATGTCGGTTTGTTGCATATTCAGCGCAATTTGAAAATGATGTCCGGGCACAGCCTCATGGTAAGTTAAGGTTTTTAGACCGTATTTCACAATAGAGGTCATGTCCATTAAGTTTATAAAGTAAACCCCTGCTCTGCTACCATCCAGTGCAGGAGGTACATAAGAGCCACCGGCTGCGCCGGCTTGGGTTTCAACGGGCACGCGTTTCACCACCACTTCTTGAGGCGGTAAGCTTGAAAACAGCGAAGGCGCCTTGTCCATTACCCGCTTAATTTCAGCGCTTAAATCATTAAGTAATTGTTGACGGCCCGCGTCTGAATTTTCATACAAGAAACGAGGCTCTTGATTAAGCACTAGCATGCGCTCACCAACACTGCCTTCAGTGTACCCATTGGCGCTTAAAATAGCGTCCATTTCCTTGGTTATACGCGTCACCTCATCAATACCCAGTTGATGGATGGCATCGGCGCCGAGGCTTGAATCGGCAAGATAGGTTATCCCATGCTGATAAAAGGCTTTTCCGTTCGGCTGAGCCCAAATGCCCACCTCGGTAGGCGCCTTAGCTTCCAGCGCCAACATAAATGCCGTTAATGAGCGATAAGCTGGGTAAATGTTGGTTTCTACTTGTGCAATGGCTTTATCTGTTAAGGCCTGTACTTGTTCTGGCGTCAGTTCAGGCACGTTACTGAGTTTAGTCGCAAAGCTTGTCACTAAGCTATGCTCTGCGGCTGGAGAGGCGACAAAGTTTGCCAGATACTTCAATGTATTAGGGAATAATGCCTTAGGAAGAATCACCCCTTCTTTAGCATCTTCGGCCACTTTGGATTGCACTTGCCCCACCATGAGGGCCAGCGCAGAAAGACGCGCCAGATAATCTTGGCCATCCACTAGGCTATTAATGGTTTGTTGATCGGCTAAAATGGCAGGAATATCAATCAAGGGGCCATTTATTTGATTGACAATATACGGTAAGTGCCCTGCCCAAGTGTCAATATAGCCGGCGTTGAAATCTGCAAGGCCCGCGTAATATTGGCCGATAACTTGATTGATCAATCTATGCCGCTGCTGCTCATCACTAAGACCGCGGGCTTCAATGCTGGCCAAGGCATGGGCAGCTTGTTGCATTTGCAGCTTAAAGGCCTGTACCCCTTGGGAGGAATAATCCGGTAGGCGGCGCTGAAAATCTCCCGCTTGCCCTTGAGATAAATTCAATGACGTCGCCATGGCTGGCTGCAATTGAATAAAATCGCTGGCAAAGTTTGCTACCGCAGCCTCAAGTTGTTGCTCAGCACTAGCAAGGTTCACTTGAGGCGAGGCTTGGGAAAGTGAAATTTCAACAGGCTGTGTTTCTACGATAGGATCAGGTGAACAACCACCAAGGGCGATGAGTATGGCTAAACTTAAAAGACGCGGGCTGAACATTAGACTTCCTTAGGAGACAACAAATAGTCGCTAGACTATACCTGTTAAGCGTCATCAACAACATCAATTCTGAGGTACTACTTCAGATCTATTCTGTGGTAACCCTATAAAAATTTGAAAGATTACACTAAGATATGCAGGACGAATATCGGCTTAGCCCAAAGGTATTGGTCAGTAACTTAAGCCATAGGTTGGAGACAGCATGAATAAGCAAGTGAGCACTCGCGGTACCAAGGAAAAAGCATTACGTCTGAATTTAGACGATAAGAAATACGGTACTATCGTTGAAATTGGTGCTGGACAAGAAGTAGCGCGCAATTTTTTTGTGGCAGGCGCCGCTGCGGGTACCATAGCAAAAACCATGTCAGCCTATGATATGACCTTCTCGGATGCCATTTACGGTGTGCAGCAAGACGGCCGCTACGTCAGTAAAGCCCGTGTCCAAGCCATGATGGAACAAGAGCTTGATTTAGTGATTGAGCGGGTCGGTGATGTGCGCTCCAAGTCTTCACGTTATTTTACCTACGCCGCCACAGTGGCTGCCAAGAGCTTTAATCGTAATAACGAGTGCCATGCCTGGTGTGGTGTACGAGTACAGATGTACCCCGGCGCCGAGCCGTCCAATATCGTGGTCCATGTGCGCATGTTTGACGATAACGCTGAAGCCCAACAACAAGCCCTCGGGGTCCTCGGCGTTAACCTTATTTACGCCGCTTACTACTATTTTGAAGATCCTAAAAAAATCATCGACTCATTAACCGATGATTTAAAAGCCAATCGGATTGAAATTGATTGCATCGAATTCCAAGGTCCCTATTTTGAAGACATAGACAGTCGGGCTAAGAATATTCACCTAATTCGCAGCTGGAAAACTCGCGCCATCATGTTTAAGCCCGATGGTAGCGTCGCGGTACCCGCTGAAATGCTCTACAAAAAGAATGTGTTAACTATTCGCGGTTCATTCAAACCTGTGACTAAGCTCAATGTCGACATGATAGAACAAGGGGAGAAAGCCTTTGCCGAGCTTGAGGGCGTCAGCAAGGACAATACCATAGTGATCGCCGAAATCTCATTAAATGACAGCCATGGCAAAGATGCCAATATGTCATCTACAGACATCATAGAGAGAGTCAAACTGCTTAATTTACTCGGTTACAATGTAATGGTGTCGGATTACACCCGCTATTTTTCGTTAAGGGCCTATTTCCGCCAATACACTAAGCTGCAGATTGGCATAGTGGTCGGCATGATTAACATTAAGCAAATCTTCGATGAGACTTTTTACCGCGGCCTTGAAGGCGGTATTTTAGAAGGGTTCGGTAAACTGTTTCCCGATCATACTCGGGTTTTTGTCTACCCTGAGCTCAGTGAAACCGGCGAGTTGAAAGACTTAACCACAGTGAATGTGCCCAATAACTTGCGTTACCTATACCGTCACCTCTTAGATAATGGCTTTATTACCAGCATTGAATCCAGCGACATCAATCTGTTTAGCTATTTCTCACGAGAAATCTTAAAGCAGATAGCCAAAGGCTCAGACGAATGGCAGCAAGCCTTGCCTCAGCCTGTTATAGATGAAATCATCAGTAAAAAACTGTTTGGTTATCGTGGTTAATACCACGAATTAACAAAGTAACAAGGTAACAAGAGGGTATAAAAAAACCAGTAGCTTTAGGCTACTGGTTTTTTTTACATCGAATTATTCGCTGCAATTTTTTGCTGCAACTTTTGTTTCAATTATGCCTTAAGGATGACACACATTGTGCAATTCAAGGTTAGTGCCAATATCTTTGCTACGGCCTAACTTGGCATCATCATTACGCAATTGCGTCAGGTGATCCAAATAGCTTTGGTCGACATCGTTGGTAATGTAGTGGCCATCGAATACCGAAGTATCGAACTGCTTAATTTCAGGGTTCTCCATCCGCACTGCTTCGACTAAGTCAGTCAGGTTTTGGAAGATTATCCCATCTGCACCGATAATATTCGCGATTTCATCGGCGTCACGGCCATAAGCTATCAGCTCATTGGAGGTCGGCATATCGATTCCATAGACGTTCGGGAAGCGAACTTCTGGGGCTGCCGAGGCGAAATACACTTTATTGGCACCGGCTTCACGCGCCATTTCGATGATCTGCTCAGAGGTGGTACCGCGTACGATAGAGTCATCCACTAATAATACGTTTTTACCCTTAAACTCAGTGTTTATCGCATTGAGTTTACGGCGCACCGATTTAATCCGCTCTTCTTGCCCCGGCATAATAAAGGTACGGCCAATATAGCGGTTTTTCACAAACCCTTGGCGGTAAGGTAAATTCATGCAGCGGGCAATTTCTAAAGCGATATCGCAAGAGGTTTCAGGAATAGGAATAACCACATCTATGTCATGATCTTCCCACTCTTTCTTGATTTTTTCACCTAGCTTTGCCCCCATGTTCACCCGGCTGGCATACACAGACACTTTATCTATGGTGGAATCTGGGCGCGCAAAATACACGAATTCAAATATGCAAGGCGCATAATTAGGATCTATGGCGCACTGACGGGTAAACAACTGGCCATCTAAGGTGACAAAAATCGCCTCGCCAGGCGCTACATCACGCATCACTTCAAAGCCAACCGCATCCAGTGCCACACTTTCAGAGGCTACCATGTACTCAGTACCGGTGGCACTCTCGTGCTTGCCTAAGATTAACGGACGAATACCGAAAGGATCGCGAAATGCCACTAGGCCTTGGCCTATAATCATCGCCACAACCGCATAAGCGCCGCGAGTTTGCCCATGGACTTTAGCCACAGCATCAAACACCTCATCGGCGCTTAAGGTCAAGCTGCGAGTCTCTTGCAGCTCATCGGCTAATAGGTTGAGCAATACTTCTGAGTCGGACGTGGTATTCACATGACGGCGCTTTTTTACTAAGCCTTCAGCAAGTTCTACTGTGTTAGTGAGATTGCCGTTATGGGCCAATGAAATCCCAAAGGGGGAGTTAACATAAAAAGGTTGGGCTTCAGAGGCACTGGAGCTGCCTGCTGTGGGATAACGTACATGGCCTATGCCAGCATTACCTTGCAGTCGCTGCATATGCTTAGGTTCAAATACGTCCTTCACTAGGCCATTGGCTTTACGTAAACGAAATGCTTGATGATCCACTGTAACTATACCTGCAGCATCTTGACCACGATGTTGAAGTACTGTGAGTGCATCATAAATCGTTTGATTAACCGATGTCTTGCCTACTATTCCGACGATACCACACATGGGTAAGCTTCCTCATTGTAAGATGTTCTATTTTATCATTATATTTTGGGGTACAAAGCTGGAGGTGTTTTCCAAATAGGTAAAAAACCATTGAATAACCACACCAAATTCAGGCACTAACACAGATTGCTTCCACCAATTTGAATTGGGGAAAGCGGTAAAAGCATCCATAAAAAACAGTAACGCACTCACGATAAGCGCGCCGCGAATGGCGCCGAAACACACACCTAATACCCTGTCAGTACCGGAAAGGCCCGTTTTGGCCACCAGTTGACCTAAGAGGTAATTAATTAATGCGCCTAGAATTAGGGTGGTGATAAATAAAATAGCGATAGCAACGCCGTTACGGAACAATTCATCTGACATCTGAGTCAGGTGCACCGCAAGATCGAGATAAAACTGGCTGGCAATAAAGAAGGCTGCAAACCAAACAACAAGAGACATGGCCTCTTTGGCAAATCCACGTATAAGGCTTATCAGGGTTGATAGGCCGATCAGGATGATAATTGCGTAATCAATCCATACCATTGAGCTTGAAATCCACTATCTAGATGAAGACGGCGCGATTCTACCAGAGACAGGAGGGTTTCTCACCCTCTTGTCGAATAAATAAATCACGCTATTTAACAGAGCCAATAAAACACTTATCTTTCAAGGGGATTGTAAGGAACAATCTTTCCCTTAAGCCCGGTTAGCTTTTCTATCTGAACTTGCCTTATTTTCAGCTTAGCTTCAGAAACATCGGGACCAACAAACACTTTGGTCAAACGGCCATCAACAGGATTACGAGGCAAGGTATAGGCTGTAAAGCCAGCTTTACGCAGTTGCGCCACTAAAGCCACCACATTATCGGCACTGTTAAACCCGCCCAGTTGCAGCGTCACACTCGCCTGAGGCTGGCTTGTTGGCTGACTGGCTTCGGGACGACTCACAGTTTTCACTGCTGTTTTTGCTTTTTCAGTCGATTTAACCGCTGCTGGAGCCAATTTTTTGCTGTCGGCGGCACTGACCGTTAAGCTATCGACCATTTTAATGGGCTTGAGGCTAGAGATCGGTGGTGAGGCGCCTTCCAATTGTTGCTGGGCAGGCGTGCTCTCGGCACTCAGAGCTTGAAACTTCTCTTGCTCCGCAGCGACGGTGGAGTGCTCGCCTCGACTCGGCTCAGCTTGCGGGTCTGACTCTGCTTGCGTATTTCTTGCCAGACTTTGGCTACGCAGTGGAATTTCGGTAAACACTTCTTCCACTTTACGTTGCTTTCCGTCGAGTAAATCAGGTAAAAAAATTACCCCTAACGCCACTAAGACTATGGTGCCCACTAATCTATTTTGAAATTGACTGGTCACTTGCTAATTCCTTGCATCTTTAAGAAAAAATGTTTCATTTTCATCACGGTTATCTTATTACTGTATCCCAGCTTTCATCAAAGGGGGTTTACAGGGAATTGACCTAGCTTATGCTAGGGGTTCAAGTAAGGCTTTGATGCCTGCAACTGTATAGAAAGAACCAAAAACGATGATAATATCATCCTCTTGCGCCTCAAGCGTTAGCGCTTTCCACCCTTGACTCAAGGATTCAAACTCCAACACTTGTGTCAAAGCAAGATTGACTTCAAGTGCTTGAGCTTGAGTTTGCTCTAAGGCCGCGGACAATTGGCTGGCACTGGCACCTCGTTCATTCTGTAAACTGGCAAAATACCACGCATCCACCACATCAGTGAGTTCACTCAATACGCCAGCCATGTCTTTGTCTTTTAACATGGCGCACAGGGCCAATATTCGCTTGCCGTTAAATACAGACAGTTGCTTAGCCAAGTAGGCCGCAGCATGGGGATTATGGGCCACATCAACAATCACCAATGGTGAAGTTGATAGGGTTTCAAAACGACCCGCAAGACGCGCTTGGCCTATGCCTAAACTGAGCTGTTCATCACTAATCTCTGGCCAACGCTGAGTCAACAATGCCACCACACTCGCGGCGTTGGCTAAAGGTAACACAGGTAAGGCTAAGGCGGCTATCTGCCGATTTGGACTGTTAAAAGACCAAGTGTTTCCCTGGGCCTCATAGCTAAACTCATGACCGACACGACAGACTGGTGTGCCAATTTGCTCAGCATAGTCAGTGACTGTTATGGGCAGTGCTGGCTCACCTATCACGGCTAAGCGATTAGCCCTAAACACCCCAGCTTTCTCACGACCTACCGCTTCACGAGTATCACCTAAGTATTCTTGATGATCTAACGCAATAGAGGTGAGCAAGCAGATATCGGCATCAATCATATTGGTGGCATCTAACCGACCACCTAAGCCAACTTCAAGAATGATCACATCAAGCTTCGCCGCCTTAAATAGCCAAAGCCCAGCTAAGGTCGCGTACTCGAAAAAGGTTAATGATATCGCTCCCCGCGCCGCTTCAATGGCAGAGAATGCCGCGATCAGAGCCTCATCGCTCGCATCCACACCTTGAATACGTACCCGCTCATTGTAATGAATAAGGTGCGGTGAGCTGTAAACGCCCACCCGCTTGCCCGCAAAGCTCAGCACTGACTCTAACATGGCGCAGCTGGTGCCTTTGCCATTAGTGCCCGCCACAGTAATCACTTGTGCTGGGGCTAAATCCAATAGTTGTAATTGTTTAGCAACCTGGCTCACTCGGCTCAGGCCCATGTCGATTTCTGCTGGGTGAATTGACAATAAATAGTCGAGCCAATCCTGAAGGGTGGCTCCTTGCTTTGGCCTGCCGCCATGGGCGACTGACGCCGCTTTTTTGTTCACATCATCTTGCTGGGTATTTAAAGACATAAATAAAAGCCAACCTAGTCAAATTCACACATTATTGAATATCCGTATTCACACTTATTAACGACCCACTAATCCAACATAAACAAAGGCCCTAGGGCGAGTTTAGGAATAGCGAACTCTTCTGGATAAGTAACATCAACCAAATACAAACCATTGGGTTTAGCCGTTGCTGCCGCTTGCCTTCTGTCTTTAACTGCAATTAACTTAGAGATCCAATTAAGCGGCTGATTACCAAGGCCAATTTCTAGCAAACTACCCACAATATTGCGCACCATATGATGCAAAAAGGCATTAGCCTTAATGTCCACCATAATATACATGCCTTGGCGGGTTACATTCACTTCATGAACGCTGCGAAATGGGCTTTTAGACTGGCACTGCATCGCCCTAAAACTGGTAAAATCATGCTCACCTAGCAGCTGCTGCGCCGCTTGATGCATTAAGGTTTCATCGATATCTCCATGGTAATGACTCAGGCCATGGCGCAACAATCCTGGGCGAAACTTATGGTTATAAATCACATAACGGTAGCGTCTCGCGGTTGCCGAAAAGCGCGCATGAAAGCTGTCATCGACAAGCTTAACCCAGCGAACCGCAATGGTGTCAGGTAAATTAGCATTAACCCCTAGTGTCCATGCTGAGTCTGGTCTGATAACTGTGGTATCAAAATGCACCACTTGACCCGTGCCATGTACACCTGCGTCGGTGCGCCCTGCACACACAACCTCGATAGGCTCATTGGCTATTAAAGAAAGGGCTTTTTCAAGCTGAGCTTGTACCGAATCCACTTCTACTTGGCGCTGCCAACCACAATAACTACTGCCATCATATTCGATACCTAACGCAACCCGCATTGATTCATCCTCACATGTTAAGAGCGCGCATTTTATCACAAAAAAAACGGCGCATGCAGTGCGCCGTTTTAGTTTATCTTGCTGAGATAACAGGCTCAGCGAATGTCGCTAGCCCTGGCTAACATTCAACCTTGGCTACCGCTTAGGTTACCTCAAGCCCTTAATCAAACTGGCAGCCTCAGATTTTTGTCTGTCGTTGCCATCTAACTGCACCTCTTTTAATAGCGCCTTGGCACTATCGGCATCTTCAATTTCGATATAGGCCCTTGCTAAATCAAGTTTAGCATTGACCGAATTCTCTTCATCATCCACATCTATCATTGAAGTGTTACCAATCAAGGAGCTTATTTCATCATCATCCATGCTCACGTCAATATCTTTATATTGATCGCTGCTGTCACCGCCTTCATCGGCATCATTGAGTAACTTATTAATATCAATATAGCCATTTTCCACTTCGAACGTGGCCAATGAATCCTCATTTAATAAGTCTACATGCTCATCCGCATCCAACGCCGCCAATGCTTCTTCGACGGTTAAATTTTCATCTGTGATTTCAAAGTCGTCTTCAACACTGAAGATTTCTTCCTCACCGCTCGATGCCACATTCTCAGCGAAGGCTGCCAGCAGGTTATCATCATTAAAATCTGGGTCGTCAGCTTGATTGTCTTCAACTTCAGGCTTTGATGAACTTGAGTCGGCCGTAGTGCCAAGATCCCACTCTAAAGGGGCCGGTTCAGGTTTCTTATTGGCTTTTAAATCATTAAAAAAGCTATTTTCCTTGGCTTTCTCCGCCGCTGATGCCTGTGGTGAACTCTGCTGTTTTGGCTCAGCACTAACATCAAGATCGGTTGGTTCATCATCTTCAAAGATAAAGTCCTCATCCTGAGTATCATTCATACTGGCCAATAGGGCTGCGAGCTCTGCATCGGCTTTAGCTTCATCAAACACAGCAGCAGGCTTAGCGTCACTTACGTCAAGGTCTTCATCCTCATCATCGAGTAACGAGAAATCTATATCTTCTACTTCATCGTTATTTTCAGTGCTAAAAAGGTCGTCATCATCCAGTGTTAATGACGACTCATCTTCTGTACTGGGGGCTTCTGGTGTTTGCTCTACCTCAGGTTCCAGTTGTAACTCAGGCGCTTCTGTCCTAGGTTCTGGCTCTGACTCAATCTCAGGTTCTGGTTCAATCTCAGGTTCCTGCTCAGGTACCATGGCGAGATCTTCTGCCATAGGTTCAAGCTGTGATTCTGGTTCTAGTTCTAGTTCTAGTTCAGTGGCAGCTTCGGATTCTAGTTCGATTGGCTCAAGTGCATCTTGCTCAAGCTCTGTATCGGCGGTTTCAACCAGTTCTGGCTCAAGCTCGTTTGTTCCAAGTGCAGCGTCACCTTCAGCTTCAACTTCAGTTTCAACCGCGCCGGCATCCGCCAAGGTTTGAGCATGATTTAACTGTCCTAATAGGGCATCAAGCTCGTCGGTATCGATATCAAGACTTTCTTCATCATCGTCTGTATCAAAGTCGCTGTCACTGAGGGTACTCGTTTCTGAAGCTGCTAACGCATCTTCATCAGTCGTTGCTGCGACTTGCTCTGGCTCACTGGATTGAAACTCCTCAAGCGCTAACTCATCGGTTTCAAGCTCTAGGTCGGCTTCTATTTCGGGAGACATCTCTGAATCAAGATCTGCAATAGCTTCCGATTCTATTTCAGCTTCAGTTTCGACGTCTAAGCCAGCTTCAGTGTCAGCTTCAGTGTCAGCTTCAGTCTCGACTTCTGCTTCGGCTTCTGCTTCGGCTTGAGTTTCACCTTCAGGTTCAATCTCTGCTTCAGTTTCTGCTTCTACTTCTGCTTCTACTTCAGCTTCTACTTCAGCTTCTACTTCTACTTCTGCTTCTACTTCTGCTTCTACTTCAGCTTCCACTTCAGTTTCTACTTCAGTTTCTACTTCAGTTTCTACTTCAGCTTCTACTTCTGCTTCTGCTTCGGCTTCTGCTTCGGCTTGAGTTTCACCTTCAGGTTCAATCTCTGCTTCAGTTTCAGTTTCTGCTTCTACTTCTGCTTCTACTTCTGCTTCTACTTCTGCTTCTACTTCAGCTTCTACTTCTGCTTCTACTTCAGCTTCTACTTCAGCTTCTACTTCAGTTTCTACTTCAGCTTCTACTTCTGCTTCGGCTTCAGTTTCGACTTCGGCTTCGCCTTCAGACTCGGGTCCAGCGAATGAGGTATCGAAATCGTCTTCTCTTGCGGCTGGGCTATCAGTCACTTCAGCAGTTTGATCTGTGTCAGGCTCTGCACTGATGGCATCGGTGAGTTCACCCTGCTCATCCTCTGCTAACGCTTGGGTATCGATAGTTGGGGCATCAGATTCAAACTCAGCTAGCAATGAATCCAGATCCCCATCCGCGGGCTCATTTTGCTGCTCTGCACTTGTGTCTGGCGCAGACTCGGGTTCCAAGTTGAGTTCTGGTTCAAGCTCTGGTTCTTGTTCTAATTCTGGTTCAAGTTCTGTGGCTATGGCTTCGGCTGCTATTTCCTCTGGGGTCTTCTCAAGCTCAGATAACAATGAATCGATATTCGTATCCAATATCTCATCGTCCGCATCAGTGTCAGCGCTAAGGGACAGCTCTTCATCCAACTCTGCTGCTATGGCATCGGCTTCCAGCTCTTCTGGGGTCGTTTCAATCTCGGCCAGTAATGAATTTATCTCATCATCCGATGGCTCGCTTTGCGGCTCTGCGCTCGCGTCTTGTACTATTTCTGAGTCAGTGTTTTCATTTGTGTTTAACCCTAAGCTCAGATCTGAGTCAGATTCAAGTTCGGCGGCAAGCTCTGCGGCTACGGCTTCGGCTTCTATTTCCTCAGGGGTCTTCTCGAGCTCAGATAATAATGAATTTATATCATCATCCGATGGCTCGCTTTGCGGCTCTGCGCTCGCGTCTTGTGCTATTTCTGAGTCAGTGTTTTCATTTGTGTTTAACCCTAAGCCCAGATCTGAGTCAGACTCAAGTTCGGCGGCAAGCTCTGCGGCTATGGCTTCGGCTTCGATTTCTTCAGGGGTCTTCTCGAGCTCAGATAACAATGAATCGATATCTGTATCCGATGCCTCAGTGTCCGCTCCAGTGTCAGCGCTAAGAGCCAGCTCTTCATCTAGCTCAGCTGCTATAGCATCGGCTTCCAGTTCTTCTGGGGTCGTTTCAATTTCAGCTAACAATGAATCTATCTCATCGACAGCTTTCTCATTGAGTGGTGCTTCGCTGACAGCGTTCACTTCACTGTCTGTGACTTCTGCATCATCATCTTTTTTTGAATCGAAAGCCACCAACATGGCATCTATGTCATCATCGGCAGGTTCGGCTTGAGGTTCAGCTGCAAGCTCTTCATCAAGCTCAGCTGCTATAGCATCGGCTTCCAATTCTTCTGGGGTCGTTTCAATTTCGGCTAATAATGAATCTATCTCATCGACAGCGAGTTCATTTTCTGGCGCATCGTTAACAGCTTCTAGGTCACTGTCTGTTTCTGCATCCTCTTTTTTCGCATCGAACGCGGCCAACATGGCATCGATGTCATCATCGGCAGGCTCGGCTTGTGGTTCTGCTGCTATATCTTCAGCTGCTGTCTCTTCAGTTGAGATGCTGTCTGCTTTGCCCGTATTAAACTCGGCCAGCATGGCATCAATATCATCATCGGCAGGCTCGGCTTGTGGTTCTGCTGCAGTATCTTCAGCTGCTATATCTTCAGCTGCTATATCTTCAGCTGCTATATCTTCAGCTGCAGTCTCTTCAGTGGAAAGACTGTCTGATTTGCCCGTATTAAACTCGGCCAGCATGGCATCTATGTCATCAACTGACTCAGATTCTTCTTCGACCGCAGTCACTTCAGTAGAGACGCTGTCTTCTTTGCCTATGTTAAACTCGGCAAGCATGGCATCTATATCGTCATCTGCAGCTTCTACCTGAGCATCATCTTGGCTGGAGGGTTTGTCATCTCCAGTGCCAAAGGCTGCCAACATGGCATCTATGTCGTCATCGTCTGACTCCAGTTGAGGTGGTTCTACTTCATCGGCGGCAAATTCAGATAATACGGCATCGATATCATCGAGATCACTTGCACTTTCGGCCACGTCAGCCTCAGCAGGTGTTTCTTCCTCTAAATTAGCAAAGAAGCTATCAAGATCGTCATCATCAGGTTTGAGCGGTTCAAGCTCATCTTCTTGCTCTTCCATTGCTTCAGCCCAAAGATCGTCCAAAGAAGTGCCTTCCTCTTCTTTGGCGCTGTCTTCGGCGATGAACATTTCGGACGCCATATCCATTTCAGCGTCACTGCCCATTTCCACTTCAGGCTGAAGATCGATACTGCTTAGATCCAGTAAGTCATCCAGAGAATCGGCCTCTTCCACATCCAAGTGCACGGCTTGATCTCCTTCGTCCCCTTCAATGTCATGTTCGTCTTCAGCCAGCATATCCGCCATCGCAGCAGCACTGGCTCCTGCGGCAATCGCAGCGGCCGCTGCCACCTCGGTTTGCATTTTCTTCTTGCTGCTGCGACGCATTAGCAAGAACAGAATAAGGAATATCAATAATAATGGCAGCGCAGCCATTAGCACTAGCATTAGGGTGCTGTCTGTTAAATTGCGCCAAAAATCATCCGGTGCTTCTTCCACCACTGGGGCTTCCACTTCAGTAGTGTCTTCAATCAATTGTTGATAACTTGCCTTTAGTGTTTGATTTTTTTCATTAAGCTGATAAAAGTCTTCTTCTAGACTTGACACTTGTAAGGACAACTCTTCAAGTTTTGTTGTCAATGCCTTGCTGTCGCCTGCCTTGACGACAAGCTCATCTTGGGCACGGCCAAGCTCTTCGGTGAGCATCAATATTTTGTGCTCAGCTGCTTCTAGCTTGATTTTAAGTTCATCGGCAATGCGTTTTTCAACCATGTCCACACTTGGCTTGGCAGCAACAACCGCAGGCTTGCTATCTGGGACAATTTGCAATGTTCTAGAAGGGGTGACTGGCGCTCGAACCACAGCTTTGGCAGGAGTCTGAAAACGTTGATCGTCCCGGTCGGCACGTTCTTTCGCTAAACGCTGAGGGATCCCTGCCATCACTTGTTCCGATGGCACTAATAAGATCATTCCACGTTCTAAGGTGTTGTAATTATTGCCGCTAAAGGCATGGGGATTGGCATCATATAGCGCTGCCATCACTTGATAAACGCTGATGTTTTCATTGGGACGCAACTTCTGGGCTATGCTCCAGAAGGTATCGGCGGAAGTTGTTGGGCCATACTGACGCTTAGGTGATTGTTTTACTTCACCATTTGGGCCTGTAATTTTCAATGTCTCAGCGTGAACTGGTACGCTTATGTTGGCCGCAGATAAGGTAACAAGGGCGCAAGCTATGGCGCCCAGCAAATATGAAGTACGAAAAATCATCAATCTTTCCCTTTTAGCGCTATAAGGTTGTCTTCAGACAACTGGCTTTAGGCAATTGTATTTATTAGGTTTGGTTTATACGCGTCGTTAACATGATTGCAACTAGACTATAAACCAGAATCCCTTGCCAAGCTACTGCTGCCAATTGTAAAACAAAAAAAGCCTGCTGACAGCAGGCTTTAGAGCTAAATGGCTAAAATCATTAAAAGATTAATACTGATTTAGTAGTAATCTCTGATTAATATTTCAGCTATTTGTACGCTATTTAATGCCGCACCCTTACGAATGTTATCGGCCGTAACCCATAAATTTATACCATTGCTATGGGAAATATCTTTACGCACTCGGCCAACATAGACAGGATCGTTACCCGCAGCCTCTGTCACAGCCGTTGGATAATCCTCGTCAGTGTCGAATAGTACTACCCCAGGTGCATCACGAAGTACGGCTTTAATCTCTTCAGCATCAACGGCTTGACGAGTTTCAATATTGATGGCTTCTGAATGTCCATAAAAGACTGGCACTCGAACGGCTGTCGCATTAACCAGGATTTCATCATCGCCAAAAATCTTTTGCGTTTCCCACACCATCTTCATTTCTTCTTTGGTGTAGCCGTTTTCCATAAACTTGTCGATTTGTGGTAAGGCATTGAAAGCAATCTGTTTTGGATAAACTTTATTTTCGGCGGGTAAGCCTTGAAGTAATTTAGCGCACTGCTGGGCCAGTTCTTCAATGGCCTGCTTACCTGTGCCAGAAACTGATTGATAGGTCGCCACATTGATACGGCTAATGCCAAAGGCATCATAAATAGGCTTGAGTGCTACCAGCATCTGAATGGTTGAACAATTTGGATTGGCTATGATGTTACGGTTGCGAAAATCTGCAATAGCATGAGGATTCACCTCTGGGATAACTAAGGGCACATCTATGTCATAGCGAAAATGTGAGGTGTTATCGATAACCACACAACCGAACTCTGCGGCAATAGGGGCCCACTTGGCAGACACATCACCACCAGCAGAGAAGAAACCTAGCTGTGCTTGGCTCCAATCGAAGGTCTCAACATCCAGTATGGTCACTTGTTTACCATGAAAACTCACGGTTTCACCGGCACTGCGGCTACTGGCCAAAGGGTACAAATTCGCTATTGGGAAATTACGCTCTTCGAGAATTTCTATCATGGTTTGACCCACTGCGCCCGATGCACCCAACACTACTACATTAAATTCTTGCGCCATAATTAACGTCCAACTCCTGAAAACCCTAGTTTTGTGAGCCAATTTACCTCACAACCGCCGCTAGATGCTAGGGTCAATGCACTAAATTCGCGTCTATGGGTATGATTTTTTCTCAATTGGTCAAAACCATTCGTTTTATCGAACGCTTGTCTGAAATTTTTATCATCATCTCGAAGATCGTACACTAGCCTTGCAAGGCTTAGCAGTTGCCCTTGGGTCAGCTCAGTTTGGCTAGCTAAACCCAATTGGTTCACAAAGTGACTGGGCAATAGTGATTGCAAAGACGCCTTAACAGGCAAATTTAAACTCGTGGCCAACGCCTGATACAGCATAAAAGTGCCTCTGGCCTTACCCTCTAAGCTGTAACCGGCAATGTGCGGGGTAGCAAACTCAGTTAAGGGCACAAGTTCTGCCATAGGATGAGGCTCACCCTGCCACACATCGAGCACCAGCTTTATATCATCACGGCGCCGCTTAAATTCAATTAATGCGCGATTATCTATCACCTCACCACGACAGCAGTTAAACAGCCAGGTATTGGGCGTTAATGACTCGAGGCGGGCTTCATCAAATAAATACCAGGTTTTATAGGGCCCATTGTCACTCAATGGCACATGCAGACTGATGATATCGGCTTGTTGAATGAGCTCATCCAGGCCAACAAGGGGGAAATAGAGCATGTCTTGGGTTTTAAATGGATCGCAAACCAACACCTTATTACCAAAGGCGGCAAAACACTTGGCCGCGGCCATGCCAGTATTCCCCGCGCCGACTATGCCAATGACCTTGTCTTTAAGGTTAACCTGTTCCCGTTGCGCCAACTCCAAGGCGGCAATAAAGGCGTATTCACCCACACCTGTGGCGTTGCAACCTGGGGCATTGGCAAAGGGGATCCCTCGATGCTTAAGGTATGCTTGGTCGATATGATCTGTGCCTATGGTGGCGCTGCCAACAAACTTAAGAGACTGGCAGTCTTGCAACAAGGTTTGATTGACCTTAGTCACAGAGCGGACCAAGAGCACATCGGCATCCTTTAAATCTTTGGCGCTTAAGCTGCGGCCATTGACTCTGACCACGTCCCCAAGCCCGCCAAATAAGGCTTCAACGAAAGGCATATTCTCATCGGCAACTATTTTCATCTGACTTCCCCCATCAATTTGCCAGCATTGTACACCAATAACTTAACCTCAACTCGGGTTAAGAGATGAATAAATGGCATAAAAAAAGCCAAGCACACTAGGCGCTTGGCTTTTTATTACGGCATGTTTCCCAGTGTCAGGGCATACCAGTGGGACTATATATGCTTACTTATATTTACGCATCACTAGTGTGGCGTTAGTGCCACCAAAACCGAAGCTGTTACTCATTACTGTGGTTAATTCCGCGGCGCGCATTTGTTGCACCACAGGAATGCCAGCTGCTTTCTCATCTAAGTTATCAATATTGATACTGGGGGCGATAAAGCTATTTTCCATCATTAACAAGCTGTAAATGGCTTCGTGCACACCGGCTGCGCCTAAGGCGTGGCCAGTCAAAGACTTAGTGGACGCCACTGGCGGTACCTTGTCTTTAAACACTTGAGTCAAGGCTTCAAGTTCGCGCACATCACCCACAGGCGTAGAGGTCCCATGGGTATTGATATAATCAATAGGGGTATCCACATCGGCTAGGGCCATCTGCATACAACGTACAGCACCTTCACCGGATGGGGCAACCATGTCATAGCCGTCTGATGATGCGCCATAACCTATGATTTCTGCATAGATTTTTGCACCGCGAGCTAAGGCATGCTCAAGCTCTTCAACTACCACGATACCGCCGCCGCCAGAAATGACGAAACCATCACGGTCTGAATCATAGGTGCGTGACGCTTTCTCTGGGGTGTCATTGTATTTGGTCGACAAGGCGCCCATGGCATCAAAACCCATGGTCAATGTCCAATCCACTTCTTCAGCGCCACCGGCAAACACCATGTCTTGCTTACCCATCTGGATAAGTTCAGCCGCATGGCCGATACAGTGAGCAGAGGTTGCACAAGCTGAACTGATTGAGTAGTTCACGCCTTTGATTTTAAATGGGGTCGCAAGACATGCGCTAGCCGTGCTAGACATAATGCGCGGCACAATATAAGGCCCGACGCGTTTTACGCCCTTTTCGCGAAGTGTATCGGCAGACTCCACCTGATTCTTCGATGAAGCGCCGCCAGAACCTACCACTAAACCCACTCTGAAATCTGAATACTGTTCTTCAGTTAAGTTGGCATCTTCGATGGCTTCTTTCATGGCGATGTAGGCATAAGCCGCTGCATCACCCATGAAGCGTAAGGCTTTTCTATCGATATGTTCAGCTGGGTTTAATTTGATATCACCCCAGACATGACTGCGTAATTTCATTTCTTCAAATTGAGCAGAATGAGTAATACCACTGCGGCCAGCTTTGAGCGACTCAGTCACTTCTTGCTTGTTATTACCTATGCTTGAAACTACACCCATTCCGGTGATCACGACTCTTTTCATTGTTTGCTATCCATTCCGTACATGTCAGTACCTAATTTTGCTGCGGCAATCATATCCGCTTTGGCGCAATTAAGTGGTCAGCTTTCCATAAACACAGGTAAAATAGTGCCAATATATGGACTTTGAGTAAACTATTTTGCCTTCTTGTTATGAACATTCAGCCCAATCGCCCCGTCCGCTGTCGGTATTGGCCGAGTACTTCCCTAAGGGTTACTCTGTTTTTTATAAAGCCAATACAGAGACTTGCCCTGAGGCTAACCAGTATAGCAAGGCTTTAGTGGATTTTTATACTCAAGAATTAAATCAAGCTGAAGACACTAACCTCACCTTAGGTCAAATGGGTCTAGGGGATGGCGTATCCCTGCTCTTGTTATGGCAAAGTTTGCTCCAATGCCGTAAAAATAACCCTGAACTATCTAGATTAAAGGTTCATCTATTGATATTCGAGCCACATGCCATTAGCGCCTTGGAGCTTAAGCAATTATGGCAAGCCTTAGGTTTATTTGACGCAAACTCCCCTGTTGCCCCTCAAGCCGAGCAATTTATTGCGGGGAAAATGGCACAGATCAATGGCGCTCAGCGGTTCATCTTAGAGCAAGGTCAGCTGCGCATCGATGTGCATTTTGGCGATCTGCATTCAAACTTAACGGAACTCATGACCCCAGAGCACAGAGTGACTCACTGGCACTGCCTGCCCCATATTGCCCATACTCAAACCGAGTTTGCCGAGACGCAAGCTAGTCAGCTTCAATTTAACCAAGTGCAGTCTAATGCTAATCAATTAAATCAAGCCATTTTGTGGCAGATGGGCCGCTTAAGCCAAGATAACGCCAGCTTGTATCTTGATGGCGAAAATTTTAAGCCATCGGCTAGTGATAATAACGCCTTAACTGACTGCACGCTTATCAAGATGGCGACACAGGCAGGTTTTTCACGTTATTCACCCAATCTCTTTCAGGCATCATCAGATAGCTGTAATGCCATCCCCCTTGGGGAGCGCCGCGCCCTGCGTCAACAACAAGAAAATCGGCAGGCTCACTGCCCTGTGCCCAATTCCCTGGGGGAGCGCCGCCAAGCGGTTAACAACTCAGACAGTATCGCCATTATTGGTGGCGGTATTGCCGGGGCATGCCTCGCCCTGTCCCTTGCCGAGCGCGGTAAAGCCGTGACTCTCTATTGCAAAGACGACAAGCTTGGCGATGGCGCCACTGGTAACCGTCAAGGGGCGATTTATCCGCTACTGACCCCAGAAAATAGCCATTTAAGTCAATTTTTTCAACAAGCGTTTCTGTTTAGTCGCCGCCGCTTATTAGCCCTGTTACATGAAGTCTACCCTATTGGCCATCAGCTCTGCGGTGTGTTGCAAACGGGTTTTGATGAGCGCAGTGAAGCTCGGCTTGAAAAAATCATTCAAGGTCAACACTGGCCTGAGGAAATTGCTTATGCCGTCAGCCCAGAACAAGCCAGTGCACTGGCAGGTGTCAGCATAGATAAACCAGGATTCTACTACCCTAACGGCGGCTGGATCTGCCCGTTCGAGTTCGCCCGTGCTTGCCTTGAAAAGGCCAAATCCTTAGCCAATGTCGAGGTGAAGTTAAACAGCACTATCAGTTGCATCAAGCCGCTAGCCGCAAACGTTGACTCAAAGGACGCGAGTGGATGCACTTCACAAGCCTCTGGCACGCTATGGGGCTTATATCATCAAGGTGAGATTGTGGGTTCGCATCAACAAGTCGTGCTGGCAAGTGGCGCCAGCATTACCGCCTTTGAGCAGACCCAAGCATTACAAATGAGCGGTTTTCGCGGCCAGGTGAGTCATGTCCCCAGCAAAGGCGAACTGGCTAAGCTCAATACCGTTATTTGCGCCAATGGCTACTTAACCCCTGCATTTAACTCAACTCACTGCGTCGGCGCCAGTTATGTTAAAGATCCTGAGCATCTGGACTTCTGCTCCGATGAACAGGCAGAAAACGGCCAAAAAATGCAGCAAAGTTTTCCAAACCTTGAGTGGCCACAGGATATCGATGTCTCTGACAGGAATGCCAGAGTGGGCGTACGCATGGTCACTCGCGATCATTTTCCCATGATGGGCTGCGCCCCGGATATTGAAGAAATCATCAGTCGCTATCAAACCCTGAATGCTAGCCCACAGGCGAGCCAAAACAATTACGCTAAGCAATGTCAGCAGTACTGGCAACAGACTCCCGCACCGGTACACCACAACTTATTTGTCTTGGGAGGCTTGGGCTCACGGGGCTTAAGTTCAGCCCCCCTTGCGGCCGAGTGTTTAGCGGCGCAATTATGTGGTGAGATTGCCCCTATTAGTGCTACCACCTTAGCGCTGCTCAACCCTAATCGTATGTGGATGAGAAAGCTGCTAAAAGGTAAGGCATTGTGTTAGGTGAGGCACTGTGATAGGTAAGGCATTGTGATAGGTGAGGCACTGAAATCGATAAGGCTCTGAGATCGGTGAGGCACTGTGAGTTAAAAACCTTGGCAGGCATTTTCAAAAAACGGCAACAATCAAGACTGGCGATAGGCAAGCCTAGTGTCATATTGACCCTAGGCTTTTGTTGACACAAATCGAAGGTAAAGTAGGCCAAGAATAGCAGTCAAGACTGAGGCTAGCAGAATCGAGGTTTTAGCAACATGCAATGCGGTATCTTGATCGCCAAACCCTAACGTGGCGATGAAGGTCGACATGGTAAAACCAATTCCCGCGATGAGTGATGCGCCAATCACATGATTCAAATCAACTTTATCGGGTAAGCAGCCAATATTAAATTTAAGTGCAAACCAGCAAGCGCCTGATATCCCGATTAATTTCCCCAAGATGAGGCCTGAAATAATCCCTAAGCCCACGGGATGCTGCACGCTCTCGATAAATGAGCTTAAATTGATGACGACACCCGCATTGGCAAGCGCAAATAAAGGTAAGATAAACAGCACCACAGGCAAGTCCAGTGCATCTTCCCAACGGCGCAAAGGCGTGCTGGCTCGCTCTGCAAAGTCCCGCACCTTCAGCACTTGTTCATGATGGCCCTTGTTGCCGAGTACATCCATGTTTTTTGATTTATTCTGAATTGCACTGATTATTGATTTAGCTTTTTCTAACCATTTGCCTGACGCCAACTTAGGTTGTGCTGGGATAGTCAAGGCTATGGTAACTCCAGCAACTGTGGGATGAACCCCAGATTTGAGCATGGCCCACCAAGCTGCGACGCCAATGATAAAATAGAACAGTGGTTGGCGAACCCCTGCATAATTAGCCACGCCTAAAAAGCCAATGAGCGCGCATGCACTTAATAGGTGCATGAGAGAGATTTCCTGAGTGTAAAATATCGCGATAACCAATATAGCGCCAACATCGTCAACGATGGCGAGGCCGACAATAAACGCCACTAGGCTCGAAGGAATGTGTTTTCTCACCATGGTAAGGACACCCAATGCAAATGCTGTGTCTGTGGCCATGGGAATGCCCCAACCAATCTGCGAATCGAGTGACCAATTAAACCCAGAGTAAATCAGCGCTGGGCACACCATTCCACCCATAGCGCAAATAATTAGCATACGCCGATTTTTCGCTTGAGCTAGCTCACCGGCAATCACTTCTCGTTTTATTTCAAGCCCGAGCAAGAAGAAAAATATCACCATTAACCCATCATTGATGATGTGCTTAAGGGAGGCCTTCAACTCAAAATCGCCTATAAAGAATCCCAGCTGAGTGTGGATTAATGCTTGATAGCTTTGCGCATAATCAGAGTTGGCCCACCAGAGGGCGATAATGGTCGCAAACAGCAGAAACAAACTCGACGTTGTTTGGGCACGTATAAAATTAGAAACAGGGTGATGGATATTCTCCAGCCCTCGCTGCAACACATTTTTAGTCTCTTTAGTCATCTTATTGCTCTGCATAAGCCATTAAGATACTGCTACCAGGGCAATCATTCCAAGGGATAACAAACATTTCTCCTATCAAGTGTGGCGTGTCATTTCTGCTAGTCATTCGCTGATAAGCCTTGGCATTATTATAAGATGTGTCGTAACAATTGTTCATTACATCGCCTTATACACGGGTTTTACTTTACTAAGCAGGTGCCCAACTTAGCGAGTGCCGATACCAGTGACAAAGCGTCACTACAGGGCGTAAGTAGAGGGCAAGGATCTCGATTGAGCAAACAAGTCAGCTAGAAGGCTACTGACCCTAGTCGTTAGTTAGGACTATCATTAGGACTATATAGTATAAGCTTGGCAGCATTACTATTTTTGTGCCTGAATAATTACCACAGATTGCCGCTAGCCTTCGTCATTGTCCTTGTTGAGCATTCGCCTACAGTAAAAAAATGCGGCCTAGACTCTGAGTTTTGCCACCTTAGCGCCGACGCTCACCTTGCCCGGCTGGACGACTTTTGCATTTACCCCACGCAGATTAAGGGATTTGCCTATTCCAGAGTTAACGAACATGGCAGCTTCTTTACCAAAACGTTCAATAAATTTTTTACAGCCTAAGTGAGGTTCTGCGGTGATCTCAATGACCGCAGTGCCAATGGACAGCTGAGTGCCTGGGGGAAGATTTTCTGGGCTCAAATCTAAATCTACAAAAAATTGATCTCCCGCTAATTGCCAGCGTGACTTTGTCTTAGCAATTAACCCAATCACGCGAGCGTTCATTAAATTAAGCTGCATGTCTGGATGGGCTAAACCTTCAGGGGTTTTCCTGTTGCCTCTGGCTTGCCAATTATCTCCCACTAAACCCAGCTCGAGATCCAGTGTGGCTTCAGTTAACACTTGTCTCTTTCCAATATCGGGGCGACAAACTATGTGTTCCACCTGGCCAACCTCTGTTGGCGAGGCTTTAATCAAATCGAGTCCATTGTGTAATGCTGCTTTTGATACAAACATAGACATTTAGCTCCTATTTCGACTCGCTATCTGCAGTATGATTAACACCGTCATAGGTCGGTACATTGGGTATTTTTAATGGATTAATACCTGCCAAACAAGCCACATTTATGCCGTATTGACTGGGATTGGAGCGGCGTTGATGGTGAGTGTAAATGCCGCAATGACGGCAGAAGTAATGCTTGGCGGTGCGGGTATTAAACTGATACAAGCTCAATTCTTGTTCACCTTGGATAAATGTAATGTCATTCAATGACACAGATGCAGCAATAGCGCCGCGCCTTCGGCACAAGGAACAATCGCAGCGACGTACATCCATCAGCCCCTTAGGCAGAGAAATCGTCATAACAACGGCGCCGCAATGGCAATTTGAGCGGTGCTCAGCTTGAATCGCCACCCCATCCACTTGGGTTAGATTTATCGACATATTTACTCCACGTCTTGTGACCAAAAGCTCGCTACAGACGAAACATAGCTCAGGTAGTCCCTTAAGCTGGACTTGTTAGTAGGTAGCAATTATGATTTTTCAAATCACTAACTAAGAAGCTAATTATATAAGCTGAACTTCTTAGTGAATTCACTTAACACACTTGTGTCACCGAACACACAGATCCCCAAATAGGTTAACTCTGCTTCAGGTGTTGCGGCTGTCGTTTCTAGCTGAATACTAGAGCCACCCTCGATCATGGTATGAGTGAAATCGGTGAACTTGATGCCCCTAGACACAGCGTCTTCTCTCACTTTTCTAATTTTGTTCGAGTTATCAGCCTTTAATACAATGAAGGGATAATGAGATAAATTAGGATGTAACTCACCATCCATATCGAGGTAATCCACATAATGGGCTTCCCCCGCGGGCAACAAATCTGCTAAGCCAACACTTATATGCCCAAGGACATTTAAGGTGCGACCGCTGTCCATTTTTTTATTCAAAATAGCAATGAAGCGTTTTTCAGTTTCATCCGGTAAATCTTTCATCAGGCTTCCTTGTTGATGATGCCGTTTAAGACATAAATTAGGTCATCCGTTATTAAACAATAACATAAGGCAATTTTAGTTTGTGTGCAAGCAAGGTTAAGTGACTTGTGCGCTGCTGGGCGCCCCCTGTGTCAGGATAGTTGTCACCCCTTAAAAATCACTATTGTATAAAGACAGGGGGCGGTAACAGAGAACGATATGGCTCGGTATTCACAAGAACGTAAGGACTCGATCCTTAAAAAGTTATTACCCCCGCACAATTTAACCGTTGCAGAGGTTGCACGAGAAGAAGGCATGGCAGTGCAAACCTTGTATCATTGGCGAGATAATGCCAGAAAAGAAGGTCGTCCAGTGCCAGGTAAAACATTAACAACCGATGATTGGTCAGCAGAAGCCAAGCTTGCCGTCATTATCGAAACTGCACCGATGTCAGAAGCTGAAGTGAGTCAATACTGCCGAGAAAAAGGCTTGTTCCGCGAACAAGTTCAGCAGTGGAAACTCGATTGTTTGGCTGGTTTTCAAACCAGTGAAGTGCAAGCTAAAACGATTAAACAACAGGCTAAAGCCGACAAAGCAGAAATCAAATCCCTGAAGCATGAATTACGCTACAAGGAGAAGGCGCTAGCTGAAGCTGCTGCTTTACTGGTGCTCATAAAAAAGCTCAATGCGCTCTGGGAGGGCGACAACGAGGAGAGTTAACGTCCTTACCTGAGCGCACAAAATTAATGATATTAATACAAGAAGCTTATGCCAATGGTGCGCGCCTTTACAAGGCTTGTATTGAAGCTGAGCTCAGTAAGCGTACCTATCGACGTTGGTATCGAGCGGGTGTGGTGCAGGCTGATTTAAGGCCAACAGCGTTTCGGCCAGAGCCCGCCAACAAGCTAAAAGAGCATGAACGAGAGCAGATATTAGCGGTATGCAATGAGCCTGAATATGCCAGCTTACCTCCCTCACAAATAGTGCCAACACTATTGGATAAGGGGATTTATATTGCATCAGAGGCCAGTTTCTACAGGGTATTAGATGCCAATGACCAGCTTAACCATAGAGGTCGCAGCCAAGTTGCAGTTAACCGCAGTAAGCCACTTAGTTACACGGCCGATGGCCCAAACCAAGTGTGGTCCTGGGACATCACGTATCTGGCCTCAGTAGTTAAAGGTCAGTTTTACTACCTGTACATGTTTGAGGATATTTACAGCCGAAAAATCGTCGGTTATGAAGTCCATGAACAAGAATGTGGCGAGCGTGCCGCTGAGCTAATCCAACGCAGCATGCTACGGGAACAATGCTTTAAAAAGCCACTGGTGTTGCACTCTGACAATGGTGCGCCAATGAAGTCTCTGACGATGAAGGCCAAGCTTGAAGAGCTGGGTGTTACCGCTTCACTGAGCCGGCCTAGAGTGAGTAACGACAACCCCTATTCAGAGTCATTATTTAAGACCTTAAAATACCGTCCGCAATGGCCAAAATCAGGTTTTAGCAGTTTAGCCGCAGCAAGGGAATGGGTTGAGAAGTTTGTGAAGTGGTACAACGATGAGCATAAACATAGCAAGCTTAACTTTGTCTCACCAGGGCAACGTCATGCGTTGCAAGATAGCGCTATCTTAGACAAGCGAAAGAAAGTTCTCGAAGCGGCTAAGGCAAGAAACCCCAAGCGTTGGTCCAAGGACGTTAGAAATTGTGAGGCGGTTGGCCCAGTAATGCTAAACCCAGATAAGGCACCCGCAGACGATGTAATAAATGCAGCTTAATATTTAAGCAAAGAGTGACAACTACCTTGAAAAACACCGGGCGGATGAAACTGACGGGTTAGGCAGGCGTTAACTGCACACGCTTGATGCAAACCACTCATTGTTAACCTGATATTTAGTGAATTGTTTAGCCCAATAGGGTTTGTTAGGCTCAAAATCAGTTAAATCGATTGAGCAACCAGCAAAGACAAAACCACTTGCGAAGATCACAAACGAAACTTCCATTTTATGGTTTTCTTGTCTTAGCATAGAGACACGTTTTGAGGGAATACTCTTTAACAATCTAAAGTAAGTTCGTTCTTGTGAAATAAGGTTAATATCTCGGCTTTAGTCGGCGGTGGCGTTTCAGGCTCTGGCGAACAAGCGGCTAAAAACAACAGCCACAGCATAATCATCATTTTTATCAACTGCATGCCTAACTTCCTAGAATTCGCGCCGCTTCTGGGCGCTACTCTTGCAGGGATTGCTGTTTAAATCATTACCTCGGCCTAAGGTCTTCGATAATCTGCGCATCCACCCACATTATATCGATATCAGCTAGGGATCATCCAAAGTTGAGGCAACAACTCTAACAAAATAAAACTCACTCATATTGGGGAATGTAAGTAACCATCAATATCGAGGTGAACGACATATTTTGCTTCACCCGCGAGTAATACATAATTCCCATCAAATTCACAGTAAGACACTGACTTTAAGCTCTGATTCTTGAGTTCAAATGTAAGATACGTAGGAGTCAACCATCCCCAAATAAGTTAACTTGGATGTTGAGTCATGTTTAGACTCATAAAGCAGCTATTGGGATCTGGCTGGTAATCAGCAAAAGGGCCGCAATCAATAAACCCCTGCTTTTGATACAATCGCCTCGCTGGCGCAAAGAAATCCATTGAACCTGTTTCTAAGTACAGGGTGTCGTATTGTCTCGATTGTGCCACTTCAAGCACATGAGCTAATAATTTAGAGGCGACCCCACGGTTTCTCACCTCTGCTGCGGTGCGCATGGATTTAATTTCCCCACTTCTTTCATCCAATTCTTTAAGCGCCACGCAGCCAAGCACTTTATCGCCTTCTCTTGCACACCAAAAGGTTATCGAGTCATGTTTTAATGCGCCAATATCGAGTGCATGTACACTGTCAGCGGGGGATGTCGCGTACATATCAGCTAGATGTTCAGTTAATAACTGTATTACGGCATCATCTTTCAATTTATCGAGTGTTATTTCCATCTTGTGTCATATTCTTATGCTTTATTATTGCTCAGCGTATTGACGAGCAAGTTAACAATAAGGACTTGATGTACAAGCCCATGGAGTTAGCGACTTAATCTCTTTTCTATTAATCTAGATAAGAGCAGCAATAGTCGACAACAGTACTGGCTTTCACTCGAAACCTAGCATTTGCGGGGACTTCAAAGCCTGGCGGATCCCCTCATAATTTAGGTCTGCCAGCGGTATGAACCAGTTTGATATATTCGTTTAATGCCCAGTAAATTATCGATGCTTTTAGTGTGTATTTTGGCCTTCGCCGCACTTCTTTTCCTAATCTTACAACGGATAATACAGCGCGATATTTGATGCTGTTAGCTTGGAAATCCTTCTGCCAGCCAAGATGCCTCGCGGCTATGCCTATACACCACAACAGTATTTCTGCCAGCATAGCGATAAGCAACAATACATCATATCGCTTTGGACACCGACTGCGACTTTGCCTCAATCCCATGCCATATTGTGGGCTTTTTAAATCCCGAAAGGTTTCTTCAATTTGCATGCGTTTAGCATATAGCTCAACCACTTTTGCTGGATTGAAGTATTCAGGCGGTAAGTTGGTCGCCAGCAGCCACGGCTCCTTACTGCCTAAGCGATAACTCTTTTGTGCGGTGTGGTTTCGGCCCGTTTTTGAAGAGCGCTTATCTTTACGTAATTTGGACTTAGCCTTAAATAGATGTAAATGGCAGCTTAGCGGTGATTTACGTGCAAGCTGAACATTACCTATGTATTTAGCGGTTGAGTTTGCTTTTGAGTAGAGTGATTTATTTGAATGCCAAGTGGTTTGCCCGTGGTGCATAAAGCTTACATCGCCTCGCACTCTGCCAAGCCAGAACCAGCCATAGCGCTCAACTTCCCTAAACCAGGTATTGCGATAGCCTGCATCGGTGACAATCAGAGGACAACAACCTTGAGGTAAAACGTTGGCAAGTTCAGCGAGAAAAGCATTATGGCTGCGAGGTGCGTTGTAGTCCTCAAACAAGAAAGTCCGTTCATACAGAGTCACAGAGCGACCTTGAACGCTGATGGATGCGCGTAGCGTCATTATTCGAAGCTGTTCACGGACATCAGACCAATCGACGAGAATAATAGGCATAGGGTTTGCGCCACAAAGATAGCGAGCATGCCACTGATATATTGTTATTTTATCTTGAGCTAAGTGATAATTACCTAAGAGTCGGTCAATACGTTTAATGTTGTGTTTAGCTGCCACGGAGCCCGTAATATTACGACCAAGCTGAGTAAGTGATAGTTGATTACCATCGAGGAGTGACTCAGTGGCAACCATCAGAGAATTAAGTCGTTTTTGGTGTATTTGAGGGCATTGTTTTTTGATTAAATCGTGTAAGATATGGATATCACGCATGGTGTTAGATCTAGTAGGTTTTTGGCGAAATTGATTAGATCAGATAGCACCATGCGTGTCTACTAAATTGAAAATAAAAGCAATTATCAGGGGATTCCCTAGCTTCAAAGCTTTGTGGTCCCACTATGCTTTGCCAAGTGTGACTTTCCGGCAGCATAATTTGCAACTCACCTGACATTATTTCCATTAACTCCTTGGCCTGAGTTCCAAATTCATATTCACCCGGTAACATTAATCCTAAGGTTTTGTGACTTCCATCATTAAACTGCACAGTGCGGCTACTCACCTTGCCATCGAAATACACATTGGCGGCCTTTACCAAGGTAACATTATTAAATTGCGACATTTTCTCTCCTATCACTTTATATTAGTTATATTATTTTATTGAGATTACAGGGATTAAATTGGATTAACAATCCATTGGTTTGACCATCTGCCAAGTTCGAATGAGTTTATCGAAAACAAGCGGGTATATGGAGAGATTGCTAAACATCAAATAAAAATGCATCAGTATCTAGCTTTAAATTAAAAAGCGGAAAACCGTTTTTAAAGCTACACTCGAAATCATTTCACTGAAGCAAGATAGCGATAAGCTTGACTCCTCAACACGATGACCACAGCTTGTAGTTACCCATCTTAACCCTAGGAGTCATCAAATGAAAAAATTAGCACCACTGTTCATATCAGCCACGATATTATTTATGTCAGGCTGCGCCGTCTATCCACAAGCCCATTCCCAAAAAACCTACGGCCCACCTGCACATGCACCGGCCCATGGCTACAAACATAAGCATCATGGGCATCAACTCGTCTATGACACGAGTTTGGGTGTCTATCTTGTGTTGGGGCAGCCAAATATCTACTTCTACAACAATCATTATTACAAACACAGCAATGATCGCTGGTATTACAGCATTGAGCCCAATAATTGGCAGCACTATCAAGACAATAAATTACCCCCAGGACTTTCGAAGAAATATCACCATGGGAAAAAAGATCATCACAAAGGAAAAAACAAAGGCAAGAATAAGCACAAAAACAAAAACAAACACGATCACTAAAACTTGGGTTGGCACGCCTCCATTTAACATCCACTGTTATTAAGCCGAGTCAAATTTGAACAAACTGACTCTTGCGCACTCGAGAGACCCCGTGGCAATAACACCAGTTATTGCCACGAAGAATTGCCAGGGACTATTGCCACGGGCTATAGCTTCAAAACATGGGGCTAGCTGCCCTGAAAAAGTGAAGTCTAAAGGATTAACTTTCTAACTGGTATTGGCGACGCACTTCATTAATTAAACGCTGGCGAGAACTTTTTAACCTTTCATGGGGGGCAAACAATGAACTTGCCGAGTCCAACAGGTTTACCGCTAACCTCAGCTGACTAATTTGAGCCTGAGTTAGCTGCCCTTCCCCTAGCAATTCATTAATTTCTAGGATGGCCAACTCTTTCGCGGCGATATCCTCTGGTAATCCAGATTGAGTACACAAACCGTATATCCCCGCTAAAAAATGGCCCCATTCTTGTTTGATGTGCTCATCAAGTTCAGAGTTCACCTTTGGATTGCTGGTCCTGTGCCCTAGCTCTTTTAAGTGTTCAAGGGCCATTTTGTAACGTGTAGCAAACACCTCAAAAACCGTGTCTGCAGAGTCGGATGATTGAATAACCCCAAGCCAAGAGGCGTAACCTTTAGCATAATATTCAATGATTTGTTCTTCATGATGTGGGCCGAAGAAAGAGTGGCTTTGCAGTTGCAGGCTTAATTGATAAGCGCATTTAGGCATCAAGCCCTGCTGTTGATAACTCAGTAAATCTTGCTGACTGACCTTTGAAATATCAAGCAGCTGCTCTTGAGTAAAAAAATGCTCATTTAAATAGTTAATTAATTCCATTGATATAACACTCCCTATAAAAAACTTAATTCGACTCCAAAGTGAGACACGCCCAGTGAAGCAGTTAACTTGTCCTTAGTGAAAAGCAAGTTCCAGCCTAGCTCATCACTCGGGTTTTAACAGGTATGGTGATAAAAATGCACTGGCTTGTGCCTCACATATCCCAAGTTCGACATTAATGCCCGCATGTTGAAGCATGGCTAAACCCTTACCATTATTTCTTGAGTCTGGATCAAGCATGGCAAGCACCAGATGTTTGAGACCCGAATGAGCAAGTCTAGCCGCACAAGCTGGCGTTCTCCCAACAAAGGAGCAAGGCTCCAAAGTCACGTATGCGGTCACACCGGCCAGATCACCCGTATATGAGTTTAACGCTTCAACTTCAGCATGATTTCCGCCAATGACTTGGGTAAATCCTTGGCCGACAACCTGACCATCCTTCACCAATACGCATCCCACCGGTGGATTTGGCAAGCAATGTGGCAGCGCCTTTTTAGACAACTCAAGCGCTATTAACATGTATTCTTCAGCCATAGTTAATCCAATCGATTCTCCCCCAATTCACAGTCTATATTCAGCAAGCTGAGTCATCTAAACAAGCTTAGCTTGGCATAGCACAAGCGAACTTGAAGGCGGCGTCACACTGAATGGCCATGGGGTCGACAATCTCGAGTTGAGTTATTGTTGGGGTAATGACTAAAGGGAGTTCAGTACAGGCAGTGATCACGGCATCACAATCTAGGTAATTCGCTAATATCTTCTCGAACGCTGCAGTAAATTGTTCTGTGGCATGCCCCTTAGCGATACTCTGCTGCATAGATTGGATGTGTATACGCTCCTCGAGCGCGGGCACTATTACCTCTATGCCATGAGCGGCAATTTTATTGCTGTAATAACCACTTTCCATAGTGTATTGAGTGCCTGTTAATAACACTTTTTTATGGCCTTTTTGGTACACATGCTGCGCCGTTAAATCCGCCATATGGAACACAGGTACAGATAAATTCAGTTTATCTTTAATGGCATCAAACGCTTGATGCAAAGTATTATTACAGATCAAAATGCAGCTTGGGCATAAATCATTGAGATACTGCAACTCTCTTTGTAAAATGGGATATATTTTATCCCACCCATTTGGGTAGTGCTGACGAATGTCAAAATAATCCATGCTGGATAATAATAATCGCGCCGAATGTCCCTCGCCTAAATGTGCCTGAGCCTTCTCATTGAGCAAACGATAATACTCTATCGTCGATGGCCAACTCATTCCGCCTAATAATCCAATTCTTTCCATGATGGGTATACCTAAGTCCGAGCGTTTCGAGAAAGGCAATAAGTTGACCTTTTCGACTTCTAAAGTCAATATCAAACAGATAATCTTGCCTGAGTCGATTCAAAGCCCTTGTGGCGTAATAGTGCCCTGAGTTATAAGAGATTAAATGTTCAATTAAAAAAGCATTCATAAATTATTGGTTAGCATAATTTACGCATTCTAGCTTTTGTTGCTAAGACTATGGCGTGATACACTCAGTTCATCGTTCATTCAGCACTTTAGATTATGAAACAACTGCTCGATTTTCTGCCATTAATCATCTTTTTCACTGTATATAAATTAGTCGATATTTACACTGCTACTGGCGCTTTGATTGCCGCCACTGCAGTGCAAATTGCCATCCTTTACTTTGTCTATAAGAAAGTCGAAAAAATGCACTTAGTCACCTTTGCTATGGTGACAGTCTTTGGCACACTGACGTTAGCGTTTCATGATGATGCCTTTATCAAATGGAAAGTCACCATCATCTATAGCTTGTTTGCTATTGCATTAGCCGTCAGTCAAATAATGAATAAATCCATTATTAAAGCTATGCTGGGCAAAGAGTTAAAGGCCGATGACAACATCTGGGCCAGAGTCACTTGGTATTGGGCGCTGTTCTTTATTGGTTGTGGTGTGCTCAATGTGTATGTTGCCTTTAGCTTACCCTTAGAGACTTGGGTTAATTTTAAAGTCTTTGGCTTAACCGCACTGACCTTACTCAATACGGTTATCAGCGTTTTCTATATATACAAGCATGCCCAGCCTGAACAGGATGATACGGCGAACTAAATAAGATGCCACTCTAGTGGCCATTCAAGGAGCATTAAACATGTGGTATATGATTTCTTCGCAAGATGTTGAAAATAGTTTAGAAAAGCGCTTATCAGTCCGCTCGTTTCACTTAGCCAGACTGCAAGAATTATCTGATGAAGGCCGCCTATTAGTCGCAGGTCCTCATCCGGCAATTGATAATGAAAATCCAGGGGATGCAGGCTTTACCGGCTCCTTGGTTATCGCAGACTTTGCCAGCCTTGAGATAGCTCAAGCTTGGGCCGATGCTGACCCCTATATTGAGGCTGGCGTTTATGCCAGCGTGATAGTGAAACCCTTTAAGCGAGTATTGCCTTAATGAAAATTATCTCTTTTAATATTAATGGCCTGCGAGCGAGGCTGCATCAATTACAAGCCCTTATCGACAGTCATCAGCCCGATATTATTGGTCTGCAAGAAACTAAGGTTCATGATGAGGCGTTTCCAGTTGCTGACGTAGAAGCCATGGGCTACAAGGTGCACTACCATGGCGGCAAGGCCCATTATGGCGTGGCTATGCTATCAAAGCTTGAACCGATTGAAGTGCAAAAAGGCTTTAGTACCGATGAAGAGGATGCCCAGCGCCGTCTTATCATAGGCAAATTTAATCAAGCCAATGGCCGCGTACTGACGGTTATTAATGGCTATTTCCCTCAGGGTGACAGCATACATCACGAGACTAAATACCCAGCCAAGCGCAAGTTCTACCAAGACTTAATGGCTCACTTAGATGCAAACCACAGTCCAGATGAAGACATTGCCATCATAGGTGATATTAATATTTCCCCGCAGGATTTAGACATAGGCATAGGCGAGGTTAACGCTAAACGCTGGCTTAAGACAGGTAAATGCAGCTTTCAACCTGAAGAGCGTGAATGGTTAGCCTGTTTACTGGATTGGGGTTTTATCGACAGTTTCCGCCTGCTGCACCCGACTCGTGAGCAGCGTTATTCTTGGTTTGATTATCGCAGCAAAGGCTTTGATGATAACCGAGGCCTGCGCATAGACGTGATTTTAATCACTGCTTCCATGACGGCAAATCTTGTGGAGTCTGATGTGGATTATGATCTCAGAGGCATAGAAAAACCCTCAGATCATGCGCCTATCTGGAGCACATTTTCCGTATAAGCCTACTTGGCTCTCAACAGAATAAACATTAGCTTCAACACTAAAAAGCACAGTTACTTGATGTTAACTGTGCTTTTTTTATCCCGCTAATTCGCTGTGTAATGCGCTATTAGCGGCTGTCACCATAGGATCCGAAAGCCTATTTAAGGCCTGCGTAGTAGGCAGAGATATTAGTGATATCTTCATCGCTTAATGGCATTGCCATCGCACCCATTACAGGATCTTTACGGGTACCGCTTTTAAAGTCTTTAAGTTGCTTCTCAAGGTAAGCCGCCTTTTGTCCTTTAAGATTCGGATACATAGGCGCGAAGGAAACACCATCTGCGCCATGGCAGGCAGCGCACATACCAGACTTGGCTTTACCCGCATCCACGTCGGCGGCCATAGCTGACATGGACAATAAGCTGGATAATACTAATATGGCTAAGTTTCTCATCTTCAATCCTTAATTTTGGTTTCACGACACGGGTTTCACAACACGGTTTTATCGGCTCAATTTATTATTTAATGACTTAACTTAATTGAGTTAAATCCCCACCTAAGTGTAATTACTGAGCGCAGTGGAATTCTTATTCATTCCATTAACTAGCATCGTAAATGCATCTTCATCGATAAGGAAACACCATAGCGTCAGTTTGTGATCCCATCGACACTTTCTGTTTATTATTTTAATCAAGGTCAAATCTAAGCCAAAAAAACCGCCTAAACAGGCGGTTACTTTTTATCTAGCACAGACAGTTGTCTTTGGAAAATTAGCCTTCGCTGACCATATTGATGGTGTACTTAGGAATATCCACCACCATATCACCATTAACCACCTTGGCCTGACAAGAAAGACGGCTTTCAGGCTCTAATCCCCAGGCTTTATCTAGCATGTCGTCTTCTAATTCATCACTGGGTTCTAAATCATTAAACCCTTCACGCACCACCACATGGCAAGTAGTACAAGCACATGATTTTTCACATGCATGCTCTATGTGAATGCCATTTCTTAGGGCAACATTTAAAATGGTCTCACCCACTTGGGCTTCAACAACAGCGCCATCTGGGCACAGCTCTGCGTGTGGCAAAAATACTAATTGTGGCATCATATCACCTATATATTATCGATAGACTGACCCTTTAGGGCCGCCTTAATAGAGTTGTCCATCCGCAGTGACGCGAAATCTTGAGTCTTATCATCCAGTGCCTTAATAGCCTGCTCGATTGCGTCTCTATCATTACCTTTGGCTATTTCGCCAAGGTTTGCTAAAGCCGCTTGCAGGGATTCACGCTCGCTAAGCTCAAGTAAATCACCGTCATTATTGAGCGCGGCTTGCAGGGATTCAATCACCCGCATGGCTTCGACTTTCTGCTCGGTAAGCATACGCAGGCTGATATCATCTTTAGCATGCTTCATGGAATCTTTAAGCATGGTCGCAATCTCAAGATCTGATAAACCAAAGGAAGGCTTCACCTGAATACTGGTATTAACCCCAGTTGATTTCTCCATGGCAGTAACGCTTAATAAGCCATCGGCATCCACTTGGAAGGTCACCCGAATGTGAGCAGCCCCTGCCGCAAGTGCAGGGATATCCGTTAAGGTAAAGCGCGCTAGTGAACGGCAATCATCCACCAGCTCACGCTCACCTTGCACCACATGGAAGGCCATGGCAGTTTGACCATCTTTAAAGGTGGTAAATTCCTGAGCGCGGGCAACCGGAATAGTGGTATTGCGGGGAATAACTTTCTCCACTAAACCGCCCATGGTTTCTATGCCAAGGGAAAGTGGAATAACGTCAAGTAGCAGCAGATCTGAATCTGGCTTATTGCCCACTAAAATATCCGCTTGAATAGCAGCCCCTATGGCAACCACGCGATCGGGATCGATGGAAGTTAACGGCGTCTTGTTAAAAAACTGCTCAACTTGCTGACGCACTAACGGTACTCGAGTCGAACCGCCGACCATTACCGTTTCAATGACTTCATCTGTGCTTATGCCAGCATCACGAAGAGTACGGCGACAACTGCTGATGGTTTTCTTCACTAACGTCGCAATCAAGGCTTCAAAATCCGCTTTGCTTATCTCAAGACTTAAGTCTGAGCCATCAAGGCTGACATGGGCAGTGACTGTGTCGTTATCGGTCAAGGCTTCTTTAACACGGCGGGCTTCGATAAGCAGTTGGCGGGATAACTGCGCCGACGCTGAGGTTAACCCCCAAGCCGCTTGCAGATGTTGCTGTAATAAATGGTCAAAATCATCGCCACCTAGGGCTGAGTTGCCACCTGTGGCCAAGACTTCGAATACGCCGCCACTTAAACGTAGCACTGAAATATCAAAGGTGCCGCCACCTAAATCATAAACAGCGATAACGCCTTCTTGTTTGCTATCAAGTCCGTAAGCAATGGCCGCCGCCGTTGGCTCGTTAAGTAAACGCAGTACTTTGACACCCAGTAACTCGGCCGCATCTTTAGTGCCTTGGCGCTGGGCATCATCGAAATAGGCTGGCACAGTAATTACCACACCCTGCAATTGACCACCTAAGGTCTTTTCAGCGCGTTCAATTAATGGACGCAATATGTCAGCCGAGGCTTGAATAGGGTTAACTGCGCCTTGGGGCATCACAAATAATGGCAGCCCTTGCTCACTAACGGAAAATTCATAGGGAAATTCTTGCATGCCCGCTTGAATGTCACTGAGGCTCTTACCCATAAAGCGCTTCACTGACACTAATGTTTGAGCAGGGAAAAGTGCCGACAAGGCTTCGGCATCGTGGCCGACTAAGGTTGAGTCAACGCCGTAATGCACCACAGATGGCAGAGAATGACGCCCTTCACTATCGGCTAAGGTCAGTGCTTCACCGCTTCGTACCGCGGCGACTAATGAATTTGTGGTGCCAAGGTCTATGCCGACGGCGAGTCTATGTTCGTGGGGAGCGGCACTTTGGCCAGGCTCAGCAATCTGCAACAGTGCCATAATTTACCATTTTGTTATTGGTCAAATTAACTTTAACCATGGGTGATCCAATAAGAGTTTACCCGATGCGGTTAGTCAAGCAAGGCATCTTCTATGTTGGTTAACTCTTGCTGTAATTTTGCCATAAATTTAAGCTTACGCACTTGATCTGCCGCCTTTAGGTAGGCGACCTCATCTTGGGTTTGCAATAGATGGCTTAACTGAGAGAACAACAGTTTTTCATGAGCTGAGAATGAATCGTAGAGTTCATCAATTTGCTCTTGGGGCTGCTTACTGTGTTTAATGTCTTCCAAGGCTTCACGCCAATCCATCTGCTGCATTAAAAACACAGTATCTTTGATCGTGGTAGTTTCATGACTTAAATCGACGCCACCTAGGCTAAGTAAGTGCTCAGCGCGGCGCAGTGGCTGTTTTAGGGTATGGTAACCGTCATTAACTTGAGCTGTGCGCTGTACGGCGAGTAGCTTTTGCTGCTCGCTGTCGTTGGCAAACTTATCGGGATGTACCGCCTTTTGCAGCTCGCGGTAGCGTTCTGCAAGTAAGCCAGTATCGATATCGAAGGAAGGTGTAAAATTAAACAGGTTAAAATAGTTCATCGGCAAACATCATGCTTTCTTGTATTTGATAAGCAAAAGCTGAGAGCTTATACAGTAAAGCTCTCACCACAACCGCACTCACCTTTTGCATTCGGGTTATTAAACTGGAAACCTTCATTGAGGCCTTCTTTCACGAAATCCAATTCAATCCCTTGCAGATAGATGAAACTCTTAGCATCGATGATGATGTTAACATCGTCTATGGTGTAGATTTCATCATCATCATTGAGTGTGTCAACAAACTCAATCACGTATGCCATGCCTGAGCAACCAGAAGTACGTAACCCAAGACGAAGACCTAATCCTTTGCCGCGATTGACGAGAAATGATTTTACTCTGTCAGCCGCCGCTGGGGTCATTGTAATTGCCATGTTAACTCCAGGTATTACTTAACTTGTCTAGACTTATACTCATCAAGCGCGGCTTTAATCGCGTCTTCAGCTAAAATCGAGCAATGGATTTTCACTGGAGGTAACGCCAGCTCTTGCGCGATATCGGCATTCTTGATGCTGCCTGCTTGTTCAACACTCTTGCCTTTTACCCATTCAGTCACTAATGAGCTAGATGCAATGGCGCTGCCACAACCATAAGTCTTGAATTTTGCATCTTCGATAATGCCATCGGCACTGATCTTAAGTTGCAACTTCATTACGTCACCACATGCGGGTGCGCCAACCATGCCAGTGACAACACTGGGATCATTTTTATCGAATGAACCAACGTTACGTGGGTTTTCGTAGTGATCTATTACTTTTTCGCTATACGCCATGATACTGCTCCAAATACCCTAAGGTATTATCAAAAATTAGTGATGTGCCCATTGGACTTGATCCAAATCGATACCGTCTTTAAACATTTCCCATAGCGGCGACATTTCACGCAGCTTATCTATTGATTGGGTAATGACTTTGATCGCATGATCTATATCTTCATCTGTGGTGAAACGGCCAATTGAGAAGCGGATTGAGCTGTGAGCCATTTCATCATTTAAGCCTAAAGCACGTAACACATAGCTTGGCTCTAAACTCGCTGAGGTACAGGCTGAACCCGAAGATACCGCTAAGTCTTTCAATGCCATCATCAAGGACTCACCTTCAACAAAGTTGAAGCTGACATTTAAGCTGCCGCAAAAGCGCTGCTCCATGTCGCCATTGATATAAGTTTCTTCGATGTGCTTAACGCCATTCCATAACTTGTCACGTAGGGTGCGGATACGGGCATTGTCACTTTCCATATCTTGTTTGGCAATCGCTGCGGCTTCACCTAAACCCACCAACTGGTGAGTCGCAAGGGTACCACTGCGCATACCACGCTCATGACCACCACCGTGCATTTGTGATTCTAAACGAATGCGTGGCTTACGACGAACATAAAGGGCACCAACCCCTTTAGGGCCGTACATTTTATGGCCTGAGATAGAAATCAAATCGACTTTTAGTTGCTGGACGTCGATTGGCAGTTTACCTGCGCTTTGAGCAGCATCCATATGGAAGATAATGCCTTTTGAGCGACATAACTCACCGATAGCCATCACATCTTGAATAACACCGATTTCGTTATTCACATGCATTATGCTCACTAACAATGTGTCATCACGCATGGCGTCTTCGATACGCGCCAAAGGAATTAAGCCATTTGCTTCTGGCTCAAGGTAAGTCACCTCATAACCTTCACGCTCTAATTGGCGACAGGTATCTAGCACAGCTTTATGTTCTGTCTTACTGGTGATGATGTGCTTGCCTTTCTTGTGATAGAAATGCGCAATGCCTTTGATCGCCAAGTTGATTGATTCAGTCGCGCCAGAAGTAAACACGATTTCTCTGTGGTCGGCGTTAATCAAATCAGCCACTTGATTGCGGGCAATATCCACCGCTTCTTCGGCTTGCCAACCATACTTGTGTGAACGGGATGCTGGATTTCCAAACACACCATCCATCGTCATGTGTTGCATCATTTTTTCAGCAACGCGAGGATCCACTGGGGTTGTTGCGGCATAATCTAAATAGATAGGAAGCTTCATAACACACTCCGTACTCAGCTATTGAATCCAAACACAGTTCAAATCAACACTAAGTACTATAATAATTGTATTTAAATCAACACAGTAGAGTTAAAGACTCAATCTATGCTCGTTCTGAATTTTGTCTTGCTTTAACGAAATAAATTGCACATCTCGCTTTTGCATCAAGCCAGCAAGCGAAATACCATCCAAAAAATCGGCAATTTGCTTACTGAGATCTCCCCATAAAGAATGGGTTAAGCAACGTGTGCCACTCTGGCAATTTCCTTTGCCTTGACAGCGAGTCACATCCACAGATTCATCTACTGCATGCACGACCATGCTAATAGAGATATCTTTTGCTTCTAGGCCTAAATGATAACCGCCACCTGGTCCACGGACACTGGCGACTAGACCTTCTTTACGTAACTTAGCAAAAAGTTGTTCTAGATAAGAAAGCGATATTCCCTGTCTTTCGGAGATATCGGCTAAGGGAACCGGCCCTGTTGTTGAATGAATCGCTACATCCAACATGGCTGTTACTGCGTAGCGACCTTTTGATGTAAGTTTCATAATGACTACGACTCCCAAAAGTATGCTGTAATTTCATCATACCCGAGTAATTTAGTCAAGTATTAAACCTAGTGTTTTACTCAAGTATTATCTAACAAAAATGCATTTTCAGGAGAAAAACAGCCGCGGTATTTAACCTTTTTATGGCTCAAAATTCAATCTTAAAGGCTGAAATTACTTAAATCTGTCAAGTTTTACCCATGAGTTAGCTTTTTATCACCACAACAGTTACATAAGGTTAACAATTAAGCCTTGATGAAGGAGTCGATGAACAAGTAAAGGCCGCACTTAATGTGACGGCCTAATACATTTAACTCGATGTGCTACAGAGCAGCTGTGCTAAATAATCGGGTCGAACTCATCCAAATCAAACTTACGTTTCTTTGCTGCAGCTTTTTCGGCTTCATCAAATTCGCCCACATTCAGTTCGGGCAGTTTATCGGTACAGACATTGCCGCCCATGCTCTGAATGGCTTGACACAAATCTTGCACCTTGGAGTCCATCAAATGCATATGATCTAACATCTGCCCAATGGCATTGGCAACAGGATCAGGATTGTCTGGAGAAACGGCGTAAGCATCAAATCCGTATTTTTCTGCCATCGCGCTACGACGCTGGGTTTTCTCACTAGACTGCCCAGTTTGCGTGGCGACGACTCTCCCGGGGATCCCAACTACAGTGGTGTCCTTGGGAACATCTTTGACCACCACAGAATTGGAGCCCACACGGGCACCATCATGCATAGTGATAGGCCCCAAAATTTTAGCCCCCGCACCCACAACCACATTATTTGCTAATGTGGGGTGACGCTTGCCTGCGCGCCAAGTGGTGCCGCCTAACGTGACCCCATGATACAAGGTGCAGTCATCGCCAATTTCAGCGGTTTCGCCAATGACAATACCCATGCCATGGTCAATAAAAAATCGTCTACCTATGGTGGCACCAGGGTGAATTTCGACCCCGGTGAGCCAGCGTGAAAAAGTCGACAAACATCGGGCGCTTAGCTTCCAATTTGCGTGCCACAATTTATGGCTCGCTCTATGGATCCAGATGGCCTGCATACCTGGATAATTGAATAGTATTTCAAAGGCATTGCGCGCCGCTGGATCGCGATGATAAATGGAGGCTATGTCTTCTTTTATTCTGGCTATCATGCCCATAGATTTTCCTTGGCCCTTTACTCTTTTGGCGGTATTTTTTTATCAATAGAAGTTAAGATCCCGCGAAGGATATTCATCTCTTGCTCTTCAACCCGAGCTCGACTAAACAGACGTCTCAATTTCATCATGATTTGGCCTGGGTGGTTTTTAATCACAAAACCTGTGGCTAACAACGTCGACTCTAGATGTGTGTAGAAGCGCTCAAGATCTGCCGATAATGGATAAGCTTGTGGCTCTTCAGGGGCAGTTTCTGCTTCTACGATTGCAGCCGCTTGTGGCGCAGCTTCAGAGTCATCCATTTTCGCTAATTGAGCCAAGTGCGCGACACGGGCTTCATAACAGATAATCTGCACCGCTTGAGCTAAATTCAATGAACTGTATTCTGGATTGGCAGGGATCGCCACATGAAATTGACAGCTTTGTAACTCTTCATTGCTCAAGCCATTATTTTCACGGCCAAACACGATAGCAACAGGGCCATTTAGTGCTTCGGCAGTTAATTTAATGCCCGCTTCTCTTGGATCAAGCATAGGCCAATCTAAGGTGCGACTGCGCGCGCTAGTGGCAATCACTAAGCTACAATCTGCAATGGCTTCGGCTAGGGAGTCTACCCGAGTTAAATGTTTTAAAATGTCGCTCGCACCCGCCGATAACGCAATGGATTGACCATCGGGTTCAACCTTAGGCTCAGCAAGGTATAAGTTTGATAACCCCATTGTTTTCATCGCTCTGGCAGTAGAGCCTATGTTTCCAGGGTGAGATGTTCCAACTAAAACGACACGTATATTACTGAGCATGATGGTTTACTAAGCTAATCGACAAATGAAGGCTGGCATACTATCACATGCTGCTGCTTGTGGTAATAAACTGCTTATATGAAAATCTTCATTTGATATAATCGATTATTTACGTATAATACGGCCGCTATTTATCGTTCTTTAACATCCAGGGGATTGCTATGCATCCGATGCTGACTATCGCTACGCGCGCTGCACGCGCCGCGGGCCAAACTATTATGCGCGCCTATACTGAACTCGACCGTGTCGAAGTTTCTGCCAAAGGACTAAACGACTTTGTGACCAGTGTAGACAAGGAAGCTGAAGCCACTATTCTGTATCAGATCCGTAAATCTTACCCAGACCACACTGTGGTGGGCGAAGAAAGCGGTGAACATCGCGGTGACAATAAAGACTACGTCTGGATAGTCGATCCTCTTGATGGCACGAACAACTTCGTTCGTGGTATTCCTCATTTTGCCGTCTCCATTGCCCTTCAATATAAAGGCAAGGTTGAAGTGGCTGTGATTTATGATCCTGTCCGTGAAGAACTCTTCTCAGCCGTACGTGGTAAAGGCGCAAAGCTTAACGATTTCCGCTTACGCGTGACCAACGTGACTGAGTTAAACAATACCTTAATTGGTACTGGTTTCCCTTTCAAAGCACGTCAACACACTGAAAGTTACATGAAAATTCTGACCACACTGTTCCCTGTGTGTGCAGACCTTCGTCGTGCGGGTTCAGCGGCGTTAGATTTAGCTTATGTTGCTGCTGGTCGTTTAGACGGTTTCTTTGAAATCGGTCTTAAGCCATGGGATATCGCAGCGGGCGATCTTATCTGCCGCGAAGCTGGCGGTACTGTGACTGACTTTACAGGTAATCATAATTATATGGCTTCTGGCAATATTGTTGCTGGTTCTCCTAAAGTGACCACTGAACTTGTTAAATTAATGCGCCCATTATTAAATGATGGCTTAAAACGTTAATTATCAAACAATAGCTCAATCCGCTATTGGTATAAAAACAACCGCCGAGTACCATACTTAGGCGGTTTTTTTATGATTATATTTTATGCCGTTCACTCATCAGGATAAACACCATGTCGTTAACCCGTAGAGTAAGCCTGTCCTTACTGAAGAAAGTTGAATACTTAGTATTATTTATCATCGCAATAGCAACCTTGGTCTCTATTGGCGAAGAGATTTACAACATGATAAATTTACGCACCGTTGCTTTGGCAGATTTATTACTGTTATTTATCTATCTCGAAGTGCTCGCCATGGTGGTCAATTATATAGAATCGGGCAAACTGCCGATCCGCATGCCACTTTATATCGCCATTGTCGCGCTGGCTCGCTATTTAATTCTGGACATGAAAGCCATGGATGATTGGCGTATTCTGGCCATTTCACTCTCAACCATATTACTTGCAGTGACAGTCATAGTCATCCGTTGGGGCCAACTTACGATGCCCTACCCAAAGAATCAGGACTATGATAACTAGCCGATTAAGCTTGTCATCAGGTGCATAAAAGATTCGAGCAGATGTTTTTTAGTGGCTTGATTGGTATAAATGAAAAAAGTGATTATGCTATTTCAATAGCATCACATTCCTTCATGGAGCCAATATGAGTACAGATCCTAATGAAATGGCAGAAAAGCGCGACTCCATTCGCTTAGATTTAGAAGCGGAGCGTGTGCTTATCCATTGGAAAGATAGCACTGGTGCCGAGCAGCAAGACTATGCCATCTGTATGGACCTTGCTCGTAACGGACTGCTATTCGATTACAGTTTACCCTTCGATATCGGCGAGTTGATTGCAGTAACCTTTAATCCTAATACCGATAAACAGCATCAAGTCTTCGGCCAAGTATGTAGATGTAATACTCGCTCCGCAGACAGTTTCTATGTCGCCTTACAGCTATTGAAATAATCATTGTATTAAATGCAATTGCTGCAGTTTAGCTAAGCTGTCCTATACTGAATAAAAAAGTGCTCAACTGGGTATATTATATGGGACTGATATTGTTAGTAGGTGGTGAGAAAGGCGGTAGCGGCAAGAGCTGTATGGCACAGAATCTCGCCGTCCACATCACACAAAAATACCAAGCCAACGTACTAATGGTGGATTGCGATCCCCAGCGCACCACTTCAGATTGGATCCAAGCCAGAAACAATGACCCCAACCTGCCCTTGATCAATTGCATCCAACTCTACGGCAAAATTCGTAACGATCTATTAAGTCTGTCCGAACGCTTTGACTATGTCATCGTCGATTGTGGCGGCCAGGATAACCTTGCCATGCGTGCCGCCATGTCAGTCGCCACTTATGTGGTGCTACCTTTGCGTCCCAAACGCCGTGATTTAAAAACCTTGCCCCATATGGAAGATATGCTCAGTACCTGTAAAATGGTCAATCCTAAAATGGTAGCCACCATAGTGCTCACTCAATGCCCCGCGCTACCGACTCAATATAAGCGCATCCTTGAAGCCAAGGAAGTGATCGAGTCCTTTGGATTACGGGTATTAAACGCTATCACTTTCTGTCGTAATATTTATGATGACAGTGAGGAAAGTGGTTCATCTGTACTTGAAATTGAACCTGATGGTAAGGCCGCGGATGAAATTCGTGCCATAGCCGATGAATTATTCGCAATCCCTCCAGAAAATAGCTATGAGCTTAACTGATCTTAAACGCAAGAAACTCAAATCTAAACCTAAGTCGATTTCGGCAGATGAGTTTATTTCTGATGCCGACAACTATGCGGCAGGCAGAAATGAGCAACTTGCTCAACAACGAGCAAAAGCTGGGCTAAATAAGAAAACCAGTTCTCTATATCGTCATGCCACTTTTACCCTGACTGAGCGCAGCATCAGTCAACTGGACAAATTGGCTCAGAACAACCAGCTGGCAAAATCCAAAATTCTGCGCCTACTTATTGACGAGTTCTACCATAGGCAATTACTCGACCCTAGCACCAGCCTAATCGATGATAATACTGACTAAGCCAATGCAGTTTTCTGCCCATTCAGATGGTACAATGACCAAAATCAGTCAATTTAAAGCATCCTATGAACCAGCAAAATAATCCTTTACATGGCCTAAAACTGGAGGCCATCTTAATATTTTTGGTGGATAAATACGGTTGGGAAGAGTTAGGTCTTAGGATTAACATTCGCTGCTTCACGCACGATCCTAGCATCAAATCCAGCTTGGCCTTTTTACGAAAAACCCAATGGGCCAGAGATAAGGTTGAATACCTATATTTAAAAGCCAATAAACTGCCATTGCCTACCCCTAAGGTTGACTCTGGCGGAACCAACAAATTTGACGACAAGCCTAAAAAAGCCCAGCACTCCTCGGGTTCTCTAGCGGGGCAAGCTAAGCCACAAACCAAGCAGACAGCAAATCATACTGACGCCTTGCCTCAGGCAAATAAAGCCATATGGGGTAATGCCAGCCCTAAGGGTGATTAAGATAAAAACGGCTTTTATGTGTCCTAGAAGGCCTGTGCTGACAGGTAAGCTTTAAGGTGCTATAAAGGGAAATCGAGATGAAACTTGATGACCCTTAAGCCTTCACCGACCTGATAACTGAGGCCAGCTCTTTTGATGTTCAGGTATTCCCAGCCTACAGGCTGAGTAAACAACAAGCTAAAACCTAGCTCTACACTGTAATTGGTAAAGGTATCGGCTTTAGTCACTGAACTGAATTTAAGTTTGTCAAAATACCAATTAGCCCCCAGAAACAATCTAGGTTCAAACGCGACATCTCCCCACAGCCATTGCTGATTAAGCCCTGATTCGATACCACTGCTTAAAGCGGAAAAACTCTCAGTATTGTGATCGAGTTTATTGCGATACCCAGCATAATAAAGCCGGTTAACCCAAGTGGGTGAATAATCTGGCCAATCCATATCGTAGAGCGCGGAGATCCCCATTGAAAAAATAGCCACTTGGTTTTCATTGCTAAAGTTGTAACCAAAACCTAAATCAACATAAGATTCATAACGCCAACGATTTTGACCTTTCCAGTGATATTCAACCCCAGGTGTCATTACCATGGTACCCACACCCGTGGGAATATCGCCGCTGGGAAAATCTTTAAAATCATAATTAAAGAAACCGAGTGAAATGGGTAAACGCAGCATAAGTTTGCTGTCTGACCAGTCAGCTAATTCATGCTTAAGGGGAATGTTGAGAACCGCAGCACTCTGCTCTGAGGTGCGATAAACGCCACTGCCTAAATAATTAGCAAAGGCGTAATGGGAGGCATCTTTAGTGGTGACTTCTGTGGCAGCCTCCGCAGTCCAAGCCCAGCCAGTAATGAATGCTAAAAAACTGATCTTATTGGTATTTGACTGAATGAAGGCTAACAATGAGGTCATTCACTTAACTCTAGAGCCAACACAATTAGTTGCCTTTATCATCATTAAAGTGATGTTCAGACATCATATGTCCAAGCTCAGTGGATTTGGTCTTTAGGTAAGCTTCATTGTAGCGGTTTTTACCCACCTGCAAAGGCACCCTTTCAGCAACGACAATACCTAAGTCTTGCATCGCTTTGACTTTACGGGGGTTATTCGTCATTAGCTTAACTTGAGTCACGGCAATTTTTTCAAGCATTGGCGCTATCATGTCGTACTTACGCATATCGGCATCAAAACCTAAACGTTCATTGGCTTCAACCGTGTTCGCCCCCGCATCTTGCAACTCATAGGCGCGAATTTTATTGAGTAAGCCAATACCGCGGCCTTCTTGGCGTAAGTAAAGAATAAATCCTTGCCCCGCTTCGGCAATGTTCTGCATCGCCGTCTGTAATTGAAAACCACAGTCGCAGCGTAAGCTAAATAAGGCATCACCGGTTAAACATTCAGAATGAATACGACCTAAGATAGCGTGGCTTGGCTGCCACTCACCAAAGGTCAGTGCAACATGCTCTTTACCCGTTTGAGTATCTTCAAAACCGTGCATGGAAAACACGCCCCAAGGCGTAGGTAATTTAGAAGTAGCGATATAGTTTATCGACATGGGCCAACCTTACAACTGCACTCAATCCGTGAGATTTAAATCTTCCTAATCAAACACATGACTGCCTTAGCAGTCATCATTAGCGGCAAACTAAAACGCTTGAGGAGCAAAACCTGTAACGTCTTTGATGCCCATTTCCCGACCAAGAGCCGTCATCGGATGCACCACAACTAAGCCTTTAACTGACTTTTTAAGCTTGCCCATATCCGCCTGTTCGGCTTTGGTCAAAGTACGCTTAAATGGCAAGGTTTTTACGTCTGTGCCTTCTTTTTTAAGCTCACGGGTCTGCTGACCTTTAACACTGCTAATACGCTTAGACACTGTGGTTATTTCTTTCTTAAACTGCAGAATAATAGTGGCATCACCACGCTGCTCTGCGGCTGCAAGCTTACGGCGAAACTTTTCTAATTTATCATTCAAATCTTGCAGTTCTTGCTTTAAATTCATTATTTTACCTTAATATCTTAATCATGCTTTCAGCATTTCTCAGGTCATCAATACTGGTATAAATTGACTACAGCACAGTGACTTGGGCGAAGTATAACAGCAAGTTTACTGAAACACATTAACAAGCTAGCACCTAAGATGGACAATCTTGACTAAGCAATAGTGATACCTCTGGCTGATTTATCAAGTTATTGATGAATTTAGCCAGTTTATACAATTATACTTGCAACAACTATGATAATCATTATCATTCGCGACTTCATTTATAAAGGTATCAGTTATGAAGTCGTTACGTTTATCTCTACTTGCTCTTGCTTGCCATAGCGCACTGTTTGCCGTTACTGCCAGTGCTCACACTACTATCCTCGCCTCACAAACGTCAGCCACGTCTGAGGCACAGACTAATAAGGCCCGTGATAACAAGGATGTTGAGCGTATAACCGTCTATGGAAGACAAAACCAAGTGGTGATGAATTCAGGCCTTGCCACCAAGTCTGATATGTCATTGATGGAAACCCCAGCGGCAGTTGTGATTGTCGATGAGGCGCTTTTCGATGCACAAGGCTTAAGCAATATGCAAGACTTGGTACGTAATATCAGCGGCGTAACTCAAGCTGGCAACAACTATGGCATAGGCGATAACCTAGTGGTACGCGGCCTAGGCGCTAACTATACCTATGACGGCATGTATGGCGGCGCAGGCTTAGGCAACACCTTTAACCCGACACGCTCACTGGCAAACGTGAGCTCGGTTGAAGTGTTAAAAGGCCCAGCAACCGGCCTTTATGGCATGGGTAGCGCCGGTGGCGTTATTAACCTCATTGAGAAAAAACCAGAATTTACTAGCCAACATGAGTTTGAGCTGGAGCTAGGTCAGTGGGACAGCTATTCAATGCTTGCCGACAGTACTGGCGCTATTAGCGATGATTTAGCCTATCGTGTTGTCGCTAAAAGCGCCCGCAGTGACGGTTACCGTGACATGGGCACCGACAGAGATGAAGTTTACGGCTCATTAAAGTTTTTGATTAATGATGACCAAAACATCATGTTATCAGCCGCCTACATTAAAGATGCTATCCCAGTAGACTCTATCGGCCACCCCATCCGTATTTATAATGCTGAGTCAGTCAATGGCAAAACTGCGGGAGAAGCCACCTGGCAAGACCTAGTCAATGACCCCGGTAGCAAAGGCATACAGCTTACAGATCTTCAGCGTCAAGAATTGGCAAACTCCTTAAGTTCAAGCGATGGCCTAACTCCTTATACTTTCGGACACAAGGGCTTAATCTCCCCAATGGCCAAAGCCAACGAAGGCGAGGAGCTGCGTCTTAAGCTGACTCACAATATCTACTTAAGCGACAATCTGCATTTAAATCAGCAGCTGCAATACCGTAACTATGACACCGGCTTTGCTCGCCAAACGGGTGCCTATAACTATGTGTACTGGGAACAAAGCGAGGGTATCAATGTTGCTCCTCGTGCGCCGCTGCTAGAAGATGGCAAGTTATACCCCTTTGCCGCTCGCCGTCAGGAATACCGTAAAGCCAGCGCAGATGAAAAATCATGGCAGTACTTTGCTGATTTACGCTACGACTTCGAACTTGCAGGCATAGACAATGAACTGTTAATGAATGCAAATTTTGAAGACAGAAGCATACGCTCACAGCAATATTCAATCTGGGATAAAGACTACATAATCAAAGATAAAAAAGGCCAGCTGCTGTATCAAGGCAGCCTACCCTACATCTATGATATCCGTAACCCTAACTGGGGCACGGGACAATTTGAGGATTACGATCCGCTGCGTACTAGTAACTACGACAAAGCCATCAGTGCTTGGGGCTTAGGCGTTCAACACGTAGGTTACTTAGGCAATGGTTTTACCAGCCGTATCGGAGTCGCGTTTAATGAAATCAAGCAAGCTTACGAGCATTTAGGTGTCGATGCCCGCTACAGCGCAAGTCGCGCAGAGCCAACGCAACTGGCTGATACCACAGATAACGGCATGACCTATAACTTAGGCTTAACCTATATGCCAACCGATGATTTATCTTTCTTCATCAACCATGCAAAAGGCCGTACGGCCTACAGTGTGCTTGGTGATATTAAGGGCGATCAAAGCGACAGAGAAGATTCTGAGTCAGTCAGCAAAGATTTTGGCATAAGAGCCAAAGGGTTTGACGATCAATTACTGGCCTCATTAATTTTCTTTAAAACGTCACGTACTAACTTGCAATACGGCAATCCACTCTATAATTCTGACGTGTCTGGCCCTGAAGTACCACAGTATTTCAATAACGGCAGTGAAGACACTGAAGGTGTAGAGCTTGATATCAACGCCACTCTTAACCAGCAATGGACAATCAATGTCAATGCTGTCTACCAAGACGCCAGAGATAACCAAGACCCAAGCCGAAGTGATGCAAATCAACGTCAAAAAGGCGTGCCATACGTCACCGCTGGCATGTGGGCAAGCTACGCCGCTGACTTTGGCTTACGTGAGCCTATTTCCCTTAGTTTAGGCGGAAAGTACGTCGGCGAGCGCAGCACACACTCAAGCCGATTCGGTATTCCAGACGGCCATGTGCCAAGTTATGCCGTTATGGACTCAGCCATCAGCTATGATGCCCAAGACTATAAGATCCAGTTAAACATTAACAACTTGTTTAATAAGGTCTATTATGAGAAAGCTATGTTCCTGGGCGGCATGCCAGGGGAAGAGCGTAACGCTAAGCTAACCTTAACTTACCGTCTGTAAAGACTGAATAATGAAAAGCACAGCCCTAGGGCTGTGCTTTTTTATCGCTCCCCCCCTGGGGTTTGAGGCAGTTGGTTTCATTTTACCATCGGCTTTATCGCTGTATTTTCAGTCAGAGGCAATACTTCTGGGCCAACCGCCTAAGCCAAGCCATGGGAACGATATGAAAACGGAGAAAAATTGATCAACAGAGTTGATTCTGGGCCGGATTTTCTATTTCTCAGCTTCATACTTAAGATACCTGTTTAACCGACTGATAAGAGCAGGAATTGCCTTAGGATGCGACAAATATTCTTGAATTGGCATTAGCTTCCAATATTGCCCTCATCACTAAATCAGATATTACTAATTTCTGCATCTTTTCCCTAAGCCACAAAAAGAATGTGCACCCATTACCGCTCTGATTGATAATTTTTTCTTATACAAAAATCTAGTCGCAGGGAATGAAGTTGAAAATGCTTCCTTGAGCTCTCGAAGCACACTCTTCTGGAGAATTATGGCCTTCTCTACCCCCTTCAGGAAAATCCCACAGTACAGGAAATGGTAGGTCTGGGATTTCGTCTCGCTTATAAACCAGCAGCGAATCATTTAAAATGTAGGCGAGCTTGCATCCTGTAAAATTTTCACTCATTGGGATTATTTAAGTTAAGATCGATTATTAGCGATCATGTGGCTCACAGGGATTAGATTTGTGCACTTAATCGTTGCGATAAGTGGCCATATTCGTAGCTGGTAATTTCAAATGGATTACCATCTGGATCACAAAAGTAAATAGACCAAGATAAATCGTGGTCGACGAGTTCAAAATCGACAGATTTACTGTTCAAATGTCTTATCCAATGGATAAAATTATTACAATTTACCCCAAAAGCGACTGTGGTTTTTTGAGGCTGAGTAGACTCAAATAATGCAAGATGAACCTTGCCACTGGCAATCGTTAATGGTCCATGTTCAACCCACGGCTCGAATTGTTGCATCCGGTTAAACCCCATAAACTCAGAGTACCATTTCTCAGCTGCCGCTCTGTCGCTGACGTATAAATGAACGTGATCTATGACTTCGAGTTCAGGAACCATATTTGTCCTTTAAATATTCATTAGCTGTACAAAAATCAGCTATCTTTGACTGATTTTTTTCTCTTAAAAAGGCATCATCACAGGCACAATACAGCATGCCTAAGTAGCCCAAACCTAAATATTCAAAGGTACAGCGAAATACCTGTTCGAAACAATCTTTAGGCATAATGTCACTGCCCGTAGATAACACCCCGGCAACTTTCCCACGCAACTGCCTTCCAAGTGGCTTATTAATTTCAATAAGTCTGACAAGCGATCCATAAAAACTTTCATCTGTGCACTAGGTGAGTACCAGTAAATGGGTGAGGCAAAAATGATGATATCGTGTTTAATCACTTGATTAATTAACAGTAGAAAATCATCTGATGTATTTTTAAACTCATAATCGAACGGTAAAATTGAGAAATCCGATAATGGAAAGACATTCGCCCCCGTTGCCTGTGCAAATTCGTTTGCTAATGCCGACGTATTCCCATCACTACGACTTGTCCCTAACACTATCGCTATGCTCATATTGCTCCTTGAGGTTAATTTTAGTTTACAGGTAGACCCGATAAACGCCTTAAGCCAATCCCTTGGCGAGGACAGTGACTTGAATTGTCATTTATTTTAGTAACTTATCATCTGGTATAGGCTTTATCAATCTTTGATACTGAACAAAAGGATGCGTATTTAGCTAAGACCATTGCTATAAATAAAGCCAAATATATGCTCGAGTATTTGTTGCTGTATTGCCTTGCGATCGACACCTTGTCGATCCTTACACAAAGCGACGCCTTTTACTTGCCTGTCTGAGTCGCATTTATCAATGTAAATAAAGTGACCCGCACCTTGTTCAATACCGACTAATTTCGCAGCTTGAATATGGTCTGCATAATAGTTGGCGTGTGCGCTAAATGGCAGGAAATCATTGTCTACCGAGCCCAGAATTAGCGCTGGGATTTTTATGTTTTCTAAGCTCTGCTCACTAACCGCATATCCCAAGGCCGGATCTAGCGCAATAACCACGGCAACTCGCTCGTCTCGCATTTGCGCTTGCAGTAAGCCCATTTTCTGCAACGTGTCTTCACTCATTGGCTCACGCGTACTTTGCTTGCCATAATCGCAGCCTTTATCATTTGTTGCCTTTGCTGACGCGCAATAGGTCTGCGACTTACCCGCAGCTAAACTCGCGCCCGCCATGGCTAAAGAGGTAAATCCACCAGAAGAATGACCAAGCATAATTACCTTGTCCGTGTTAAGTGAGATATTAAATAACCCCGCTTTGGATAAACTATCGATAGCAAAGCTGACATCTTGTGGGCGCTGCCAGAAGCGCATGGCGGTAGTCGGATCTATAGTTTCAGGCCCATAAACCCAGGACTCACCAAAATGAGCGCCCCCAGCAACAAGCCAGCCCTGGGAGGCCAATGCATAGCCAAGCCAGTTCATTTCACGGGGTGAGCCAAAGGCCCCATGAGAGATAATCGCAACACGGTGACGACTTTGCTTAGGGGATAAACACATCGTCGCATCACAAGGCACTGCATCCGCTTGATACCAAAACTTGATTTTAGCTGGTCGATTCATTTGCTGATTTAATAAGTCGACTTCCGTTGTCTTCAATGCCACTGCAGCGCTAGAAAAGGCTTCTGCACTGCAAAAAACGGCTTTCAGTTTGCTCTATCGACCAGGGGTTATCAACAGAAACACCAATAGGCTGCAACTCAGCGTAACGTAACGGCTCAGCCATAGCGGCTAGACGGCCGTATAATTCACCTGCCACTTGGGAGAAAGATTGCTCATTAAAACCTTTGCCATACAAGCCGTACACTTGTCGCTCAGGCAAGGTTTTCCAAACAGGTTGCAATTTCTGCTCAGTTAATCGTTTTCTAGGTGTTAAGCTGCCAACCCGCACATTGTTCGGCAAATTACCTTGAACTACTTCGCTTGGGGTAACAGAGAAGTTCTTTTTAAACGCCCTAGAAAAAGAGGAAGGGGAATCATAGCCGACGCTAATAGCAACATCGATAATATTGTGGTTTCCCTGTTTGATTAACTGCAGTGCCTTATCCAATTTATGCCGCTGAATAAACTCACCTAATTGGTACCCCGTCGCCGCAAAAAATATGCGATTAAAGTGGTACTTAGAAAAGCCGCTATAACTTGCCAGGGCATCTAAGCTGATAGTTTGATCGCTATGGTCATAAATATACTGCCCGACTTGGCTAATAATTTTAGCCTTCCTGCTGTTTAAGCTATCTACCATGGTTGGTTAACCTACGTCGACAATGTCTTTTTTCTCCAGTCATATTACTTAGCGGTAAATTGTAATGCGTGAGCCTCTATATTTATGATTCTACTAAAATTACAGCCAATTTCCTTACGCCTAGTAGCACTCCACCGAATGAAACAGGAAAGAAAATCAATACACCTATCAGCGTGTATGAATCTGATATATCTATACTCGGACTTCCGATTACAGCAAGCGTATTGATTAACAGTAAAACTAAGGCCGATTGAATAAAGCCCTTATAACCCATGAACCCCGCGAACAATAGCATTATAAAAGAGATACCTACAGCAGGAGTAAATGGCGCAGCAGCTAACATCATACAAAGTAAAGAAATCATTACCGAAGATCCGATCACCAATTTTGACACTGAAATCTCCTTGAAACGTACGCCTAAACAGCGAGTAACTTGTAACGACTGCGGCGGACACAGCCCCGTTGTTTAAGGCGATTGTTAGCATATTACTCGGCACTGGAGAATGTAGAACGATACTTAACAAAACCCCGCTTGAGTGCCCCTTTAAAACCCTGTTTTTCAAAAAATGCATGGGAATCAGTCCGCTGGCTAGCACTAAGAAGCATGATCTTAGAGCAGTTAGTATTCACGCAAAAAATGTCAATTTCCTTAAACAAGGCCGAACCCACACCCAGCCCCCGAGCAGCAACATCAACAATTACGTTTTCTACGATAGCAAACGGCTGTTTACGAAACATAACATCAGAACACAATGAAACTAGCGCACTCCCGACAACATCACCTTGGTAATCACAGACAAATAGCATTGAGCGCTCATCGTCATACACAGCTTGTATTTGTTCTGGTTCCACCTTTACCCCAGGGTTATTAACCAACTGGTGATACAATTCAAACAATCTTAAAGCATCTTCGGGCTTTGCTTCACGCACTCTCAAATGAACACCTACCTTCCTGTAATGCTAACGTCTTAGTATTTATGCCTTGTGCTATTGCAAGGCATAAATCTCGGGGGAGACTTGGCCACTGCCAAGGTAAATGGGTAACTCTTTACTTATGTAAGATGCTATAGGAATTTGCTTTTGCGGGGTAGTCGCTTTTTATACTATCTACAGCTAATAACTTGATATCGCTTTAACTTTATATGAAAACTGTTTAGCTAACATCGATAGACATCACTAAGAAGCAGTAATTGTGTGCCACTCTCCCCCCCCCCATTGATTGATTGATTAGGAATATGGAAAAATGGAAAATTAACGGTGGCACCCACTGCTAAATTTTGAGGAACCAATCGATTGCAAAGATAGCTTGTAATCTTTACGGCTAACAGATACAAAAAAGCCCCAACTTTCGTTGAGGCTTAAATGTACCATTCTCTATTGCTAGAGTTAATAATGGTACCCGAGGCCAGACTTGCACTGACACGCCTTACTTTCAACAAAGAGCGCGAGGGATTTTTGCTTTTATCGCTGAATTACAGATACAAAAAAGCCCCAACTTTCGTTGAGGCTTAAATGTACCATTCTCTATTGCTAGAGTTAATAATGGTACCCGAGGCCAGACTTGAACTGGCACGCTTATTCAGCGAGGGATTTTAAATCCCTTGTGTCTACCGATTCCACCACTCGGGCAAAAGTGTCGTTAATTAGCTAATACATCTAACAAATCAACAAAATTGTGGAGGCGCGACCCGGAGTCGAACCGAGATCGACGGATTTGCAATCCGCAGCATAGCCATTCTGCCATCGCGCCATTGTGTAAACGGCGATTTGGAGCGACATATCGGGTTCGAACCGATGACCTATACCTTGGCAAGGTATCGCTCTACCAACTGAGCTAATGTCGCAAAATCATTCGATGTTTTGCTAACTAATTAGTGTTTATACCAAACATGCTAACCAAGTTATTGTGCGCTGCATCTCGTGTCTACGGGGGTGCATTCTACCGATTTACGCCTTAGTGTCAATTACTGTTTTTAGTAAATATGACTGTTTGGATACTAAATAAACTTATTGCGCTTTTCTTAGGCGCCAGTGTGCAAGTATTGGCCTATTCTGCGACCAAATCTTTCCAAGCTGCTGATATGTAACTTATCATAGACCAGAATGTCAGCACGGCCGCCACGTAGAAGCAGACATAAGCCAGATCGGTCAACAATGGAGTAGGTTTCCAAATTAGCCCCACTATGGCCACCATTTGTGCCGCTGTCTTGTATTTACCTATCCAAGACACAGCCACCACCCCCCGTTTGCCAATTTCCGCCATCCACTCTCTCAGGGCTGAAATGACGATCTCACGGCCGATCATAAACAAGGCCGCCAAAGTGAGATAAATATTATCATTTTGCTGCACCAGCAAGACTAAGGCTGTAGTCACCATCACTTTGTCGGCAACTGGATCTAAAAATGCGCCAAAGCGAGTTGACTGCTTAAGTTTGCGAGCCGCATAACCATCCAGTGCATCTGTGACGGCGGCGAGCCAAAATATAAAGGCTGAGGCAAAAGGTGCCCAAGAATGGGGTAAGTAAAAGAAGAAAATGAACACGGGCAACAAGGCAATACGAAATAATGTCAGTGCTATGGGTATATTAAACGGCATGAATGAAACCAAATAGTCAGAAGCAGCGCCAATCTTGCCTTAAATTTATCCGCCTCGCAATGCGTCATGTATTGTTTGTGCCATTTCTAAGCTAATTCCCGGCACTTTTGTTAATTCAGCGACGCTGGCTCCCTTAACTTCCTGCAAGCCGCCTAAATGCTGCAGTAAGGCTTTACGTCTTTTAGGGCCAACACCAGCAATAGACTCAAGACTTGATGTGTTGCGCGTCTTTTGCCTTTTATTACGATGACCTGTAATCGCAAATCGATGTGACTCATCACGAATGTGTAAAATAAGGTGGAATGCCCCGCTATCACTTGGCAAATTAAACTGCTGCTCAGAGCCGCCAAAGACAAAGGTCTCTAAACCTGCTTTTCGACCTTCCCCTTTGGTCACCCCAATAAGTAGCGGCGGCCTGTCTAAGTGAGCACATTTTTCATCTACTATGCCTTGGGCTATGCGTAACTGGCCTAGGCCACCGTCAATAAACACAATGTCCGGCACCTTACCGTTAGTGTCTATCTTGTCGAAGCGGCGATTAATCGCCTGCTCCATGGCGGCATAATCATCCCCGCCGGTAATGCCAGAGATGTTGTAACGCCGATAATCTGCCTTATGGGGGCCTTCTCGATTAAACACCACGCAAGAGGCAACCGTGCTCTCCCCCATGGTATGACTGATATCAAAACACTCCATTCGCCCAATACTGTGACCTAGCTCTAACGCTTCTTCCAGTAAACTAAAGCGCTGCTCTTGGGTGTTTTTATCTGCAAGGCGAGTCGTCACAGCGTTGGTAGCATTAGTCAGTGCTAAACGCAAAAAACTTGCCCTTTCGCCGCGCACTTGAGTCTTGATAATGAACTTTTTCTCTAGTGCCTCGGCGATGGCACTTTCGAGTTCCGCTTTATCACTAAAAGACTGACTTAAGATGACTTCATTAGGTAAGGTTCGCTGCACATCGGCATTAAGATAGAATTGACTAATAAAGGCACTGAGCACTTCATCTATGTCAGTCTGCGCCGGCACGCTGGGGTAATAACTGCGACTACCAAATATTTTTCCCGAACGAATAAACAGCATATGAAAGCAGGCGATGGCTTTTTCATAGTGCACACCGATGACATCCATATCCCCTTTATCTAACGAGACTTCTTGCTGCTCGGCAACCTTACGTAAGGCAGTAATTTGATCACGATACGCCGCGGCCTGTTCATAATGAAATTCTTCGGCGGCTTGTTCCATCTTAGTCACCAAGTTGGTGACCACTTGCTGATCTTTACCTTGTAAAAATAAGCTCGCCAGCTGAACTTGCTCGGCATAATCTTCATCGGTGACTTTATTCACGCATGGGGCGCTGCAGCGGCCCAATTGGTATTGCAAACAAGGTCGCGTGCGCGCCTTGTAATAGAGATCATCACACTGGCGTATGGGAAATAACTTTTGTAATAGATTTAAGCTTTCACGCACCGCGCCGCCATTGGGATAGGGGCCAAAATAGCGGCCTTTTTCCCGTTGCGGTCCTCTGTGATAGGCAAGCCTTGGATGTTTGTGACCACTTAAAAATAAATAGGGGTAAGATTTATCATCGCGAAGCAATACATTGTATTTAGGCATGTATTGCTTGATGTAATCATTTTCAAGTAGCAGAGCATCGGTTTCGCTATGGGTTAATGTCACATCAATATTGGTAATGTGAGACACCAAAGCCTGAGTTTTGATATTGCCAAGGTTAGCGCGAAAATAAGAGGACAAACGCTTTTTTAGATCTTTTGCCTTACCCACATAAATCACCTCCCCTTTGGCGTCATACATACGGTAGACGCCGGCAGAGGAGGACAAGTTTTTTAGGAATTCTGTGGCGTTAAAACTAGCCATACACGTCTCGGGCAAGGAAATACTGAAGCTTAGCAGCGCTTAAAAAGTGCCGGTATCTAGCATCTTGTAACGTATTGCTAAACGGGTAAGCTCAACATCACCACCAATACCCAGTTTGGCAAACAGACGATAGCGATAGCTGTTGACGGTTTTCGGACTCAGATTAAGTTTCTCTGAAATATCGTTCACCTTCTCACCGCTGGTGATCATCATCATGATCTGCAATTCACGCTCAGACAGATTAACAAAGGGGTTATCGTCCGTGTGACTGAATTGGCTGAGAGCCATCTGCTGGGCAATTTCTGGGGATAAATAGCGCTGGCCTCGTGCGACCTGTTGAATGGCGCGCAATACTTCTGGGGAGGTCGAACCTTTGGTTAAATAGCCTGAGGCACCGGCTTGCATCACTTTGGTTGGGAAAGGATCTTCAGTTTGAACGGTCAGCACAATAATTTTCGCATCTGGTTGATAACGAAGGATTTTTCTTGTAGCTTCTAACCCCCCCATGCCGGGCATGTTCATGTCCATCAAGATGACATCGGCTTCATTATGACGCGACCACTGCACCGCAGTTTCACCATCGGGGGCTTCGCCTACGACTTTAATACCACGCTCATCTTCTAAGATGCGCCTAATGCCGGTTCTAACCAGCTCATGGTCGTCGACTAAATATACAGAAATCAAGGGTCACCTACCTCTTTACACTTGTGCCGATTTCACTGGCAATACTAGTTACCAATCTAGCCCAAAAACCGCCAATATAAAAGCACAATCTTTAATTTATCCAGCGGACTGATTAGGATTAACTCAATAAAAATAAACAATAAATCCGCATAATACTACCTCTGTAAAGAGGCTAAGTCATGGTTCTCTCGCAATAATTCTTCAGGCTGATTAAATTACCCGCGCCCCAGTAATCTAAAATTTGTGGTAATGTCATGCACATTGAGCAAAATAGAGCAAAGCACTTGAGCTAACAAGCCAAGGAGGTTATCTTTAAATAACAATAATAATAAGGCGTTATATTTTTGACTTTTCCAATGCCGCAAGCTTTCACCAATGAGTTCAATTATCGCCACTTAGGCTTTGCCGTATTTATGGGTGTTATTGGCTTACTCATTAACCTTTTTCCAATTCCCTTATTTGCCAATGTTGCACTAGTGCTAGGTAATACCTTTACTGTGATTGTGGCTATTTTACTCGGCCCTTGGCATGCATTACTCACTGCCATTATCGCTGTGACGGGATTAATGTTGGTATGGGACAGCCCCCATGTGTATTTAATTTTTACCCTTGAAGCGGTATTTTTAGGCTTAGCCAGACGCCGTGATATTTATGCACTCTACGCCAGTGGCGCTTATTGGTTGCTATTAGGGGGGCCCCTGCTTTATCTTTATTTGCACGCTTTTGTCGAAAGCCCTAATGGCCATATGCCGTTTGCCATCATGAAGCAAGTGATCAATGGTCTTATTTGTTCAAGTTTAGCTTCCATCTGCATCATATTAATCCCAGCGTTGTGGAATTTTGACGGTAAGATAAAAGACAAACATAGGCGCCATTTTAGCTCACAATTAACCTACAGCGTGACTTTGCTAATCACCCTAAGTTTACTTTTTTCATCTCTGGTGTATAACTACTTCTCCCTTGATAAACAGCAAACTCTCATCAGTGAAAACCTTGAAGAAACCGCTGAACACATAGCCAAGGCCACTGAAAAATATCTGAATAACCACATTAACGTCGTTAAGAATGCCGCCTATCTCATTAGTGTGTCAGAAACAAATGCAAGTGAATGGCAAACATGGCTTAGCAGTATCCACAATAATTACCCAAGCTTCTCCACCATGTTGATTGCCGATCCGAAGGCAATAGTGGTCGCTGCCACCCCAAAGGCATTATTCACTGAACTCAACAAGAATAAGCAACTGGCCTCCATCGAGGACAGGGAATACTTCATTCAAGCTTTTCACCATCAACAAACTTACTTGTCAGCAGCCTTCATGGGACGAGGTTTTGGTAATGATCCCATAGTTGCCATCAGTGCGCCCTTTTACGCCAAGGAATATTCAGATAAAAGCGAACAGACGCCAATAGGCATCATCGAAGGTTCATTAGATCTCCGAAATTTCGATTCCATAGACAGCCACAATCGATTCAGAGAAAAACAGGGACTTATCATCATTGATAGCAACAACAAACTGGTCTATTCATCTAGCAGTTTAAAGCTTAAGCTCATGAGTGATTTTCGCTATTCCGATGATCATCAGCGCTTCAATACTCAGCTTAATTTAATCAATATTAATGAGCTTAACGCCTTTACCCCTGAATACATCTTTGCTCAAAGACGCCTGCCCAATGGCTGGCAAGTCTTTGTTGTCGACCCTTTCTCCCCTTTGATGGAAGTCGCCCAAGAGCAGTTATTTAATAGCTTCTTATTACTGTTAATATCCGTATTCTTTAGTTTTATCATTTCGAAAAAAATAAGCCAACTACTGACTGAGCCCCTTAAGCTGATTGCCCACAGATTTAGCCAGCTTAACGATAAAGAGCTCAAAGAGCAGTTGCTCGATGAAGGGACCCCTATAGAAATAAATAGCCTGTATCATCAGTTAACTATGAGTAAAAATCAGCTGATCACTCATCAGCTTGAACTCGAAGAAGTGGTAGCCCAGCGCACTCAAGAGCTAGAAGAGGCCAATAAAAAACTGCTTATATTAGTGGATAGAGATCCCTTAACCGACCTTTATAATCGCCGTTATGCTGAGAATAAATTTGCCGAGTTGAGGGATTATTGCCATCGTAGCGGTCAAGCCATCACCATAGCAATTCTAGACTTAGATCACTTTAAACAAGTCAATGATACCTATGGTCATCAGGCCGGAGATGAGTGTCTTCAGATGGTGGCTAACTGCTTACAAGAGTACTTTACTCGTGACACTGACATTATTGCCCGCTTCGGTGGGGAAGAGTTTATTTTAATTTTACCTATGAGTAATGCCTTACACATTCAGCAGCACCTCAATGGATTTAGAGAAGCTTTAGCAGCTATGGTGATCTGTTCACCACAAGATGAAATCACCTTTACTGTGAGTGCCAGTATTGGTGCTATCACTGCCAATGCTGATTTTGACAAGTCTTTGGATAAATGGCTTAAAATTGCCGATGACAATCTATACCTCGCCAAAGATCAAGGTCGAAATCGAGTGATCGTCAGTGTGATCGCTGAAGACCCACTAGAATAGGCGTGGTAATAGATAATAATGTTAGTATCTAAGGCGCACTTGAGTCATTGCAAGCTCAGTGCGCCCTCAACAAGCGAATCCTTCCCACTGAGATTTACCAAGCCAATTAAGGTTATTGTGCAACCAGCTCATCAATACGACTTAACATATAGTCGTAAAATGGGTTCCATTTTTGCCTCAACATATCTTCTGCTGGAATACTGAAAATACCCCTTTCTCCCAAATGAATGTGGCCGCCTATGTTAATTTCAGCGCTATCAATGAGATCTTCATCGCTAAATTTTTTGACACCATAAACAGCGTCATCGGCAGGATAAGGCAGCGACACATGAGACAAGGAGTGCACACCTCTTGGCCAAGATAAGTCAAGCGTTTGCACCTTATCGACCTTAGGGTTTAGGGTGCTAACTTGCCTTGCCTGCACTTTACTGTAAAACACCCTAGGATTTTCAAGGTTACGGGTATTCTCAACTATGGTTAACTGGAAATTTAACGGTGCTTGCAGCGCGACATTTAATCCTTCGACTTGGCCATACATCAAGGAATTAAGAGTGGTGAGTGGATCGTACAGTAACCATTGCTGATATCCCCGAGCCCGATTAACATCAAATAACACTAATTCATGCTGAATTTGGGTTGCCCCTTCCCCCTGAATATTATTGTTAGCGTTACTTAATTCCAGGTACAAATGCTCAATCACAGCTTGGGTTGATACTGTATCATCCACCACAGACTGAAAGGCCAATGTCTGAGGTAGCGCCGCTTTTTGATCTGCAGAAAACCCCTTAAGTAACTGTTGATTTCGCAATGAAAGTTGATATACCACATCGCCCGCATTAACCGCAAATGACTGATACTTATAAGGATCGTATTCATTCTCTATGCTATTCCACATTAACTTATCTTGGCCTAATACTTGGCCTAAGCTTGCTTGCCATTTAGCAAATGCGGCGATAGGTTTAAGGCCTATGGCAGGGGATAGCATCACCATAGCTTGATAGTCAGTGTCCTTACCTTGATCAATATTCTCAAGTTCATGATTCAGTGCCAGGGCCGCTCCAGTGGAAAAGCCAATCACATACAAAGGTTTTCCGTTAAGTTGCTGTTTCATGTGCTTGGTGGCTAAATTTACTGCACTGGCAAGATCTGGCCAAGTAATGCTAGTTAATCCCGAGGGCAAGGTGCCATGACCGGGTAATCTTAAGCCCAAAACATGAGCCTTAGGCTTAAGGTGCTCGGCAAAGTGAGATAAGGCATAAGGCGAGTCTGACATACCATGCACTAAAATGACCCCAAACTCGGCGTGCTCATTTTTCCATTCATAACTGCGATTCCAGTTAATGCTTGCACGATCTGGGGATGAAAGACTTTGACTGTCGTAACGATTAATGGCGCTGTTAAAATGAGTCTGTTCAAAAGTCCAAGCTTGAGTCAAACTGTTAAGTTCACTAAAAAGGCGTTGTTCTAGATGCAAATACTCATCAAAGCCAATAAAGCCCAGTTGTTGGTGATATTCATTGTTAAGCTTTGTCGTATGCCAAGGCTCAAGCTCCGGTCTGTCATTGAGCGTCCAAACGGCGCCAAACAGAGCCGCAGCCAAAATCCCCAATAAGCCGTAACCTAAGGCAAATAAAAAATGTTTTGTCGAACCTATCACTATTGCACGCATGAGTTGCCTTGAATGTCTTGGATGAGTTTATTGATAAATTTGAACAAACCTATGATTAACTGACATAATCCATCTATTATGAGCAAGTGTTCCTGCTCGATTTCACTAACTCTAGTTAACAATAACACTTGAGCTCACCGCCTTTATGACTGACGTGCCCCCATTAAACTCATTGTACTTTGAAAGCCACCCAGGCCCCGTCGAGGTAGCGTTTTATTTACCCAACCCGCCTATACTGCCTAACGGCGTGTCTAGCCCTTGGCAAGTAAACACAGAGACAGCAATCGATGAATTAATTGCAATTAACGGCAACCATTGGCGCAAAATTTTTACCATCATGGCCAAACTTTGTGCCAGCCACTCGCCCAGCACCCAAGCTTGGCGTGCGCTGAGAGCTAAACTGTTTGTCGATACCACGACAGATGCACTCTCTGTAAGTGAATTCTCTACAAGTGCACTATCTACAAGTGCACTATCTATAAATGCACTCTCAAGACGATTGCACTTTTTATCTGACGCTTATAAGTCTTGTGACCAGTTAGCTCACATCAAGCGCGCGCCTAAACTCGACCCCGAGGCCCATTGGCACATAGTCTGTGGCCTTGAGGCACAAACCCTACTCGGCATAACCCACACAAACCAGAATCGTAACTTGGATGAACAAGGTAAAATTAGGCTGTTGCCAGTCGCAGATAATAAGCGCTGGCAAGACCATGGCGCTCGACTGCTAACGCCCTATCTCGATTATCGGCAATTCCCCAATCATTTGATTGAGCAAGTCCATACTCTGCTACACCTATCTAATGAATAGCGGTATTAGTCATAAATCGTCGCAATAGGCTGGCGCTTATGTTGGGTGCGAAGATAAATCGCCACTAATTTGTCTTCTACGGCTTGGCTCACAGGTTTGCCTTCTAAAAAGTCATCGATTGCATCGTAACTCAGTCCTAAGGCGACTTCATCTTCAAGCTGAGGCTTATTTTCTTCCAGATCCGCCGTCGGTGCTTTAACCACTAACACTTGTGGTGCGCCCAAGAAAGCCGCCAGCTGGCGTACTTGACGCTTATTAAGGCCAAATAACGGCGCTAAATCACAAGCACCATCACCCCATTTAGTATAAAAGCCAGTGATGTTTTCGGCGCTGTGATCTGTGCCCACCACAAGTCCGCCCACCAGACCCGCGATATCATATTGAGCTATCATGCGCATCCTAGCTTTGACATTGCCCTTAATGAAATCCGCCTTAGTGCTATCGTGCGTCAAGCCTGCCGCGTCTAGGCCTGCAAGGGTGGCATTGTGTACCCCTACGACACCATCATGAATATTGACTGTCACCAATTTGCTGGGCTGAATAAATTGACAGGCAAGCTGAGCTTCATGCTCATCTTTTTGCACATGGTAAGGCAGGCGCACCGCGATAAACTGGTAGCTGTCGGTGCTCTTTTCTTGATTAAGGCTGTTCACTGCCAGCTGGCATAAACGCCCAGCTAAAGAGGAGTCCACCCCGCCACTAATACCCAATACTAACGTCTTGCTGTGAGCTTCTATCAATTTGGCTTTAATAAACGCGACTCTGCGCGCTATCTCAAACTCAGGCTCTATGGCCTTAAGTACTTTCATTTCTCGTAAAATTTGCCCTTTCACCCTCAAGCTCCTTATTTAAGTCTCTGACGCTATTCTATAAAAAATTGCTTAAAAAAAAACGATAATGAGCCGTCATTATCGTTTTTATTTCAATCATTCACTAAAGGATTAATTATCTTTCCCAGTATGACTCTTCTAAGCTGTCTTCGCGCTCCGGCAAGCCGCGAGATAAACGAGGGCTGTGCTGGGCTAATACTTCGTAGGCAACGCGATTTGCATACTTACAGACTTGAGAAAATGATGAATAACACAGACCATCACGTTTATGTTTGCTCGAACCTGGCACATTGGCTTTATGGAAAGTATTGGCCGATAAATCATGCAGCAACGCCGATAACGCGCCATCGCCAGCACCATTAGTGTTGCGAATAAGCTCAGGGCCGCCCATGTAAGGTGAAATGTGAGCATAGACCTTGATGGGGGTTTCACAGTCGGCTTTCAATTTCGGCCGCGAGAACTCAAAGCGGTTAAATTCGGGAATAGCACCTGGCAATAAAGTATGGCTGGTCTCACGTTTTTCTTCATCTTCGGTGTAACCCGCAGTATAAAGCCCGATAGCACCTGCTGTCGTGAGCACCATGTCACACCATTCAAGGGCGGCTTCACTGGCAAGCAGTGGATCTTTAAATCCGGTCAACGCTTCGCCTTCATCTTCATTCATGGCCAAAATGGTCACATGCTCTTTGATAAAGTTCTGCCACCATTGTGGATCTTCTTGAATTAAAAAGCGCGTGCCTAAGGTGAGTACCACAGGGACTTCAGCTTCTTTTGCATATTCAATAGCCTGCATTGCGGCCGAAGTAATACCATCGCCATCACTGGCACGCATTAAATACGCGGTAAGCACTAAGGCTGAACTGCCTTGTACCACGTCTTTATCTATGTATTCTGGGGTCAACTTATCCATCGCCCCTTTACTGATAGCAAAGGTGCGCTCGCCGCAATCTGAAATCAAGGTAAAGCAGCGACCTATGGGGCCATCCACAGGTTGCAGGTAGTTAAGGTCAACTTTCGATGAGGTGTTACATAAATAGCGGTAAGCGTAACTGCCCACCATGACGTTACGGCTCATCACCCCAAACAGTACAGAGCGGTCGTCGGCTAAAATGGAATAATTGTGCACCGTATTGCCGATAGTGCCACCAGCAAATTCGTCACTTATCATCTCATTGGACTTAAGCTCATTATATAAATCATGAGCTTGCTCATCATTTATCAAGGTGGAATTACCCTTAGGTAATCCATAACGAGTGAGTAGCTCGTCTTCGACTTTAGCTTCTATGTCCACTAAGGTCTGATCTATGCCACACACATAGGTGGAGAATGGCTGAGGTTGCTGAGTCAGCTGGGCTAATAAAGGATCGCGACTATTTACAGGAAAATAATGCTTAGACTTACGCTGACCGGGAAACTTCATATTGGGCTCTCATAGGTTGGCGTCCATGCAACTTAACTGGCGTGAATAATAATCAAATATAGCAACAAAACTAATAGCGCAAACAGGGCGTCAAAGTTAAACCGATAAAGGTTAAATTGAGCTGTATTGGCCTAGCCTCGCGAATGGCGGCAGATTCTACCACAAAAAATAAAATGAGCCAGTTAACAAAGCCAAAAGTATGCCAATAATACTTGGGCTAATAACAAAAAAGCCTGCAATTGCAGGCTTTTGTTCAATAAGGCATGAGTTTAGCCCATTTTTAACGAATAAATGCGCCAGTACTATTAGCCAATTGCATTAGCCAATTGCATTAGCCAATCACTTTAGCAAGCTGCTCACTGACCGCAGCGACAGACTGAGTACCATCAAACTTGTTGTACTGAGTCTTACCTTGTGCGGCTACGTTACCGTAGTACTCCACTAATGGCTTAGTTTGCTCATGATAAATGTCTAAACGTTTACGCACAGTTGACTCTTCATCATCTGGGCGAATAGACAAGTCTTCACCGGTCACATCGTCTTTGCCTTCCACTTTAGGTGGATTAAACACCACATGGTAAACACGGCCAGAGCCTGAGTGAACCCGGCGACCGCTCATGCGCTTAACGATTTCTTCATCTGGCACATCAATTTCAATCACGTGATCGATTTCAATACCATTAGCCGCCATAGCGTCAGCTTGAGGAATAGTGCGTGGGAAGCCGTCTAATAAGAAGCCTTTAACGCAATCATCTTGGGCGATACGCTCTTTAACTAGGCCTATGATCAGCTCATCAGACACAAGTTGGCCTGCGTCCATGACTTTCTTCGCTTCTAAGCCTAATGGCGTGCCCGCTTTCACGGCAGCACGTAGCATATCGCCAGTTGAAATTTGGGGGATGCCATATTGCTGCATAATAAACTGAGCTTGAGTGCCTTTACCGGCACCAGGGGCGCCCAATAGGATAATGCGCATGTCGAAAGTCCTCTTTGGTATGATGTTCTTTTTAGGGCGGCGATCTTCGCACATCCGCCGACTTTTTAGAAGGGAAAAAAGTACCGAGATTGACGCTAAATCCAATCTCGGCATAATCGAGTGTTTAATACAGTAAGGTATAAAGTTTGCGGCGATACTGATTGGCAATGGCATTGCCTTGGCCTATGGCGGTGAGCATTTCCATAAAGACTTGTTTAACTTGGCCATCTAAGGCGGTTAAGTCTTTTTGAAGAATAACGAATAAGGCATCTAGGGCCTCTTCGTCACGCTTAGTCTTGTGTAATGCTTTAGCCAGTGCTAACACGGCTTGCAAATCATCAGGCGCGGCAGCAACCGTTTCTTGCAGCTGCCTAATTTCTGGGGTGTCGGTGGCATCTAATGCCAAGGCAAGCTTAGCCATCAAGCTGTGATAATAACTGTCTTGATCTGCAAGACCAATCACATCCAAGCTCACTTTAGCCTCGGTTAACTCGCCAAGTTGTAACTGAACATCGGCCATTAACAGTGCTATTTCAGCTTGTTTTCCTGAGTCTTCATAAGCCTGTTTTAATCGCTTTAAGATTGCTGTGAGATCCGCATCCGTTAACTCACCTTGAGCCAAGAGGGTTTTGACTTCATCCACATCGTCCTTCCACTGGGGCGGAAGATGCTTATCTAGCATAGCCATGACTTGCTCTGCGTCTTGTACGCCGGAAAAGCCATCAAGAGGACGACCATTTTCCAGCAGCATGGTGGTTGGCAATGCCTGAATTTGAAAATAGTTGGCAATTTCCATCTCAGTTTCACAATCAACACTGGCGAGAATAAAACGCCCTTGCTGGCTGTTGGCTATCTGCTCTAACGTGTTAAGCATTTGCACGCTTTCAGCTTGCTGCTGAGCCCAAAAAGTAAGCATCACCAGCCTAGTGGCAGATTGGTCCACCACAGCTTGAATGTTTTCTTTAGTGAGACGAATAATAGGTTCCATGATATTTCCTCAGCCTCAATGGGAGACGGGTATAAACGCAAAAGCGGACCTTAGCCTACATGTCTAAGATCCGCTTATCACAGGCGTAATTATTTAGCGTTAGCCAATAACATCTGATTCATCAACTTGATGAAGGCCGATGGGTCGGCGAGGCTGCCCTTTTCAGACAACTGCGCCTGTTGCAGTAACAAACTGGCCCAATCGGCAAATAACTGCTCGTCGGCTTCATCATTTAAGCGTGCCACTAAAGGATGGTTTGGATTAATTTCAAATGTTGGCTTAGATTCAGGCACAGCCTGACCCGCAGCTTGCATCAATTTAATCATTTGCGTCGACATTTCACCTTCACCGGCGACCACACAGGCTGGGGTATCGGTTAAGCGAGTCGTCACTTTAACCTCTGACACTTTAGCGCCAAGGGCCGCTTTCATGCGCTCAACTAAGCCTTTAGCCTCTTCGGTGATTTTATCTTTAGCTTCTTTATCGGCTGCATCTTCAAGTTCACCCAGTTCTAGGTCACCGCGAGTGACTGAATGCAGTTTCTTGCCCTTGAACTCAGTTAAATGATTGATTAACCATTCATCGATGCGCTCAGACATCAATAATACTTCGATGCCTTTCTTGCGCAGTAGCTCAAGGTGCGGGCTATTGGCCGCCGCTTCGTGGCTGTCGGCAACGATATAGTAAATCTTGTCTTGGCCTTCTTTCATGCGGCTGATGTAATCTTCTAACGACACTGTGGTCGCCGCAGAGCCTTCATGGGTCGAAGCAAAACGTAATAAACCAGCAATGCGTTCTTTGTTAGCAAAATCTTCCGCAGGGCCTTCTTTTAACACTTGGCCAAACTCAGCCCAGAATGATTGATACTGCCCAGGCTCATCTTTGGCTAACTTTTCAAGCATGCCCAATACGCGCTTAGTTACGCCGACACGCATTGCGGTAGTGACTTGATTATCTTGTAATATTTCACGAGATACGTTTAACGGTAAATCGTTTGAATCCAGCAATCCACGCACGAAACGCAAGTAGTTTGGCAAAAACTGCTCGGCTTCATCCATGATGAAGACGCGCTGTACAAACAGTTTTAAGCCGTGTTTGTGATCGCGATTCCACATGTCCCATGGGGCTTTGGCTGGGATATACAACAGACTGGTGTATTCTTGCTTGCCTTCAACTCGATTATGCGACCACTTTAATGCATCGGTATAATCGTGAGAGATATGCTTATAAAACTCTTGGTATTCTTCATCGCTAATGTCTGACTTGTTACGCGTCCACAAGGCAGTGGCCTTGTTCATCGGCTTCCATTGGCCTTCAACCGCAGCAATGGTTTCGCCATCTTCGCCTTCTTGTGCGTCTTTGCCCGCTTCAAACATTTCGACAGGTACTGAGATATGATCTGAGTACTTAGTGATGATAGAGCGCAGGCGCCAATCATCGGCAAACTCTTTCTCTTCATCGCGAAGGTGCAATACAATTTCAGTACCGCGAGAGTTCTTAGTGATGGTTTCTACATTGAATGAACCTTCACCTTCTGACTCCCACAGCACGCCTTCATTGGCGGGATGGCCAGCAGCGCGAGTACGCACTGTGACTTTTTTAGCCACGATAAAGGCAGAGTAGAAACCCACACCAAATTGACCAATAAGCTGCGAATCTTTGTTAGCTTCACCGGATAGATTGTTAAAGAATTCTTTTGTGCCCGATTTGGCAATAGTGCCTAAATGCTCAATTACGCTGTCACGGGTCATGCCTATGCCATTATCAGAAATGGTCACAGTGCCCTTTTCTTTATCTGTGCTTACGCGCACACGTAACTCGCCGTCACCTTCATATAAGGCATCGTCAGTTAGGGCTAGATAACGCAATTTATCAGCCGCATCGGCCGCATTAGAGACCAACTCCCGTAAGAAAATTTCTTTGTTCGAATACAGAGAGTGGATCATCAATTGCAGAAGTTGTTTTACTTCAGTTTGAAAGCCATGAGTTTCTTGCTGTGACATGATAGTTCCTCTGATATTAGCTATTTACTATTAACTATTCGGTTTAACCATTAAGCCGCCCGCGGGCAACCTAATAAAATACCTTGATATCCAAGAGATGGGGCTTAGGGGAGTGATTTCAAGGGCCGCGGTGTTTTTATGGTCAAATATTATTCAAACGATAACTAAATTCCCAATTTAAACGAAAAATCCCAGCCTTGGCTGGGATTTTTACACACTAAGCAGCGTTAGACTTATGCTAGATCAGAGGGCAATACGGCCATTAAATGATAAGGCTAAGGTGGTGCTGTCCACATACTCAAGTTCACCGCCCACAGGAACGCCGTGGGCGATACGGCTAATGATCACCTTGTGACGACGGGCCATATCGGCAATAAAATGCGCCGTGGCATCGCCTTCTACCGTAGGGTTAGTGGCTAAAATCAGTTCAGTCACGTCTAGGGTCTGTAAATGCTGCTCCAGTAAACTTAAGCCCAGCTCTTCAGGACCCACACCATCTAACGGTGACAAGTGGCCCAAGAGCACAAAGTAACGGCCATTAAAATGCCCGCCCGCTTCTATTGCCAATACATCGGCAGGGGTTTCTACCACACAAATCACCCCTGAGGCGCCGCGCTTATGGCTAGCACAAATGGGGCATAAGCTTTGCTCGGTAAAGGTGCGGCAAGATTGGCAATGACCCACGTCTGTCATGGCATTCTTTAAGGACTCGGCTAACTTAAGCCCGACTTTTCGGTCCCGCTCTAGTAGATTGAATGCCATACGCTGGGCAGATTTGGGGCCAACACCAGGTAAACCCTTCAGGGCTTGGATTAACTCATCGACGAGGGGACTGAATTTCATAACACTCTCTAACGCTTAACGTATGGATTGAAGCCTAAGATCAATACCTAGACACTTTTGTGTACTAGACACAATGAGCGGCAACACAAATTGGGTTAATTATGTGTGCTAATAAAAGTTTGGCTCAAATTGAGCTGGGATTATTATCTGTCACAGCTAAGATTGTAAAGGATTGTGTTAACTTATCAGCTTAACGCCTTTAACTCGGGCCCATGCAAACTTAAGAGGCGAGCATAAGGGATTAACACAAATGACAATAATGAAGCTTATCCGCTGCAAGGTGGCAACCGACAAACGCGCCGCCTTTTGTGCCGCTCAACAAGCCTGGCAGCCCATGGCGGACTGCGACGGTTTTATCGCGCAACTTGGCGGCTGGGTAATAGCCGCGGATAACCCTAACGCTGACAATATTGATTCAGCGGCCCCGAGCTTAGAGGCACCAGACATAAATGAAGAGAGTCCAGCCCTAGACGCCATCATAGTGGGGATATGGCAGTCAGAGGCAGACTTACGCCAATTTATGGCCCGTGAACATGACCGCATTCTGGAGCAGAGCCAACAGCAAGCAAGCTACATAAGCTGCAAGGTCAAGCGTTTCAACATCATCGACATTGACACAAGCAATGGCACTCAACCAAATAGCAGTGGTCCCCTGCTAAGTGATAGTGACAGTCAATTATTACAGATCATCCAATTCGATGGAGTGACTGAGATTGATATGTTTATCAACAAGTTGGCTGCAATCAAGCACACCGCTTTGCAACAAGAAATGCTGCCAACGGAGAATCTTCAACAGGGAAAGCCTACTTCACGCTCGCCTGCGGCACTGAGTCATCCCCCTTTAAGCGTCAATCTTTGGCAAGGCGTCGATGATGACGGGTGTTTGTTGCTCAGCACCCTGTGGAGTTCGCCACTGGATTATCAGCAATACTGCCACAGTGCGGCCTATGAACGGCTGCAATCTCAGCTGAGTGCACGTTGTGACTCGATGCAAGTGTCAGCCATTAAGGTAGAAGCCCTATGGGATATTTAGTCCTCTGCGACATATTGAAACACTTGTTCTAAGGGTAAATGAAAAACAGCGGCAATCTTAAAGGCGACTTCTAAGGAGGGCGAGTACTTGCTCGCCTCTATCGCCATCACAGTTTGCCGAGTGACCCCTATGACATCGGCTAATTGCTTCTGAGTCATCTCCCCCTGCAAAAAACGTAAGGTGCGGACATTGTTGGTTATGGGCATAGAGTTCACTGCTTCAGGTTAAGGGGCGTGACGAACAAAGCGTGGTTTATCATTACGCTCATTAAGTTATTAATGTAGTTATTCATTTAGTTATCCAAGAGGTTACTCATAGATCTCTCCTGAGCGGCCTTTGACTATTTGTGCGCCATAATTGGCAAGCTCGGCCAATAAAAAAGCCACCACCATCACATGTAACGGCAGATGAGGCATTAAGTCCCTCACCCCTTCAATGCTTTGAGCCGCCATATTGTATTGAAAAATGGCCATCACCACCCCAACTTGCAAGATAATCGCGCTGTACTTATAGCCCACCAAACTGATTTGTTTCTCACGCACATCCAAAGGTTTTGATAACTCATCATCACTGATAAAAGTGAGTGATAAATAACTCACAATTGAGAGTACGATGGAGTAAATAATCACTTCCAATAGCAGGCCTGACAGCCAAGTGGCCGACTCAAGTTGCTCCGCAGTCCCATAATATAAGCTCTTCACGTAGAAGTATAAAATGCACCCGCTAATGAAAAAATCGACCGCTAAAGTGAATTCTCGAAAACTCACTCCGCGCAAAAACTCGAACAATTTATCTTTATTACTCATGTTAACTACCCTTTTCTTGATGTTAAGTATTTTTAACTTCACTTGAGTGTAATCTTTATTCGAGCAATGTCAAACACAGTTAACACCAAGTATAAATAACCTAACTCAACCATGGCCATTATGCTGAGCAAACAAATCAGCAACCCATGCCCGCCATGTCATTTTTTACAAAGATGTATGGTTTTACATAGTCCATCAGACTTATCTATCCTAGGCGGAAAATAATTAAGGAAGATTCAACCAAATGATCAGATTAGGGATAATTGGCCTTGGCACCATGGGCAAACATATTCTTGCGGGCGCCCTAGCCCACCCAAGCTTTGACGTATTGAGTATCTTTGATACACGAATTCAACATCTCACTGCAGCCCACTTAAGCGGTGAGCAATATCAGGCTATCCAGCTGGCAGCTAGCCAGTGGTTAGATTCCCCCGAGCAAGGGGGATTCCTGCGAGAAGTGTTCTCCCACTTTGTGTTTATCCATCAACGTATGTTTGGCCCGCAATCTTTGCTCAGCAGTGAAGTCGATTACAGCAAGCCACTAAAAAGTGAGACCTCAGTAAAAGCCCATTACGTCAGTGCAGCCCCCACGAAACTACCGATGAGCCTAACTGGTCGAGTCGACTCAAGCCTTGAAGAAGGCGTGCAATGGACACTTTATCTTAAGCCAGAGTCGAATAAGCCAGAGCAGCAGCATTCCGATAGCCAGCGCAATCTGCGCGCCATTCGGTTTCAGAATTGGGACAGTTTATTAATCGGTGATGACAATGGCCAGTGGCAGTCTATATCAGTTCACAACCAAGGCTCAGTAGAGACCCAGCTTAATGAAGTAGAAAAAATGTTCCGTGGGGAGTCCCACAGACTAGCAAGCTTTGCAGAGGCACTCGCGGTGCAGCAAGTGGTGGAAGCTACCCTAGGTCACAAGATTAATTAAAGTTCGAGAAGATTACTATTTTCTATAACGGTCTATCGGTATTATATTTGAAGATTTAGGGGGCTCAGCTTCAGATTCGTAGAGTTTTTGTGCTTTAGCGTTGACGCCACTCTCCTTAATAATTTCATTCCTCAGATCTTTTTTGAACTCTTCATAGCCATTTTTTGCTAGCTTGTATGCTGCAAAAAAAGCTGCTGTTGTGGTAACCCCTACCGTTGCTATTTTACCAGCAGCAATCCATGTTGATGGTTCAAGAACAACATAACCTAAGTAAATCAATAAACTTCCACGTTTCCAGCTAATATTGACATCAAAATATTTAGACAACCCATGTTTTTTCATAAGTCGCTCTACAGTCACTGCATACGCAATGGCTATTTTCTCAAGATCCTTATCGGGAAGCTCTTTACCAAATAGATGTGTATGTAGGGTCAGTGTAAAAGCATGCATTTTCTTCCCTTCCATGTTAATGACTTTTATGCTTCCTTCAGTGCACACCGCCTAGTGTGATCTTGTAATAATGCGCATGTGCAGCCAACTGTTCCTATCAACAAGATAATACAACTAAGCAAATAATTTTTAGGAAGTGTAGTTTAAGCATACGGTATCTCACAAGGTGCTCGATACTCTTTTTATCTAGCAAACTTTTTAACGATATGGGCAACACGTTGCCCCAAGTAATGTGCAGTGTTCAAATCTATCTCATTTAAAATTCCATCCTTTGAATGGGCAATTAAACCAGATTGAGCACCGAGTCTGTTGCGCTTCTGTGGATCGCAATTGCCAGGAATATCTAAACTTGCCCACAACATGCCATGCTGATTGGCAAAAATCTGTAGGTACTGAAGGGTATGCAACTGATCGCCACTCAAATTCGAGCCAATAGTAAAACCTGCTGCGACTTTATCGGACCAGGCTTTTTCAGCCCATAACTCACCGGTTGCATCAGCAAACGCTTTAAACTGTGCCGATACACTGCCCATAAAAGTCGGTGAACCAAAAATCATCGCATCGACGTCTTTGAGTTGTTCAAGTAATGCTAAATTTTTAAAGCGGCCTTCAATAATATCAGCCCCCAAAATTTCAACCTCTATGACCTCTATACCTTCAACTGAAGAAGCCCCTGCCGTCACTGAGTTTGCTAGTTGTTTAGTCGTCCCTGTTACCGAATGATAAATTACCGCAATTTTTACCACTTAACTGTCCTTAAAAAACATCTAAAAATTAGTCTATCTATTATAAAACAATAACATAATGCACTTTAAGTTTGTGTTCAAGCATTAACAATTTAACGTGACACATACTATTAAACACATTTCCATAACTGAAACCATTCACTCCTTTTTTAATCTTGATGGGAAAATCTGTGCACAATTTGATTGCTGCTGCCGCGCCAAATAAGTGATGGGTCTGCCAAGGCTTGAACAAACTTTCCGTCCACCAGCACATCGATAAAGTGAAGTAATGCCTGCTGGGACTCATTGAGCTCAGCAAGGCGATAACCTGTCCACAGCCAGATATTTTTAGTGGGACACTCAGCTTTCACTCGTTTAACTAACTTAAGCACCGCCGATAAGTTTTGCGGATGCAATGGGTCGCCACCGCTTAAACTCAACCCTTGTCTGATAATACGTTCATCCTGCAAATCACTGATGATGTTATCTTCCAAGCCTTGGCTATAGGAGTGACCGGCATCCAGTCGCCAAGTGGCTTGGTTATAACAGCCCTTGCAGGCATGTTCGCAGCCACTAACAAATAGCGTGCAACGGGTCCCTTCCCCATTGACCACATCGACACTGTGGTAGGCGCTGTAATGCATATCCCCTCCTTTTTTGTCACAGGCTCAATCACAAATGCTTGACGCGGCGCTTCACTTCTTCTTGCTTACCCGCATTAAAGGGCCGGGCATCAGGGCTGCCTAAATAACCACAGACCCTTCGAGTCACACTCACGCGGCTAGGCTCATGATTGCCGCATTTTGGGCAGACAAAGCCCTTGCTGGTACAGTTAAATTCACCTAAAAAGCCGCAGTCATAACACTCATCAATTGGGGTATTGGTGCCGTAATAGGGCACCCGACTAAAACTGTAATCCCACACTTGCTCCAGTGCCGATAAGTTATGCTGCATATTGGGGTATTCACCGTAACAAATAAAGCCGCCATTGGTGATAGCGGGATAGGCCATTTCAAAATCCAGTTTATCGAAGGGGTTAACTTTCTTCTCAACGTCTAAATGAAAACTATTGGTGTAATAGCCTTTGTCTGTCACGCCTTTAATGAGTCCAAACTCACTGCTATCGAGCTCGCAAAAGCGGCTGCAGAGGTTCTCACTTGGGGTGCTGTATAAACTAAAGCCGTAACCCGTTTCTGCCTTCCATGCATCTGTTGTTTGTTTTAGATAGCGAATAATTTCAAGGGCTTTTTCTCGCAAAATAGCACTATCAAAGACATGTTCTTGGCCAAAAAGTGCCTGAATGGTTTCATGTAAGCCAATAAAGCCTAATGAAATGGATGCGCGACCATGTTTAAAGATACTGCTTATCTCATCATCAGCCTTTAAGCGCACGCCACAAGCCCCTTCCATATAGAGGATCGGCGCAACCCGAGCTTTTACACCATCGAGACGGCTGATGCGGCTATCTAAGGCTTTTTTAGCGACAAGTAAACGAGCATCTAGCAATTGATAAAAGGCAGCTTCATCACCTTTAGCCTCAATAGCTATTCGCGGTAAGTTCAAACTCACCACCCCCAAGTTATTGCGACCTTCATGGATAAGCTCGCCATTTGCTTCATAGGCGCCAAGGAACGAGCGGCAACCCATGGGGGTTTTAAAGGAACCTGTGACCTTAACCACTTGATCAAAATTAAGAATATCGGGATACATTCTCAGGCTTGCACACTTAAGCGCCAGCTGTTTGATGTCATAGTGGTTGTCACCCAGCTTATGATTCAGTCCCGCTTTAATGGCAAACACAAGCTTTGGGAATACCGGTGTCTTGCGGTTTTTACCTAGGCCTTCGAGGCGCACATTGAGCATGGAGCGTTGGATGAGTTTTGACTCCCAAGAGGTGCCTAAACCAAAACCAAAGGTCACAAACGGGGTTTGCCCGTTAGCCGTGTGCAAGGTATTTACTTCATATTCAAGGGATTGAAAAGCATCGTGACACTCTTTTTCTGTTAGGGATAGCGCGTACTTTGCTGCGTCTGCCACTTGCCACTCTATGCCTGTCGCTAAATGTTTTTGGTAGCTCTTAGTGACAAATTCTGCCAATACTTCATCGATACGGTTAATGGTGGTGCCGCCATAAATGTGGCTGGCAACCTGAGCGATAATTTGCGCTGTAACGGCTGTCGCCGTAGCTATGGATTTAGGCGGCTCAATTTCGGCATTACCCATCTTAAAGCCCTTGGTGAGCATGCCGCCTAAGTCGATAAGCATGCAGTTAAACATGGGGAAAAACGGCGCATAATCTAAGTCGTGATAATGCAGCTCACCGCGCTCATGAGCTTGAACCACGTCTTTTGGCAATAAATGGCTTTTGGCATAATGCTTGGCGACAATGCCCGCTAACAAATCACGTTGAGTTGGGATGACTTTGGCATCTTTATTGGCATTTTCATTCAAAAGTGCTGCATCACTTTGCTCTACTAAGCCTAAAATCTGCTGGTTGAGCTTGCTCTTGGCTTCACGGCATAAGTCTCTGTCATGGCGATATTCAATATAATGGCGGGCCACGGCTTTATAAGGGCCCGCCATGAGTAAGTTTTCAACGGCATCTTGCAGCTCGTGTATGTCGACTTCTCGCTTGCCTTGCATTTGTTGCCTAACCTGCTCTGCCAAGGTGCAGGCATAATCCACATCTTGTTTGTTCGCCGATGCCATGGCCGCGATAACGGCCTCTTGAATACGCTCGGCATTAAATACTGTACGACATCCATCTCTTTTTATGACTACAAGCATGACTCACTCCAGTAATTATCTCGGATTCCTGTCCTTATCTAGGATTACAGCGACGTCAATGAGGCTTAGTACGTCAAAATCTACATATAGACTTAAAATCGATTTAAAACACAATATGCTGTGCATTAAGCGCCAGATAATCCAGTAATGCTTTGATCTAGATCATGATATTGAACACTGAAGAAAGGATGGATCATTCGAGCGAAGGCTGGAGGTAAGTAGCGGACAATAAACAGCGCAGCGAACCTATCTCTTTAATAGGAAATCTAAAAAAATGTAAATTGGGCCCTGAAATTGGCCCATGAATGTCGAGGATAAGTCAGCGATGGGTTAATTATCTTTGCGGCGCCGAATCAAAATCACCTATGCTCGCCTTGAGTAAATGGCTGATGTTCTCAACCGCTTGCTCTCCTGCCGCTATGGCTTCTGCTGCACGGTGAAACTCCATAGTGCCGATATCGAACACTTGGGGAACGATGCAAATGTCCGGCGGATCGCCCATTAAGCGCGCCCGTTTGTGGCGCTGCTCTAATATGTCCATGGATTGAGACATCACTGCCAACATGCCAGGATGGGAATTAACCCCTAGAGAAAACTTTTCAGTCAGGCCGCTTAAGTATTCTTTACTCTTGCCCCAAAGATCCATGAAGCCGGACTCTAGCTGAGGCTTTTCAGTCACAGTTTGAGACTTTTCAGCTTGGTGGCTGACCACTTGTTCTGGCAACATCATCATCTGACCACGGCGGTGACCATTAAGATCAACGGCTATCACTAAGTCCACTCCCATGGCCCGGCACAAGGACACAGGTACCGGGTTCACCACAGCGCCGTCCACCAGCCAGCGATCATCTTGTTGCACTGGAGGTAAAAAGCCTGGCATAGAACAAGACGCCCTTACCGCATGGCGCAAGTCCCCTTCTCGAAACCAAATTTCTTGCCCCGAATAGAGATCCGTAGCCACAGCAGCAAATGCACGCTTTAGTTGCTCAATTTTTAAAGCACCAACTCGGCTTGATAGCACTTCAAAGACTTTTTCACCATTGATGATACCGCCCTTACGCCAACGTATATCCATCAAACCCAGCACGTCCCAACTGGAAAACCCGCGCACCCACTTCTCAATTTCATCGAGATTGTCATTGGCATAAGCCGCCCCCACGAGCGCCCCCACAGAGCAACCTGCCACCTTGTCAGGAAAAATACCGAGTTTGGCTAGGCCATTAAGCACACCGATATGTGCCCAGCCTTTAGCCGCCCCACTGCCTAAAGCGAGGCCAATAACAGGTTTTTTAGGCTTAGGGAGATCTGCGGCCTTTTTAGTAATAATCAGTGCCATAGTTAGCTTATACTCCTTAAATAACCTTCAACAGCAGAATTAAAAAGTCAAAGACTCGAGCCTGATGACGCTGTGAAAAATAGTATAAGTAAAGCAGGTGTTGTTGGCTATACCTCAGTGAACCCGCTATAATGCTTGGCTATTATTTTTTAGGGGAACAACCTTTGCAATTTTCCGACTTTTCATTAGATAAGCGCCTGTTAGACAGCTTGAAACATCTAGGCATTACCACGCCAACACCCATCCAAGAACAAGCGCTGCCCATTGCATTAACGGGCAAAGATCTAATGGCGTCTTCAAAAACGGGCTCAGGCAAGACGTTAGCTTTCTTGCTACCCGCTATGCAAAGGATTATCTCCACTAAAGCCTTATCTAAGCGTGACCCTAGGGTATTGATCTTGCTGCCCACTCGCGAGCTTGCTCAGCAAGTTTACGGCCAACTCAGGTTGCTTGTGGCTAACACTCAATACAAGGCAGTGAGCATACTGGGTGGTGAGAATTTTAACGACCAAGCCAAAGCCTTAAGCCGTGAGCCCCACTTTATTGTGGCAACCCCTGGGCGCATTGCCGATCACTTGCAGCAGCGTCACTTGCACTTAAATGGCCTTGAATTACTGATTTTAGATGAAGCTGACCGCATGTTGGACTTGGGCTTTGCCCCTCAACTTGCCGCCATTAATGCCGCCGCCGATCATAAGCGTCGTCAGACATTGATGTTCTCAGCCACTTTAGAGCATGATGAAATTAACGAAATTGCGGCCACCTTACTTAAGAGCCCCAACCACATTGCCATTGGTGCGGCTTACACTGAGCACGCCGATATTACACAGCGCATTATCTTGGTCGATCACTTAGATCATAAACAAGCCTTGCTTGAGCATGTGTTAACTAATGAAACCAACAAACAGATCATCATCTTTACCGCCACCCGTGTCGATACTGAGCGCTTAGCAAGTTTGTTGGCGGATAAAGGCTTTGCCACTGCGGCATTAAGTGGCAATCTCAATCAAGGCGCGCGCAATCAGATCATGGATCAATTTGCTCGCGGTCAAAAACAAATTCTGGTCACTACTGATGTCGCCTCTCGCGGCCTTGATCTTATCAATGTGTCATTAGTGATTAACTTTGATATGCCAAAATTTGCCGAAGAATACGTTCACCGTATTGGCCGTACTGGTCGTGCTGGCGCTAAAGGAGATGCGGTCTCCTTAGTGGGCCCAAAAGATTGGGATAGCTTTATCAAGGTGCAAGCCTTCTTACGCAAGACCTTTGAGTTCACTGTCATCGACGGCCTAAAAGCCAAGTTCAGCGGCCTAAAAGCGAAAGCCAAAACAGATAAGGTCAATTCCACTAAACGTGTGGCAAAGGCGGCATCTAAAGCAAAATCACCCCATGCCAAGCCGGCGCCAAAGCGTGATAAGCGCTTTAGCACAGGTGTCGATGTGGGAGATGCGCCGATGCGCCGTAAAGTTAAGCCAAGCCTGATTATCGAAACGGATGCTAGCATTCAGTCCGATATCGATAATGATGACGAATAAATAGTAAAGGTCATGCTAAGCGTGGCCGTTCAACAGTTAAATGAGTAGGAATATCATGAAAATTTGTGGTGTAGAGTTAAAAGGTGGCGAAGCCATCATCAGTTTATTGACCTATGAAGGTGAAACCTTCAACGTCCCAGCCTGCCGTAAGGTGTCATTCAGTATTTCTCAGTCTGCCAGCACTGAGTCCATACGTGAGTTTCACTTTACCTTTCATAAGTTAATGGAAGATTACAAGGTTGATGAAATCGCCATTATAGAGCGTGAGCAGAAAGGCAAGTTGGCCGGTAGCGCCACTAGCTTCAAATTAGAAGCGGCAATTCAGTTAACTGAACTGCCTGTGCATTTGATTTCACCTGTGACCATTAAAGAGCAGCTAAAACGCAATCCACCTTTGGTTGATTTTGAATCGTTAGATCTTAAACGCGTCCAACAAAGTGCGTTTGATGTCGCCTATGTGCAGCACAATCGTCACATCTTCGGCAAAATCTAACTTTCACTGATAAGCACTTTAGTGCTTTATCAGGTGTAAAAAGAAGGACTACTGTGATGCACTGTGGTCCTTTTTGTATCTCAATGGCTGATAAAACAGTTCAGCTAGCTCAGTTAATAAAATAAAAACCAAAAAACTAAAGACCAAGACCAAGACTATGACTATGACCAAGAAACCCACAGCGCCGCCCGTCATGCCCAAAAAAGCCTCGAGCCAAGGGTTAAAACCAGCGACAGATATCGCCAGTCTAATGACCAGCGAGCAAGTCACAGCGGTTAAATCACAACAAGGTGTGATGCGCTTACTCAATGGCTATAGCGCCAGCGTTATCGAGCAAGTTCAACGGCATATCGAAGACAACAGCTTGGCTAGTTTGTTGTTGTCACGTCACCCCGTCATTCACGACGTTCGCACCGACAAGGCCCTGTATGACTATACACTCGGCTTTAAAAATCAGTTTATGCGCCAGTCAGATCCTTTGGCCAAGGTGATATATGATGAAAAAATCACCTTAACTCACCAAGCCTTAGGTCTACATTCTTTTGTTAACCGTGTACAAGGCAATAAGGTCAAAGCCAAGAATGAAATTCGTATTTCATCAAGGCTTAAACGCATTCCAGAACCATTATTGCGTATGGTCGTCATTCACGAATTGGCGCATTTGCGAGAAAAAGAGCACAACAAAGCCTTCTACAAGCTGTGCGAGTTTATGCTCAGTGATTACCATCAATTGGAATTTGATCTTAGGCTACTGCTTATCTGTGAACAACTCGGGCAATCGCCTTATGAAGCTTGAGTGATGATTTATAGCTGAACCTGCATTTGAAATCTGTGATTGTTAGGAATAATTACCCAACAAAACTAGACTCCATTATAGCCATTGCTGATTTTTCGCTCACCGAGTTTCTTTGTTTGTAGACACGAGTGCCATAGTGGATGTATCTGAGGATTAAATTGATGTTTTATGGTGCGGAGGTCAAATTTTGCAGGCTAGAAAGCTGAATTAAAGCCATTTTCTCATTTCAAAATAGGAATGCGTATTTAAATGTAAATATTCTCCCCCAAGCTCTGATATTTAACGCTTGCCATATCATTTTCACCCATGCTCACTACCCAAGATTAACACATTGTTATATATCACATTTACATCATAAAGCTATTAGTAACTCCTGAATATAGAACAAAGATACCCCACAATTAACTTAATAATAACAAATAGATGCAACTGGTCGGAGTTGTTAGCCTATGCTCTCATCCTTAAGATGCCCTCGAACAAATTAGTGTTAGCGCTCTAAGGCTATGCCGCAAAAGCAGTCTTCAGCCAAAGAGGTCGTCACTCACACAATAGAGATAAGTATAATAATGAATAAATTTAACAAGACACTCCTCGCTACTGCCATCACATTAGCCAGCACTCAAGCAATGTCAGCCGGCTTTCAGTTAAACAGTCAATCTGCCACCGGTATCGGCCGTGCTATGGCCGGTGACGCTATCATTGCTGACAACGCTTCAGTACTTTCACGTAACCCTGCTGCTATGGCATTGTTTGACAAAAAAGCACTATCTGTAGGGTTAACCTTTGCTGATATCGACGTTAATGTCGATGATGTTACCAAGACAGTTCCCGGCCTTGGGACAGTAAACTTTGGTGATGTGCACGGCGCCGCTGACAGCAAGATCATTCCAAACTTTTACTACATCAATCCTATCGACGACAAGTTTGCCATTGGCTTCGCCGCTTTTAGTAATTATGGCACTGGCACTGACTTAACCCCGTTAGCCAATGCTGGCGTCAACACGCCTGTAGGTTTTATGCCTGCTCCTGTGGATCTACTGGGTAACACTGAAGTGCTTACTGTTAATTTCAACACCAGTATGAGCTATCGTGTTAATGAAGAATTCAGCTTTGGCTTTGGCATAGATGCCATTTACGCCGAAGGCACCTTAACCCGTAAAGGCAGCGTACCTGTGGCTAATGTGGGTGTAGTGCCTGTGACCCTTGTGGATGTTGATGCCGATGGTTGGGCCTTTGGTGCTATTTTAGGTATGAGCTATGAAGTTAATGCGGATCACAGATTTGGTTTAAGCTATCGCTTTAGCCCAACCTTAAGCGCAAAAGGTGATATCAGTTTTAATCGTCAAGACTACGCTAAGATTGATATCCCTATGGCTGATATTGCTCAGTTCGCCGGTTTCCATCAGTTGACCGACACCTTCGCGGTGCACTACACGGCTCAGTGGACTAGCTGGAGCGACTTTGACCATATCACAGTCAAAAATAACCCCGTTCAGCAACACCTAAAAACATACCACTGGCAGGATTCTTGGTTCTTGAGCTTAGGGGCAACTTATAATATCAGCCAAGACTTAACGGCTCGTGTGGGTGTGGCTAGCGATCAAGGCGTCGTTGATCAATTGTCTTCATTGTCTATTCCTGATTCTGACCGTCACTGGTACACCACTGGACTGAGCTATCAGTTAAATGAACAATCGAGTGTCGACTTGGGCGTGGCTTATGTACGCGGCGAGAATGTCACTGTGAAAGAAAACAGTGCGATCTTAGGCGAGATTACAGCGCACACCCGCTCTAACGGTACTTACTACTCAGTGCAGTACAACTACAGTTTCTAAGCTGTTCTTGGGGTGAGTGTAAATAACTATCGTTAACCCATACAGTAAATAGAGTCTCATCATTAAAAACCGCAGCCTTTTGGTTGCGGTTTTTTTATGGCCCCGTCCTTGTGATTAGCAGCAATCACTTCTAGGATTTGTTACCCACACTCCACTTCATGAAGTTTTTCTAATATAATGATTGCAGTCGTCCAGCTATTCCATTAGAATTTTCTTATGGAAGATTGTTTTGTCACTATCAACACAGACTCGAACTGATTTAGGAACCTGTTCCTACAAAATAAAAAGCCAGTAAATCGAACCCAAAAAGAGAATACTTGCCCATGCAAACGCAAACAAGCTCAACACTTAAGGTCACATTGTCACGAACAAAGACTATGAGTGCCCTGTCACTGCTTGGCATTGCAATGCTAGCCCTATTAATATTCAGCATACCGCTCACTGTGCTGGCACAATCCCCTGAGACAAAACTTGCCAGTGTCGAGGTTAAGACCAGCCGCATTCCACAATACATAGAGCTCGATGCCAGAGTTGAAGCCGGCCAGGCTGCCACAGTCGCAGCCCAGACCTCAGGTCGGATTTTAACCTTATATTATGATGTGAATGATTTAGTTTCAGTAGGGTCACCTTTGCTGGAAATCACCAGTAAAGCCCAAAGCGCAGAGCTTGCAGGCGCCGAGGCCGAACTTGCCAAGGCCATGGCCATTAATCAGCAAGCCCAAGCCCAATATCAGCGGGTAAGTACGCTTTTCCCTCAAGGGGCGATTGCTCAAGGGGCGATGGATGAAGCCCGCGCCACGGCCAAAACCAGTGAACAAGCCATTAGCGCAGCCAAGGCAAATCTCATCAAAGCCAAGCAAACCTTAGATTACACCGTAGTCAGCGCCCCCTTCAGTGGCCGCGTCAGTGAGAGGCATGTGCAGCAAGGGGAAACTGTCTCCTTGGGACAAGCCTTATTTTCAGGCTACGATCCAACGTCGCTGCGACTGGTAACCCATTTATCCCAGCGCCTGTATTCAAGGCTCATTCCCGATGCCAAGGGCCAGTTCAGCACATATTTCAATCAAACCAACTTTACATTTGAGCAAGTCACAGTGATGGCATTTTCCGAGCCATCCAGTCACAGTCACCAAGTCAGAATAAGCTTAGAGAACCAGCCTCAATTGATGGAGCAACTCGTTCCAGGTCAATGGCTTAAAGTACGTTTCATGGACGAGTACACTGAAGGCTTGTTGATCCCTAAGAGCGCTTTAGTCAAGCAAGGTGAGTTTACTGGCGTCTACCGGCTCCAAGGCGCAGATATTCACTTGACTCAAGTGCGTGTCACTAAGGAATACGGTGAGCAATTGCAGGTTGTTTCGGGTCTAATTTCAGGCGATACCATAGCGCTAGATGCTCAATTGGCCCATGCCGCTTTGATTAAACCGAACCATGGGGCAAGTCAGTCTTCAGTGGAGGGCAACTAATGCAGCCCAATTCCTCATTAGGGATCTCAGGTCGACTCGCGAATGCCTTTCAGCATAATGCCATCACCCCCCTATTAGCGGCGCTCGGCCTCTTGATGGGATTGTTTGCCATTATAGTGACGCCAAAGGAAGAGGAGCCACAAATCGATGTGACCTTTGCCGATGTGTTTATCCCCTACCCCGGTGCTACCCCTGTGCAAGTCGAGCAACAAGTGACGCGCATCGCTGAGCAACTCATCAGTGAAATCAAAGGTATAGATACACTTTACTCATTCTCACAACAAGATGGCGCGCTTATTATCGTCATTTTCGAAGTCGGTGTACCAAGGGATGAGGCTATTATCAATCTGTACAATCAGTTTTACGCTAATAAAGACAAGTTCAATAGCGCTGCAGGCATTGGCGAACCGCTGATAAAACCTAGGGGTATTGAAGATGTGCCAGTGATGAGCCTAACATTATGGTCAGCTCCGGATGCCAATCAACCCAGTACCAGTGCCGCTGAGCTTACTCTGGTGGCGAGTCGTTTAGAGACTGAATTGCAACGCATTCCAGGCACCCGTGAGATTTACACTCAAGGCCGGCAAGATGCCGAGCTAAATATTCGTATAGACCCTATGAAGATGAACAGTTTTGGCGTAGGGCTGGATGATTTACTGGGGTTACTTGCTAATACCAATCAACTAATAAGCCCTGGCAACATCAGCCAAAATAATCAAGTTATCAAAATTCAATCGAATGATTTTATTCAAAGTGTTAGCGATCTCGAGCAGCTTATCATTAAGGTATTGCCAACCAAGGATAGCCAAGTACCTCAAGGGATTTATTTAGCCGATATTGCCGACATCAGCCTAGGGAAGGATAATCCCAAGGCGAATGTGTGGCATCACACCAAACAAGGCAGTTATCCCGCGGTTACCATCGCCATAGGCAAGCAAGTGGGACACAATGCCGTGGTGCTCACAGAGGCAATCAATGCGCGCCTTGCTAGCCTTAAAAATCAGCTTATTCCCGCTAATATCAATGTCACTGTTTCAAGGGATTATGGCAAAACAGCTGGAGATAAAGCCAATACCTTGATTTTAAAACTGCTGTTTGCCACCGCAGCGGTAATTCTATTGGTGTTAATTACCATGGGCGTGAAAGAAGCCTTAGTGGTAGGCATTGCCATCATCATTACTTTAGGCATAACCCTGTTCGCCTCTTGGGCCTGGGGTTTCACCTTAAATCGTATCTCATTGTTTGCACTTATTTTCTCAATCGGGATCTTGGTTGATGATGCCATAGTGGTGGTGGAAAATATTCACCGTCACAGGGCCATTAGTGATGCACCTTTAACCACTCTTATCCCCAAAGCCGTTGATGAAGTGGGTGGCCCCACAATTTTAGCCACTTTTACCGTAATAGCAGCATTGCTTCCCATGGCCTTTGTTTCGGGTCTTATGGGGCCATACATGAGCCCAATCCCCATCAATGCCAGCATGGGCATGTTAATTTCTTTATTAGTGGCTTTTATTATTACCCCTTGGTTGAGTGCTAAATTCTTATCCGCAAGTCACAGCTCAAAAACGTCATCAAAAGATCAAAACAAACCCACTTCAGGCTCTCGTCTAAACAGATTATTCACGCGCTTGATGGGGCCGTTTATTTTTGGCAAAAGTGCGAGCAAAAACCGTAAAGCATTAACCCTTGGGGTGGTGGCGCTCATTAGCGTCGCCATCGCCTTACCTATGATGCAAGCCGTGGTGCTCAAAATGTTGCCTTTTGATAACAAATCTGAGTTTCAAGTCATGGTTGATATGCCAGAAGGTACCCCTGTCGCCATGACTCACAGGGTATTAGCCGAGTTGAGCCAATACCTGATTGAGCAAGATGAAGTGCTCAACGTACAGGGGTATGCAGGCACCCATGCACCGATGAACTTTAATGGCTTAGTGCGGCATTATTATTTAAGAAACAGCCAAGAACTTGGGGACATCCAAGTTAATTTACTGGATAAATCCCAGCGTGAGCGAAATAGCCATGACATAGCTTTATCAGTGCGTGAACCGCTGCAACAGATAGCATCCCGTTATCATGCCAATGTCAAAATCGTCGAAGTACCGCCAGGTCCCCCTGTATGGGCGCCGTTGGTGGCAGAGGTTTACGGGCCCACCGCAGTCCAAAGGGAACACGCTGCACAGGCACTATTGAGCCGTTTTAACAACACCTCCGGCGTGGTGGATGCGGATATTTTTCTGCCAGCACCTCAGCAGCAATGGCAAATAACCATAGATAAAAATAAAGCCAGCCTACTTGGGGTGCCCTATCAGAGCATACTCACCGCCATAAAGGCTGCTGTGGATGGCATTAATATCGGCTATTTGCATCAAACTGACAGCAAGCTCATGCCAAGTATTCGGCTGCAATTTGATGACAGAAGCAAACAAGATTTGCAGCAACTTCTGGCCTTAAGACTCGCCAGCCTGCACACCAGCGATGGACAAAACACGACCACAGTGCCTATGTCTGAACTTATCAGCATAGAAAAAAGCACCATAGACACGAATATAGTACGTAAGAATATGCAGCCGATGATCATGGTGACTGCCGATATGGCGGGAGAGACTGGCAGCCCCCTCTACGGCATGTTCGATATGGTGTCTCAGATAAATAATCAGCAAAATGAGGCCCCTGAGCAAGCACTCAAGCAGCACTTTATTAGCGAACCCGATGGTTTACTGCACAGCAGTATTTTATGGGATGGTGAATGGAAAATTACCTATGAGACATTTCGTGACATGGGGCTTGCTTATGCCATAGGCATGATTGCCATCTATTTATTGGTGGTTGCCCATGTAAAGTCTTATAAAGTACCACTTATCATCATGGCGCCTATCCCGTTAACTATCATAGGTGTCATGCCAGGTCATGCCTTGCTTGGTGCACAATTTAGTGCTCCTTCCATGATAGGTATGATAGCGCTCGCTGGGATTATTGTACGTAACTCAATATTATTAGTGGATTTTATTCAACAACAAGTGGCTCAAGGTGAAAGCTTAGCGAACGCTGTCATTAATGCCAGTGCCGTAAGGAGTAAACCTATATTACTCACTGCTTTGGCTGCTATGTCGGGAGCATTATTTATTATCGATGATCCCATTTTTAATGGGTTGGCCATCAGCTTAATTTTTGGGATCTTAATATCGAGCCTGCTGACCTTAGTGCTGATCCCTGTGATGTATTTTGCTTTTATGGCGAACCCCAATGAACAAGATTAACCAAACATACCTTAGACACACAAAATTGATACTGCGTAAACTTCTGGAGTCGACATGTCTTTTACTATCCACACCAAGCTGTCATTAGAGCGGGCTATCATGGCATTTGCAGGCTTTATGATGCTGTTGTCATTAGGATTAACCGTCTGGTTAAGCTCACATTTTATCTGGCTAAGCGTCTTCGTTGGCGCTAATCTATTCCAAAGTGCATTTACTGGCCTTTGTCCTGCGGCTAAAGTGATGTCAAAACTTGGCATTAAAACTCAGGCCCAATTGACCCAAGATAAGCTTAACCCTAATTCTCATCATTCAACAAAATAAGGATATAAAGTGAACATACATTCAACTATTTCAGTTCAGATAACCCGTGCCATACAAGTGCTGTTAACCACATTATTACTGTTAACCAGTCCGCTCAGCTTGGCTCATGATAAAGGCCATGATGTAAGCACTAATGCCGCTTGGGAGTATATCGAACAAGGCGCCACCGTTATCGATGTACGCACAGCAGAGGAATTTGCCGCTGGGCATTTAGCGGGCGCAACAAACATTCCTTTCGAAGACATAGTTGCAGGTGTCAGTAAACTTGAGCTGGCCAAAGACAGCAAAATATTACTCTATTGTCGCAGCGGTCGTAGAAGCGGTATAGCCCATGAAAGCTTAGTTGCAGCAGGCTACAGCGACACTTTAAATGGTGGCGGCTATGATGCATTAGCGGCAAAGCCTGTCACAGCAAACTAATCTTATTTTTCCAATGAGTTAAATGACTTTCATCCAAGCCAATAAAACTCTTTGAATTCAATAAAGCCGTTGAGGTGTGCTATTTAGCTCAGTCAGCGGCTTTCTCTTATTTGACGCATCTCTCGGTGCTACGACTTTATAATCATAAACTTAAATCAGCCAGCTACGACTCTCATCATAATCAGATTGGTCTTGATACTTTCCTTTATTCATTGATCCGTCTGTCCCCTTTTTTTACCTCTTCAGTGTTGTGTGCATCTGTCATTAGTCATTAGTCATTAGTCAGCCTATAAAACAGTAAAACCTAAGGTTAGGTTAGCAATCATTCCATTCATGCTTAAAATCAAAGCTAAAACATATTGTTATAAAAAAATCAAGCGGGGTGACTTATATTTATAACGACTTACGCAGTTCAACCTAAAGGCTGAATGATTGATCGATTTAACAACAAATGTGTCAAAAAAATAAAATTAGATGAATTTTTTTAAAATTTTTTAAAACAAAAAACATTGTCTCCAACAGCAAACAAACTTGTATCCAGCGCTGTTATCGCCGAGCAAAAAAAACACGTATCACACTGATAGAAAAAGACTTTAAAATAAAGCATTCATTTGTCCAATAGAGAATAACAAGATGAAACGCATAGGATGAAAGTGTTAGAAACCACAAAAACACAGCAACCAGCAGTTAACAAGCTGTTTACACGGCGTATATAAATGGTTACATTTCTCGGCGCATAAAATGCAATCTGGCTTAGTTCCCCAGGTATAACAAAAAAATTTACTCTGAAGTTAACAATACGGAAGACAACATGAAAAAAAATACGTTACCGAAAGTAGCACTAGGGTTATCGACTCTAGCACTGGCAATTTCTGCCAGCGTGAATGCTGCACCAAACCTTGTAGGGATCAGCGCCTCAAACATGAATGCTGCCCAAGAAGCGCCATTACCTAAGCGTTATATCGTTAAATTTAAAAACGAAAATGCAGCCCAAAACCTATCAAGCGCAATGGCGGCTGATTTGGCATCTGACAGCATGAGCTATCAGCCACGCTCTAATGAAGTTTTCTCTCAGCTACGTGCACTTAATAGCACTCAAGCTAAAGAAATGAAGCGTATTGGCCGCAGCAACAGCTATTCTGTAAAGCTAGATAATAAAGCACTGAAAGCATTAAGACTTCGTGCCGACGTTCAATACGTTGAAGAAGACGTTCCACGCCGTTTATTGGCTGAAACCACCCCTTGGGGACAAACTTTCATCGGTACTACTAGCTTGAGTGATAGCCAAAGTGGTAACCGCACCATTTGTATTATCGACTCAGGTTATGATCGTAGCCATAACGATTTAAGTGGCAACAAGGTCACTGGTACCAATAACTCAGGTACAGGTAACTGGTATCAGCCTGGCGCTAATAACGCCCACGGTACTCACGTAGCAGGTACTATTGCCGCTATCGCCAACAACGAAGGTGTTGTGGGTGTGTTAGCAAACCAAAATGCTAACATCCATGTGATTAAAGTCTTTAACGAAGCGGGTTGGGGTTATTCATCGTCGCTTGTTTCAGCCATAGATACTTGTGTGAGCAAAGGCTCTAACGTCGTTACTATGAGTTTGGGTGGTTCACAATCAAGCACTACTGAAAGCAACGCCATGGCAGCCCACCATAACAATGGTGTATTGTTGATTGCTGCCGCGGGTAACGCGGGTAACAGCACTCACAGCTATCCTGCATCTTATGACAGCGTGATGTCAGTTGCGGCAGTCGATAACAATAAAGACCATGCGGCATTCTCTCAGTACACTAACCAAGTTGAAATTTCAGGACCTGGTGAAGCGATTCTATCGACTGTGACAGTCGGTGAAGGTCGTTTAGCGGATATCACAGCTGGTAGCACGTCATACTTTGCCAGTGGTGTCGTGCCACATAATCGTCTAGTCCCCAATGGCACTAGCTATGCACCAGCACCAGTAAACGCCAGTGCAACAGCAGTATTGGCTGAGTGTACCGTCAGTGGCACCACATTTAATTGTGGCAACATGAGCAACAAAATCTGTTTAGTTGAACGTGTGGGCAACCAAGGTTCAAGCTATCCTGAAATCAACTCAGTTAAGGCATGTAAAACTGCGGGCGCAAGCGGCGTGATCGTTTATTCGAACACTGCACTTCCTGGTTTGCAAAACCCCTTCTTAGTTGATGCAAATAGCGAAATCACAGTGCCTTCTGTGTCAGTTTCACGTGCTACAGGTCTTGCACTTAAAAGCAAAATCGGTACGACTGTGACTGTTGAAAACCAAGGTAGCAAAGATTACGAATATTACAACGGTACTTCAATGGCAACCCCACATGTATCTGGCGTTGCAACCCTAGTTTGGAGTTATCATCCACAATGTACTGCTAAGCAAATTCGTGCCGCGTTAAACGCGACAGCCGATGACTTAGGTGTTGCCGGTCGTGATGATAAGACAGGTAATGGTATGGTTAACGGCGCTGCCGCTAAAGCCTACTTAGATGCTTCTTGTAACGGTCCTGTAACTGTGGGTAGTGTGCTTAAAAATGGCGTAGCTAAAACAAACCTTAGCGGTGCTAAAAATGCTGAATTATATTACACCTTAGAAGTACCAGCGGGTGCAAAAAACCTAAGCTTTACCATGAGTGGTGGCACAGGTGATGCTGATCTTTATGTTCAGTATGGCGCAGCCCCAGGCACAGCAACAGGGACTTATGATTGCCGTCCATACAAAACCGGTAACAACGAGTCTTGCCCAATTACAACTGCGCAAGCGGGTACTTACTACGTGATGGTTAAAGGTTTCTCAGCCTTTAGCGGTGTAAGTCTAGTGGCTAACTACACAGCATCAACACCTGCTACTGGTGGCCCGGCCACTTATACTAACGGTACTGACTATGCGATTCCTGATAACAATGCAACTGGGATCACAAGTTCAATCACCGCAACTCGCACTGGTGATTCAGGTACTGTGACTGTCGATGTTAATATTGTTCACACTTACATAGGTGATTTGACTGTTAGCCTTATTAGCCCAACGGGTCAAACTGTTGTGTTACACAACAAGACGGGTGGCAGTGCAGACAACATCATTCAGAGTTATACAGCTAATATGACAGGTGTTGAATCAAGTGGTGTATGGAAACTTAAAGCCGTTGATAGCGCAAGCCAAGACACAGGTTATATCAACTCTTGGACACTAACATTTAAATAAACTTAAATGGTAAAACCAAAAAAGGAGCCAAACGGCTCCTTTTTTCTTTCACAAAGATGATTTTATACCCATCACATTAATTATTTGAGTTCCCACTGAATGACCAGATAATTAATACGATTGGTATTAAGCCTTAAGTATTTCGGGTTCTATCAGTAGGCTATGTTCACTATTTGACAGCCACACTTGTCCCTCACTGATACTCACTTGTAAGTTCATATTGCGATCGACAAACACCTCCATTCCCTTGGCCGACTCTTCGGCAATATTCATTACCGAAAGATTTTTGTAGCGTTCAAGGGCTGGGCCATTTTGCTGCCACCAAATAGGCACACTGCGGCCACCATAAGTGTATAACTGCACTTGCTTAGCGCGACCACAAGCCTTTCTAAGCCATTTCTCATCTGCTTGGCCGAATTCTACCCACAATAATATTTCATCGCTAAGGCTCTTCTCCCACAGCTCAGGCTCATCATCGACACATAAGCCTTTGCTAAAACTTAAGCTTTCAGATGCATTTAAGATAAAGGCTAATAAACGCACCATCATGCGGCTGTTAGTCTCTGATGGATGCTGTGCCAAGGTTAATTGATGATCGGCATAATAATGCCTGTCCATATCCGCAATTTGTATGGCTGCTTTAAATACTGTGGCCTTAGGCGCCATGCTCTTACTCCAATTCAATAAAAAATAAACCGAGGCACGCTGGCCTCGGTTTTAAACACGTCTTTAATGGGCTCATTGTAAACCTTTAACCTAAAACTCTATATGAAAACCGTACAGGTAGGTTAATTGAGTGTCGAGGTTATCTATAATGAACCCGGCTTAATAGATTGAGCTTGAGGAAATTGGTCTTGTAAGGCTGCAATCTCAACGGGATTGGCAAAAATTAGCATGCGTTCACCTTGAGCTAAGCGCCCTGTTAACTGGGTAAAGTGAGGAATCCCCGCTCGATTGGCATCACGCCTTAGCAGTTCATTAATTTTAAAGGGTATGGATAAGTCGGAATAGATACAATCAAGCTGAGAAAACAGCGGCATCACAGCCAATGGTAGCCATTGCGCCTCTATGCAACTATCGAGTAACAATAGTCGTCCCTGTCGCTGGCTGTTGTCTTGGGCTAACGTCATCGCTTGCTGGAAATGCGTTGGGGTATCGTTATCCCACTTGTCGCCATTAAGGTCAAAAAAGTGCTCCCACAACAAACGTCTCGACTTAGGAGCCGCAACATTTTGCTGCACTTCATCACGGCGCTGAGCCACAAAATCAAATAATGGAGATAAAGATTGCGGTAGCCAAGATTCAAGCCGTGCTCGTAAACTTCTAGCGAATACGGGCGCTGCGCCTGCGGTGCTAATAGCCACCACCAAGCGGCCCCTGTCTATGATGGAGGGGGTGATAAAGCGGCAATATTTAGGATTATCCACCACATTGCACCAAATACCGGCTTGTGTGGCTGCCTCTGCAAGGTCAATATTAAGCTGTTCGTTCGCGGTAGCAAGATAGATAAGATCGAATCCCTGCATGTCCTCAAGTGTCGCTGGACGGCGCTCCAGTGCGATCCGCCCTTCAGCCTCAAATTCATCCACTTCGGCCGTGGTTGCTGGCGCCAAAACCTGAATACGCGCGTCGGTTCTGGCAAGTAAAGCCAGTTTTCTACTAGCGACCTCTCCCGCACCAACAATCAGCACAGACAGTGCCTGGGTATCGACAAATAGCGGAAAATACTGCATTAACTTTACTGCCTTTAACTAATCTGGAGCTGGATTTAAATATCAAACATTAACCTTGAACAAAAGGTTCGCATTAATGATTAAGCTTAATCTTGGACTATGGGAAGCTGTTGTTGCACCCAAGCACTATAACCGCCAGTTAATGACCCCACATTGGTGTAACCCATTAATTGCAAATTATAAGCCGCTAATGACGAGCGGTAGCCTCCACCGCAATAGAGTAACAAGGCTTGTTCTTTATCGGGGAAACGTTTTTCTATGTCACGCTCGATAATGCCGCGACCTAAATGCTTAGCCTGAGGCAAGTGACCTAACAGCCATTCATGATCTTCACGCACATCGAGAAGCTGCCATGCATCATTCTCTTGATATTGCGCAATACTCACGTGTGTCACTCTGTCTAGTACGGTTTCGACTATGGCAACAAAACCTGGACTGTGCTGCATGATAAATTCCTTGTAAAGATAAAATATTGGGACTAGTTGCGGGGCTCACTTTTTTCAGCACTGCAATGCCAACATAAATCGAAATTGGCCTCGTTCATTTCATGGCATTGCACGCACTGCCACTGAGGCCCCTCCACTTCCATTGAACCAAGCACTGCTTGCGCCTGAGCAAGTTCAAGCTCAGCGACCCAAAGTTCCACATTTTGCACATCAACAGGCAGCTCTCCGACACCGCCAAGCAGCATCTCTCCCTTTAGCTCAACACAAATACCACAGGTCTCTAATAAGCCTTTCCATGTATGGGCTTGTAGTAGGTTACCTTCGGTCAGTAATGTCTTTCGTTCATCCATTTTATCGTCCTACTGCATTGCTCTTGTGGCAAATTTAATCATTATCCTACTGTGAACAACCTAAAGTGTCGAGGGACTATTGTTTGAATAAGTTGAATAAATGCGGCTTTTAATTGTTAATTCAATAAAAAACCACCCGTAGGTGGTTTTAATAACTTTCTATGCAAAAATCAATTATGGCATCATTGAAGGCTGATCGGCGCCTTCTTTCTCGATTTCCACTGGTAACATGTGCTCGCGGCAAATTCCGAGTTTAATGGCCAAATAACTAGCAACGTAAATCGATGAGTAAGTACCCACGAAGATCCCCAGTAGCAATGCTGTCGCAAAACCGTGGATCATGCTGCCGCCCTTAATAAATAAAGCAGCAACCACGACTAACGTAGTGCCTGTGGTGATCACTGTACGGCTCATGGTCTGCGTAATTGAAGTATTCACCACTTCAATTGGCCCGCCTTTACGCATCTTAAGGAAATTCTCACGGATGCGGTCATACACTACGATAGTATCGTTAAGTGAATAACCGATAACCGTGAGTAGGCCAGCAAGTACGGTCAAGTCGAATTCAAGCTGCAACACAGAAAACACGCCTAAGGTCACGATAACATCGTGCGCCAAAGCCGCGACTGAGCCCATGGCTAAGCGCCACTCGAAACGAAATGACACGTAAATAAGAATACAAATAAGCGCCACAATCACGGCTAAGCCGCCTTGCTCCGCTAATTGCTTACCCACTTGCGGACCAACAAACTCTACGCGTTTTTGGATAACATCAGCATCTAAACTCAAAGCGCCATCCATGATGGCTTTGACTTGTAGGTCACTTTTTATATCAAGCTTTACTGGCAAACGCACTAATACGTCGTGACTCGAACCGAAGTTTTGCACCACAGCGCCTTGAGCCTCAACTGACGTCAAAGTGCCACGTAATTGGCTAAGGTCTGCAGGCTTTGAGAACTCAAGTTCTACCACAGTGCCGCCGGTGAAATCTAACCCCCAATTGATACCCTGGGTGCCTAAGGACACAAAAGAGGCAATCACTAAAATCATCGACATTATGCTAATAGGCTTAGCATGGCGCAGGAAGTCGACCGCATCCTTTACTGCAAATAACTGAAACATAATCAACTTCTCCTAGATAGATAGCTTCTTAACACGTTTACCACCCCAAACGGCGTTCACGATTGAACGTGTTCCGACGATAGCGGTAAACATTGAGGTCGCGATACCTATCATCAGGGTCACGGCGAAACCTTTAACGGCGCCGGTGCCCACAGCAAACATAATAAGTGCAGTCATAAATGTTGTGATGTTGGCATCGGCAATAGTCGATAACGCATTCGCATAGCCTTCATGAATCGCTTGTTGCACACTGCGTCCCGCTAAGATTTCTTCACGAATACGCTCATAAATCAAAACGTTACCATCAACGGCCATACCGACTGTCAATACCATACCGGCAATACCGGGTAAGGTTAATACCGCACCTGGGATCATAGACATGACGCCCACAACCATGATGATGTTGGCTAGCAATGCAATGTTCGCAATGATGCCAAATGCACGGTAGTAGATCATCATAAATATCAGAACGATCGCAAGACCCCAAATCATGGCTTGCATGCCGTTTTGGATGTTCTCAGCGCCAAGGCTTGGGCCTATGGTGCGTTCTTCAACGATAGTCACAGGGGCAATCAAAGCACCTGCACGTAATAACAAGGCTAAATTTTGCGATTCAGCATGTTCAAGGCCGTTAATCACAAAGTTACGACCAAGGCGCGCCTGAATGGTGGCCACAGAAATAACCTCTTCAATCTTGGTCATTTTCACTGTGCCATTGGGGTTTCGCAGACCACTGTCTTTGTATTCGATAAACAGCGTTGCCATTGGTTTACCGATATTGTCCTTAGTCACGTTAGAGAAGATATTTCCTCCCTGCGCATCTAAGTTAATCGACACCTGTGGACGACTGTATTCATCAAAAGAAGGCTGAGCACCGGTAATATGATTACCCGTAAGCATGATTTCTTTCTTAAGCACAGCAATACCGCCTTCGCGGCGAGGATAGACTTGAGAACCCGCTGGCACCCGGCCACTGGCCGCTGCACTTGGATCGGCTTTATCATCGAGCATATGGAATTCAATCGATGCGGTTGCACCTAAGATTTCCTTGGCGCGAGCCGTATCCTGTACACCTGGCAACTCAACAATAATGCGCTCGGCGCCCTGACGCTGCACCACAGGTTCAGCAACACCCAATTCGTTGACACGATTACGAATGGTGATGATGTTTTGCTGCAGCGCTTCTTCTTTAATTTGCTTGACGTAAACTTCGCTCATGTTGGCACGGAGCACGAAGTTGTCGCCTTCACTGGCATCGGCAAATGTCATGTCATTGCCGCGAGTCTTCAAATAAGCTTCGGCTTTCGCCACAGTGTCGGCATCACGGAACTTAATTTCTATGCCTTTAGGTGTCTTACGCACACCGGCATAGCGAATTTTTTCTTCACGTAATTGACTACGGAAATCGGCAATCTTTGCCTCTTCCATTTTACGAACAGCTTCGCTCATATCCACTTCCATCAGGAAATGCACGCCGCCACGTAAATCTAGCCCTAGCTTCATTGGGCTACCACCAAGGGCTTCTAGCCACTCAGGGGTTGCTGGCGCTAGGTTTAATGCGACAGTGAACTTATTGCCTAGACTGTCTGCAATGGCCTCTTTAGCCGTTAGTTGCTGCTCGCCATTCTGCACACGAACCAGCAACTGACCATTTGTGAGCTCAGCGCGCTTTACCGCAATGCCTTTGCTCTCGAGTAATTCGATGACACTCGTTTGGGTCGAAGTCGTGACTTCTGCGCCGCGAGTGGCAACAACTTGAACTGCATGATCTTCACCGAATAGGTTTGGGATCGCATAAAAAGCACCAACAGCGATGACAAGCATCACCATGATGTTCTTCCACATTGGGTATTTATTTAACACAACTGAGCCCTCTTGGCTTACAACGACTGAATAGAGCCTTTAGGCAATACAGCAGTGATATAGTCCTTCTTAATAGTGATTTGCGCGGTTTCATTGATGCTCAGTAACACGTAATCACTGTCATCGTTGATTTTAGCAATCTTACCTAATATGCCGCCGCTTGTTAGCACTTCATCGCCTTTGCCTAGTGAAGACATTAGGTTTTTATGCTCTTTAACGCGCTTGGACTGAGGACGAAAAATCATGAAATAGAAAATCAAACCGAAAATTGCCAGCATGAAAATCATTTCCATGGTGCCGCCACCGGTTGGTAGGCCAGCATCGTTTGCGTATGCATTTGATATAAACATAGTTCTCTCTTCTTATTAATTAATCAACTAACTCTGGTACTTCAGGTACTTCGCGCCCTAAGCCGGTATAGAAGTCACTTACAAAGGCGTCTAATGTACCCGTCTCAATAGCGCCGCGCAAACCTTCCATCAACATTTGGTAATAACGTAGATTGTGGATGGTGTTTAAACGCGCACCTAAAATTTCATTACAACGATCTAAGTGATACAAGTACGCCCGTGAGTAGTTCTTACAGGTGTAACAATCACACTTTTCATCCAATGGCGCCGTGTCATCCCTGTGGCGAGCATTACGGATTTTAATCACCCCTTCGCTGGTAAACAGATGACCATTGCGGGCATTACGGGTAGGCATCACGCAGTCAAACATATCGACGCCGCGGCGCACACCTTCCACCAAATCTTCAGGTTTACCCACGCCCATTAAATAACGTGGCTTATCTGCTGGAATTTGCGGACACACATGTTCAAGAATACGGTGCATGTCAGGCTTAGGCTCGCCTACGGCTAAGCCGCCGATAGCATAACCGTCAAAGCCAATGTTAACTAAGCCAGTTAGACTTTCGTCACGTAAGTCTTCATAAACGCCGCCTTGAATAATGCCAAACAATGCATTTGGATTTTCTAAACGGTCAAACTCATCACGAGAACGTTGCGCCCAACGCAATGACATTTGCATTGACTTACGTGCTTCATCTTCTGTGGCTGGGTATGGGGTGCATTCATCAAAAATCATCACCACATCTGAGCCAAGTGAATCCTGAATTTGCATTGACTTTTCTGGGTCTAGGAAAATCTTCTCACCATTGATAGGTGAGCGAAAGTGCACGCCTTCTTCGGTGATCTTACGTATGTCCCCAAGGCTAAACACTTGAAAACCGCCAGAGTCTGTCAATATGGGGCGCTGCCAGTTCATAAAGTCGTGCAAGTCACCGTGCTTACGCATGATTTCTTCGCCTGGGCGCAGCCATAAATGGAAAGTGTTGCCCAATAAAATGTCTGCACCTGTGGCGCGTACTTCTTCTGGGGTCATGCCTTTCACTGTGCCGTAAGTGCCCACTGGCATAAATGCCGGGGTTTCAACTGTGCCACGGTCAAAAATCAGGCGACCACGACGGGCACGGCCTTGGGTTGTATCTAATTCAAATTTCATAAATCACCTTGTCAGATAAACAGTCTGACACTTCAATGTTCAATAGACATGAGGGCAAAAATTCGCGCTTCAAGGACTTAAGATAAATAAAGCCAAACGAGGCGAAAAAAAGCCCACTCAATGTGGGCGCTATTTTAAAGCAAATTGGTGTCTTACTGGGCTTTTTTCGTTAAAAACATCGCATCGCCATAGCTAAAAAAGCGGTATTTTTGCGCAATTGCGTGTTGATAAGCGTATCGAACCTCATCAACCCCAGTAAATGCACTGATTAACATGATGAGTGTCGACTCAGGCAAATGGAAATTAGTCACCATGGCATCCACCACTTTGAACTCATAGCCTGGGTAAATAAAGATGTCGGTATCGCCGCTAAAGGTAGCGAGTGGTTTATCACCACAGGCCTTGGCCGCGCTTTCAAGGGAGCGTACTGAGGTGGTGCCCACAGCAATAACGCGATTACCCGCAGCTTTGGTTTGCGCAATAAGGTCAACCACGTCTTGGGGGACATCGGCCCACTCTGAATGCATCTTATGCTCAAGGACATTATCAACACGTACAGGTTGAAAAGTTCCAGCCCCCACATGCAAGGTCACAAAAGCAATGTTCACGCCTTTGTGTTTGAGCGCACTTAACATGGCATCATCGAAGTGCAAGCCCGCCGTTGGCGCTGCAACTGCGCCAGGCGTCTTGTTATACACAGTTTGATAACGCTCTTTATCGGCATCCTCATCAGGACGGTCAATATAAGGCGGCAAAGGCATGTGGCCCACTTGCTCTAATACTTCTAAAATGGTGAGTTCAGATAATAGCTCAAGCTCAAATAGCGCATCGTGGCGGGCTATCATCTTCATCTGATGTTCACCATCAAGATTGATAAGGGTATCGACCTTAGGGGATTTTGAACTGCGAACATGGGCCAATATGCGCTTATCATCCAACATACGCTCAACCAAGATTTCAAGCTTACCCCCGGTGGCTTTTTGACCAAACAAACGCGCAGGGATCACTCTAGTATTATTAAATACCATTAAATCACCAGGATTTATCATTTCAAACAAGTCGGTGAATTGTTTATCCGCTAATGCGCCTGTGGGACCATCTAAGGTCAACAAGCGCGACGCATTGCGCTGCGCAGTAGGATAGCGAGCAATTAACTCATCGGGTAGGTCAAAAGAAAAATCGGCAACGCGCATGAATAGGCACTCTTAATAAACAAATGGGTAATGAACAAAACGGCCGCTAGTCTAGGATGAGCCGAGTTGAAGATCAAGCTTTGTTACGTAAGCTCACCCTTCATTCTGTATGCATTGTCAGCGACTTTAGCCATAAAACATTACCCTAACAGAAGCCATGGAATATCAAACTAAATATCATAAAGTCGAAGACTTTTGTCATTAACTCTATATGATAGATAAACGCTTGTTGTATAACACTTGTTAATTAATCCAAGCTTTAATCAAAGTAACGAGTAGCAACATAATAGATTTAAAAATTTCAACTATAAGTACTGATTATGAACTATCTTGCACACTTACATCTTGCCGATATCAGCGGAACACACTTGGCAGCGAATTTAGCCGGCGACTTTGCTAAAGGCAACATAGAGCATCACCCTCAACATTTACAGCAAGGGATCTGGCTGCATCGTCAAATCGATATAGTGACAGACAGTAACGAAATCGTCACAGACTTACTCAAGATGTTTCCTCAATCTTTGAGACGTGTTGCGCCCATCTTAATGGATTTAAGCTTCGACCATTTTTTAGCTTACTACTGGGATGAGTATCACCATCAAAGCCTAAGTGACTTTAGTCAAAAAGCATACCAAAGCTTGGCAACGACGGAGCAATTGCCTGAGAAACTTAATCTTATCGCCCCTAAGATTATTGAGCAGGACTGGTTAGGCAGTTATCAAACCAAAGCAGGGTTGTTTCAAGCGGTAAAGGGTGTCAGTCAACGTTTATCTAAGCCTGAGCTATTTAACGGTGCACAGGAACACATAGATAAGTTGTATATCGAAATAGAAATTGCCTTTCGCACCTTCTACCCTCAGTTGATGGCTTACAGCCGCATCTATAGTCGCAAAACCCCAGAACAATATTTACCTATACCTTAAGTCAATAAATGATTAATTTACCATCAAGCCTAGCAGACTCGATAGTTTTAACAAATAATATACATCATCAAAATTGATTATCCGAATAGTTATGCAAGCACAATGACTACACACCCAGAGATAGCCATAATACAAGGGGGTCGGATGATTTAAACACTAATCGAGTCATGCGCAAGCATTAGTTTTACTAATCGAAGGCTGTATTTTTTCTCGTTTGCTCGCGGCTTCGGATTGGCCTATCATAGCCTTGTTTTCAGAGACTAGTGCATTGAATGAGTGTTCATCGAGTCAATTGACTCAGTTAAGTAGATACGAACTAATTTACTTAATTAGGATGGAACCAGTGCTTTAGTGAAAACCAAGAACTTTAAACTGATGCCTCCCAATACTTCAGTTTCACCTTGTTCTTATGTTTGACTTCCTTCCTTCAATTTGTTTTTACAAATTATTTGCCCACTTATATTTGAGTGGGCTTTTTTTTACCTATTTTTCTCCTTTTGATTCGCCTTCACTATTCAAAACAAACTTGGTCAAACCTAGCTTAAAAACACAAAAAAGCCCAATCAATAGGATTGGGCTTTTCATAATTTCGATTTTTATCAATAGATTAATTATAACGCTTTAGACAATTGAATAACCACTCTACGGTTGCGCTCACGTTCTTGGACAAGCTCATTAGAAGCCACATGACGCTTTTCACCGTGGCCATTAGAGATTATCTTATCTTTAGGAATACCGCTGGCAATTAACAACTGCTTTATCGAATCCGCACGATTATTCGACACCGTTTGGTTAATACTCTTAGGGCCATAGCTATCGGTAAAGCCATCGATGAGCACCAGTTCAACCTCGGGATCATAAGATAAGTACTCTTGCACTTTCTTCAATTGATACTTAGAAAAATGAGTCAGCTCTGTATCACCTTCTTCATAAGTCAGTACAGTGAACGCTATGTCATCAAAACTGTATGGCAGCAATTGAGCTAGACAAGATCTGAACTCACGATATTTACCACCAAAGTTTGCCGATGATATCCCCACGGCGACGTTATCAGATTGACTATACCAGTCAGAATAATAAAAAGTAGGTTCCATGCCTCTACTCAGTTCATTTAACATAGACCAGGCGGCTTTTTTAGGCAGCTCACCATTAAACTGTTTGTGATAGCTAAGCTGAGTTAATGCTTTAGAGTTAATACCAGGACGCCAACTGGGAGCACGGCTAAATAGTTTAGCCTGAGTGATTTCGTCAGGTTTAATCCACATGTCTAATGTGAATAGCATATTTAAATTCTTACCCGCTTTACTGGAAAAAATGGCTTTACCGTAATCGGGGATATCATGCTCTAGTCGGCATTCTATACGCGTGTTTTCGCTAACTCGCCAAAAAGAGTTATCCAAGGAGGCGACATAATGCTTCATGTCCGCCATGACTGACGTACATATAACTAAGCTAGACATTAACACCAGTTTTCGCCACATAAAAATACCCTTAGATCCGTTGCAACCATTTTATCGGCGGACTAATGACTTTCTTTAACAAAAAATATCAACAACAAGCATGACACTCTAGCTGAGTTTTTGCATAATGGCCGCCTGATTTTAAATGGGTAGCTAAATGGGGAACCTTAATGCCTGATATTTGCGACAGTAATAAACTAAACCACCGTTTCCGCGGTTACTACCCTGTGGTTATCGATGTTGAAACCGCAGGATTCAATGCAAATACAGATGCCTTACTTGAGATAGCTGTTACCTTATTAAAAATGAACGATGACGGGATCTTAGTGTTAGACAAAACCGTTCATTTTCATATAGAACCCTTTGAAGGCGCGAACTTAGAGCCTGAAGCGTTAGCCTTTAATGGTATCGACCCTACTAATCCCCTTAGGGGAGCAGTATCTGAAAAAGAAGCTTTTCTTGAAATTTTTAAAACAGTGAAAAAAGGACAGAAAGCCTCAGATTGTCATCGAAGCATCATAGTCGCACACAACGCCGCATTTGATTTAAGTTTTGTGAATAAAGCTATAGAGAGAAATGATCTCAAACGCTCTCCTTTCCACCCCTTTGCAAGCTTTGATACCGCTACCCTAGCCGGATTATCCATAGGCCATACCGTACTGGCTAAAGCGTGTAAAATGGCGGGTATAGACTTTGATAATAAAGAAGCCCACTCAGCGTTATATGATACAGAAAGAACCGCAGAACTGTTCTGCCACATAGTCAATCGCTGGAAAGCACTTGGTGGTTGGCCATTGGCCACTCCAGAGCAAAGCGCCATTGAAAATACAGATGAGAAAATAGAGAGTTAACTCAACAAAGGTTAACGATACATTAGCGGTCACTACGACCGCTTTTTTTGTCTGTTTTCCAGCAAGTAAAGCCGAGGCTATCGGCTCACGGGTCATTTTCCTCAACAAGTAACACAGAGAAAAGAAAATTGTTAGACGGAGAAACTGAACTATCAACTTTTACTATTGAGAATAACTTACAGGGAAGTAAAAGAAGTGGTGGGTCGTGAAGGATCTGAATCATCGAACCTCTGAAACTGTAGCTCTCGATTTAAACAAGAGTGACTGAGCTAACGACTCATGGATTTTTACTGCTGGGAATGGTTTTACTGGAATTTAAATAAGTGGTGAGTCACTAAGAATTCGAATCATCGAACTTTTGGTTAAAAGCCAACTGCAGCTCTTGATTTAACAAAGAGTGACTGAGCTAACGACCCATAGGTTTTTACTATTTAAGATGACTTACCGGGAAATAAGAGAAGTGGTGGGTCGTGAAGGATTCGAACCTTCGACCAATTGGTTAAAAGCCAACTGCTCTACCGACTGAGCTAACGACCCATCTGGTATTACTTTAACGCTGTAAATTCTTTAACCACTATCCAAAAAAGTGGTGAGTCACTAAGAATTCGAACCATCGAACCTTTGGTTAAAAGCCAACTGCAATTCTTGATTTAACAAAAATGACTGAGCTAACGACCCATGGCTTCTGTTTAGCCACTGAAGAAGTGGTGGGTCGTGAAGGATTCGAACCTTCGACCAATTGGTTAAAAGCCAACTGCTCTACCGACTGAGCTAACGACCCATCTGGTGTTTGTAAGTTCTTATGTTCTTACTGGACTGAAAGCCAACTGCAGCTCTTGATTTAACAAGAAGTGACTGAGCTAATCTAACGACCCAACTCTTCAATTTAACCACCGAAGAAAGTGGTGGGTCGTGAAGGATTCGAACCTTCGACCAATTGGTTAAAAGCCAACTGCTCTACCGACTGAGCTAACGACCCATCTGGTGTTTGTAATTTCTTATGCTCTTACTGGACTGAAAGCCAACTGCAGTTCTTGATTTAACAAGAAGTGACTGAGCTAACTAACGACCCATTTCTTCAATTTAACCACCGAAAAAGTGGTGGTTCGTGAAAGATTCGAATCATCGAACCTTTGGTTAAAAGCCAACTGCAACTCTTGATTTACCTAAGAGTGACTGAGCTAACGACCCATCTGTTTTTTGTAAGCTTTTGCGTTCTTACTGGGCTGAAACTCAACTCTCTATACCTATAAGCAGACTGAGCTAATGACCCATTGCTTCTGTTTAACCACTGAAGAAGTGGTGGGTCGTGAAGGATTCGAACCTTCGACCAATTGGTTAAAAGCCAACTGCTCTACCGACTGAGCTAACGACCCATCTTGTTTTTGTAAGTTTTTAAATTCTTACTGGACTGCATCACCCTACTGTAATTCTTGATTTAACAAAAATGACTGAGCAAGCATTCCATCTCTTTAACCACCGAAGAAAGTGGTGGGTCGTGAAGGATTCGAACCTTCGACCAATTGGTTAAAAGCCAACTGCTCTACCGACTGAGCTAACGACCCATCTGGTTTTGCTACTATGAATTCTTTAGCCACTATTCAAAGAAGTGGTGGGTCACTAAGAATTCGAATCATCGAACCTTTGGTTAAAAGCCAACTGCAGCTCTCGATTTAATAAAGAGTGACTGAGCTAACGACCCATTTCTTCAATTTAACCACCGAAGAAAGTGGTGGGTCGTGAAGGATTCGAACCTTCGACCAATTGGTTAAAAGCCAACTGCTCTACCGACTGAGCTAACGACCCTTTTTACTGTCAAAAACTAAGGTAAAACCTCTGCTTTGACACCCCAGATTGTGTAGCCGTTGTGAGGGCGCCTATAATACCTTTTTCAATTTCTCATGCAAGCGCAAATTTGTTATTTTTTGCTGTTTGCCTGAAAAACAGACTAAGAGACTGTTTTTTGACTAAATTAGCCTTTTAAGGCTGATAACTGCTGCTGTGCAAGCCTAGCAGATGCGCTATTTGCGTATTCTTTTAGCACTTTATTATACAGTGCTCTAGCACCATTATTGTCATTAGATTTCTCGGCAATCATACCCAGTTTAACTAAACTATCAGCACGTTTACTCGAATCTGCGTACTTACTCACCACTGTGCTAAACGCTTGCTTAGCGCTTTCATAATCACTTTTATTGTAGAGCAATTGGCCTAACCAATAATTGGCATTAGGCGCATAGGCAGAATCTGGATATTGCTTGATAAATTCGCGAAATGCGGGGATCGCAGCATCGTATTGACGCTCTTTTAATACTAAGTTTACCGCTCGCTCGTAACTGCCAGTCTCATCTAAGCTAGAGGTCATAGATTCAGCTACTACTGGTACATTTGAAGCGGTATTTGATGCAACACTTGTACTTGTCGTGACACTCGTGCCTGATGGGGCGCTAACTGGCGTGGTCGATTTGACCGACACAGCGGCGATTTCTTCATAAAGCTGACGCTGGCGTTGTAGCATCTGATTTATCTGATAATTTTGTTGTTCTGTTATACCACGCAATTCTAACACTTCATTTTGAAGTGTGTCTAAGCGGCGCTGCATATCAAAATCATTTTGTTGTCTTGCTTTCAGGATGCGTTCTAATTTCGCTAAACGCTCATCGCTCGAGCCACCATACAAATCATCAACTGGTGCTGGTGCAGCCATAGCCGTGCCGATACCACAGATTATCGCCGCAACGATTAAGGCATATCTCATTTACTTTTCTCCTAAAAAAATAGGCCAGCGTTTAAAGGCTGGCCGTCTTACAACTATCGCTTAGTACACTAAAACACCGCGACGGTTTTTGGCAAAACCGCTGTCATCACGAGAAAAATCTAATGGTTTCTCTTCGCCATAACTAACAATACTCATCTGGCTGGCTTGAACACCCATGCCTTGAAGATATTTAGCAATCGCTTTAGCACGACGTTCGCCTAGGGCGATGTTGTACTCAGGAGTACCACGCTCATCCGCATGTCCTTCGATCAATACGCGAACACTTGGGTTTTCAACCAAATAGTTACCATGAGCATTCAAAATATCAGCATTATCACTTTGTAAGTCACTGCGATCGAAATCGAAGTAGATAATATTTTGACGACGCAACTCTTGTTCTTTCAAACGTTGCTGTTCTGCTGGGCTAAGTACAGCACCTGCCCCACCCGTTTGAACGCCATCTATGCCATATTCGCTACCAGAACCATTCATAGAACCATTAGCGTCAGTGTCAGAGTCTGAAGTTGAGCTACAGGCACCCAGTGCCAACATAGGAACTGCAACCAACATAGCTTTGAACAACTTATTCAGATCCATTTTAAATCCTTATCAATATATATTTAGAGAAACGGAGACCATGCGGGTGACTTCACCTCGCCTTGGCCGACAGGTAATCTTGCTTTAAATCTGCCATCCATAGAGACAGCAGCTAAAACTTGCTTACCTTGGTGAGTCGTACCATAGATAACCATAGTGCCATTTGGAGCAACACTTGGTGATTCATCGAGTTGCGTCGACGATAACACCTGCAAAAAGCGTGTGGCTAAATCCATTCTAGCAATGTGGAATTTTCCATTAGTACGGTTCACAAAAATCATACTGCGACCATCTGGTGTGATAGAACCACCTAAGTTCCATTCACCTTCAAATGTCACTCGAGACACTTTTCCTGTGTCCAAATGTACGCTATAAATCTGTGGTTTGCCACCTCGTTCAGAGGTGAATAACAATGACTTACCATCTGGATACCAAGAAGGCTCAGTATCAATCGAATAGTGATCTGTGATTCGTTTAGCCGCCTTAGTGGCGATGTCGATAACATAGACTTCTGGCTGACCATCTTTAGACAAGGTCACAGCCAATTTTTTACCATCTGGTGAAAAACTGGGCGCGCCGTTAATTCCAGGATAGCTACTCACTAAAGTGCGAGTCTGGCTATAAATGTCTTGAACAAAGATTTCCGCTTTGCGGTTTTCAAAGCTCACATAGGCCAAACGGCGCCCATCAGGAGACCAAGTTGGCGACATTAAAGGCTCTGGCGATCGCAACAACATCTGCTCGTTATAGCCATCGTAATCGGCAATCATCAAGTGATACGGGGCTTTTTGACCTTGCTTAACCACGACGTAAGCGGTACGGGTCAAGAATGCGCCACGAATGCCGGTCAACTTTTCATACACTATGTCACTTATTCTGTGACCATATTGCCTAAACTGATTCGCGCTAATGACTGTTTGACGACTTTCTAGCACAAGCTCTGTGTTATTCTGCGGTCCTTTTAAAGCTTGGCTTTGGGCTCTGACTAAATCGATCAGCTCAAAATTCACTAAAAACTGATCGACGCCATAAGGTTTAATAGACCCCATGACTACGGCTTCTGCCCCCACTTTACCCCAACTAGCGGCGGCGAATTGCGCCACTGAACTAATACCGTGTTGTGGTAATGCACGAATGTCTAGCGGTTTAAAGGTACCGCTACGGCTTAAGTCGCCCATAACGATATCAGAAATTTGCTGCGGTGCAGCACCTGGACCTTCCCACACAAATGGCACGACTGCGATTGGGCGCGCAGCATCTACACCTTCAGTGATGACGATATCGAGTGCTGCATTTACTTGTGCCGTTAACATTAGCGTCGCTAAGGTTAACCATTTAGCCAAAATCTTCATGTGACTCCTTTAATTAAATTCCGGTGATACTGTCAAATTAATTTCTCGCATTTGATTGTATACATCGGCTTCGGGTGAAACGGGTAAACGACCAGCTTTATTAATGGCATTCTTTGCCGCTCGGCAAATAACAGGATCTCCGTCAAGGGTTTGCACTGCGGTGACAAAACCATCATTAGCTAACCGAATAAATACCTTACAGCTTTTACCGCGCATTGACTCATCAACCACAAGATTACGCTGAATTGTGGCTGCTATCATAGAACGGTATTTATCAACTTCTGACATTACCTGCTTATTGCGAGTCTGAGATAACGCAGAATGCTCAGCCGCCATGGCATCGGCCATTTCCTGCTCTTGCCTTGCCCTAGCATCTGCATCAGCCTTACGTTTACGTTCAGCCTCTTCTTTCTGTTTACGCTCAGCCTCTTCTTTACGCTTGCGCTCGTCTTCACGTTGCTTGCGTTCGAGCTCGGCTTTTTTCGCAGCTGCAGCTTCTTCTTGCTTACGTTTTTCAGCGGCTTGTTTAGCCGCTTCTTCCGACGCTTTACGCTTCTGCTCAATCTGCTTACGTTCAGTCTCGGCTTTCTGTGCTTTTTCTTGCTCAAGCTGCAACTTTAACTTCGCAGCTTTCGCGGCTTCATTGGCTTTTTGAGTTTCAAGCACTTTTTGCTCACGCTCAACTTCCAGTTGTTTTAGCTTGAGTTGCTCTTGCTCTCTCGCTTGGCGGGCCTCTTTGGCTTTACGTTCAAGCTCTGCCAACCTTTGCTGCTCTTTACGCTCTGCGTCTCGCTTTTGTTGCTTTAACTCTTCGGCTCTATCGTTCACTTGTTGCTGATCGATCATCACAGCTTGAATCGCAGGCGCACTGGGTGCCTGCGGCATAAACGTAGGTTTGTCTTCGAAACTTATCCCTAACGCCAAAATCACTATCGCACCAATATGAATACCAGCGGAAATCCACAGCGCTTTAGCAAGTTTACTTTGTTCAGGCACCTAGTTCTCCTCAAATGAATCAGTCATCAAGCCCACCGATGGTACCCCTGCTTTTTGCAAACTGACCATGAGTTGGATTACTTTTTCGTAGGGAATACTTCTATCACCTTTTACGACGACTGGCCTTTCTGGCGCAATGAGCAATGCTGCAGCAACCTCTTGGGTTACCTCTGTCAAATCCATTATTTGGCTGTTAGAGCCTTCACCAATATTAACAAAATAATCTCCCGCGGCATCGATAGATGCCACAATCGGAGGCTTACTGTCTTGTGGTAAAGGCTCAGCCGAACCTTGAGGTAAATCAACTTTAACGCCTTGAGACACAATAGGTGCTGTCACCATAAAGATGATTAATAGCACCAACATCACGTCGATATAAGGAACAACGTTAATTTCAGCAACCGGACGGCGACGTTTACGCTGATACATTAAACCGCTTCCTTCTCGCTATACGCTTGGCGATGTAATATGTTGGAAAACTCTTCCATAAAGTTCACATAGGCCGTTTCTAGCTTATCCACTTGAGTGGTAAATCTGTTGTAACCAATCACGGCTGGAATGGCTGCAAATAAACCCATGGCTGTCGCGATCAAGGCTTCAGCAATACCAGGGGCCACCATAGCTAATGTGGCGTTTTGCACTGTACCTATGGCGATAAATGAGTTCATGATCCCCCAAACAGTACCAAATAGACCGATATAAGGACTAGTAGAACCAATTGTGGCAAGCAGTGGCAAGTTATTTTCAAGTTTTTCGATTTCTCTGGATAAACTCACCCGCATGGCACGAGACGTTCCGTCCATGACCGCATCAGGTTGCTTGCCACTGGATTTACTTAATCGAGAATACTCTTTGAAACCTGCGACAAACAAACACTCTAAGCCGGCAATTGAATCACCACGAGCCACCAGCTCCTTGTAGAGTCGGTTCAAATCAACACCAGACCAGAAGGTGTCTTCAAAACGTGCAGACTTAGCCTTGGCAGTATTCAATAACTTTCGGCGCTGAATGATCACAGCCCAAGACATAATAGAGAGACCTAATAAGGTGAGCATCACTAGCTTCACCAACAGACTCGCCTCTAAAAACAGACCTATAAAGGATATTTCAGCGTGCACGGTTAAACTCCTGGACTATATTTTCTGGAATAGCAATGGGGCGCATCTGCAATAGTGAAACACAAGCGACTTTAATCTTGCCCTCACAATAGCAGTTGCCTTGATCATCTAGCAAACTTTGATGAAACACCAAAGACGCCTTTTTAAGTTCTATGACCGTAGACTCAACCATGAAGTTCTGTTCAAATTTTGCCGCGCGGCGAAAATCAACTTCGGCGCGTTTCACCACAAAGGCAATATCCTGTTTCAATAACGCAGTTTGACTTATTCCCATGGCTTTTAGCCACTCAGTGCGAGCCCGCTCAAAAAAATTTAAATAATTTGAGTGATACACCACACCACCAGCATCAGTGTCTTCGTAATAAACAGAAATTGGCCATTTAAACATGAATAATAGGTCAAATCTTGGGTTGTTAAATTTCGCCTACTATACCGAGTAGCAAGTCACTTGTGAATAATCCACAGGGGCTAAAACAGACTTTATTTTGCACAAAATGACACTTAAATGAGAAATAAACTCATTAAGCGTAAAAAAGGGATAAATTTAAGTAGTTAAAGCCAAATAATTAACAAATATACATACAATTCGTTAAGTTGAAACCTTGGCTATTACCGTATTTTAATGGGAGGTGAATTTTCCAAAAAATCGTCCAATTCATGACTGGGTTTTGGGTGACTAAAGTAATAACCTTGCGCTTGCTCACAATCGTTCAGCCGCAAAAACTCAGCCTGTTCTTTGGTTTCCACCCCTTCTGCCACGATTTGTAAATTAAGTGCATGGCCCAAGGCAATCACCGCCTTTGCAATGGCAGCATTATTGGCATCTTGGACAATGTTTTTAATGAAGGAGCGATCAATTTTTAATTTATCTAAGGGCAACTTTTTAAGATAGCTCAAAGAGGAATAGCCAGTACCAAAATCATCCATGGCTAAGGTTATGCCCATTTCACGTAATCGCTTCAATTCAATGATCGCTTCGGCGGGATTTTGCAGCATACAAGACTCAGTCACTTCGAGCTCAAGATGCTGAGCAGGTAAGCCCGTATCTAGTAGCACTTGCTGCACATCATCGACAAAGCTATTACGTTGAAGCTGAAGACTTGCAACATTAACCGCAATACGGTTGAACAATTTACCTTGTGAAAGCCATCTCACTCCTTGCTCACAAGCCGTTTTCAGCACCCACATACCTATTTCATTAATTAACCCGGTTTTCTCGGCGATAGGAATAAACACAGCTGGCGATACACTCCCCAGAATTGGGTCATTCCAACGCAATAGCGCTTCGAAACCCATGGTTTCTAAGCTGTGTAAGTCCACCTTTGGCTGATAGACCAGGGAGAAACGCTGCATCTTTAGCCCTTCGTGAAGCGCACTCTGTAATTGCAGTAAGCGCACTGACTCCTGTGTCATGGCCTCAGTATAAAATGCATAGTTATTACGACCATCTTGTTTAGCCCTATGCATAGCAGCATCAGCATTGCGTAATAGACCATCATTATCCTTACCATCGCTTGGGTATAACGCGAGGCCCATACTCGCCGTCAAGCGAATGCTTTGACCATTGCTGCAACTAAAAGGGGCTTCGAATACAGAAAAGATACGATTCACAATCGCGATTAAATTATCAGTGCTGGCCATGTTGGTAAGCAATGAAAATTCATCGCCTCCAAGCCGAGATAGCACGGCCCCGGGATGTAAAATACTGCTAAGTCGATTGGCAAGCTCAACGAGAATGGTGTCGCCTGCAACGTGACCTAAGCTGTCATTAATATGTTTAAAAAAGTCCACATCTATAAACACCACGGCCAACTGAGTGCCTTCCTGTTTGGCATAATAAATTGCATTGTCTATACGAGACATAAACTGTGCACGATTGGGCAGTTGAGTTAACGGATCATGTAAGCTCAGTTTATCCAGCTTAGCTTGAGTGTTACGTTGCTCTGAGACATCGGTAAACACAGCCACAAAATAGGCTATGGTGTCATTATCATCATAAACGGCGCTAATCGTAATTTCTTGGGGGTAGACCTCACCATTCTTACGACGGTTCCAAATTTCTCCCTGCCATCGTCCTTGGATAAGTAAAGTATTCCACAGTTTTTCAAAAAATAATTGGTCATGGTGACCTGAACTTAACACATTCGGATTTTTGCCTTTCACTTCATCCAGTTCATAGCCAGTGATCTTCGTAAATGCGCTATTGACCTCGGTGATAAAGCCTTTTCTATCTGTTATCACAACGCCTTCGACGGTATTGCTGAACACTGTTGCGGCAAGATTTAGTTGCTCTTCTGCGGCTTTGTGCTTGGCAATATTACGAGTGACACCAATAACACCAACCAGTTCTCCCTCTGCGGTAACTGCAGGGGTTTTAAAGGTTTCAAGCCAAGTGGATTGCGATAGCTGATCTCTGTCTTTACATTCTGCCACAATTACGGGTCCACCTTGAGCGATGGCAAGCTTATCACCTTCAATAAAACGTTGAGCCAGCGCTTCATCGAAAAGCTCTAAATCTGTCTTACCCAAGATATCTTGTTTGCTTCTTCCCCAAGCCTGTTCGACTCGGCGATTACAAAACACATAGACCCCTTGGGGGTTCTTTATCCACACGTGCTCTTCAAAGCTATCAATAAAAACTTGTAAATCCATTCCTTTAGGCGCACTTCTATCTATGCTCACTTGTGCATTTTCATTACCGTCTTCTGATGATAGAGAAGGCAATATGAATGGGATAGCAGGGGATTCTTGGTTCAGCTTTAGCTGCAGGTGTTCACATAACAAATTGGCAAGCTGTAACATAGTGTTATTTAACATCAAAGGCGGTTTTCTCAGGGCACATAAAGTAGCAAAATGCACACCAGAAGGCCAAGTCAAAGGTTTAGCAAACGCTGAAATATGCTGATTTACTTCCACTATGCCAGGTTTTGTGGCCTCGACATCGATTATGGAAAGTTTTTTATGCTTTAAGGCCTTAGCTGTTGGGCCAGTGTCAGCCCCAAACTCATAGTAGCCAACAACGCCTTGTGGGGATGCCTTTGCTTTAGTATCTAATTGGGCTAAATCGTCCATTTTCCAACTATCAAGGGTATTATTGGCATCCACGGCGAAGGAAATCACAACTGCACTCTCATTAGAATCATCATGAGACGGTTCTTGAATCGCGCCTTGCTCACTGCTAAGCAATACAATTGCCCCCTCGGTCAAGGATGCGACCAAGTCGATATCGTGTTGCCATTGACGCTTTTGCAGTTCTGAAAAGTCGTGCCAATTCATATTTTTAATTTTTCCACTGACAGGGCTATTTATAACAATAGCAGGCTTTTTTATACTCGTTTATAAATCCCCAAGTCAAGATTAACGCCAGGTTATTTTAGTCATGCTTAATATACATAATCTTCCCTCCTGCCTACGCTTTGTATTGCCATCACTTTGCTTAGCATGCTTGCCTACCACTGATAAACAGCAGACACCAAAGATTTCATTAAGATTAAAAATCACTAGACGACCGGTCTAATTGATCGTATTCTAGCCTGATGAAAACCAGTACCCAAGATACACGCCAACACATTTTAGACACAGGCTATCAATTGATAGCCTGTCGTGGTTTTGTGAGTGTCGGCCTGTCCGAATTACTTAACCATGCCCAAGTACCTAAGGGATCTTTTTACCACTATTTCAAATCTAAAGAGCAGTTCGGTGAAGCCCTTATTGAGTATTACTTCGATAATTACCAACAACAACTCCACAGCCAATTTGCTAATCTAGAAGGTTCAGCCTACGACAGATTGATGAACTATTGGCAGTGCTGGATGACTTCCCAAGCTGACAACTATTCATCTCAGAAATGCCTAGTGGTAAAACTGAGCGCCGAAGTGGCCGATTTATCAGAACCTATGCGCATCGCCCTATTAAAAGGCACGCAAATCGTTCAGCTGGCTATCAGCGACTGCATTAAAGCGGGCATTACAGATGGAAGCATTAAAGAGACGAATTCTGATGACACAGCTAAACTGCTTTATCATTTGTGGATTGGCGCAAGTTTAATGGCAAAACTCAGTAAAACAGATTCAGGATTACAACAAGCAATGGCCACCACTGAATTACTATTGAAACCTGGCGGCTAAGCTTCACAACCGTTAGCGCTAAGCTTCAACAAAGTTAGCTGCGTCAAATGAGCTTAGCAAATAAACTCAGATAACTTAATTTGCTCACAAGGTTAAGCCTGTGGCCACCGATTCACCACCTTAGGGTGGTTATTTTTCAGCACTAAACTAGACGACCGGTCTATTAAGGATGAATTAAATGAGTAATAACCAGACAAATCAACGCATAGTATTGGCATCGCGTCCTTTTGGCTCCCCAAAGGCTGATAACTTCCGCCTTGAAGAGGCTGCAATTCCAACCCCAGCTGCGGGTGAAGTATTACTGCGCACTGTGTATTTATCCCTTGACCCTTATATGCGTGGCCGCATGAGTGAGGCTAAATCCTACGCAGATCCTGTGGCAATCGATGCCGTCATGGTCGGCGCGACGGTGTGCCAAGTGGTCAGCTCAAAAAACCCAAAATTTAGTGAAGGCCAATGGGTACTTGCTTATACGGGTTGGCAAACTTACGGGATATCCGATGGCAGTGATTTAATGCCTCTTGGCGATAACCCAACCAACCCATCCTTTGCCTTAGGCATAATGGGCATGCCAGGCTTTACCGCCTACATGGGTTTATTGGATATCGGTCAGCCAAAAAATGGTGACACTTTAGTGGTTGCTGCAGCAACCGGTCCCGTGGGCGCCACTGTGGGTCAAATCGGCAAACTTAAAGGCTGTTATGTGGTTGGCGTTGCTGGCGGCGCTGAAAAATGCCGCTACGCTGTAGAAGTATTAGGCTTTGATGCCTGTATTGACCACCATAGCGATAATTTTGCAGAGCAACTGGCCAAGGCTTGTCCACAAGGCATAGATATCTACTTTGAAAATGTGGGCGGCAAGGTATTTGACGCTGTACTACCTATACTCAACACAGGCGCTCGCATCCCGGTATGTGGCCTTATATCCCAATATAACGCCACAGAATTGCCACCAGAGCCAGATCGCTTGTCTTTGCTGATGGGCACCTTGTTGGTGAAGCGCATCAAGATGCAAGGCTTTATCATTTTTGATGATTACGGTCATAGATACCATGAATTTGCCAGCGACATGAGCCAATGGCTCGCTGAGGGGAAAATACATTACCGCGAACATCTCGTTGAAGGATTAGATAAAGCCCCAGACGCTTTTATCGGCCTACTCGAAGGCAAAAATTTTGGCAAGTTAACAATAAAGATAAGCTAATAGATAAGCGTGACTCATCTTAGCTAATTTAGATATTAAGCAGTGACTCCTGTTATAAACAGGCAATATGATTAAGGAATACAGATGAAAATTTTGATGGTATTAACCTCACACGACAAACTCGGTGACACAGGTAACAAGACTGGCTTTTGGTTGGAAGAGTTCACCTCGCCTTATTATACATTTGCCGACCAAGGCGCAGAGATAGTATTAGCCTCGCCCCTTGGTGGCCAGCCGCCACTGGATCCAAGCAGTGATGAACCCGGCTTTCAAACTGCAACCACAGAGCGTTTCAAAGGCGATTCTGCAGCGCAAACCCTGCTTGCCAACACTGTGCGTCTTGATGGCATAAATCTGGACGATTTTGATGCCGTGTTCTATCCAGGTGGCCACGGTCCATTATGGGATTTAACTGAAGACAAGCACTCTATTGCCTTGATTGAAAACGCGTATCAGCAAGGCAAGCCGCTAGGTCTCGTATGTCATGCATCAGGCGCCCTGCGCCACGCTAAAAATATTGACGGCAGCTTTTTAGTAAAAGGTAAAAAAGTCACTGGCTTTACCAATAGTGAAGAAGATGCAGTGCAACTGACTGCCATCGTGCCTTACTTGGTTGAAGATGTGTTAAAACAAAATGGCGGCATCTACACCAAAGGTGAAGATTGGGCCAGCCATATAGCCATCGATGGCAACTTAGTGACAGGGCAAAACCCAGCATCATCGCAAGCCGTAGCCGAAGCTATGCTGACCTTGTTAAAGGGCTAGTCGTTGTCACCATGCTTGTAGCCGATTGAGCGAACTCACTCGCTGCTATCAAAGCCATCTCATTAGTTAGTAAAGCCAGTCAAGCTTAACCTTTGACTGGCTTTGATTAACTAAGCCTTAACGGCAACCGAGACAATATAGGAATAACTATGATCACCTTACATCACCTCAATCAGTCCCGCTCCAAACGTATCCTATGGCTGTTAGAGGAATTAGGCCAAACTTACCAAGTCAAAGCCTACCAGAGAGACAAGATCACCTTTCTCGCACCGCCAGAATTAACCGCTATACATCCGCTAGGAAAATCACCGGTTATCGAACACGACGGCATAGTGATTGCAGAATCTGGCGCCATTACTGAATATCTCATCAATCAGTTTGCCAATCATTTAGCGCCAGAAGCAAACAGTGCAGAGTATATAAGCTATATCCAATGGCTGCATTTTGCCGAAAGTTCAGCCATGTTGCCTTTACTACTCAGGTTATTTGTTGAAAAGGATGGCTGCAAAACCAACTTCATGGCGGGTTATGCCGACATAGAAGTGGCCAAAGTCATCGGCTATTTAGATACCTCGTTAGCTGGTAAGCGCTATTTAGTGGCAGATAAACTCACAGGCGCCGACATCATGATGTCATTTGTAATTGAACTATTGGCCGCCAGAGGCGAGCTCACAAAATATTCAAACCTTGAACGCTACTATCAACAGCTCAAAAGCCATGATGGATTTATTCGCGCAGGCAAGATTGAAGCCCAGCAAAACCAGTAAAATTCGGCCTAGTGTATAGCAGCTAACGGGTTTCGAATAAGAATTAACATCCCCCCCGCATTACTCTGTAGGGGGGATGAGATAAGCCTTAACTCACATCAAAACGATCGGCATTCATCATTTTAGTCCAGGCCGAAATAAAATCATTAACGAATTTTTGCTTGTTATCATCTTGCGCATACACTTCGGCATAGGATCTAAGCACTGAATTAGAACCAAAAATCAGATCCACCCGAGACGCTGTCCACTTACGTTTACCCGTTTCACGCTCACAAATTTCATACTCGTTTTGACCAATGGGCTTCCAGATGTAATTCATGTCGGTTAGATTGACAAAGAAGTCATTGGTAAGCGCCCCCTTGCGTTCAGTGAACACACCATGACCAGTCTCAGCATAATTAGTACCAATAACTCGCATACCGCCCACGAGGACTGTCATTTCATGAGCCGTAAGCCCCATGAGTTGAGTACGATCTAACATCAGCTCTTCTGCGCTAACTGCAAAATCTTGCTTTAACCAATTACGATAACCATCATGAAGCGGCTCTAACACAGCAAATGATTCATTATCTGTCATCTCATCAGTGGCATCACCACGGCCCGATATAAAAGGCACTGTCACGTCAAAACCTGCCTTTTTAGCCGCAAGCTCAATACCAAGGTTACCTGCTAACACAATGACATCGGCAACACTGACGCCATGACTTGCGGCAATAGGTTCAAGCACAGAAAGGACGCTAGCAAGGCGCTTAGGTTCATTTCCAGCCCACTGTTTTTGCAAAGCCAAACGAATGCGAGCCCCATTGGCACCGCCGCGTTTATCAGACCCCCTAAAGGTTCTGGCACTGTCCCAGGCCGTTGTCACCATGTCACTGATACTCAAACCCGTTTCCTTTATTGCTTTTTTCACCACCGCAACATTAAAGTCTTTAGGTCCTGTAGGAACCGGATCTTGCCAAAGTAAATCTTCTACTGGTACATCTGGGCCTAAGTAACGCACCTTTGGCCCCATATCCCTGTGGGTCAGTTTGAACCAAGCGCGGGAGAAAACTTTTGAAAAATACTCAGGATCTCGATGAAAGTGCTCAGATATCTTGCGATACTCAGGGTCCATCTTCATGGCCATGTCCGCATCTGTCATCATGGGCATTGTACTGATGGAAGGGTCTTCAACATCGCGAGGTTTATCTTCTTCTTTGATATTAATCGGTTGCCACTGCCAAGCGCCTGCGGGGCTCTTACAAAGCTCCCACTCGTGGTTAAGTAACATGGTAAAGTAACCGTTGTCCCACTGGGTTGGATGTGTGGTCCAAGCACCTTCGATACCACTAGTGACTGTGTCACGACCTATGCCACGTTTCGCTTTATTTAACCAACCAAAGCCTTGGTCATGAATATCAGCATCTTCGGGTTCAGGGCCCAATAAATCGGCATTGCCATTGCCATGAGCTTTACCAACTGTATGTCCGCCGGCAGTTAAGGCCACTGTCTCTTCATCATTCATGGCCATACGCGCAAAGGTCTCACGTATATCTTGAGCCGTCTTTAATGGATCTGGTTTGCCATCCACGCCTTCAGGGTTGACATAAATAAGCCCCATCATTACCGCTGCTAGAGGATTTTCCAGGTTTCTCTCTCCAGAGTAGCGGCTGTTGTCATTGTCTGTGGGGAGCAACCAGTCTTTTTCAGCCCCCCAGTAAATGTCCTTTTCGGGATGCCAAATATCTTCCCGCCCGAAAGCAAAGCCAAAGGTTTTTAGGCCCATGGACTCATAGGCAATTGTCCCCGCATAGGCGATTAAATCGGCCCAGCTAAGCTTATTACCGTACTTTTTCTTGATTGGCCAAAGTAACCGACGTGCTTTATCTAAGTTGCCGTTATCTGGCCAAGAGTTGAGTGGCGCAAAACGTTGACTACCATGGCCTGCTCCGCCACGACCATCTGCGATTCTGTAAGTACCAGCAGCATGCCAGGTCAGCCTTATCATAAGGCCGCCATAATGCCCCCAATCAGCGGGCCACCATGCTTGACTGTCTGTCATCAGTGCATGTAAGTCATTTTTAAGGGCGACAAAATCGAGTTTTTTAACTTCATCTTGATAGTTAAAGTCCGCAGCCATTGGGTTGGTCTTATGATCGTGCTGATGCAAAATATCTAGGCTTAATGACTTAGGCCACCAGTTCATGTTGGCCATACTATTTTCGGTTGTAGTAGCACTACCGTGCATCACTGGACACTTATTCTCAGACATTAATTATTCTCCTTTTACCTGTTGAAAATGACTTATCCGCCAAGTCATTAGACAATTCAGCTCACGCTATCCCTTAGCACAATAGACTTAATGTAAAACCAGACGATATCGGCGAAAGCGCATCCAGACAAGCTAGGGGATAAACCCTCACAGTCTAGTCCAAATATTCAGTGCTGGGCTTAGATACAAGATAGCTATACGGTAATTAAGGAAGAGGAGATCACATATGCTGAACTTTTATACAGGTTTATGCCAAGAGTTGAGCTGAGTAGAAGAAATTAACGAATAGTTTTTTGGCGATCTAAAGGCGTTTACCAAGTGTAGAAATCAAATAATGTTTTTCTGCCGCCCCACATGCTATGGAGACATGCTGCGCATGTACTCTTTATATCCCATGTGAGAGGGTATTTTCAGGCGGATAAACGAAAAAATCCCCAACACGCAGTGCTGGGGATTTTTTCGTTTATTTGGCGCCTGGAAATGACCTACTCTCACATGGGGAGACCCCACACTACAATCGGCGATACTGTGTTTCACTTCTGAGTTCGGAATGGGATCAGGTGGTGCCACAGCTCTATGGTTTCCAGACAAATTTTGTTTAAACAAGGTACTAGGGCGCGCGTTGCGCTGCGAGGACCTAGAACCTAGGACCTGCTGTTACCTTATTTAATAATTCGGAAAGCTGATTGCTCTTTTAGGAGCTTGAGTTCGCACTTTATTAAGCGCTCTATTTCTATTACTAAGGTCAGTTCCAACGGAACATCTTCATGTACGACCTCCATGGACGGAGGAAGTGCTAGAAAATGTCGGGAACATTTTCAGTAAAACCCATCTGGGTTGTATGGTTAAGCCTCACGGGTCATTAGTACAAGTTAGCTCAACGCCTCACAACGCTTACACACCTTGCCTATCAACGTAGTAGTCTCCTACGGCCCTTTAGAGAGCTTAAAGCTCTAGGGATGACTCATCTTAGGGCTCGCTTCCCGCTTAGATGCTTTCAGCGGTTATCGATTCCGAACGTAGCTACCGGGCAATGCCATTGGCATGACAACCCGAACACCAGCGGTTCGTCCACTCCGGTCCTCTCGTACTAGGAGCAGCTCCCTTCAATCATCCAACGCCCACGGCAGATAGGGACCGAACTGTCTCACGACGTTCTGAACCCAGCTCGCGTACCACTTTAAATGGCGAACAGCCATACCCTTGGGACCGACTTCAGCCCCAGGATGTGATGAGCCGACATCGAGGTGCCAAACACCGCCGTCGATATGAACTCTTGGGCGGTATCAGCCTGTTATCCCCGGAGTACCTTTTATCCGTTGAGCGATGGCCCTTCCATTCAGAACCACCGGATCACTATGACCTACTTTCGTACCTGCTCGACGTGTATGTCTCGCAGTTAAGCTGGCTTATGCCATTGCACTAACCGTACGATGTCCGACCGTACTTAGCCAACCTTCGTGCTCCTCCGTTACTCTTTGGGAGGAGACCGCCCCAGTCAAACTACCCACCAGGCACTGTCCCTAACCCCGATAAGGGGTCCAGGTTAGAACATCAAAACTACAAGGGTGGTATTTCAAGGACGACTCCACACAAACTAGCGTTCATGCTTCAAAGTCTCCCACCTATCCTACACATGTAGGTTCAATGTTCAGTGCCAAGCTATAGTAAAGGTTCACGGGGTCTTTCCGTCTAGCCGCGGGTATACGGCATCTTCACCGCAATTTCAACTTCACTGAGTCTCGGCTGGAGACAGCGTGGCCATCATTACGCCATTCGTGCAGGTCGGAACTTACCCGACAAGGAATTTCGCTACCTTAGGACCGTTATAGTTACGGCCGCCGTTTACCGGGGCTTCGATCATGAGCTTCTCCGAAGATAACCCAATCAATTAACCTTCCGGCACCGGGCAGGCGTCACACCGTATACGTCATCTTGCGATTTTGCACAGTGCTGTGTTTTTGATAAACAGTTGCAGCCACCTGGTATCTGCGACTGCCGTCAGCTTAGGGAGCAAGTCCCATCACCAACAGCAGCGTACCTTCTCCCGAAGTTACGGTACCATTTTGCCTAGTTCCTTCAGCCGAGTTCTCTCAAGCGCCTTGGTATTCTCTACCCGACCACCTGTGTCGGTTTGGGGTACGATTCCTACTAACCTGAAGCTTAGAAGATTTTCCTGGAAGCATGGCATCAACTACTTCATCACCTTAGTGACTCGTCATCAGCTCTCAGCCTGTACATTAAAGTACGTGTTCCCGGATTTGCCTAAGAACACAACCTACCACCTTAAACGCGGACTACCAACGCCGCGCTAGCCTAGCCTTCTCCGTCTCTCCATCGCAGTTAACAGAAGTACAGAAATATTAATCTGTTTCCCATCGATTACGCCTTTCGGCCTCACCTTAGGGGTCGACTCACCCTGCCCCGATTAACGTTGGACAGGAACCCTTGGTCTTCCGGCGAGGGGGTTTTTCACCCCCTTTATCGTTACTCATGTCAGCATTCGCACTTCTGATACCTCCAGCGTGGGTTACCCCTTCACCTTCAACGGCTTACAGAACGCTCCTCTACCGCGCACTTCTAATGAAATGCACCCGTAGCTTCGGTGACTAGCTTAGCCCCGTTACATCTTCCGCGCAGGCCGACTCGACTAGTGAGCTATTACGCTTTCTTTAAATGATGGCTGCTTCTAAGCCAACATCCTAGCTGTCTAAGCCTTCCCACATCGTTTCCCACTTAGCTAGTACTTTGGGACCTTAGCTGACGGTCTGGGTTGTTTCCCTTTTGACAACGGACGTTAGCACCCGCTGTCTGTCTCCCGAGTAGTACTCATTGGTATTCGGAGTTTGCAAAGGGTTGGTAAGTCGGGATGACCCCCTAGCCTTAACAGTGCTCTACCCCCAATGGTATTCGCTCGAGGCGCTACCTAAATAGCTTTCGAGGAGAACCAGATATCTCCGAGTTTGATTGGCCTTTCACCCCCAGCCACAAGTCATCCGCTAATTTTTCAACATTAGTCGGTTCGGTCCTCCAGTTGATGTTACTCAACCTTCAACCTGCCCATGGCTAGATCACTCGGTTTCGGGTCTACACCTTGCAACTAAACGCGCAGTTAACACTCGGTTTCCCTACGGCTCCGCTATTCGCTTAACCTCGCTACAAAATGTAAGTCGCTGACCCATTATACAAAAGGTACGCAGTCACGGTCTCAAGAACCGCTCCCACTGCTTGTACGTATACGGTTTCAGGTTCTATTTCACTCCCCTCACAGGGGTTCTTTTCGCCTTTCCCTCACGGTACTGGTTCACTATCGGTCAGTCAGGAGTATTTAGCCTTGGAGGATGGTCCCCCCATATTCAAACAGGATGTCACGTGTCCCGCCTTACTCGTTTTCATCTACGGTTAGTTTTCGTGTACGGGGCTATCACCCTGTGCCGCTGGACTTTCCAGACCATTCCACTAACACCCCATAGACTTAAGGGCTAATCCCCGTTCGCTCGCCGCTACTAGGGGAATCTCGGTTGATTTCTTTTCCTCTGGGTACTTAGATGTTTCAGTTCCCCAGGTTCGCCTCATAACGCTATGTATTCACGTTATGATGACCACTTGTGTGGCCGGGTTTCCCCATTCGGACATCGTTAGCTCAAATGCTTGTTACTAGCTCGCCAACGCTTTTCGCAAGTTACTACGTCCTTCATCGCCTCTGACTGCCAAGGCATCCACCGTATACGCTTGGTCACTTAACCATACAACCCAGATAGGTTTCTTCTTTTCGCTTGTTATTCATCACGCTGTCGTTATTGTGAACCTCATTCGTCAGTCATGTAGCGCTGCTACACTCCTTTCTCATTCGCTCCACGGCTTAGACACCGTATCGAATCACTGCGCTTACCTTATCGAGATAAAGTAAGAAAAACACTGAGTCATACGTTCACTCAATAAAGAGTGGGACCAGCTTGGTTTTTACTTGTCTCACCTCCGGGTAGGAAGTGGACACGCCTTAGTTTTAAAAATATTCAAGACACTTAATAAAGTGTTTTGAGAACTCATATTTATGCTTGCGCATCAATATTATTTTTCGCACTAACCTAATCACACAAACGACAACGAATCATCATTTCTGCGCCTTTTAGTTAGTACTATCAGCTTTCCAAATTGTTAAAGAGCGGGCTTAAAAAAGCCAAAGATAAAATTGCGTTTATCTTTGGCATCTCTGTCCTAATGTATGTATCTCTTAAAGAGAATGGTGGAGCTATGCGGGATCGAACCGCAGACCTCCTGCGTGCAAGGCAGGCGCTCTCCCAGCTGAGCTATAACCCCTTTACATACAGTCGAGAAACATATCACGGTACCAACCATAATGGTTGGCGAAGCCAAATCGACTTTAGACAAGGCATAAAGTGAGGACGTTTAGCCTGCTAAACGACGAACTTTATAACGCAGTATAAAGGAAGATTTGGTGGGTCAGAGTGGACTTGAACCACCGACCTCACCCACATCAGGGGTGCGCTCTAACCAGCTGAGCTACAGACCCATTCTTTTTGGTCTTTTGAGCCTTACTCGGCGTTACTTTCTTCGTTTCTCAGTCATGTGCTAAACGCACACTCCCTGCGAGACTCATCAAGTGCCTTGATTAAGAATCAAAATCCTCAAAAATACCTTTCGATATCTTTCTCTTTCTTTCTATCAAGTAATCTGTGTGAACACTCAAGGCGATTGCTCACTTTCAGGTATGAGTTAGTCGTATAGGTAAGGAGGTGATCCAGCCCCAGGTTCCCCTAGGGCTACCTTGTTACGACTTCACCCCAGTCATGAACCACAAAGTGGTGAGCGTCCTCCCGAAGGTTAGACTACCCACTTCTTTTGCAGCCCACTCCCATGGTGTGACGGGCGGTGTGTACAAGGCCCGGGAACGTATTCACCGTGACATTCTGATTCACGATTACTAGCGATTCCGACTTCACGGAGTCGAGTTGCAGACTCCGATCCGGACTACGACGAGCTTTGTGAGATTAGCTCCACCTCGCGGCTTTGCAACCCTCTGTACTCGCCATTGTAGCACGTGTGTAGCCCTACTCGTAAGGGCCATGATGACTTGACGTCGTCCCCACCTTCCTCCGGTTTATCACCGGCAGTCTCCCTAGAGTTCCCACCATTACGTGCTGGCAAATAAGGATAGGGGTTGCGCTCGTTGCGGGACTTAACCCAACATTTCACAACACGAGCTGACGACAGCCATGCAGCACCTGTCTCACAGTTCCCGAAGGCACACCTGCATCTCTGCTGGCTTCTGTGGATGTCAAGAGTAGGTAAGGTTCTTCGCGTTGCATCGAATTAAACCACATGCTCCACCGCTTGTGCGGGCCCCCGTCAATTCATTTGAGTTTTAACCTTGCGGCCGTACTCCCCAGGCGGTCTACTTAATGCGTTAGCTTGGGAGCCCAGTGCTCAAGGCACCAAACTCCGAGTAGACATCGTTTACGGCGTGGACTACCAGGGTATCTAATCCTGTTTGCTCCCCACGCTTTCGTGCATGAGCGTCAGTCTTTGTCCAGGAGGCCGCCTTCGCCACCGGTATTCCTTCAGATATCTACGCATTTCACCGCTACACCTGAAATTCTACCTCCCTCTACAAGACTCTAGTTCGCCAGTTCCAAATGCAATTCCCAGGTTGAGCCCGGGGCTTTCACATCTGGCTTAACAAACCGCCTGCGCACGCTTTACGCCCAGTAATTCCGATTAACGCTCGGACCCTCCGTATTACCGCGGCTGCTGGCACGGAGTTAGCCGGTCCTTCTTCTGTCAGTAACGTCACAGCAACGTGCTATTAACACGCTACCTTTCCTCCTGACTGAAAGTGCTTTACAACCCGAAGGCCTTCTTCACACACGCGGCATGGCTGCATCAGGGTTTCCCCCATTGTGCAATATTCCCCACTGCTGCCTCCCGTAGGAGTCTGGACCGTGTCTCAGTTCCAGTGTGGCTGATCATCCTCTCAGACCAGCTAGGGATCGTCGCCTTGGTGAGCCATTACCTCACCAACTAGCTAATCCCACCTAGGTTCATCCAATCGCGAAAGGCCCGAAGGTCCCCTCCTTTCCCCCGTAGGGCGTATGCGGTATTAGCAGTCGTTTCCAACTGTTATCCCCCACGACTGGGCAGATCCCTAGGCATTACTCACCCGTCCGCCGCTCGCCGGCAAAGTAACAAGTTACTTCCCGCTGCCGCTCGACTTGCATGTGTTAGGCCTGCCGCCAGCGTTCAATCTGAGCCATGATCAAACTCTTCAATTAAAGTTTTTTGAAACCCGAAGGTTTCGGCTCAATGAATTCTGATTGCTTTATCAACCGAAGTTAACAAAGTCTTTTGTACATATGTGCTTCTTTGAATTTACTTTCTTGAAAGAAAGTAGAAACCAAAGTTGCTATGGACATTCATCGTTGCATTGAGTTTAAATTTTTTGATTACCTAAAGCAGTTAAACTGATTTAGATAATTGTCGAATAACTCAATACCTGTGAGTGTCCACACAGATTACTTGATTAGATTGTTAAAGAGCGTACACGCTACATGATGTTGATTCATTTGTTTTTTCAAACATTGAATCGCCTCACGCCGTGTCAGTGGATGCGCATTATAGGCATTCCATTTTTTCCCGCAACCCCTTTTAGGCATTTTTATTGCAAAAGCGAACCAAGCGAACGCTTTTTAGCCAAAGCGGTGTATTTATCACCTTTTCATATGCATTAAGGCGCTTTGTACTACACATAAGTCACATTTAGCCCGCCTCAGCCTAGCATTTGAGTACAAATGTCCCCTTACGACCTACAGCTAACGACACACGAATCTAGCGACTGGCTAAGTAGTCTGGCACATGGGCAATGCTGTCTACTACTCTAGTCGCAAGTTCGATTCCAGCATCATCGACCGTTTTACCGCTGCGTACCAGAATTGATGTACCAACACCCGCAGCAATGGCGGCGCGCATATCATCGGCCTTGTCACCCACCATCACAGACTGGCTTAAATCGATATTTAAAAACTGCGCGGCATCTATCAGCATACCTGGCTTAGGTTTTCTGCAATCACAATCGTGCTTATATTCGCCTATGCCTTTCTCATTATGATGGGGACAGTAATAGATCCCATCAAGCTCAACGCCTTTGTCGGCAAAGTTCCAGTCCATCCACTCAGTTAATGAATGAAATTCATCTTCACTGTACATGCCGCGGGCGATACCGGACTGATTAGTCACCACGACCAATAGATAGCCCATCTTCTTTAGTGCAAGACAAGCATCAAATACGCCTTCTATATATACAAAATCATCAACAAGGTGAACGTACCCAGTGTCTTTATTGATAACCCCATCACGGTCTAAAAATACGGCTTTCTTCACTTTCATCTATTCCTTTTGCATTATTGTCTTAGATTATCCCACTCTCTTTTGATTTCGGCCACACAAAGGTTAAGTTTTACTTTGATAATGACACAGTGACAAGGTAATCTTAGCCAGCGCTATTGCTAGCTTTTATCGTTAACTGATTACGGCCTCACATGAACTTAGCCTCTGAATCACCTCAACCCATTGTTCATCAAACTCGCACTCAAGTCGTGTTGAAAGTCATCCGAGAATGGATTTTATCTGGCCAAATCAAAGGCGGTGAACCCTTAAGGCAGTCATACATTGCCCAAAAGTTAAATGTGAGTCGAATTCCTGTTCGTGAAGCCTTGGTACAGTTGGATGCAGAAGGCTTAGTTAACTTTGAGCCTCATAAAGGTGCGACTGCCACCCTATTGTCTGTGGAGCAAGTGACCGAGCTTTTTGAGCTCAGGGCCATGATTGAGGTCGATTTGCTTGCAAAAGCTATCCCGAATCTGCAAGATGTTCACCTTATAAAGGCACAGAGTGTCTTAGATCAGCTAGAGCTGGCTTTTAAACTAGAAAGTTCTGTAGCAACTTGGAGCGAATTAAACAGACAATTTCATACCTGTTTATACCAAGCGGCTAACCGCCCTCATACATTAGAGGTTGTTCAAGGCTTGAATATCCATAGCGATCGCTATATTCGCTTGCAACTTTTACATACTGGGGGGATCCCGACTGCCGAACGAGAGCATAGGGCCTTACTTGAGCTGTGCCAGTGCAAAGATATTGCCGGCGCCAGTGAATTATTACATCAACATATTATTGGTGCACTAGCGGCAATTAAAGCCTTAGTTGAAAAACAAGTGAACTAGCTCTTTGCTCATTTGGCTTACAAATGAGTGTGTTTTTCCCCTTGTTGCACTATTTACCGTTATTTTTTGAGAGAATACACAATGCAGTACGCTCATATTACAGGTTGGGGAAAATGCGTTCCTCCTGCTAAGTTAACCAATGATGATCTTGCCACTTTTATGGAAACCTCCGATGAGTGGATCAAGTCCCGCACTGGGATCAGTGAGCGTCACATCAGTCATGTTAACACCTCTGAGATGGCTAGCGTCGCCGCCGCCCATGCCTTAGCTGCTGCTGGCATCGATGGCTGTGAGCTGGATTTAATCATATTGGCATCTGCAAGCCCTGATACCTTAATCCCAAATATTGCATCCACAGTACAAGCCAATGTAGGTGCGACCTGCGGTGCATTTGATATTAATGCTGCCTGCAGTGGTTTTCTCTATGGTTTAGGATTAGCGAGCTCGTTAATTAAAAGTGGTCAAAATAAGAAAATCCTCGTGATTGGCGCCGAACGTCTGTCTTTCTATCTTGATTGGTCTCGCCGTGATACTGCAGTGCTCTTTGGCGACGCTGCGGGTGCTGTGGTGCTTGAAGCCAGCGAGCAGCCAGGCGGAGTATTAGGCTATGAGCTTAATAACGATCCCGAAGGCCGCGACATTTTAAAGTCACAGTTTGGCAGCCAGATGGACAGATTCGATGCCAGCTCATTGGATTTTTTCATTCAATTTAATGGCCAAGAAATCTTTAAGCGCGCCATTAATGGCATGGGCAGTTTAAGTGCCAAGGTGCTCGACAAGTGCCAGCTAGATAAAGATGATGTGGATTTTGTCATTCCCCATCAGGCTAACGAGCGTATTATCGATACCTTAGTCAGCCGGATGAAAATTCCTAAAGAAAAAGCCTTCGTTAATATTGCTAACTATGGCAATACTTCGGCAGCGACCATCCCTATCGCCATTTGTGATGCGTTAGAGCAAGGTCTGATCAAACCGCAACAGAAGATTTTGTCTTGTGCCTTTGGTGCCGGCTTAACTTCAGCGGCCGCGGTATTTCAATGGGGTGATAGAGTGACTCCAGTAAGAAGAAGCGATGCAGCACTGCCTAAATGCGATAAAACAGCGCTTGAATTAATCAAACCTGCGGTGGATTACTTTTTCAAAAAAGCCGAGCAAGAAGGCAGATAAACTTAAGCATATCTCAACAATAAAATACTGACGCCAGCCTCATCGCTGGCGTTTTTATCATTAAGTTCAAGTCGGACTATTTCCCTTTACTAACCTGAAAAAATAATAAGCCACATAATGAGTAAGTGGCTTATTTATATTAAATGAAGCTAAGTGTTCCAAACCATTCCACTTTATCTAGAATGTTAGCTAATTCGCTTAGTTCAGGTTGGGGGTGTTTTCGCCAAAGTATTCGTGGTTATCGGCATTATTGGTGGCGCCGTTTGGATCGCTTATGGCTAAGTTTTTCGCGCCGGTTTGGCCATAGACTATGTCGTCAGTGCCCGCGACCACGTTAAAATGACTCAACTCATGAATGATGGTGCCGCCCTTAGAATCTGTGCCTGTGGTGCCCGCACTCCAAAACGCTCGACATAGATAGACTTTGTAAGGCTGGCTTGGGTAAACATAAGCGTAATAACTTTGATTACAGCTGCAATCGAAGACTTTAGGCTTGTTGTCTAAGGCATCTTTTATGGCATCAAAATTACCCGCGACTTTGTTGAAACGAGCGCTCGAATAAGTACCAAACCAAGTGGTATAACGGGGACCTACGCTGCCATTTAAATAAGACACGCTGCTATTGGTCATAGATTTTGCTGCATCTAATCCGGCAAAAATTGAGTTTTGTTCAGAGTTAGAGCAAGCGCCAGTGAATGTCACATCCTCTGTTCCGCCACCGCCACCACCGCAATCTTCTTTACGGGGATTACAGCGTTTACGGCTACTGACTTTACTTACATAGACCAGAGCTTGTGCATCACTTTTCAAGGCTGACGCTTGAACTGCGGAATCACCATTGCCTTTGTTGGGTTTATTCGCTGTGCTTGGTGAAAACAAGGCCATATTGCTGACATCAAGACTGACGCTATATTGCCCTTCCTCAGACAAGTCATAAACGCCTGAAAGCTCTACTTTATAGCTCAACTTTTGGTTAGGGTTAAGCGTCACATAATCGGCATCTGTCGGCGCTGGGCGCTTATAGTGAGCACCTAAATAATCGATAACTTCACCATCACGGCTTATTTTAAATATCCCTTCTTCTAGGTTGCCATTGGCGTCAGGCAAGTACCAACGCAAAATATTGACGGCCTGATTACTGCGGTTCTTATAGCTGACTTTGACGTAGACATCTTCATTGTTGGTTAAGCTACTTTTAATTGGCTGTATGTTAACGTCTATCCCTGTGTGTACCTTAGCCGATGCCGCGGATGAAAACAGCAGCACTGCAAAGCAAGAGAGCAATATTCTATATTTCATAGGGTTTCCTTTTTCAAGTTTGGATAATGTTTGCGCTGAACTCACAGCTTAATAAACCAAAACTTCAATGAACCCATTGCTCACTAAGCGGACGACGAACAAACGGGTTGCAAAACAAGTTGAACGAAAAACAAGGTTAGCAACAAATTTGCAACATTGTTAACCTAAATTCCGAAAAACTGTTTTATCAAACCTGCAAACGACAGAAAACGCCCGTAAACCTCAGTCTCCTTTGTTAAAAAATGCAGCCAAAAAACGACTCAAAAAAGTTAAAAAGTTTAATAGTCATTTTGTTTGGCGCCGTCGGTTATCTCGTAGTAGTCCCCTTTCTCGGCGGTAAAGATGTGCAGATTTATCTTGGTATGGGTAGGTGACTCAAATGCCCCGAGGGCGATGCCAATCCACTGATGCTTGACTGTGTCTATAGGGTCAAAAAAGAGTGATGAGCCACAATGATTGCAAAAGCCGCGGCGCACCTTATTGGATGAGTGAAACCACTTCAAATGCTGCTCCCCTTCTATGCTAAGTGCGGCGCGCGGCACTTCAGTATTGGCAAATTGATGCCCAGTCCATTTGCGGCATTGCACGCAGTGACACACATCACCCGCCCCTAATGGGGTGGCTACCGTAAAGCGGATCTCGCCACACAAGCAGGCACCTTTATGTATCGTCTTCACTGCTTGACCTCCTGAAAATTGGTATTCACTCTAACAAGGCGCTCAATAGGTTTTCATCAGGAAAAAACGCTCCGGGATGTCGGCAATTTGAGGTACCCGCCCGACAATTTCAAAACCTAACTTCTGATAAAAAACTGGCGCTTGAAAGGATAAGGTATCCACCTGAGCCAATAGGCAACCTCTATCCTTGGCTGCAACTTCAGCCAATTGCATCAATTCCCGCCCAAGGCCTGTTCCGCGAGCCTGCTCATGGACCCACACCACATTGATTAAAAAGTTTTTGTAAATAGTTCGCCCCGATACGCCGCCTAACAGCTTGCCTTCGTCATCATGGGCAACTACGGTCAGGGGCTTGGAGGTCTCGTCCCCCATATTGTCAACATTATACTGACGCACACCGGCAACTAAGGTATCTACAAGCGCTGTGGCTTCTTCATTTATGATGTCTATCTTCATGCAAATCTCTTTCTATCAGGGTATTTTTATTCATGTATCAAACTGCTATTTGGGCTGCCAAAGCTCTATAGGGTTACCTTCTGGGTCATGCAATCTGGCAAAGTTTCCATTGGGGTAATCTTCGGGATCCACAGTGACCTCAATACCCGCCTTTCTAAGCTGAGCCACCATGGCGGTTAAATCATTGACTTTAAAATTGATCATCCATTGCTGACTTGCCCTGCCAAAATAATCACTGTCTTGGCTAAACGGTGCGAATACTGTGTCCCCCGCCACTTGCTGCCAGGCAGGCTGCTCATAACTTTGCGGTACTTGCGTCACCCCAAGGTGCATTTCATACCAAAGCGCTAACTCGCTTGGGGCGGCAGCGCGAAAAAATATCCCGCCTATTCCGGTGACTTTTTCCATCTATTCATCTCCTTTAACCTGACTGCAGATGCAGCATCAAGATATACATTACTCGTTCGAATATTATCCAAGGCGACTGTGCAGCTGATATAGACAGATGAATATTTTCACTTGCTTAACATAATACCAACTGCATCGGCGAATACCTTCTTTCCCATTAGTGTGAGCCTGTGACTTGTATACAAAATATGACAAATATAATTCAATTAAAACGATAACTTAATCCATATGGCACACAAATGTTCACAAATTATTCCAGCTCAATGGAAGATGAGTTTTTGCAAAGCTGATCTAGATCAATTGCCAATTTCATTATTGACATACCCTGAACCCAATAATTCCTACAGGGGGTCTAGATGACGTCATCCATACAAGAAAACTTCGGTTTACAGTACCATAACAGTCTACCGCAACTTGGGCATAGCATAGCCGAGTTATTGCAATTTTTTGGCGCGAATCGAGTCTATGGTGTGGGAGGAGATTTCGTCGCTAACCTTATCAATTCACTGGAAAGCACATTAGCGGTACTTCCCTCCAGCAATGAAATGCATGCCGGTTTCAGTGCCTGTGCACAAGCAGAAGTTGCGGGGTTAGGTGTGTGTTTAATGACCTATACCGTTGGCAGTCTGCCTTGTATATCTGCAGCAGCCCTTGCCCGCACCGAAGGTCTGCCGGTCATTTTTTTATCCGGGGCGCCTGGGGAGAATGAAATTGCTCAGCACGCGTTACACCACACAGTGCACCCCCATTCGGCCTGGCATACCGACCTTAACGCCGCGCTGAATGCGTTTAAGGCGCTGGGGATCCGTGCCGAACGTTTACAAGGTCAAAGACACACAGGTCAGCCCAATATCGCAGCAGAACAATGCTTAAGCTTACTGAGTCATGCCTATATCAACCGTCAACCTGTGTATATTGAGATCCCTCGAGATTTAGTTAATCTAGCCACCCAAGCATTGAGTTTGCCCGCGAACCTTGATGCGCTGCTAGCCCCTAGATTGAATTTAACTGGCGCGGAATTTATCGCCGCCGAGATCATCGAAAAGTTAGCCCACTCTTCTGCACCTCTCTTGTTTCTGGGTGAAAAATTACGACTGAATCCAGCATTATTGGCAAGCTTAGTCCAGTTATGCAAACGCCATCAAATCCCCTATGCGGTGACTTGGTTTGCTAAAGGCATGGTCGATGAAGCCGATGCGCTCTGTCTTGGCTGTTATAACGGGGTTTTTAGTCACACCATAGGCAAGATCTATATTGAAACTATGGCCGATTATGTACTCGAAATTGGCACGTCAATCTTCCCATCTGATACTAACAACGCCTTTGGTAGCCAAACCCACGCGATTGATAATCACCCTAATAAGACCATGCTAAAAGGCACCGCGATGTGGGAGCAAGATATTCTCGCCGTGATTAGCATTCTCGATACCATCACCCAATTGACCCCTATTCCCAGATCGCAACCGGCGAGTGACTTTATTAATAATAAGCCGGCATTAATCGATGAAAATCGACAACGCCTTGAGCCGCTTGAACCACTGAGTTACGCCAATTTGGCAAAAGTAATCAACGCGGCGCAAATCACCTTGCCCCGCCCCTATATTTTCATCCCCGAGGTAGGTAACGCCTTCTTTGCCAGTTTCGAATTGGAAACCTTAGGTAATCAGCTAGGTCGTAGCTTCTTCGCCAATCCATGGTATGCCGCTATGGGCACTAGCCTACCCTATGCCAGAGCCATTGCCGATGAATTGCAATGGCAACAATGCCAGCAGCCCATTTTAGTCATCACTGGTGATGGTGGTTTTAATTTTCAATCAAATGAACTGATTAACTTACAAAAACAAAATGCTAACATAACAATACTTTATATGCGTAATAACGTGTTCCATCTGGGCAAAGCCGGCAATGCGCCTATATATCACTGCAACCATCAAGGTTTCGATCCAAAAATATTGATCCAAGCTTATGGTGGTGTAGGCCACGTTTGCCAAACCATCACTGAATTACTCGACACGCTTAAACGCACCGCTACAGGGGGGTTACATCTTATTGAAATTAACACACCAATCGCGCTTGAACAGCAAAGTGAAATCAGTCGAAAACTCAATTCCTATATAGGTTTCAAAAATGGCGATCCCACGGCAATGCGTCAATGGCAAAGTTTGTGTGGTAATTCTCAAGAAAAGTGAATTCAAACAAAAGACAGCAAGACTTTAGCCTTGCTGTTCGAGTGCAAACTGCACCGCACTTTGACCGTGGATGGCGGTGGTATCGTACAAGGGGACACAAGTGTGCTGTTGCTGCACCAGCAAGGCGATTTCGGTGCAACCGAGGATCACAGCTTGAGCGCCTTGTTGCTGCAGTTTTTCGATGATCGCCACATATTGCTGTCTAGACTCAGAGCGAATGACGCCCTGACACAGCTCAGTGTAAATCACTTGGTGTACTAACTGCTGCTCTTCTTCATCAGGAATAATGACTTCTATATCGAACTTATCCCTAAGCCTGCCTTTATAGAAGTCTTCAGCCATAGTGAATTGAGTGCCCAGCAACCCGACCCGCCTAACACCGTCAAGGATGAGCTGCTGCGCCGTGGCATCGGCAATGTGAATAAGGGGAATGTTAATCGCTGCACTAATTTGCGGGGCTACCTTGTGCATGGTATTAGTGCAAATGAGCAGGCAATCGGCGCCAGCGGCCTCAATAGACTGAGCCGCTGCGGCAAGAATGTCTGCGGTTTGTTGCCATTCTCCCAGATGTTGCAGTTGCTCGATTTCGGCAAAGTCGACGCTATTGAGGCATATTTTGGCCGAATGCAGTCCGCCTAACTCACGATTAACTCCTTGGTTGATTAATTTGTAATAGCTTAGGGTCGACTCCCAGCTCATGCCGCCCAATAATCCTATGGTCTTCATTACTCAATCCTTTGCTTTACCAGATGTGTATCTATCCTTATTAAGCCCAAAGCTCACCTTTAGGTCAATCATACACGTCATTAATGCCAGTTAAGTTTACCCAAGGCAAGGCCCTCACTTGGTAAATACTGACTGTCGGATGAGGGAAGGTTTGTGCGGCGCTCTTGTGATCCCCTTGAGAACCTAATTGCGGCACGATATTGAAGGTCAGACTGGCAAAGTTACCTACAGGAATGGCTATCACTTCAGGCAGGGAAACCGAAGAGAAATAAGCCGTAGCGCCACAGTTAGGGCAGAAATAAAAATCGATCACTGCGCCGCTTTCTCCCGTGCGTTGATAGACTTTTGTTTCACCAAAAATTTTAGTGTGATCGATTGGAAACCTAGCTTGAACCCCAAAAGCACTTCCTGTACGCTTTTGGCAAGCAATACAGTGACATACTGAGACTCTTAGTGGCTCACCTTTAGTGGTAACCGACACTTGACCGCAATTACAGCTGGCGCGTCTTTCCATGGTATCTCCTAGGATTTATCTCAAAAAAATAACTTGGGCACACTGATGTGAGTATGGCTCTTTACTCGGCCTCAGCGCAATTTTTACCCATTAATAATTGGCCAAACACGTGGTCAATATCGACATAGAATAAGAGAGTGCAATGGACAAGAATCAACAGGCAGTTGCCCTATTTAATCAATTGGCCCAAGGCTATCAAGACAAATACATGGACGTGGGTTTGTACGAGACGCTACTCGGTGAGTTTTGCGCCCAGCTTACCCACAATGCTTGGGTGTTAGATATGGCCTGTGGTCCTGGCAACCTTAGCCGCTATTTGTTAGATAAGCGTCCTGATATCCAGCTATTAGGATTAGAGCTTGCGCCCAATATGGTAGCGCTTGCCAAACAGAATAACCCAGAGGCTGAGTTTGTGCAGATGGATTGCCGTGCCATTGAATTCAATCACCTATCAAATAAAACATTCGCGACAAGATTAACAGGAGAAAAGACTCAAAGGTTCGATGCCTTGATATGCGGATTTGTGTTGCCCTATTTAACGCCTGCAGAAGTGCTGGCATTATTTGATGATATGCAACAACTTGTAAAAGACGATGGCATTATTTACTTAAGCACCATGACAGGAAAACTGGCTGATTCAGGCTTTCAAACCTCAAGCAGTGGCCAGCAAATGTTTATTCATTATCACGAAGAGGCGCACCTTTTGAGGGCCTTATCTGAAGCGGGGTTTGAAATGATAAGCCATAAGCAACAAGCCGTGTCTAACCCTTCGCCTGAACGTCAAGTTGTAGACAGTCTGTTTATAATAAAAAAGCGCCCTTAGGCGCTTTTACTACTTAAATATAAAACTAACTTGCACGGATACCGTTTATCACCACTTAGCTTTTCAGTAGTGACTGTTTAAGCTTTTCCATCCCCTCGGCCATACTCACTTGCGGCGAGTAACCCAAATCATTTTTAGCGGCACTAATATCGAAATAATGGCTAGAGGATAATTGCTTGGCTATAAAACGTGTCATCACAGGCTCAGTGCGAACCCGCAGCACGCCATAAACAAGCTCTAACAAGTAACCCACATAAAAGGCCAGTTTAGCGGGAACTCGCTTAGTGACTGGTGGTAAATCGGCGCTGGCTAAGATGCTATTTAACATAGCCGCCATGGTGATGGGTTCATCATTACTGAGAAAGTACGCCTTACCAGCACTCTTAGCAGCTTGGCATAAATCTAGCCCCGCCAATAAATGGCCGTACGCGGCATTATCAATAAAAATGGTATCGACTAATTTATCCTCTTTGCCCACAAGCTTAAGTTTGCCGGCTTTGGCTCTGGCTAGTACTCTCGGCACTAAATGGGGATCCCCTGGCCCCCAGATAAGATGCGGCCTTAAGGCCACAGTTTTCACTTTTTCACCGTTAGCGGCAAGCACCATCTTCTCGGCGCAGGCCTTAGACTGAGCATAAAAGTTTAGGAATTTACTGGCGTAGGGCGCCGACTCATCGATACCGTTTTCATCTTGGCCTTGAAAGGTCACGCTGGGGGTGCTGGTATACACAAGCTTTTGGATTTTATGTTTTTTACAGGCACGTAGCACATTGGCAGTGCCATTGACGTTGGGCAGAAAATAACTGTCTTCACTGCCCCAGACTCCAGCCTTAGAGGCGACGTGAAACACTAAGTCACAGCCTTTCATGGCATCGAGCAGCTTGTCATAGTCGCAGATATCCCCTTGGTACATGTCGACCCCAAGGCGCACAAGCTCAGGGTAGGCACTTCTCGCAAACCCGACCACTTCAATCCCAGCAGCCCTTAAGCGCTTACAAATGGCTTTGCCCAAAAAACCCCCAGCACCTGTGACAAACACTTTTGTGCACTGACTTTTTAACGCCCTAAGCACCGCCTGTTCCCCTTGAGTTAGGCAGGATAACTGGCTGTTTTCGATATCAGTTTGGTTCAATATTTGTTGTTCTAACTCTGTTTGTTTTGAAACTAACACTGTTATTCCTTCCATTTAGCTTGGGCCCAAATGGCAAGCTTCTCACGAAATATTTTGGCATTGTGGCGCACATCCATGGGAAAACTAGGATGGATTAAAAAGCGCTCAATCCCTTGAGTGTGTGGATGCTTGGCGGCTATGTCCTTCAAGCTTTGATACAAGGCCTTAGTGTCACTGCAGGCCAGGCTGTTATCTAATTCTATACACAAAAGTGGCATAACTTGCCCATTAAGCCTAATGCCGACTAACGCCGAACGCCGCACCTGAGGGTGAGTATTAAACACACGCTCACAAGGTATGGACAGGTAACGTTTAATCATAGCCCCTGTACCTTGTGTTTCAAGCACATCGACTCTATGGGCTTTGCGGCCACACATCCATAAATTGCCCAACTCATCCAAATAACCTAAATCCCCCATGCGGTGGCGCATGCCCCCTTCTGGGTCATTAATTTTGGCTAAGGCATTGGCCTTGTCATTGCGATAGTAACTTTGGCTTATCATGGGGCCTTTCACCACAATTTCACCTATTTGGCCGGCCTCGAGGCTAAGCTCTGGTTGCCAAGTCGCTATGGGCTCATCGCTGATGGCAATGATGCGTATCTCCACCCCTTGTATGGCTTTACCCACACAGATCCCGGCGCCTTTGTCGGTGGCCTCAGCCGTCGGCAGCAAGTCTTGGCTTGCAATAAAACTGATGGGCAGAGACTCGGTTGCGCCGTAAGAGTTAAGCACTGGCACATCCTCAGCCAACAGAGTAGAAAAACGGGCAATGGCGTCGATGCTGGCCGGTGCCCCCGCTGAAATCACCCGCTTAACGCTGGTGAGTTTATGCTTCATAGCCACGCCAGCCTGACCTAAGCGTTCAAGTAATGCAGGATTCACAAATAGATTGCTGCACTGGTACTGCTCTATGGCGGCAAATAAGTATTCAGGCTTGGCGCTAATGGGCTTGCTGGCGTCCATGTCTGGCACGATTGAGGCCATACCAAGAGCCGGGCCAAACAAAGAAAACAATGGAAACGTGGCTAAGTCGCGCTCACCCGGTTTGATGCCATAATCACACCTTAATGCCTCAATTTGCGCCTCAAACATGCTGTGGCTATAGATAACACCTTTGGGCAAACCTGTACTGCCACTGGTGAATAAGATGGCCGCCATCTCATGATCATTAAGCTTAACCATGGGGTATTGCTTCACTTTGCGCTTAATGCTTTGCGCCAGCAGTTCATCAAGACTTGGCGCGCCTGAGAGTAGCCGTGCAAGGGAGCCTCCACCCACATTAACGCAATGACGCACGCTGTCCTTCCCCCAGCCCAGAAGCTGTCTGGCGATATGCGCCTTAGGAATACCGATAAACACTTGTGGCTGGGCGTCTTCGAAGCATTGCTTAAGGTTTGCCGTCCCCATACCAGGGTCCACCAAAATAGGGATTATACCCGCTTTAAATAGTGCGAAGGTTAAAGCGAAAAATTCAATACTTGGGGTCACCATCAACACGGCTTTCATGCCGGCAACAATTCCCTGCTGATTCAGGGCAAAGGCGATGTCATCCGAGCGTTTATCGAGCTGGGCGAAGTTGATTTCATCATAGCTAAAACGGGCTTTGCTGGACAAGAGCCCGCTATGCGCCTGCTGCACAGCGACGGCCAGTGCCGTTGGGGTTTCGTTTGCTGCAGTATTCAGGTGTCGACATAGATTAGCGCTCGGCGAAGTCATAGCTAAAGCCCCCTTGGATAAAATGGGTTATATAACAAGGCCGTCATAATCATAGCAAGATGCTTAGGTTATAACGGCCATAATGTCAGTATGTTAACAGTAAAACACCGCTAAGCTGCTGTTCTATTAATGTGTTTTTTCAGACTCTGTTCCAGTCAAAAAGTCTTTCACTAACCCTATGACTTCATCAGGCGCATCTTCAAGAATATAGTGACCGCAATCGGCAAATTCATGCACCTTGGCATTGGGCAAACGCCGACGCCACTCTTGTAAGAAATGTTTATCAAACACAAAATCTTGCATGCCAAAACAGATAAGCGCAGGCGTCTGCTTAAATTGACTTAGGCTGTCTGCAATATCACTCACCAATTGATAATTTCTGTCACTGGGTTTTAAGGGAATGTCTTGCACAAAACGCAGTGTCGATATGCGGTTAGTCCAAGAATTAAACGGCGCCACATAGGCTTCACGTACGGCGTTATCCATAGGTTTGCGCTTAACCCCCACATAGGATGCCGCGGCCGAGAAGGCATTGAAGCCGCGCACTAATAAGGTACCTAAGAAGGTTTCGCGGCAGATCCACAGCGCCCAAGGAAAAGGCTTACTCTGTGGTAGATGAAAGGCAGCGGTATTGAGCAGCACTAAGCGTTTTATGCGCTCAGGGTGGCGGGCAGCAAAGCCCATGCCTATCATGCCGCCCCAATCGTGCAGCACTAAAGTGATATTTTCTCGCACCTCTACATGCTCAAGCAAGGCTTCTAGATCGTCAATTCGGCTCTTTAAGGTGTAATCATATTGGGGATCGTCAGGTTTATCCGACAAGCCGCAACCTATGTGATCAGGCACTATGCATTGATACTCACCCTTAAGCTCAGCCACCAAATTACGGTAGTAATAACTCCAACTTGGATTGCCGTGCACCATGACCACGGCCTCACCCTCACCTTCATTGAGATAATGCAGTTGCTGGCCATTACGGGATAAAAAATGTGACTTAAAAGGCAGTAAAGTATCTAACATTTTGTTTCCTAGCTTAATTTTTCATTATTTTTCAGCGCCACCATCAGGGGTTAGCTTAGCCTTAGGCTGTTAAAAATGCGCTGAAGCAAAAAGGCTTAAATCCTTAGGTTTGTCTCCCTTAGATTTAAGCCTTAATTAGCAAGCAAGTTACCACTTGATGCCAAGCATCATGCAGTTCAGACCACTGCCTATGCCAAGAAAACTCACCTGATCGCCGACTTTTAAGAAGCCTTCATCGTGGGCCATGGCAGCTGTCACAGGTAAAGACACTGTGCCCATGTTGCCTAAGGTTTGATAGGTTGGGTATTCTTTTTCATGGGGAATATTGAGTGCATTGAGCACTTGCCTGCGATTAGAGGCACCCACTTGGTGACAAATAACCTTATCGACCTGCTCCACCAGCCAATCACGCTGAGATAAAAAATGCTCCCAGGTGTGCTTGGCCAAGTCTACGCCTTCTTTAAGCAAAGTGACCGCATCGGTGCGCATAAACTCACGATACAACAAGTGCCCCGCTTCTTGTAAGCCCCACTGACACAGCTGATGATGCTCAGGGGCAGACAGATGACTCGCACCCAATAACTGATGTTGACGCGCGGTTTTAAGGGGCAAGCTACCATCGGTTAAAATCACCGCGATAGCGCCAGAGCCACCGGTTAAAGTCGCCAAGGATTGGGCGAAATTCTGCATGGTCGGATCTGCCAGCATGTTGTCGATTGTCGCCTCGACTATGTCCCTTGCAGATTCACAAGACACCACCATACCGGCTTTAATTTGCCCAAGCTCGATGCGGTTAGCTATGTCTAAAATACCCGATAGCACTCCAAGACAAGCGTTGCTGATGTCGTAGATGGCGGTATCTTTAGAGACCCCAAGCTCGGCAGCAATTCGGCAAGCGGTGGCAGGTTCGTGTTGATCGCGGCACACTCCTGTGTAAACCACAGCGCCTAAGTCGCTTACTGCAATGCCGGTTTCATCTATGGCTTTACGAGCAGCGCTGATGGCACCGTCTGACAGGCGAAAGCCTTTTGGCCACCACCGACGTTCAGTTATGCCGGTTAAGGCAGCAAGTTGCCCCATGGGAATACGGAACTTTTGATATAAAGGCCCTAGGCGTGATTCAAGATCTAGGCTAGACACCACAAGAGGCGCAAGCTCATAGGCTAAACTATTGATAAAGACGCGGGAATATTTCATGAAACCGTATTAATCACTCGTTATGATAGCCGTTATTGTACGGCTTAATTTATTGTTTTACGTTTGGGTCGCTTATCTTTCTGCTCATTTAACAGGCAAAAACTGAGATAAAAACTCCCTTGGCAGCCATTTGAGCAAGAATAGCCCAAATATTCAATCAAAAACCGCCTTTACACCCTAAGCTGTCGCGACACTTTCTCGTCAAACAGGGAATTCTCAATCGACTAGTTGCTTGATTTAATCACAAAAGTGATAAATAAAATAACTTAAACAAAGGCTTAAATACCATTTTGATACTTAAGCCCAGATTTTAATATTTAACCCCCTGAATAAAGCCATTTCTTGGGGTGATACTGTTTGAACAAAATTTACTCACCCGCACTTGATAACCCGCCTCTTGCAAATAAATGGCCCTGTCCAGTAACAGCCAAGTCTCCAATGCCGTGCGAAATAAATGACTGACCAAATCTATCCGTAAGGTCAGTGCGTGTCTCTGTTGGCCCTGGTGTAACAAGGCTGCAAAATCGATTTCCTTTGGTAGGGTTAATTCTTTGGCATTGGCTGCCCAATGGCAAAAATCCGTAAAACTGCCACTCAACTGGCTCTGCTTTAAGGTTGGCACAGGTAAATAATGCTGGTTACCAGTGATTTTACGCTGCAAACAGTCAAAAGCTAACCGCCAAATAACCTCTTGGTGACGCAACCCTTGCTGTTTCGGATTAGCAATCACGCTTTGCTGCAAAGGCAACTGTAAATGATGCCGATTAAGGCCTAAGCCCTCGCCATTAACGGCCAATGATTGCGCCCGGTTCGACAGTGGCTGATATACCTGATCTCGAATAAGATGATAGCAACAAGGGGAGATGGAAATGACCTGAGCATTGGCGCGGCTTGCAAGCTGTAATAAGCGCACATGTAAGTCACCGCAAGCATGCAAGGCGATAGCGTGTTGCTCGGCCTTGATGGGACTGTTTTTGGCTTGGATGTCTATGGCATTAAAGGCATCTAAGCAGATAAATTCTTGTGGTAAGTGCCATTTATCGGCGAGGAGCTGCCCTTGTTCACACAAGCCCTGCTGCCACTCAAGGCTTGTCACCGCCACTTGTTGAGTTTTAGCCACTAGGCGACCAAGGTGCCCCTTACCTGCACACCACTCAAGCACAGGCAAGTTTTTAGGGGCTTGCTGAAAACTCATCTGGGTAAACGCGGTAATTTGCTGCCACTTGCGCCCTTTTATACCGGCGCTGAAGCGGCTAAAATCCTGATGGTTAAAGGCATTGTCAGCGGCTGCGTCCTTCTCACCCAAGCACTGCTCATTCAAGGGCCGTGCAGTAAAAGCATTATTGAGCAATGGCAGCAAGTCAATTAAGGATTGAGACTGAGGGGCATGCTGTTCATCGCTCTTCTTATCACTATTTTCACCGCTCTTTTTATCCCTATTTTCATCACTCTTTTTATCCCTCATTGCAAGATCTAAGCTAAGGCTTGGCAGTAAGGTGGCGACTAAGACAGACTGATCTTTATCTATGGCATCTATGTCTGCATCATCGAGGGCTGTGACTGCTGCAGCTAAATGGGGAAAATCAGCGGCCCAAGGCAAATTATGGCACTCGAATGCCAATGATTGCCACAGCGGTGCTAACCCAAGTAATAGCCGATTGAGCTGTTCAAAATGATGCCCATACTCAGGGGAAGGGACTTGTTGCTGATTGGCCATTAATTAACTGAACTCGACATGCTATGATCTGCACCACTGAAAGCTTACCAAAAAGGTAAGCCTATTAAATACGATAACTGAGATTGTAAACCATGCATTCACCCTGTGTCGCCCGCTGCGGGCTTAATGAAGACGATTATTGTATGGGCTGTTATCGCCATATCGATGAAATCGTCACTTGGTCATCGGCCACAGAAACTGAGCAACAAGTGATTTGGGATAAATTGCCTGAGCGAAAAATCGCCTTTGAGGGCGAGACAAACAGCCAAATAATCAGCCGTGCCAAATGGTTAGCCGCTGAAGCTAAACAAGGCTAACCCGCATAGCGAGTCAGATTAATTTAAATTATGCTTCTCTAAGCGGTATAAAAAGGCCTTGTAGCTTAATGCTAACAGCTTAGCCGCTTGAGTCTTGTTGCCCTCACACTTGGCTAGGGCTTGGGCTAGACAGTCTTTCTCAAAGCTTTCCCAGTCAATCCCAGCATCAGGTAAGCTAAACGTTGATAACTGGGAGGCCCCGCCATAAGATTTAGCTGCGCTCAATGATAACTCATCAATCAATTCTTCTTCATCACCGAGCAACACAAAACGCTCCATGCGGTTTGCAAGCTCACGTACATTGCCAGGCCATGGATAATCTAACAGGCGTTTTAATGCCTTTGAACTCAATTTAGCGGCAGACACTTGATAACTGCGTTGGTGTAACCCCAAAAAATGTTCCACTAAGCGGCCTATGTCTTCTTGGCGCTCCCTTAGGGGCGGCATTGTGATGGGCACCACATTGAGGCGATAATATAAGTCTTCTCGAAAACGCCCCTGTGCCACTTCTTGCTGCAAATCTTTGTGACTAGCGGCAATAACCCTTACATCCAGAGTTAACTCCCCATGCTGACCTAAACGGCTAACACTGCCTTCCTGCAAAAATCTCAGTAACTTGGTTTGTTGCAATAGCGGCAACTCAGCAATTTCATCCAGAAATACCGTGCCTTGATGGGCGGCCTCAAGCTTACCTATTTTACGCTCGGTGGCGCCGGTAAAGGCGCCTTTTTCGGCGCCAAAAAGCTCAGCTTCCGCTAAGGCATCTGGGATAGCGCCGCAATTAATCGCCACAAAGGGTTTATGTTGTCGCCTAGACAGCTGATGCAATGCTCGAGCGGCAAGCTCTTTACCTGTGCCGCTCTCACCGCCAATCAGCACGGTTGCATCTGTGGCGCCGACTCGCAGCAACCTGTCGTACACTTTTTGCATGCAAGCCGCCTTGCCCACTAAGCCCACTAAGGCTTGCTGCTCTGACAGCTGAGAGCTTAGGCTGCGGTTATGGCGTTTTAGGGTTAACGCCTTAAACACTTTACCTATGGATAAGAGTAATGACTGCCTCTGATAGGGTTTAGTCAGGTAATCATCGGCGCCAGCCTGCATGGCATCCACGGCATGTGTGATAGTGCCGTAGGCGGTGGCGATAATAAACCCCATGTCTGGGTGCTCACGGCGAACATAATTGAGTAAATCCATGCCGGTTAACTGACCTAGTTTCCAATCACTAAAGACAAGATCCGGTGGGTTGGCTTTTATCTTCAAAATCGCGCTTTCTACCCTGTCGGCACTGTCAATTTGATAATGTGACTGGGATAAAATCTGCACGATAAGCTCTCGCTGAGTTTCATCATCTTCCACCACCAGTATGCTCATGGCAGTGCTGGTCGGGATCCCCGCTTGATGCGCTGTCGGCTGGTTAATCTTGCTCATAGTGAGTCACCCTTGTTGGTTTCTGGCTCAGTTCGTGATGCTGCTAAATATTGAGGCTTCACATCAACATGACGCGCCCGTGACGGCTGAGGTTTAGCGAATAACACACTGACTATCGTACCGCCATCGGGGTTGGCTTCGAGCTTAATATCACCACCATAGTGGCTACTGACAATTCGTTTTGCCAAATACAAGCCCATGCCAGAACCTTCTGACTTTGTTGAGATGTGGGGCTCAAATAGCCTATCTTTTATGCTCGCATCTATGCCTTGGCCGTTATCCGTTACCTTGACGCAATAATAATCATCTTGCACGCTGCACGCTATTTGGATGGTGTTATCAATCGCGCTTGCCTCTACGGCGTTGATTATCACGGCATGTAAAATACTGCGAACTTCTGTTGCTGAGGCGGGTAATACCAAGTTTATGGCATCGGCGGCAAACACGAGCTGCTGTTTATGGCCCATGGACACTTCCAGTAAGATATCTTGGATCACCTCGTTTAAGGGTAAATGTTCGCTACGATTGACATTCTCATTGGCCAAAGCCAATAAGTGTTGAATATTCTTATCCATAAGGGCAATTTTCAGCTGCACTTGCTGGTTTATTTTTTGCCTTTGCGGCTCATCGGCCTCGAAACTTGCCTGCTCTGAGAGTAAACCTAAGGTGTGCAAGGGATTTCTCAGGCTGTGAGCTATGCCTTTAGCCACTTGACCTAAATCGGCTAAATGTTGCTGCTGTGCCATAAGATCCATCTTTTGACGCCACTGACTTAATTGCTGGCTCATGGTGTTAAACCCTTGCAATATGTCTTTAAGCTCCTTCACGCCTTGCAGTTTGATTTGTATGCCTAAATTCCCCTGCCCCAATTGCTTATGGCCAGAGGCCAATGCACTTAAGGGCCGAGTAATATGATGGGCTAGCCAATAAGTGAGCAACATGGCCAGTAGGCTGGTCGCCAGTATGACACTAAACAGGGATTCACCAAACTCGTCCAATTTCGCCTTAGCCGCCTGATTTTCAAGGGGCACATTGGTGCGAGAAAGGATATTCATCGGCCCCTCATGTTTGGAGATAATCACCTCACCATCTTGTAGCCATTGCTCGGTATCTATATCTATGTTATCCAAGGTTTGCTGAACTCTTTGCTCATAGTCTTTCTCAGCCATGGCGCGCATTCTGGCAAGCTCCCAATGTTGTTGTGCAGCAATGCTTTCCTCGGCGACAATTTGCTCAACGGTATCAGATAGGCTTTGATGTAAGGCTTGCAAATGCTGCTGTTTTTCGGCTCGGGACATGCCAGGCGTATTAGGGAGATTGACTTGTGAACCTTGGGCTAAATCTATGGATAAGGCTTTAATCTCACCTTCAAGTTCGAGTATGACCTTATGCAATTCATTAACTCTACTTTTACTGCCTTCAGTTTGCTGCAAGGCTTCATACTCGCGGTAATAGTCAATCTCCTCTTTGACTTCATCTTTACTCTTGGCTATCACCACCCGAATAAGATCTTGAGATAATGCCTTGGTCGACTGCTGCAACTGCGCCTGTAGCTCAGACTTAAAGTAATCCATCATCACTACTTGCCCCAGACCTAAGGCTAAGATCAAGGCTGAAAATAAAACAAATAGATAGCCGCGAATTGACATTTTTACTCCCCAAAAATAGTACTCCCAAAAAATAGTACTGCCGAAAATCATCCATTCACCCGAGTCGAGTAAGCGAGCCGTATTGCCTTAATGGTTAATGGTTATTGGTTAATGGTTATTGGTTAATGGTTAATGGTTAATGGTTAATGCCTGTCATTTACCCATAGTAATAACCCTTAAGCTTACAAGAATGATACCAAGTTATATCACAGTAGCGCTTAGGCAGAAATTTAGTTTTTATCTAAATTATCAATCAGTTACTCCTTGTCCATTTTGATAGTTCCCGTAGCACTGCACATTTTCCTATGCAAGCGGACGAATTATCCTCATATCAGGAACACTGTCCTTATTTGAGTCATAAAATACCGTCCCCTTAACTGCAACAATCAAAGACTACCCAACTAATCATTGAAAGTATTATGTTTTTATATTTGGCATACATTTAGCAAACCCTTAAGTGGATCTTTAATTTTTTAAGCTTAGCGTAATCCATCACTTCGCTTGGGTTGATTAAGAACGGTTAAATCCGGACTGGATAATTCAAGACTGTTTAATTCAAGACTGTGTAATTCAAGACTATTAACTCATTAATGAATAACGGGATACCCCAAATACAAGGACAATACCATGACACACAATCCAGCAAAGTTTTCAGCACACACGTTAGCCTACCTAACAAAAGGTTCTGCCGCTAAACACTTAGGCAAGGTTGCCTTATGTACAGGCATACTTGCCGGCATGCTCACCTTAAGCGCTTGCCAATCGGCGCAAGCCACTATGACTGATATCGACAGCCTTACCAGTGCTGACACCAATGTTGAGCTCAAATCAATGCAACAAATCACGGTCTCAGTAGAGCAAGACAGTAACGACATCACCCAGGCTAAGGTCAATGTGGATGGCCAAGACTATGAGGTGAGTTTCACCGCCCAGGAGCTATCAAACCCTGACCTTCTGCAACAACGGCTAGACATATTACCGGCACAAGCACGGGAGAGCCTGATCAAAGCGCTCAATCACAACGAGCCTCAGGAGATGGCCGTTATGCATGAGACAGATCTAGGTTCGATGTCATTCGTTAAGTTCAAAGAATTAAATGATGAAGATAAGGCCAAGCTTGCCAAGTTGCACCAAGAATTAAATCACAGGCAGCATGCTATCGAAAAGCATGTACAAAGCATTAATATTAATACCAGCGGCATAGATGCCATATCGGCAGAAATGGAGCAATTATCCAAGCAGCTTGCGATTAAAACCGCTCAGCATGAGCAAGCCAAAACAGGAGGAAATAGCGAAGAGATAGAACGGATTGCAGCCAAGCTTAGCGAAAAAGGGCGTGAAATTGAGCGCTTGATGGGGGGTAAGCATGAAGAAGTCAGAGTTGAAATCCACAAGATGTCAGCAGGGATTGAAGACTTAGTAGAACAAATCGTAGCGCTTGAAACCCAGGGGCGGTCATTAGATGGCGAGCATAAGGTGATAGTGATTAAACAGGACGGCGAAGACGCGGCTCAAGGCATCACTAAGCTGATAAAAAACTTGCAACTCACCGACGAACAAAAACAGCAAATGAAAGCGGCATTAAACTAACGTAAACCACTGAATGCAGAGCAAATAACTTATTTCTGCGTCCTGCTCACAAAAAAGCCAGCTTAGCTGGCTTTTTGCACTTAAATGTCGGCTATTTCTTCATCCTAGACTTTAAGTCGGCGAAGGGGTTGTAAGTGGCAACGTCTTGCTTAGTTTCTGTGGTGCTGCCGTAACGAATAAGCTCTTCGAATCGAGAATGTTCGTTATCATGACAATAAAGGCACAACAGTTCCCAGTTACTGCCATCTGAAGGGTTATTGTCATGATTATGATCCCTATGATGCACAGTCAACTCACTCAAATTTTTATGGGTAAATTCACGAGTACAACGGCCACACACCCAAGGGTAGAGTTTTAATGCCTGTTCACGATAACCCTTTTCTCGGCTAGCCTTATATTCGTTAGCTGCAGCCAATACTTTATCTAGCTTACTCGGACCTTGATTTACTGACATCGCAATTCTCACACTTAAAAAATTGCCCCTAGGATAATCAGGCTTATCACTTGGGGCAATCTATTTTATTACATCAGCCGCTCACTAAATGAAGACCAATCAAATTTTACATCAAATAAATATAGATTATGCAAGCTCTGCATTAGATAAATGCAGATAGTGCAAATATCTTTCATATTGACTGACAATATCGGCAATAATTTGCTCTTGGGTATAGCCCATCACATCGTACTGCTGTCCACCATGCTCCAAGAAAACTTCGACGCGGTAATACGCACTCTCAGTGGCATTCGGCGTTTCAGCTGCTGTTCGTTCTGTTGCAATCTCAGTGTCGTTAGCTTGCTCAGCGCCGCTTTCAGTTGAAGCTGCAGTCACAAATGCGCGAGTCCAGAGGCCATAGACAAACGGGAGCCGTTCATCGGGACCAATAATCAGCCTTACACGGCCATCGAGGTGGATTATCTGTGCAGCTAACCCTTTAGAGACAAAGATAGTTTTCACCTCTAGCAAAGCCGGCTCTACCACGGTTTCAATAAATGCCTTGGCCTCGCTGTGGCTAGGTTGGGAGACGAGTACCCCTATTCTGTCTTGCCAGCTCATATTGGTTGTCGCGTACTGGACACTGGTATTGTGTGACTGCACATTACTGAGTTTAAGCCAGTCGTCTTTAAGTGCATGATATAAACCTAAACACATCAATAGCATCACAAGTAGAAAGGGCATGGCACTGGCAATAGCAGCCGTTTGCAAGGCCTGTAAACCACCTGCCAGCAGTAATACTGCTGCAACCGCCCCTTCCAATACCGCCCAAAAAATCCTCTGCCACACAGGAGCATTATCATCGCCGCCTGAAGTGAGGTTATCTATCACTAAAGAACCTGAGTCCGATGACGTCACAAAGAAAGTCACCACTAAACAAAGGGCTATCACGGACAATAAATTAGAAAATGGTAAGTGTTCAAAAAACTTGAACAAGGCGACTGACACGTCGGTGGACACAGCCTCTGCCAAATAACTCGCCCCATGGTTCATGATGGCATCGATGGCGCTATTGCCAAAAACAGTCATCCACAGGAAAGTTATGGCGCTTGGAACAAACAAAACCCCGATGAGAAACTCACGAATGGTGCGACCACGACTGACCTTTGCGATAAAGGTGCCCACAAAAGGGGACCATGAAATCCACCAGCCCCAGTAGAGCAAGGTCCAGCCACCAATCCAATCTTCCTTGTGTTGGTAGGCATAAAGGTTGAAGGTTTTACCCACTAACTCACTTAAGTAACTGCCGGTGTTCTGCACGAAGGCTTGCAACAAGACCACGGTTGGCCCAAGTAATAAGACAGCTAGCATCAAGAGACAAGCTAAACCTAGGTTTAGCTCGCTTAAACGCTTAACCCCTTTGTCTAAGCCTGAAAATACAGACAAGGTCGCGATGGCGGTAATGATGGCAATCAAGCCCACCTGCATCCAAGCATTATTTGGAAAACCATCAATCAAGTAACTTAAGCCAGAGTTGACCTGTAGCACACCAAACCCTAGGGAAGTGGCGATGCCGAACATGGTACCTAATACGGCAAAGGTGTCGACAGCATGACCTATGGGACCATAGATGCGCTCGCCTATCAGGGGATATAAAGACGAGCGGGGTAATAGCGGCAACTTATGCCGATAGGAGAAATACGCCAAGCTTAAGGCCACCACGGCATAAATCGCCCAGGCATGGAGCCCCCAATGGAAAAACGTGATCCGCATGGCATCTTTTGCCGCGGCAATGGTCTCAGGCGTCGCATCTGGCGGCGCTAAATAATGCATCACGGGCTCTGCCACACCAAAAAACATCAAACCTATGCCCATACCGGCAGAAAACAGCATGGCTATCCAGCTCTTATAGCTGTAATCCGGCACGGCATGATCTGGCCCAAGCTTAATGTCACCAAAACGGCTCATCATCACAAACAAAATAAACAACAAGAAAATGGCCACGGCTAAAATATACAACCATCCCGCTTTTGCTTCTAAGCCGCCTTGCACTGACTTAAAGAAATGACTCGCCTCTTGTGGCCAAAGGGCACACAGAAACACCATAAGGGTAATTAAAATTACCGATGAGAAAAACACTGCGGGGTTAATACTTGACTTGAAGGGCATACTCTCTCCCAATAATAGATAAGCAACATAAACGTGGTAAATGCTTCGAAAGCACAGCATAGCACAGCTAAGGGCCGCTAACCTGGATTAAGCTAGGTATAGGTCGATAAATCAATAGAATAGCGACTAAATTTATCAACTATCCCAATAATCTATTATGGAGACTGGCAGAAGTTAATAGCTCAGATAGCAGGGGGGAAGTGGACGAAACCCACACGTCAAGATGATGGCACTATTGTGTTTGAATACAGTACAGACTGCGTCACTTGGACAAGCTGTAATCCTTAATTTCTAAGAGAAGCAGCTCCTTATATTGCAAAAAGGCCTTATCATATTAATGATAAGGCCTTTTTCTTGCGTACTATTACTTAACTAATCTCGACTCTGCGAGGCAAGGCGTTAGCACTTTGAGTAAATGCAATACATCTTGTTGGCTAATATCTTTATGAGTCACAAAACGCACTGTGGTGCCGGCGCTGATGTGGATATTATACTTAAGAAGAGCCTGGGTTAACCGCTTTGGATCGTAACTTTTATCCAAGGTTGCAAACACTATATTGGTTTGAACTTGCTGTAAATCCACAGAAAACGCGGTCATTTCTGCAAGCCCTTGTGCCAAGAATAACGCGTTGGCATGATCCTCACTTAAGCGCTCAACTTGCTCTGTTAAGGCAAGCTTAGCTGCAGCGGCAAGAATGCCCACTTGCCGCATACCGCCGCCGAGCATTTTTCGCCAACGTACCGCCTTAGCAATTAAACGTTCATCCCCAAGCAATATTGAACCCACCGGCGCGCTTAAGCCCTTAGATAAACAAATAGAGACTGAATCAAAGTATTGAGTAATGTCACTTATTTTGATGCCCTGAGCCACGGCAGCATTTGCCACTCTAGCACCATCCAAATGAATTTTAAGTCCTTTATCAAATGCGAGGGTTTGTGCCTGTGCCAGATAGGCTTGAGGTAACACCTTGCCGCCTATGGTATTTTCTAGGCTAAGTAAGCGGGTACGGGCAAAGTGCACATCATCGGGCTTGATTGCAGCAGCTATCTCTGCCAGTAAAATTGTTCCATCGGCTTGATTGGTCAGTGGCTGCGGCTGTATGCTGCCAAGAACCGCCGCCCCGCCGCCTTCAAACTTATAGTTGTGGGCTTGCTGACCACATATATATTCATCGCCGCGCTCACAATGAGCCATTAAAGCCAAAAGATTCGCTTGGGTGCCAGAACTAACAAACAGGGCGCTGTCAAAACCAAACATGTCGGCAGCCATCTCTTGTAAGTCATTAACTGTGGGGTCATCACCGTAAACATCGTCACCGACTTCTGCGCTAGCCATGGCTAAGCGCATAGCCTGAGTCGGCTGAGTCACTGTATCGCTTCTAAAATCAATCATATAAATCCCGTTCAAAAAAATGACTGACAAGCACGAAGCCTGTCAGTCAAAGAATGCTAATCACTTTGCAAAAACACAACTGCGATTAGTTCGCTGTGATTAACTCACTATTGGGCCGAAATTTGCTTAAGCGTGCTTAACGCCTGGCTGTAATCTGGATGTTGGCTCACATCACTGACCAACTCTTGGTATCGTAAAACCCCTTTGCTGTCTATGATGAAGATGGCTCTGGCCAGTAGACCTCTATCTTTAATGATAAGTCCGTACTGCTCACCAAAGTTACGCCACACAGAATCTGACAATACCTTTAACTTGTCGACATTTTCTAGCTGACAAAAACGTTTTTGCGCAAAAGGTAAGTCCATGCTCAAGGTCAACATCACAACATCGTCAGAGAACTGACTGACTTCAGTATTAAAACGCTTAGTCTGTAGCGCACAAACGCCGGTATCTAAGCTTGGCACGGCACTGATGAGCACTGTCTTACCGGCAAAGTCGGCTAAACTCACCGGGGTAAACTTATCATCGACCACCTTAAAACTCGGCGCGGGCTGGTTTAGGCTTGGCATAGTGCCAAGTAGTGGCGTCACTTGCCCAGCTAAAATCACACTATGTTCTTTAGCATTAGCACTTGTCGCAAAAACAACGCTCAGCGTCAGCACTATTTTAAAAAACTGACCTATTTTATTCACAAACTGGCTCCCATTTATATTGAGTATCATGATTGCACCGGCAAACCTTTAACATGAACATCCATTTGAGGAAATGGAATTTCAATTTTGGCGTCATCTAAAGCCAGTTTAATTTGCTCTAATAGCTCAAAACGCACAGGCCAATAATCGGCAGTATTGACCCAAGGACGCACCACAAAATTGATTGAACAGTTAGCAAGCTCAGATAGCGCTATGGTAAAACCTGGCTCAGCAAGGACTTTACTGTGAGCCGTTAACACTTTTTCTATCACTTGCTTAGTTAACTTAATGTCGGCGCTGTAGGAAACGCCAATCACTAAATCAATACGGCGCTTATCCATCGCCGAATAATTGACTATGGTACCGTTCATCATGGATGAGTTTGGCGCGATAATAAGTTTATTGTCGCCAGTTTTCAGCTTAGTGGAAAAAATCGTGATCTCATCGACTACGCCTGCAATCCCAGCAGCCTCCACATAATCCCCTACGCGGCACGGACGGAATATCACCATCAAGACACCGGATGCAAAATTTGATAATGAACCTTGAAGCGCTAAACCTATGGCTAAACCCGCCGCACCAATAACCGCAACCAATGAAGCCGTTTGCACCCCGATTTGACCTAAGGTTGCAATGACTGCGAATACGAAGACTAATGCCCAAGCCAAATTGGCCACAAATGAAACGACGGTTTGATCGACCTTGCGCTTTGTCAGTACCTTAGTGGTGACATTTTTGGCCACGCCAGCAAAATATTTACCAATGAAAAAAATCACTATCGCCAGTACGGTTTTAAGCCCGTAGGTGACAACAAGTTCTGGAACCTGCTCGATTAGGCCTTCTAAATTATCCACTTAATATTCTCCCTCGCAGTTTAGTCTTCTAATGTTATGGTAATTTCAACCCGTCGATTGGCCTGACGACCGTTCGCGGTGGCATTATCATCGGCAGGCTCTGTTGAACCCACACCATAATAATGTATATCAGATGCCATTAAACCATACTCAGCCACGAGTACGGCACTCACATTCATGGCGCGCTTTAATGATAAATTTTGATTAAATGCTTCGCTACCTATGATATCAGTGTGACCAACCAAGGTTATCTTCGCACCGCTTTGATTGGCAAGCATAGCGATTTTTTTCAGCAAAGGCTTTTGTGTTTGCAATACTTGAGATTTAGCGAATTCAAAATATACAGGCGCTATATCAATGCTATCACAAGCACTTAAATTAAATTCAGAGGTTTCATCCAGTACACAGTTTTGTGTTATTGCGGCTGTTTGTACTTGTTCCATGCTGTCAAAGTCAGACGGCTCAATTTCAGGCTCTTGCTGAACGGACAATTCCACCTGATGACAGCCGTTAGCCTCGACTATGACGCCTTTAGGGCTATTGGCACAAGCATCTTTCTTATCCGGTACACCGTCTGCATCAGTATCAACCCAAGCAAGGGCTGAGAAGCTAAAAAAAACCAGCCATAGGCCTAAGGCTAAACGTAGCATATTGTTTTCCTAACTATGATTGGTGAGTTTCAGGGTTAACAAGCGCTAATCAACTGTCTGAGTTAACATCCCGTGCCCATGGTATGGTTAAAGATACAAGCCCTTGATCCTGAATGCGAACAAAAAATCACTCATTAGCCACAATCGGTTAGCATTTCCCCTCTCTTTAGGCGCTAACATTGACTTTCTGTGGCTTTAAAGGGTATATAAGGTGAGAATTTTGCGGTTTGAGTTTACTCGAACATCAGCATAAATCGAGTTTATATTATAAAAAAAATCACTCAACGCAATTAAGCGACGCTTTACATCGTGTCATAGTGAGTCTTAACACGCCTTTTGCCGATGTAACGCCAGCCAACTTGCCATAACTTTTTCTGCAGTGCCTTTGCACCGCAGCCAATTAAAAAAATTAAGGTGGAAGACTTAATGAACGACGCTAAATCACAAGGAACCCTGCTTGGGCATCCTAAGGGATTGTTCCTGTTGTTTACAACGGAACTCTGGGAGCGCTTTAGTTACTATGCTATGCGCGCTATCTTGGTATTGTATCTAGTCGATAAGGTACAAACTGAGGGTGGTCACGGTCTAGGTTGGACACAGGCCGATGCTTTATCTTTATACGGTACCTTCACCGGCTTAGTTTATTTGACCCCGCTTATTGGTGGTTGGCTTGCTGATGCATTCTTAGGTCAACGTAAAGCAATTTATATTGGCGGCGCCTTAATGGCCATAGGCCAATTTACCTTAGCCTTACCTCATTCCTGGGTACCAGGCTCTGAAACCTTATTCTTCTACCTAGGTCTAGGTACGTTAATTTTAGGTAACGGTTTATTTAAACCCAACATTTCTACCATGGTAGGTGACTTGTACCAAGAAGGCGATCATCGCCGTGACGGTGCTTTCACCATTTTCTACATGGGTATCAACGTCGGTGCAGCACTTTCTGGTATCGTTGTCGGCTCAGTCGTTGCAGCTTATGACGGTAACTGGCAGATGGGCTTCTTATGTGCCGGTGTGGGTATGGTGTTGTCCCTCATCATCCAATATGTGTACGCGCAAAAATTGCTGGGTGACATAGGGACTGTACCTGCCGCTAGATTAGAGCGTGAGAAAAATGAAGCTAAAGGTGAAGTCCGTAAAGAACCGTTAACCAAAGTTGAACGCGATCGCATCAAGGTCATCATGATCATGGGTCTGTTCACCATTATTTTCTGGGCAGGATTTGAACAAGCCGGTGGCTTGATGAACTTATTTACGAATAACTTCACCGATCGCATGATCGGCAGCTGGGAAGTGCCCACCACTTGGTTCCAGTCTTTAAATGCAGTGTTCATCGTGGTATTTGCGCCTGTTATTGCATCCATTTGGATACGTCTTGGTAAAAATGAGCCAAATTCACCGGTAAAGTTTGCTTTAGGCTTGGTTCTCCTTGCAGTAGGCTTCCTGTTCATGATGGGCGCGGTCATGGAAATGGGCGGCAACGCCGATGCAAAATCTAGCATGTGGTGGTTAGTCGGCGCTTATTTCTTCCATACCATGGGTGAGCTGTGCTTATCACCTATCGGTCTTTCTATGGTGACTAAATTGGCTCCACTGCGTATCGCATCATTAATGATGGGTGCCTGGTTCCTGTTTATCGCTATTGCTAACAAAGTCGGTGGTTTAGTCGGCTCATTGATTGGCCATGGCGGTGAAGTTGAAGAACAGTTGGCCAACGCTATGTCTATCTTCGCAGGCATCGCAATTACCGCTGTAGTATCAAGTGTTATCTTATACTTCATGGCGGACAAGCTAGTGGATTGGATGCACGGTGCAGAAACCAAAAATCACACTGAGGAAGAAGCCTTGGAAGAAGAGATTGCTGTAACCGCTGAGCACGAAGCCATTAAGCGTTAATTTTTATCAGTCAATCTAAATCCAAAAAACCCGCTTATTGCGGGTTTTTTATTGGCATTTTCTTTTGTTAGCAATACCAATCGCGTTAACTATGTGCCTATTATTTGGCTTTGAGTTCCATAAATCCACCACTGGCAATATTCTCCCTAAAAACCAATCCAACAAACTCATCATCTAATAGCATGGCTTGATGCTGCTGGTCTTGAGTGGCAATACACAAGCTCTCCCCTGGCATCAAGCTGCGAAACTGAGTACTGGGCTTTTGCCAGTGTTCAGAACCTAAGGGTTTAGATTCAGGTAAGGCTATGGGAGCCAGCCCCATATGATTGCGTAAATAACACCTAAGCCCATTACCCGCCTGCCCTATGGCAACTCGGTACTGGGTTAATTCAATACAAATATAACTCACATCAACTTGCATATGTAAGCCAGATTTAACCATGCGCTCATTTAAGTAACTTAGCATGTTAAAAGGCTCAATCAAGGTGGTACTTAGGCCGTTTCGATATAGTTTAAGCTTCTGATTGACGAAGCTTCTCAGTAAAACACAGCCAAATGCAGCGCTATTATCTTCTGGATGAAAATGCGCCATATAGCAAATAAGATGTTTATCCCCCACCATAGTGGAGTCGATAAAATAGGCGCTGATATCATCATTCTTAAATAAACTGTAATTGATTTCCGCTAAGGGGTAATCAACATTGGATGCGGGAAATAACTGCTGCTGCACGCTCTTTGCGGCTAAGGCGCTTTGCTCAAGCAAATGCAAATTATCATTGAGCTCTTGGTAGGAGAGTTGGTTTAACGGCCCCATCTCGGACTCGAGCATAGTTTGCAGAGCACTCTCTTCAGATGATTGCAGGTTAGCGTTGGCAGACTGATTAACCGCATCTTCAATGGCCTGCTCTATGGCTTGGCCTATGATAAATAAATCAGGAATGGGTTTGATCAAGTAATCGCTGGCACCAATGCGAAGTGCCTCAACGACATCAGCCATCACGCTGTGACCCGAAATAACAATGGCAGGAATAGAAGGGTCCATCTCGATGAGCTGTTTAAGCATGTTCAGCCCGCCTAATCCAGGCATGCTGAGGTCGGCAACCACCACATCAATCTGTTTTTTTTCAAACAGTTCAAGACCCTGATGACCACTTGCGGCTTGAAAAACCGTGGCCTGTTGTGAAATTAAATAATCAGTCACTAACTGACGAAACACAGGATCGTCATCAACCAAAAGAACAGCTACATCAGTTAGTGCCATACAACCTCACGGAGATAATTAGCTAATTGAGATTAAGTGCTTATTTCGATACCTACTCGAGTTCTTCCATAAACTCATCGAGCAGCTCGTCATCTTCCTGAGTCGTTGGGACATTTCCATCATAAACTTTATAATCCACATGCTGAAAATAGGCATCCTTTACAAAAGCATAGGGATCTAAAGCATTATCCAATAACCGTTCTCTATCAATGGCCTCAGCACGATTATGCAAACTTTTCATGCCCCATTTCAGTGCAGATTGCCACATAGTTAGCTCTGATAAAGGAAAGTATAGACCATCTACCCAATCCGATGCGATTTCACGTGTCACAAAAGGCCCAAAGAAAGGTGCCATAAAATAGGGGCCATTAGGCACGCCATAAAAGCCTAACACTTCACTAAAATCATCTTGTTTGCGCTCCATTCCCATCATCTGAGCAACATCGAAAATACCTAATATACCTAGGCTTGTATTAACGGTAAAACGGCCACCGGCATTTGCAGCCCAGCTCCACTTCCCTTGTAATATGTTATTCACCAAGGAGCTTGGCTCATCAAAGTTAGTGGTGAAATTGTGAACCCCGTCCTTGACTGGAAGCGGTAGATAATCGTTATAACCATGTGCAACTGGTTTAAGGATATACTTGTCTAAATACAAGTAGTTAAAATCCCACATAGCACGGTTAAATCCTTCGAATGGGTCTCTTGGATCTAGGTATTGCACTTCTACCTTAGTTTCATCTGCAGACCCTTTCGCCTCTTGAGCCAAAGCGTGTCCGCTTAATAGGAAACTTGAGACGGCTAATATCCATTTATAGTTCATAAGTTACTCATAAAAACTGCTTAGCAAACATCTGCCAATTACGCGAGACGATAATTAAAGCTAATCCACTTTCGGTCGATAGCAAATTAGCAAGATAAAAAAATATTGTGTCATAATGAACATCATGCCGTACTTGGTATACCTATGCGTAAATCATAGGCATAAAACCAAACGATGAGCTAACACCTATGGTTAAGTTAGCTCAAAGTCTATATTAAGCTTATCTAATTTAGTTGTTTGGCAAGCAAAGCTCTGATGAGTTTGGCATTATACAAATTAAAATTACGATCGAACAGCTTAGAATACTGAGCTTAGGATCAAGATCAATAACTATTTCTTGAACACTTCATTAAAATTAAGAGTTTGTTATGTCTGAGCTTATCCCTAAAACCTTAGTGTCAGCTTTACCACCACAAGCTCAGGTGCAAGCTAAAGTCCATGCTGAGTCAAGTTTATTGCCCGCGACGGTCACTCAAAGCCCCTTAAGTAACACAGATGAAAGTTCGGGCACAGATAAGCAAAGTGCCATTCGACTCGCACTACAAAGTGCACAGTACCCATTAGCCGCACAGAGTAAATTGACCTTAGCTTTGAACCAAAATAGTTCTCAATTGCAAGTGATGCTAAGCAGTGAAGATGCCAAATCCTTAGCTCAGGGCCAAACTCAAGCAAAACTAATTTTACTCGGTCAAAATATTCAAATTTTATTGCCTGACTCACTGCGAGCACTCGCGAATACAAATGGTGTTAGCGATCAACAACTGCAACTGCTTGCGCAAAGAATCCAAGGCTACCCCTTAGGCATAACTCAATCAGAGGGAAAGCAACTTAGCTTTGATAATGGCACCAGCATTAAACTAGACAATAAATTACTGTTACCTAAGGGAGAGTATGTCGCTAATATTGGCATGCAAGGCAAGCAATTAGTGCTTAAATTGACTGCCGTTCAAGGGGAAATCACTGTTCAACTCGCCCCCAAAACACCTGCTAGTGCCCCTGCCAGTAACAGTCAAATTCTGTTAACTAAGAATGAGCCCATTCAAATTCTCACTCAATGGCTTAAAAAACTCGAAAACACCCCATTTATAGTCGCCACTGAGGCTGGAAAAATAGCCAATAGCCCTACACCGGCGCTATCTAAGCAAGCTGAATTAACACTTGGCACTGAAACGTCAACTCAGCAGGGAGTGAAAGCCTCAATAGGGGAAACGAGTACTAACAAGCCAACTGCCGTAACATCGAATATGCTCAAAGCGAGTCAATTGCTCGCTCCCTCTTCCCTAGTGCCTTCTAAAGAAGCGGCTAAACCCATTGACCTTACCAACAGCCAATCAGGGCCCCTGCCTAAAGGCAATGTTGAGCTCGCCCCTATGGACGTTTTACAAAAAGCACTAAGTAAATCTGGGGCTATGCCAGCGGGCACAAAATCATCGGTGAATGAAGTGAATAATGTGGCGAGTCAGTTATTAAAAAGTTTGCCTCAATTGGCGACTATGCCATTATCTCAGTATGCACAACCACAACTACTTCAGTCTCAATTAACCAGCTTCAATACGCTAAACTTGGCCAGCAATCCCTTAACGAGCCAAAGCGCTTTCACTGGCGAAGCTGTCACGACATTGTTTCAACTTTTATTGGGTTTTAAAGCCAGTACTAGTGGGCAAGCGCTATCAAATAAATTAGCTAAGCATTTACAACAGCTCACCTTAGGCATGCAATTAAAGATGACTCAAGGATTACTGGCAGCCTTAGATAAAGGTGCAAGCCTAGATAGTATGGCGCAATTAGCCAGTAGCCTAGTGCTTTATCAACAAGCCAGTATGGATCCAAATCAAAATCCCACTTGGTATTTTGCCCTCCCCTATTCTATCAATCAAAGGGATGAACAATTAGAAGGTAAATTCGAACGAGACGAGGATAATGAGCAAGAGGCAGAATTAACTGGATGGCGTTTACAGCTTAAGTTTAATCTCTCTCAGGGTAGTCTGTTGATCAATGCTCAGAGGCAAGGCAAATTTTTAGGATTAAAGTTTACTGGGAATAATGAGGCGTTATTACAAAGAATTACTCAATTCCAATCCCCGTTAAGTCAAAAGATGGCGCAGATTGGTTTCGAACTCAATGACTTTTCCACCCAAATTGGCACTGTTCCAGCAACCCTATTACCAGGTGATCACTACCTAGTAAAAACTCGCGCATAAGGAAAATGAATCATGACTAGTCGTAAACAAGCTGTTGCTTTAAGTTTTGACGGTAAGAGTGCACCTAAAGTGACTGCCAGTGGTACTGATCTGCTGGCCGAAGAAATCATAGCCTTAGCGGAAAAGGCCGGAGTCCATATTCACCAAGACCCTAATTTAAGCAACTTTTTACAAATGCTGGAACTCGGTGAAGAAGTCCCGAAGGAACTGTATTTATTGATTGCAGAATTAATCGCTTTTATCTATATGTTAGATGGTAAGTTTCCTGAGCAGTGGAATAATTTGCATCAGAAAATTGTTGAAACTGTCTAATCTTTGCCTTGGGTGACTCCAACACAAGATCTGCAAAATTGAGGTTAATAGCTTAACAAACACTACTCGTCATCAAATAAGAGTCTTGTATCGGTACTATTATCTTTTATGTAATCTGAGTAACAGTTCAGCTTCCGCCTTAGGTAGCTCACATTCGCTCATCAACTCCTCAATACCAGCCCCTAAAGACACCATTTTAACCGCCCTAGCATACAGTTTGGCCTGTGGATCGTTATAACTGGCTTCTTCAAGCATCTCAGATTGTTTACCTAGCTTCTTCTCAATCTCGAGGACGCGACGCCCAACCCCAATAGTACCGCTTCTTAGCTCTTGTAATTCACGCTTAACCGCTTCTCTTTGACGGTCGCTCTCTTTGATCAACACAGTGAGCGCATCAACTTTTGTCTTTAATTTACTGGTTCTACGCTGTAAATATAAAATTAACCCTAAGCAAGCCACAACATATGCTAATGCTGCGATTAACAGCTCATCGCCCATCGTAAATCCCTTAATGAATGCCATTATTGACACCCAGCAAATACCAGACAAACAAATGCCAGCAATCATGCTGGCATTCACATAAAAATCAGTGTTCTAGACGTCAGTCAACTCGGCCCATTCTTCATCAGATAATAACTTATCTAAATCAACCAGAATGAGTAGTTCATTGTCTCTATTACTTACGCCTTGAATAAATTTAGCGCTTTCTTCTGTACCCACATTCGGCGCGTTGTCAATTTCAGAACGTCGCAAATAAACCACTTCAGCAACGCTATCGACCATAATACCAATAACTTGTTTCTCTGCTTCGATAATAACGATACGAGTCGAATCATCGACTTCGGCGGAGTTTAACCCGAAACGCGAACGGGTATCGATAACAGTAACTACGCTACCGCGTAAATTAATGATACCCAGTACATAATGAGGCGCACCAGGAACAGGAGCAATTTCTGTATATCGTAACACTTCTTGAACTTGCATTACGTTAATGCCATAGGTTTCATTATCTAATTTAAATGTCACCCACTGTAGTACTGCATCATCTTTACTTGCAGCTACTGCTGCGACTTTTCTTGATTCTGTCATAGTTAACCTCGGTCAATCGAATCCTGACACCCTAAACCTGCATCCAACATTTCAATTAAAGCTTGTACATGCAAAATGCCACACATTTGTTCTTTTACCACGCCTGCAAGCCATGGTCGCTTACCGGGTTTTTCACGCCAATTAACGTGAGATTTATTAATTTTCACCGCATTAACTAGGGATTCGCAAGCAAGCCCCCAATGACTATCTTCTAACAATACAAGATATTGATAATCTATAGATTCAGCAAGCTCTTGTGAATATTTTTCTGGCATAACCCAAGCACAGGTGTCCACCACGTTAAGTTTAGCCTCTCTGTGAGTTTGTACACCTTTAAACCAGCTTGGACGGCCGATTAAATGGCTAATACGATCAATTTTAACTATCCCACCTAAACTTACCAAAGGTACGGCTAAGGTTAATCCTGCTACATTAAAGAATAGTACTTGAAACTCATCATCGAGCACTTCTTGCAGATCTTTTGTAATGCTCGGTGGAACGGAACCAGTTTGAGTCTGCATTTCTGTCACAACTTCAGGTTCAGTCACAGGAAGCTCAGATTCAGGAGCCACTGACTCGGCTTGCATTTTTTTATCGGCAGGGAAAATTATTTCTTTATCTTCCAATACCTTATTTTTATTACTTTCTGGTATCCTTTCTGAATTTTTTGCTGGCGGTTGCAATTTAATCGCCTGACGAATGAGTTCCGCCTTAGCTTTTATCCCTTCCTCTAAGGTCTCCTCCGTGTTGATGCTTGGCTTGGATACCGCTTCGAGCAATTTTTCAAGGGCTTTTTTATCTACATCTCGACTCACTTGAGCAATAGGTTTTGCCTGTATGCTTCTTGAAACCGGACTCGATTCAACTTGAGTAAACAAAACATTAGCATCGGGCGAGCGACTTTGACTCTCCGAAGGCCTAAACGGCTTAGGTTGAGAAAGAGACTTGTCTATAACTGGGAGCGGCGTTTCTGATTTCTCTTTTAATAATAAATCAAAAAAATCAACTACGGCATCATCAACCGACTTTGACATGAGAGAACTCCCCAGCCAAAAGAAAATCTAACAATCTGTCGTAAGCTTTCACCCCACGAGTGTTTGGCGCATAATGAGACGCTGGTACATGGGCAAGACTCGCATCTCTAAATTTAGTATCGACTGGGATCATATCTGGCCACAATGCATTTTTATATTTATCTTGCAGTACTTCTAGGGCTATTGGCGACGCTTTTGTGCGTTTATCATACATTGTAGGTACCACAGAATAACTATAACGAGTTTTCTTTGAGCGCCCCATTAACTCCATGGTTTTTATCATTCTATCTAGCCCTTTTATGGCTAGAAATTCTGTTTGAACCGGAATAATAATATGTTGACTCGCAGCTAATGCATTGACCATCAGCACACCCAGTACGGGAGGACAATCAATAATGGCTACATCATACTTACCTTCTAGCAAATTGATTAAATTCCTCAGCACCAAGCCCATGCCTTCTTGATGGCCAAGAGCCCTATCTAAGGTCGCTAACGCCATAGTCGCTGGAATGAGATCTAACCCTTCTACTTGCGAGTTAATAATATGCGGCATAATAAGCGCTAACGACAATTGCTTATGCGCTAGAAAAATATCATACAAAGAGCCCGGCACAGTTTCGGAGTCTATGCCTAAATAATATCCAAGTGAAGCATGTGGATCGGTATCTATCATCAATACCCGCATACCACGCTTAGCTAACGCGCCAGCTAAACTTGCAACAGAAGTGGTTTTACCAACCCCGCCCTTCTGATTTGCTACAGTCCATACTTTCAAATAACGCCTCTCAACTTTGCCTCAGATAAATTACTGATTGCCTTTAGTTTGGCTCTCATCACGGGTAGTGACTCTGATCCCGCCATGGGGTAATTTTATGACTTTTACCCCATCTTTAGTTTCTGACACTATAACACTGTTCTTCTCGGGCTTTAGGGGTATCGGGTTCGTGTTAGCAGCCTCATGTTCAATCTTGTTGTGCCCATTAACTGGGGATGTTGCGAACATATCGATCAAGGCATTGGTTTGCTTAGGGTGTTTTTCTAGCCAGTCGGCAATTACCACAGCTTGATCATCTGGCACCATAAGTAAGACTTGTGATTGCTTTAATCTACTGACTTCTTCTTTTAATAATGCCATTTTATTGCGTGAATCTAAGTACAGGCTGCCAAACACTAAACACAAGACGGACACGAGAAACAAGCTTAAAACTAATCCTGTACGGCTCATACCCTTAGCCACGACCAGACTCTTTCAATATCGCCTCTGCCATTTGATCTAACGAGATAGAGTGAGTGGATAACCCTGCAACGGCGACAGCCTGAGGCATACCGTATACCACGCAACTTGCCTCATCTTGGGCCCAAATTGTTGAGCCGGATGTTTTAAGCATACGCGCACCTTCACGGCCATCGGCCCCCATCCCCGTTAACACAACTGCCAGCACATCTGCGTTAAAGGCCTTAGAAGCCGAAGCGAAGGTAATATCCACACTTGGCTTGTAATTCATGTCACTACTGCCCGCTAATACTTTAAGGCGGCTTATGCTGCCAGTGCGCTCAACCATCATCTGCATGCCACCAGGCGCTAAGTAGGCACAGCCTGCTTTAAGTTGATCGCCATTTTCAGCCTCTTTAACTTCAATCTGGCACAAGCCATTTAGCCGAGTTGCAAATGCCGGCGTAAATGCAGCGGGCATGTGCTGGATAAGCAAAATAGGATGAGGGTAAGACGCAGGGAATTGTGTCAAAATCTTTTGCAAGGCCACAGGCCCACCGGTTGAGGTGCCAATCAATAAGGCCTTGTATTGCTTACCACTGGCCCGTATTGCTGAGGCTGGCGTACTGACAGTTGGGCTATTTCTTGATGCTGATGACGCTAACCCCGATGCTGGGCTTCTACCTAAGGTTGACGACCCCAACGTTGGGCTTGTGCTGGATAACCCAGCTCGAGCAGACGCTGGTACTGCTGTAGCTCCAGCTCGAGATAGTGGTTTGTAAATACGCCGACGACCGAGCTCGCGGATCCGCTGTTGCAGTAAGCGAATAGCTTCATCTTTATTGGTCGCTATATCTTCAAAACGTTTTGGTAGAAAATCCAAGGCACCAGCGTCTAACGCATCTAAGGTTGCTTTAGCACCATCATGAGTCAATGATGAAAACATCAGTATAGGAATTGGATTGTTGGCCATAATTTCACGGACAGCGGTAATGCCGTCCATAACAGGCATTTCAATATCCATAGTGATCACATGAGGTTTCAATTCTGCCGCCATTTTGACGGCTTCTTTGCCATTAACGGCAACGCCTATCACTTCTAACTCAGGATCTTGATTAACAATCTCACTGACTCTACGACGGAAAAAGCTTGAATCATCAACAACTAAAACTTGTATGGTCATTTAATTCCTTAACACTCTAATACGCTTACTGCTTCGAGCTTACATAGTGCTTTAACAGCCCAGGAACATCTAATATTAACGCGATACCGCCATCAGATGTAATCGTCGCTCCCGCCATCCCCGGCGTGCCCTGCAGCATAGAACCTAACGGCTTGATGACAACTTCTTCCTGACCAATCAATGCATCCACCACAAAGCCAATTTGACGGGTACCTAGTTGAACGATGACGACATGGCCTTGCTTCTTATCACCATGCTTTAACTTGGTTTTATGACGATGCAACCACTGCTCTAAATAAAACAAGGGAACAGCTTTATTGCGCACGATAACCGTCAGTTGGCCATCGACAATATTGGTTTTAGTTAAGTCTAAATGGAAAATTTCATTAACACTGGATAACGGCAAGGCAAACACTTGCTTAGCGACGTCTACCATTAAGGTTGGCATTATGGCTAGCGTTAAGGGAACTTTGATTTCGAGTATGGTGCCCTTGCCCTTCATTGAGTCAATATGCACAGTACCATTGAGTTGGTTAATCCGGGTTTTCACCACGTCCATTCCAACACCACGTCCCGAGATATCCGATATTTCAACTTTGGTGGAGAATCCTGGGGCAAAAATCAAGTTATAGGCTTCACTATCAGACATTCTTGCTGCAGAGTCTTCATCAAGCACGCCTCGAGAAATGGCTATTTCCTTGAGTTTTACAGGATCCATACCGGCGCCATCATCTTCAATTTTCAATAAGATGTGATCGCCTTCCTGACTTGCTGACAAGGTGATAGTACCAGTACGTGATTTACCCGTTGCTTCACGAGTAAGAGGCATTTCAATACCGTGATCGACAGAGTTTCTCACTAAGTGGACCAAGGGATCCGCTAACGCCTCAACCAGGTTTTTATCAAGGTCAGTCTCTTCGCCCACCATGATGAGATCAATTTCTTTATTGAGTGTTCGAGCTAAATCTCGAACCACTCGGGGGAAACGGCCAAACACCTTCTTAATAGGCTGCATGCGGGTTTTCATCACCGCACCTTGTAAGTCAGCCGTCACCAAATCTAAATTCGCCAAGGCTTTCGTCATGGCTTCATCTTCGCGGGTAATGCCTAAGCTCACTAAGCGATTGCGCACTAATACTAGCTCACCGACCATGTTCATGATCTGATCAAGCCTTGCAGTATCAACACGTACTGTAGTTTCACCTTGAGGCACCGCCGAGGCTTTTGCCGGCATTTTAGCTTCGTCAATGACCTTAGGCTCTGGGGCTTTAACTACAGGTGTTGGCGCAGGTTTTACGGCTTCAACTTTTGCTGCAGCAACAGGAGCCGCAGGCTTAGGAGGCGTTGGGGGCGCAGCTTTAGCAACTGGAGCCGCCGGTTTTTCAACAGATGCCCCGCCACTGCCTTTACCATGCAATTCATCGAGAAGACGCTCAAATTCATCATCGGTAATATCATCTGAATTTGCCGTGCTAGCAGTGACCTCTGGCGCTTTAGGAGTTGGAGCAGTGGCTTTAACCTCAGTTTGATTACCTGAACCGTGCAACTCATCAAGGAGTCGCTCAAACTCATCATCAGTGATTTCATCACTGGCGACATCAGCATTGCCAACTGGGGCAGTACTTGATGTGGGCGCCGATGAGCTGCCACTAGGGCCATGTAAGGCATCTAAGAGGGCTTCGAACTCGCTTTCATCTATTTCATCAATCGTGTCACTTTGAGTCGATTCAACACTAACATTCTCAACGTCTTCGACCAATTCGGCTTCAGATTCAAGCTCTGGTTCTTCATAGACTGCTTCAGCAACGTCTTCAACACCCGTCATTTCTGAAGGCAATGGAGCACCAGAACTCAGCAGCTTTAGCTTTCCAAGAAGTTCAGCATCAACAGGATCTTGGTTTTCCCCTTGCTGAGTCTGACTAAACATCATGTTAATCGCATCTACGGCTTGGAGGATGATATCCATCAGCTCTGCGTTAACACTACGTTTACCTGTGCGAAGAAGGTCAAAGGTATTTTCTGCCTCATGGCAAACCGCAACCATGGGATTAAGGCTCAAGAAACCCGCACCGCCTTTAACGGTATGGAAGCCCCTAAAAATAGCATTTAGTAGATCAGTGTCATCAGGATTATTTTCAAGAGCAACAAGCTGCTCCGATAGAAGCTCTAAAATCTCACCAGCTTCTACCAAAAAGTCCTGGAGTATCTCTTCATCAACATCAAAGGACATTAAATTGACTCCTAATTAGAAACCCAGACTCGATAGCAGATCATCAACTTCATCCTGACCTGTAACCACGTCTTCACGTAATTCAGCGTTCATTATCGGTCCTTCAGCTTCTATCTTATTCTTTTCAGCGACAGGAGTGCTTTCGATAGCAGTGTCACCAAATACTGTGAGCATGGACACTAGGTTATTTTCCACTTCCCTAACTAAATCAATGACCCTGCGGATCATCTGTCCAGTTAAATCTTGGAAATCTTGTGCCATCAGTACTTCATTCAAGAGTTCACGTAGTCGATTTGAATCATGCTGACTATGAGACATTAAACTCTGTACATCATGACAAAGGCCTTTAAATTCATCTAAGGCAATATCACGACGCATCAACTTTTCCCATTTTGGGGAAACTGAATGAATATTGATAATAATGCTATCGGCCAAAGGGATGCATTCTTCAACCGCATCCATGGTTTTATTTGCAGCTTGTTCAGTCATCTCAATAACATAGTTTAGTCTTTCCTTGGCATCTGGTATTTCTGTATTGGCCAATTCAACTAATCTGTTATCGACTTGAAAATCCATTAATGCACTATGAAGCTGCCGAGTTAACTTACCGACCTCTTCAAAGAGTTCACGTTGCAAAGGCCCCGCGAGCTCTCTAATGACATCATCTGCCGAACTTTGATCACCCGCCTCAAGCAATGTAACAAGTTGCTGGGCTTGTTCGAGGGTTATAAGCCCCGATAATTTTGCCTGCATGACTTAATCCTTGCTTATGCGAGTCGCTCAAAGATCTTATCTAGCTTTTCTTTAAGAGTTGCTGCGGTAAATGGCTTAACAACATAACCATTTACCCCGGCTTGTGCTGCTGCGATAATCTGCTCACGCTTAGCTTCTGCAGTTACCATAAGAACGGGTAAATGCTTCAACGAATCATCTGCACGTATCGCTTTGAGAAGATCGATACCCTGCATCCCCGGCATGTTCCAATCAGTGACGACAAAATCGAAGTCACCTCTTTGCAACATAGGTAGGGCTGTAGAGCCATCATCTGCTTCTTGGGTATTGTTAAATCCCAAGTCTCGCAACAAGTTCTTGATGATACGTCTCATTGTTGAGAAATCGTCAACAATAAGAATCTTCATATTCTTGTCCAAGGTTTCCTCCGGTGAGCTGACACTCGTTTTGCTCTATTAATAATTATGTTTGTGTCCAATGCTTGAGTTTTGCTTTTAATCTAAGCATAGCCTGACTTAATATCTGACTAACCCTAGATTCGCTCACCTCAAGTATGGCGCCAATTTCTTTTAAATTCAGTGCTTCATCATAGTAAAGCGATAACACTAAAGCATCTCTTTCTGGCAATGTTTTAATTGCTTCAACCAGCGCTGATTGGAATTGAGTTTCAACTAATTCATCAAAGGATTCATCCATTGACGTTTCTTCGGTAATAATCACATCCTGTGATACACCCAGATCTTCTATGCCTATGATTTTTCCAACAGAAACATCATTTAAGATATGATGGTACTCATCGAGCGACATATCAAGTTTTTCTGCAATTTCTGTGTCACGAGCATCTCTTCCAAAGTGTTGTTCTAGCTCATCAATCACCTGAGCCACGCGCCTTTGATTGCGATGCACTGAGCGTGGAACCCAGTCTCCTCGGCGAATTTCATCAATCATGGCACCACGAATTCGAATACCAGCGAAGGTTTCAAACTTAGCGCCCTTGGTACCATCAAATTTTGACGCCGCTTCCAGCAGTCCCATCATTCCAGCTTGTAATAAGTCATCAAGTTGTACAGATGCTGGAAGCCGTGCAAGCATATGATGAGCAATTTTTTTCACCAACGGAGCATACTGTTCAATAACGGACGACTTATCATCGAACTGAGTATACGCTGCGGCTTTATTCACTCACTCTATCCTCTTGTACTTCTTTACGCTGAACTAAACGCTCAACAAAGAATTCTAAATGACCACCTGGCTGTTGCGGTACAGGCCAAGTCATCACCTTGTTGGCCAAACCATGATAAGCAATAGCTGAAGGTGACTTTGGAAATGCTTCGATGACAAGTTTTTGTTTACGAACCGCTTTACGTAAATTTTCATCAAATGGTACTGTTGCGACTAATTCTAGAGCAACATCCAAAAATCTGTCAGTAACTTTACTGAGTTTAGCAAATAATTCCATGCCTTCCCGCAAACTTCTCACCATATTGGCCACAATTTTAAAACGGAACACGCCATGCTCACGGCTTAAAATCTTAATTAAAGCATAGGCATCGGTAATTGATGTCGGTTCATCACAAACAACAACGACCACATCTTGCGCCGCCCGAGAGAAACTCAGCACCATGTCAGAAATACCAGCGGCTGTATCGACAATTAAAATATCGAATTGAGTACGCATTTCACTAAATGCACGGATAAGCCCCGCATGCTGCGCTGGCGTTAGCTCAACCATTGACTGAGAGCCTGACGTCGCGGGGACTATGCCAATCCCTTTTGGACCGCGAACAATAATATCGTCAAGCTCGGCTTCACCTTTTAACACATGGGATAAATTTCGTTCGGCTCGAATACCTAACATGACATCGACGTTTGCCAAACCTAAGTCGGCATCGAGTACTAGTACTCTTTTGCCTTTTTCAGCAAGCGCTACAGCCGTGTTAATTGAAACGCTAGTTTTACCCACGCCTCCTTTGCCACCTGTTACGGCGATTACTTTTACTTTATCGTTATATGGTTGATTCATCATACGTAAACCACTTGCTTGATCTCGGGTCATATCTTTACTCGAATGCATAGGCCATGTCATTTGACCACGCCGTGTCTTTTGTCGATTGTAGTTCAGTTTCGTTCATAGCAGCTAGTGCTTGTTTGGCTAATACTAAGGTATCTGCCACTTTCATGTCTTCTGGAACCCTTTGGCCATCAGTCACATAACTTAAAGGCAGTTCATTTTGAATTAACACACTCAATGCTCCGGCAATGGATACCGATTCATCCAGTTTAGTCAGCACAACCCCTGATAAAGGAATGCGTTTAAAATGGGTCACCGCGTCTTGTAGTACTCGGCGTTGGCCTGTAGCGGAAAGAACCAAGTAGCTGCGAATAGGAATTTTGCTATTGGCAGTCAGATTATCAAGCTGCTGATAGAGGCGCATATCACGCTGCCCCATACCAGCTGTATCAATTAATACTAGCTTGCGATTCCTAAACTGATAAATAATTTGTTCTAATTCAGCAAGATCATGAGCCTGCTTAACAGGGCACCCCATTATTTTGCCATAGGTTGCTAGCTGTTCGAAAGCCCCTATACGATAATGATCTGTGGTAATGAGCGCGACTTGCTCTGGACCATGCTGAGCTGCAAATCTGGCCGCCAGCTTGGCCAAGGATGTTGTTTTCCCGACTCCAGTAGGCCCGACAAAGGCAACAACCCCACCGCGCCTAACTATATCATCACCTTGATTATCAAGAAGATTAGCTAAAGTCTGAGGCAGTGCACGTACTAAATCCACTGGGGTGTAATGCTGACTTAATCCAGCAAGCTTAGCAGCGATTGGGGCTGAAAACTCAGCGGCCAATAGCTTACTTTCAAGCATAGCACCCATAGGGTCGGTGCGTTTTTTCTGATCTTTCATCAACGCGGACACTTGATGAGTCAGCAAGTTTCGCAGCGACGCCATTTCATCTTTAAGTGCATCGAAGTCCGCTTGGTTGTGCTTGCTGTGCTTCTGGGGAGTATCAGACAAAGACGCCTGATGCTGAAAGTTAGCCACAGGCTTTGGCTTTTTTGAAGCCTCTAATTGTCTAGCCCACTCCGGCAGTTCAGGTTCATTATTCTGAGATGCCATTTGCTGCTTTAATCTAGAATGCTGTTTCTCTAGTAACGCTTGTAAAGAATCAGCCGCCGGTGGCGGGTTTAATTTAGTCTCGGCCTTAATGGCAGGTTTAGCCCCTAGGGACACTCTGTCTTCGCTCACGTCCATAAAACCTGGGACTGGGGTGTTCACCTTAGCGCTCACTTTGGGCTCATCATAATCCACTGCAGCGACTATTTCGATGCCGCCTGTCACTTTTTTATTGGACATGATGACGGCATCAGAGCCTAAGGTGTCTTTGACTTGAGCTAATGCTGCGCGCATATCTTTGGCAAAAAATCGTTTAATTTTCACTTATGCACCCTCAAAATTCTGTGTCATCGCTATTGCCCCACTGCCGATACGATTCGAATTTGTTTTTCATCGGGGATTTCTTGGTATGAAATCACCCGTAAATTCGGAATTGTGTACTTTACAAAGCGTGATAACGTTGACCTTAACATACCTGATGTCAATAAAATGGCTGGCTGTCCGACCATCTCTTGCTTTTGCGCTGCACTTAATAACGATTGTTGCATCCGCTCAGCAAGACCAGGTTCAATATTTGGACCATCCCCCCCCGTCGCTTGCATTGACTTATGCAACATCTGTTCCAACTCCGGCGCCAATGTTATGACAGGGATTTCTAATTCAGGGCCTGAAAGCTCTTGCATGATCATGCGCTTGAGTGCGATGCGCACAGCAGCGGTTAATACTTCGGTGTCCGCACTCTTACTTCCGTATTCTAACAGGGTTTGCACTATGGTGCGCAGATCTCTGACAGAAACCCCTTCATTAAGAAGATTTTGCATCACTTTAACTACGCTGCCTAAGGGCATAATATCAGGAATAAAACCATCGACTAACTTAGGAGACTGACGAGCTAACATATCCATCAGCTGCTGAACTTCTTCGTATCCAAGTAATTTAGCCGCATTGTTGGTTAATACTTGGCTGATGTGAGTCGCCACTACGGTTGCTGTATCGACGACTGTGTAGCCTAAGGTTTGTGCATGCTCTCTTTGCTCTGCGGTTATCCAAACGGCTTCTAAGCCGAATGCGGGATCTTTGGTGTCGATACCATCTAGCTTGCCATAGACTTGACCTGGGTTAATAGCAAGCTCACAATCATGCCTTACCTCGGCTTCACCGACCACAACACCCATCAAAGAAATCCGGTAAGCATTAGGCGATAAATCTAAATTATCACGAATATGTACAGCTGGAACCAAAAAACCCAACTCTTGAGACAGCTTCTTACGCACGCCCTTGATCCGTCCAAGCAGCTCGCCACCTTGACCTTTATCCACTAAGGGGATCAAGCGATAGCCGACTTCTAAGCCTATAGTGTCTACATGACGTACATCATCCCAGCTGAGATCTTTAGGCTCTTTATCTTTAGCTTCACTAGGACCATTCACTGCCAGTGCTAATGCAGTTTCTTTCTTTTCTTTAATGCGCTTTTGGATAATAAAGGCTGTGCCAGCGGTAATGGCGGCAAAACTTAAGAAAGCAATATGGGGCATACCAGGAACAACGCCCATAGTGAAAAGTAAACCGGAGGCAATGACTAACGCCTTAGGGCTATCAAACATTTGGCTGATTAACATCTGCCCCATATCACCAGACTCATTCTGGCGGGTAACCATCAAGGCGGCTGCAATAGAAAGTAATAGTCCGGGGATTTGCGCCACTAGGCCATCACCGATTGTCAGTAGAGTATAAATTTCAGCAGCAGTAGAGAAATCAAGACCGTGCTGCACCATACCGATAATAAAACCACCCAGAATATTGATGACTAGGATCATGATCCCCGCGATCGCATCCCCTTTTACGAATTTCGATGCACCGTCCATCGCGCCATAAAAATCGGCTTCTTTAGTCACCTCAGCTCGGCGTATTCTAGCTTGTTCTTGAGTTAACACCCCCGCATTTAAGTCGGCATCAATAGCCATTTGCTTGCCAGGCATAGCATCCAAGGTAAAGCGAGCACTCACCTCTGAGATGCGACCCGCGCCTTTTGTAACAACGGCAAAGTTAATGATGATAAGGATTAAAAACACGATTAAGCCCACGGCATAATTTCCGCCAATAACCACAGAGCCAAACGCTTCGATCACTTTACCCGCCGCATCACCGCCATTGTGACCTTCTAGCAACACCACTCGGGTTGAGGCCACATTGAGTGCCAGCCTTAGCAAGGTTGCAATGAGTAGCACGGTCGGAAATGCAGCAAAATCAAGCGGTCTGTTGCTATAAATAGCGACCAGTAATATCACTAGGGCTAAGGAGATGTTAAAAGAAAATAAGATGTCGAGCAGGAAAGGCGGTATAGGTAGAACGACCATGCCTAACGCAGCTAATACCAGTAAAGGTGTACCTATCCCTTTAAAGGTGCTGGGGCGGATCGACTTTATTTGCCCTAACGCGGCTTTTACTTCCATTGGCAATTGACCTTAATGCTGCATTTTTGACACTGATAACAGTGAAAAGCAAAAAACGAGCCAATGATTAGAAATCAGTTTAACTTTAAGGTCAATCAATTAATGTTTTAGTTCATCTGGAATAGGCTGGCTGAGTGGAATAGGCTTAGGTCGTCTGCCTTGACCTTTTTGGAATGCTCTTAATTGGAACACATATGCTAATACTTGTGCCACTGCAGTAAAGAGCCCTTCCGGAACTTGTTGATCTAACTTAGTCGTATGGTATATCGCTCTAGCTAACGGAGGAGCCGATACAATAGCAACGTCATGTTCACGGGCAATGGCCCTTATTTGGAATGCCACCTCATCAATGCCTTTAGCCACCACAAATGGCGCCGTCGAGCGGCTAGCATCGTATTTTACCGCTACCGCATAATGTTCTGGATTCACCACAATCACGTCCGCCTTAGGCACTTCGGCCATCATGCGTTTTTGAGCCATCTCCCTTTGCATCTGCCTCACTCGTGCTTTAACTTCAGGTTGACCTTCTGTGTCTTTATATTCATCTTTGATTTCTTGTTTGGTCATTTTAAGCTGTTTATTGTGATTCCAAATTTGAAATGGCACATCTATGATCACAATAAGTAATGTAGAGGAGCATAAAAGAATGAACATCCACACCAATAAATCTAACGCGTGGTAAGCATTATTGGGTAAATGGTCATTGGATAATTGCAGAATATCAACGAAATAGAAGTCGAGTAAAAAATAGGCAGAAAAAGCCACTACAGAGAATTTGGCGATACCTTTTGTCAACTCCACCAAGGCTTGCGTGCCAAACATGCGCTTAAACCCGCTCATGGGGTTCATCTTGCTTCCCTTTGGCATAAACGCCTTAACGGAAAAATTAATTCCGCCTAAAACGATATTACCCAGAAACGACACTACCGCCAGCATACCAATAAAACTTAATAAAGGAATTGCCAACTCAGTACCGATCACTCCCCAGACTCGAAACATGGAGTTAGTGTCAAAAATCTGTGCCCTTTCCATGGTTAAAATCTGTTCCATGATCCGAAACAAACTTTTGGCCAGTGCAGGTCCCGTCATCATAAACCCCACTGAAGAGGCCAATAGTACGGCCGCTGTTCCTAGTTCCTTCGAACGAGCTATCTGTCCTTTTTCCCGCGCCTGCTCAAGGCGCCTCCCTGTGGGTTCCTCTGTTTTTTCTTGGCTGCTATCATTCTCGGCCATAATTTATCCTAAAACGCTGTTGCAATAAGAAAGCTTAACCATTGATACCACTAACTACTAGAAAACAGTGGCTTCATCCAGTTGGCAAGTTAGACTAAGCAAATCACACATTAAGACTTGGGCCGCATACCACACCTCATCGAAGTGAGCCATAATGGGTCCAAGAGTCAACCATAAAATAAGCAAACCGCTGACCATGGTGACAGGGAAACCAATGGAAAAAATATTGAGTTGCGGCGCTGCGCGAGTCATCACACCAAAAGACAAATTAATCAATAGCAAGGCAACTATGGCAGACATAGACATGGTTAATGCCGCGCCAAACATATAACCGCCCCATTCAGCCAGTATCTTATAGTTCGCTATTTCTATCCCTTGGTTTGATACAGGAATAGATTCAAAACTTGCCACTATCATGCGAAACATCAATAAATGCCCGTCTATTGATAAGAAAATCAGTGTTGCTAATAAGAGAAAAAAGTTACCTACCACAGGGGTTTGCTCACCAGAACCAGGATCCACCATAGAAGCGAAACCTAAGCTTGTTTGCATACCGATAATTTGACCTGTCAACACAAAGGTTTGCATCAACATTAACGTCACAAAGCCCATCACTGCACCAATGAGTATTTGCTGCAAAGTAATAAACACGGCGCTAAAAGCGAACAACTCCACATTTTTGATTTCAGGCAGTACAGGCGCGATAGCGAACGTAAACGCGACGGCTAACATCAGCCTAACTCGTGAGGGAGTGGTATTGGCACCAAATACCGCCATGATCATTAACATGGAGGAAATACGAAATAGTGGCCATAGGTAGGCTGCTATCGTTTGACTGATTTCATCAAACAATATTTCCATTGGCTAACCTATCACTTGGGGAATAAGGTTCACCATCTGCAGGAAAAAATCCATCATGGTTTGCACCAGCCAATGCCCTAAATACATCAAAGCAAATAAGGTAACTAAAAGACGTGGTAAGAAACTTAGGGTTTGTTCATTAATGGATGTCGCCGCTTGAAACACCGCCACAATCAAACCGATAAATAAACCTGGCAAAATAATTGCCGACACAATAAGTACGATGACAGATAAAGCTTCACGAAATATATCAATCAAGGCTTCAGGAGACATGGCACAGCTCCTTAAATACCAAAGCTATTCGCTAAGGTGCCCATCACTAGGCTCCAACCGTCTACCAGCACAAATAGCATGATCTTAAAAGGTAATGAAACGATCATAGGCGACAGCATCATCATACCCATGGCCATTAAAATGCTAGCCACCACAAGATCTAACACTAAAAAGGGGATAAACAACATAAACCCTATCTGGAAAGCCGTTTTTAACTCACTGGTGATGAACGCTGGGATAATCACGCTCATGGGCGCTTCTTCGGGGGATGTGATTCCCTTATAACCCGAAATTTCAACAAAGGTTTGCAAATCAGTCAATCTTAACTGAGATAACATAAAGCTTTTTATCGGCAGCTTACCCACTTCATAGGATTGTTGCAGTGTCATGGTTTCATTGATATATGGCTCAACGGCCTCGGTATAAATCTTATCAAACACTGGCGACATGATAAAAAAGGTCATAAATAGGCTGATGCCTATTAACACTTGATTTGAAGGTGTCTGCTGCAAACCCAGCGCTTGGCGCAGGATGGACAACACCACGATAATGCGGGTGAATGACGTTAACATGATAACCATGGCAGGAATAAAGCTCATGGCCGTCATCAAAATTAAAATCTGCATGGTCACAGAGTATTCTGCCGAGCCATCGGCGCCCGTTTTCACTGTGACAGCGGGCAAGATGCCTTCGGCAAATCCTGCAGGAGAAAAACCTAAACCAATTAGGAGAGCAAGCCCCAGCCAATATCGCATTATTGACTCTCCTTAGCCTGTTTTAGCCGCTGAGCAAATGACTCACTCTCGACTTTGACTTGAGTTTCAAGTTTTTCAATTAAATTGATTTGTGAACTTGTAACGCCTAACAAGTATTGCTTACCATTGACTTCAATCAACACCACTTTTTCTTTTGGCCCCATAGAAGCCACGGCGATAGATTTAATTACACTGTGCTGAGAAGGCACTAAGTTGAGCCGTTTCACAATATAAGCCAACACAAAAATGATCGCCAGCACCACAATTAAGCCACCCACCATACTGGCCATTGAAGCGATATGAGATGTCTCTTGACCAGCACTCATCAGAGGCGCTGGCGTTTGGGATACTGCGGCATTCACTGCTGCAACAAGGGGGAAACTTAATAACACATCTAGCACTGTGCACTCCTTGTAGACTTGAGAAATTAAAATGAGGTCAAGCGACCTCATTCATCATATTCTCTTCAATCTAGTTAAGCTTAATTTTGTTGGAATTATTTAAGCTTTTTAATACGCTCTGTCTGGCTGATAACATCGGTCAATCGGATACCGAATTTATCGTTTACCACCACCACTTCACCATGGGCAATCAGGGTGCCATTGACCATCACATCCAGCGGCTCGCCGGCGACACGATCAAGTTCAACCACAGATCCCTGATTAAGCTGAAGCAAGTTACGGATACTGATAAAACTGCGGCCCACTTCCATTGAAATAGTCACAGGAATATCGAGTATTGAATCAAGCTTAGCCGCTTCCTCTTTGGTTATTGGTCTAGAATCATCAACTAATTCATCAAGTTCTATTTGTTGTGCTTCTTCAATCGCTTGCTCGGCCATGGCCGCAGCCCAATCATCACCAGTGTCTTCTGTACTCATTACATCACCTTATAATTCGGAAATATCACGGCCTTTACTCTTACGGGTCACCAACTGTAATTCAGTTTTAACCGTCTCTGGGCGGGCAATTTTTTCGCTGATCTTCAATGCTAAATGGTCCCTGGATTTGCCCATCTTACAACGATAAGTTGGTAAATCTTCAATACGCATCATGATGTGCTCAGGCAATTCAATAGGAATAATATCGCCAGCTCTTAAGCCCATCACATCCCGCAAGGTTAATTCATGCTCAACAATGTTGGCATCAAAACCCACTTGCACATCCATGATCTCATCACGTAATGCCTGAGACCAACGCATATCTGTATCTTGTTTATCACTTTGCACCCCCGCGTCCAACAATTCACGGATAGGTTCTATCATAGAATAAGGCATAGTGATGTGGAAATCGCCACCACCACCGTCAACTTCAATATGAAATGAGTTAATCACCACAACTTCGGTTGGGCTAACAATATTGGCCATTGCAGGGTTAACTTCAGAATCAAGGTAATCAAATTCAACATATATGGACCCATCCGGTTTGCAAGGCATTCGATATTAATTTTGAGAAGAGTTCATTGCACCCATATATTCGGCCTATTTATGAGATTACCTCTGGCCCTGATGGATATGTGCTTCTACTTTCCTTATCATCCTTACGGCTTCTTTAGAGCCTATGCCGAAAAAAGGTTTTAAGTAGATCAGTCTGACTGTCTCATCATCAAATCAAGTGTCTAAGCAACTTGGTGGTTGGTAAAAAATTATCGTTAAAACATCAACATCGGCTTTGGATCTTTATACTGCCATCCGATATTCATCCTCTCTTGCTGCAATGACCCATGCTATTCGCGCTAGCTTGTTAGCCACTGCAACGCAAGCTCTGTTAAATCCTCGCCTTTCTGCAAGTGCTATTGCCCAGCGACTAAATCTATCTCCTTTACCATCACTATGGTAAAGGACAGCTCTTGCTCCATGGATAAATAAAGTTCGAAGATAAGCATTGCCGCGTTTACTGATCCCCAGCAAATTATCTTTACCGCCACTGCTGTGCTGTTTTGGCACTAGGCCGCACCATGCAGAAAAATGCCTGCCATTAGTAAAGTCTTTGCCTTCTCCTACTGCGGCATAAAATGCAGTTGCTGTTACAGGACCGATACCTGGTACACTTTCTAAACGCTGACATACATGATTGTTCTTCGTCTCTTGCTGCACCTGATTGTCACAGCGTTTAAGCCGCTCCTCGATACCGTTAAACTCTTCGTACAGTTGATAGAAAATGCTTCTACCTTTGGCGGTTAACTCATTGTCGGCGTTTTCTAGAATATCTGGCAGTTTTGACCTAAAAGACGCTTTTCCTTTTGTGATGACAATCCCGTACTCAGCGAGCATTCCTCTGACCTGATTAACCAGTGCAGTAGACTGCTTGCTAAGCCTTTCTCTCATTCGGTGTAACATCTGAATATCTTGTTGCTCTGCGGGCTTAGGTTGTACAAAGCGCATGTTAGGTCTTTGGGCTGCTTCCGCTATAGCAAGTGCATCGTTATAGTCATTTTTATTTCCCTGCCTGTAGGGAACAACATACTGAGGTGCTATTAATTTGACTTGATGGCCTACTTTCTCAAATTCCCTTGCCCAGTAATTTGCTCCACCACAGGCTTCCATGACGACCAGGCAGGGCTCTATCTGAGCAAGAAAGTGGAGCAAGTCTTTACGCTTTATCATCTTCTTTTTGACTAGTTTTCCCGCTTTGTTTACACCAACAAAATGAAAAACAGACTTTGCGATATCTAAACCAACTGTAGTAATCTTCATGGTGGACCCGTCCTCTTTGTTGATGAGTTTTAGCAACTACATCGTGGCCCATTGCGAGGCCGATTAAAAGTGGATGGGTCCATTCCATTATCCATGACCGGTGCCCAGGCTTCTTTATAATCCTCGAAAATTATTTTAAGGAGCAATTGGACAATTCGACGCTCTGTGGGCGTAAACTCACGTCCTTCAATTTTCGCATGAAAACGGCCATCACCACCAAAAAAGTTGTCCACAAGGATAAAGACTAATCTCGCTTCCATGGTGATTAATGCAGTACCTTTCAATGGGCTAAAACGCACCATATTAAGACTGGTGGGTACAAATAAAGTGTGTACATATTCACCAAACTTCAACATTTGAACGCCATTAATGGAGACTTCTGCAGCTCGGCGCATCATGTTAAACATGCTGATCCTAAGGTGACGCGCAAAACGTTCGTTGACAATTTCAAGGGTGGGCATACGCCCACGGACAATCCTGTCTTGAGAAGAGAAGTCATAGGAGCGCGCATCCCCGCCATCGTCATCGACGTCATCTTCATCTACATCATCAACGCCGTGTAACAGCGCATCAATTTCGTCTTGGCTTAATAAATCACTCACATTATTGCCTTAGAATTCCATTTATGGGGAATGATCACACAGATCATTGCATCACAAAGCCGGTAAATAACACCTTTTCAACCACAGTACGTCCAATGACAGGTTGCAAGGTGTTTTGCACATTTAATAGCGCTAATTGCCTTAATTCATCTTTACCGGCTTGAGTACTCAATTTTTGCACATCTGCGCCACTAAAAGTCGTTAATAGCGCATCTTCAATCAATGGAATATGCTTTTGGGTTAATGTCCCATCATCACTACCACGAACCATTAACTGCACTTTTATTTCAACAATGCGAGGGCGATCGGCACCTGGAAGATTAAATAAAAATGGCCTTGGCATACTGATATAGTTAGCTTCTGCGACAGGGGCTTTGACTGCCGGGGCTGCCGCTGAACTCGGGTCTGAATCAGGGTCGGCAACTGGGGCGTCACTTGAGCCCATCAAAAACCATAAACCTGCGCCAATAACAAGCACTAACACTAGGCCTATACCGCCAAAAAGAACCAACTTGCTCTTTCCTTTACCTTCGTTCTTTAGTTCTAACGATTCTTCATCTGCCATAATATTTTCCGTCGGGGTTAAGGCTATCAACAGGTGGCTTGTTGAAGTTATTTGTCTAAAAATATCCCATAAAGCACACATATCTCGCTTAATTATATAGACTATTCTGCCTTAGATGTTTACCTGTGTATAGGTTACCTTCTTATGCATAATAATCTATAGCTGAATTAGAATGGCTGGTACGATTTGCCACCAAGTTCGCATCTTGTGCTGCATTATCATCCAGTTGTTCATGGTCATAGGCTCCTCCGCTCGACTGCTGACCTTTTTCTCCTCGACCACCATCGCCCTGAGACACTTGGCTGTCAGTCAATTGCATTCCTTCTTGAGCTAATAAATCACGTAATTTGGGCAGGGCTTGTTCAATCAAATCCTTAGTTTGTGAATGAACCACTTGAAATTGCACCTGAGTCTGATCGCCCTGTACACTAATTTTCACTAGCATATGCCCAAGTTCTGGGGGATCTAAGCGAATTTCTGCTTGCTGTATGCCCTTGCTTACCATGGTAACTAATTGCTGCTGCATCACAGGAGAGAACTTTTTGATCATCTCCTGCATTTGTATGGCGCCTTCACTGCCTTGCCTTAGAGATAACTGAAATTGTGGCACTTCACTCTTATGTGCAGGTGTTAAACTCGACTGATTCTGCAATGCTTTTAAGCTGGCGTTGTTATCAACTCGATTGTCTGCTGAGTTGCCATCGAGCTCAGCAACCGCCATTGCTGAACTTATCCCTTGATTTAATTCAAACTTTCTCGCCATTTGCGTATCTAAAGTGACATTGAATTCCGCTTTTGCTAAATCTGCTTTAGGAGCATCAAGGTTAGCAGCATCGACTTTCGCCGCCTCTATTTTGGCTAGCTCTGCGGCGGCGAGCTTAGCATCAGTCACGCCAGACGATTTCTCACTGCCTAATATATGCAGTTTATCGTTAGGTAACACGCCAACTTGTAATTTATCATTGGGGATCATCTGAGCAGCAAACTCATCATTCTCAGTCCCTAGTGACTCACCTTCTGTGGCAGACGTATTTACAGCTGCGCTAGCCATTTCTTGTAGCCACGCAAGAATGTTTTGCGGTAATGCGATTGGGTCTATGGAATTAGCCGCTGCGGCCGTATTATAACTTTCCACCAAAGCCGCGAGCTCTTCAGCTGAAAGCTGAGCCAATGATTCGACATCTTGCTGTGCAAAAACAGCTAATGCCAATTGCTCATCATTTGAAAGTTGCGATAAAAAATTATCCGCTGGGACTTCAACATCAATCTTTATGCTGTCTTCTATCTCTGCAAGCTCTGGCGGCAAATCATTGCCGACACTTGCTTGACTTTGATCATAGGTATGACTCACGCCCGTTAAATCGATTTGAGCCAAGATAAGCTCGAGATCAACTGCTGACTCATCTTCTGAAATGATGTCACTCTGAGCCGATGAAAAGGCGGCACGAACGTCTACAGCATGATTCCCTGAATCGTATTTACGCTGTGTAAAACCTTCATTATCAAGGTTAGAGACTTGATTTAATGCAGTTAAAAATGCATCTGAGCCCGAACTTGAGGATAACTCGGCTGAAGCTGACTTGCCCATTTTAGCGCTTGAACCCAGTAAAATATTGCTCATTTGTTCCATGGTTATCTCCAAACATGCGTTATCGACTTGGCACAGGGGATTTGATTATTAATTGCAAATGAGTGCCACGAATATAACAAAGCAATTATAGTGCCAAACTGAATATCAAACTGAATTCACCAACAAAACTCCCAAACCTCTTCTATTCAAGCACCTTAACAATTAATGCCTTGGCTTTTTACGGATAAACTGCTGCATGGCAAATTCGTCAGACATTTTTTGTTCACGAACATTTTCAATATGCGCCCGCTTGAGCGCTTTTTGTTCTAACAACATTTCTACCGCTTTTCTTTTTTGCTGCTTTTCTTGCCAATTATGTTGGCGGTAAAGCACTTGTGTTTCCGCATCTTTAACGGCATTGACTTGCTGAGTAATGGCATTATCCACTTGCTTGATGAACTGATGAAACTGCGAGTAGTGGTTCGCACTTAAGGTTTGACCTTGGTGCTGTGACATTTGCTTCATATAATCGAGGCGATAATTATTCAGCACATCCAATTGTGCTTGGTATTTTTGCCTGTCTGATTGAGTAGACTTAAGCTGTAAAGCCGCTTTTTCTTCCGCCTCACAAGCCAGTTTAAGTACAGTAAACAGCGGGTCATTTTGCATAGATAAACACTCAAATGTGGATTACTAAGCCAAAGCCGAATTGCCAATATCTTGACACCTGTTACATCAGGCTAAACCTGACACTGGGCGGCGATTTGGCTCATCATCAATTGGCTGTCATCGAAACTAATGGCTTCTTTAAACCCTTGACGCAAAAATGCATTCATCGCAGGCTGCAATCGAATGGCATTATCGATGCGCGGATCGCTACCTTGGGCATAAGCACCGATGGAAATTAAGTCTCGATTTTGTTGGTACATGGAATACATTTGCTTCACCCTTCGCATCGCTTCAAGGTGCTCATTACTGATTACCATTGGCGCGACGCGACTGATGGAAGACTCGATATCAATGGCAGGGTAGTGGCCTGAGTCGGCAAGGCGCCTTGAAAGCACAATATGGCCATCCAAAATGGCTCTAGAAGCATCGGCAATGGGATCTTGCTGATCATCGCCCTCAGTTAACACGGTATAAAATGCGGTGATTGAACCTTGACCCGGGCCACCATTTCCGGCGCGCTCCACCAAACGAGGCAGCTTAGCGAACACTGAGGGGGGATAGCCCTTGGTGGCGGGCGGTTCACCGACGGCTAAGGCAACTTCGCGCTGAGCCTGAGCATAACGAGTTAGGCTATCCATCAATAACAGCACGTTATAACCTAGATCACGAAAGTACTCGGCAATACGCGTTGACGTTTCACACGCACGAAGGCGCATCAAGGGAGATGTATCCGCAGGCGCGGCAACGACCACTGAACGGGCACGGCCATGTTCGCCTAAAATCTCTTCAATAAACTCTTTGACTTCTCGACCACGCTCCCCCACTAGCCCTACCACAATAATATCGGCTGTAGTACCGCGGGTCATCATGCCTAAGAGCACGCTTTTACCGACGCCCGAGCCTGCAAACAAGCCCATTCGCTGACCTTTACCTACGGTTAGCATGGCATTAATGGCTCTCACTCCCACATCAAGTGGCTCAGTGATAGCACGACGTGAAAGCGGGTTAATGCTAGGACCATGACGAGAAGCATGTTGATCGGTATTGAGTGCACCCAAGCCGTCGAGGGGCAAGCCATTGCCATCTAACACTCGGCCTAATAAGGATAAGCCCACATTAAGGCCTGATTGTTCCCCAAGGGGTTGCACTCTGGCACCTGGCAGCACGCCTCTGAGTTCCTCAATAGGCATGAGGTAAAGTAACTTGTCGTCAAAGCCCACCACTTCAGCGATCAGTTCTCCCGCCATGGTCTCGATAGAACAAAGACTACCCACGGGCGCCCGGCAACCGCTAGCCTCTAATGTCAGCCCCACCACCCGCACTAACTGTCCACTGGCAACAGGGACCAATGGACTGACTCGTCCGGCATGAGATTTAAGCTTATTCAGGAGTTGATGTTGACGGCTGAGCATCCTTGTTCTCCTTAACGACGTCATCGTCAACCGGGGACTCTTGCTGTGGGTTTGTTGCTAACTCGGGGGTTCTACCTTGGTCTAAATGGTTTTTTAATGCTTCGCTGCTGTCAACTTCAGAAGTGTTAGCTGTATCAACCTCTTCGATAACCTCTGCCATTTCAGGAACTGGTGTGTCTTGAACCTGAGGTGCTGCTGACTCTAAGCCTTGAACAGATTCGCCTGCTTCTTTAGCTGCACTTGGCAAAGTGTCATCGACTATCTCTGTGGTATAGCCCTTATCATCACCTTTATTGCTTAGAATGTTAGCTTCTATGCCTAATGATTTCTGCTTCAAGTCTTCTAATATTTGGCTCATGCGCTCTTCAACGCTTAAATCTACGCTTGAACGTACACTGTCGATAATGCAATCACCCGTTGATAAAACAGGGTCGACATCGAGCTGCCAGCGATTCTTGTCCAATTGCTCTTGGCTATAGAATTGACTGATAAGCTCCGCATCTTCCTGATTAACGCGTATTTTTATTTGCTGCTCTTTGATAGGCAACGCATTGATACCTTGGCGCAGCACCGCAAGAATATGCTCGGGATGGGTTTTGACTTCATTGATGATAACCGCTTTGCTTAAGGCCAATACTAGGTTCAACAGCTCTAACTCAATTTCTTGATCTAACACAGTTAGTGGCTTTTCAAACTGTTCTACTATGCTGCTAAAACGCATGACTAAGGCATCGGCTTCAGCTTTACCAGCTTCAAAACCTTGCTGCTCACCTTGTTCTAGTCCTTCTTTATGACCCTGCTCTAAGCCTTCGAGCCGTCCTTGCTCTAACCCTGTCTGATAACCTTCTTCTTTACCTTGATCAAACCCGTCTTTTTCTGCAACGGCGCGCATCTCTTCGAGTTGTGCCATTGTCATCGGCTTGGGCTCTTCCTCAATAGTTTCTTCAGCGATATGTGGCGCAGGTTTTTTACCAAACATGTTTGATGGACCCTGAGGCTGGTCATCTGTCATATCTGGCAAGTGCCAATGACTGAACTCAAGCTCATCATCAACACTGTGTACATGCTTAAAACGATTCAATTTCGATTCAGTCATTCAGTTACCGCTTATCAGACATATTGATTAAAGAACTAGATTATCACAGTTTAAACTCTTGATTTTAGAGGAAGTCATCACCGCCGCCACCGCTGCCCAGCATGATTTCACCGCTGTCACTTAATCGACGTGCAATAGAAAGGATCTCTTTCTGCGCAGATTCTACTTCGCTGACACGGATGGGACCCATGGCCTCAAGATCGTCACGTAACAATTCTGCCGCACGCTTAGACATATTACCCAATATTTTCTCTCTGAGCTGATCATCAGCTCCTTTGAGTGCCTTCATTAATACATCTTGCTGTACTTCACGTAATATGGCTTGAATACCGCGATCATCAACGTCAATAAGGTTTTCAAATACAAACATCATATCTTGAATTTGCTGTGCCATCTCTTCATCGGACTCACGCATGGTTTCCATGATCTGACTCTCAATGCCAGTATCTAAGTAATTCATAATGTTAGCAGCTGCTTTTAGGCCGCCCATTTTGGCCGCTTGTGCGCCGCCTTGGCCTGCGAACTGTTTCTCCATGATATCATTAAGCTCTTGCAATGCCGCTGGCTGTACTTCTTCAAGGTTAGCGATACGCATCATAAGATCAAGACGGGTATTCTCTGGGAATTGGCTGAAAATTTCCGCCGCTTGATCCGGCTCTAGGAACGACAATACTATGGTCTGGATCTGTGGATGTTCGTTTTGAATGATGGTAGCCACTTGCCTTGCATCCATCCATTTTAGAGACTCAAGACCCTTAGCGCCGCCGCCCATAATGATTTGTTCAATAAGGTTGCCGGCTTTATCTTCACCCAGTGCTGCGGTTAAGGCTTTACGAACGAATTCTTCACTGTTAAAGCCAATAGATGAAAACTTTTGAATGTCGTCCAAAAATTGTTTATGAACACTAATGACTTTTTCTTGACCAAAATCATCCATGCCCGCCATCGCCATGCCCACTTTTTGCACTTGTTTAGGTTCCAAATGCTTTAAAATCGAAGCGGCATCGCTCTCACTCAAACTGAGTAATAAAATGGCCGTCTTTTCAGTGCCGGTAAGCGATATAGGTGCAATTTCGCCTTTTTCTGGCGCGTCTGTTTTATTTTTGGGCATCTTCTAATAACCAGTTTTTCACAACTTGAGTTGATAGCTCGGGTTCATTGGCAACCAGGGCTCTGATGGCTTTTATCATATCATCATCTTTATGAAGATTTGGAATATGAATTGAACCATCGTCCGCATAACTGTATTCAGCTTCTTTAGTATTGAGCATGCCGAGAGTATCTGCTGCATATTGATCTTCAATTTCAGCTAATTCATGCCCCAGACGAGTATCATCTGGCATGTTAACCCCTTCAGGGTCGATGAGACGCCTTAACATAGGTCTCACTACCGCTAAGATAAGCACTAAGATAACGATGGCGCCAATGCCTAACTTAATCGCTCGCCAAAACCATGGCTGCTCCCACAGATCTGGCGCTGGCAGTTCCTCTAATAATTGGTCCATAAAGGGCACAGTAACGACTTCTAGCATGTCACCCCGTTGAGCACTAAAGCCCACAGCACCTTCAAGCAATCGACGAATATTCGCTAACTCTTGCTCTGTACGCGCCACTCTTGTAACTTGACCATCTTCACCGGCAGCACCCGCTTTAAAATCAATTGCGACAGACACACTGACTCTTCTCACTACGCCAATTTGCTGACGGGTATGGCTAATTGTGGTATCCAATTCAAAATTACGGGTGGCTTCTCTGTGCACATTGCCATTACTGGCCACACTTTCTGTGGCTTCTCCCGCATTTTCAGGAATGTCTGACTCCATGGGCGGTTGATTGCTCAAGGCCCCAGGAATGCCCCCTACCCGTTCACCATTGGTGTTCGTTTCTATGGTCATTTCACTGCGAAGTGCAGGCAAATCTGGGGCAAAACGCTTGGCGGTTTGCTCGATAGCAGTAAAGTCCATGGTCACATCAACTTCTGAGGTGAAGTTCTCAGGACCAAGAATAGGCATTAAAATAGATTCGATTTTCTTGCGGTATTCCGCTTCTTGATTTTGCACTAGCTCGAGTTCACGACGTGCTCGAGCCGACGCGCCATCTTGACTGCCTGAGTTGAGAAGTCGTCCATTGGAGTCCGTGACCGTAACTCGCTCAGGCTCTAAGCCTTGCACGGCAGAGGCAACGATATCCACAATAGCGTCGATTTCTTCCTGACCCAGTGAACCGCGTCTTACATTTACCACGACTGTGGCACTGGGTTGAGATTGATTGCGGGCAAAGACGTTTTCTTTAGGCAGCGCCAAAATCACTTTAGCTCGGCTCACGCTCTTTAATTCTTCAATCACTCGGGCGAGGTTAAGTTCTTGACTGTGCTTGAGCCTAGCTTGCTCCATCCTTTGGCTTACGCCAAAGCCACTGTCTTTACTCAAATAGTCATTGGTATCGACGTTACTTTCAATACCTGCGCGGCTTAAGATTAATTTAATATCTTGGTATTGATCTTCTGGCACCTTGATAACATCGAGCTGAATTTCGTATTTGATCTGATTTTTATCCAATACATCGAGCACTTGGATCATTTCAGCTGTATCCATTTTACCCAAAGGACGATACTCAGGCTCTTGGGCCCACATCATCACGAAAACGGCTAATGCTAAACAGACAGCCAAGGCCAAGATCATGGTTATTTGGCGCAAAAAGTCAGTACCGCCAATATTGCTCATTAATCCTGACTTGTTCTCTTGGCCTACGCCAGAGCCATCTGCAGTATCTGAACCAACAATGATATCTGTGCTCACATTCAATACCTACTAATTGAGTGAAAAAATGCCTAAACAGGCATGCTCATGATTTCTTTATAGGCTTCAACAAGTTTATTTCTCACTTGTACTGTGGCCTCAAATGCAACGCCCGCTTTCTCTCTGGCAATAACCGTATCAGATAAGCTCACGCGTGTGTCGCCCATATCTAATCGAGTCGCTAAACTTGCCGAGTTTTGCTGTAGTCCATTGACACTGCCGACGGCTTGAGACAAGAGTTGTCCAAAATCAGCCCCTTGAGTGTTATTCACTTGCTGGAGCATGTTTGGACGAATACCATTAGTTAAAGATGGGGTGATTTCACCGCGAAGTGACTGCATTTCTTGCAATAATGGGTTTGCGTTTATTTGCATCTTGAGCTCCCTTTCGTCGGAAAGTTGACGAACAATACCTAGTTAACAAGGTTAGTGCAAATTAAATGCCAAGACGGGAAGATAAATAGAATTAATCGCATAAAAAATCTACTCACTAACGGGATGAGTAGATTAAGTCGTTGATCTTATATTAAAGATATTGAAATGAATTTTCTTTGCAGAAAGCAAGCTTGCTCAAAAAGGAGCAAAGCTGGCTATGGCCATATGGCTTGATATGACAGGGGCTTCAGCCTATTTAGATACTCCACGGCTCAGACAATTCACCCTAAGCTGGCAGCTCTATGCCCATGTCTCTCATTTTAGCCATCTTGTACCTTAAGGTGCGAGCACTTATGCCTAAGCGTTCAGCCACATCTTTACGGCTACCATTACATTGAGTTAACGTCTCGAGAATGATCACGTGTTCTTGTGCTTTTAACTCATCGCCTAACCCTTCTACTTCCACTGTTTTTAGGGCCATGTTGGCATCACTGCTCAGGCACATATCCCCTGAATCAAGAATGATGTCATCAAGGCCAATTTTATCGCCGCAATGGAGGATCATCGCCCGTTGAATAACATTATCTAATTCGCGTACATTGCCAGGCCATCTATGGGCTAACAAGCGTCTAGTGGCGTTTTCATCAAGCTCTGGCACAGCTGCGGTGCTGGGCGCATGCTTTTGGATCAAATGTCTGGCTAAAGGTAGGATGTCTGCAGGCCTTTGATTAAGCGCAGGCCAAACTAATGGGAATACATTAATACGGTAATATAAATCCTCCCTGAATGCACCGGATGATGCCATTGCTTTTAGATCGCGATTCGAGGTTGCCAATACTCGGACATTGAGTTTTATCGTCTTACGGCCGCCCAAACGTTCAACTTCTTTTTCCTGCAAGACTCGCAATAATTTAGCCTGCAGGCCTAATTCCATTTCAGAAATTTCATCCAACAACAAGGTACCGCCTTGGGCTTGCTCGAACTTACCAGGACAAGCCTGGTAAGCGCCAGTAAAGGCCCCTTTCTCATAGCCAAACAAGGTTGCCTCTAACATGTTCTCTGGAATGGCTGCGCAGTTTATGGCCACAAACGGCTCATCACTACGGGAACTATGCTGGTGAATGTATCGGGCAAGCACTTCTTTTCCTGAACCACTGGGGCCCATTATCATCACTGACGCATCCGATATCGCCACCCGCTGTGCCAAGGCTAACAAGGCATGACTTTTTTCATCGGCAACCACTGGCTGCTGGCTATCATGCTTTAATGGCAAATAACGAGAGACTTGATTAAGCAATACTTCAGGTGCAAAAGGTTTGGCTAAATAATCCACAGCACCCAGTTTCATCGCATTAACGGCGCTATCTATGGTGGCATAGGCTGTCATTAATAGCACAGGTAGTTTGGGGTGAGACTGCTGCAAATATTTAAGCAAGCCTATCCCGCCTACCCCCTCCATTTGCACATCACTTATCACCATATCAAATGAGGTTTGCTTGAGTGCCATGATGGCCTCTTCTGCAGAGGCGACATCAACGCAATCGTAATGTGCCAACTGCAAGGTATCTAATAGCGCTTCTCGCAGGGCATGATCATCTTCTACCAATAATAATTTAGCTTCAGACATGAGCTTGCTCCTTAGCATTGGATACATTATTTGATTGGGGAAATGATAAGCGGATAAGGCAACCCATGGCTTCTTGGGATGATATTTGCAAACTACCACCATGACTTTTTATCACCGACTGCACCACTGCAAGCCCGAGGCCAGTTCCTTGGCTCTTGGTGGTAAAAAATGGCTCTAACACTTGCTGCTGCATCGAGGGGGCAAGCCCTCGGCCATTATCCATAACATCTAGAATTAACATGCCGTCTTTGTCCAACGCACTAAGGTGCACTTTGTTGGCCCCCGCTTCGAAGCTATTGACCACCAGATTATTAATTGCAGAGCTTAAGGCACTGACATTGGCAGATAAAATAAGTTGCGAGCAATTACTAAAACTCAGTAAGCAGTTTTTTTGCTCTGCTATGGGCTCACAATTGGCAAGCACTCTTTGAATAACTTGCCCAAGCGTCACGTCTTCAGCTGCGTCTTCCTGCCGACCTTTAGCCATTAACAGCATATCGTTAACTTGGCGCTCAAGCTCATTAAGTCTGTCAATCAGCTTTGACTGAAACTTAGCCTTAACTGTATCGCTCAGCTTAGGACTGGCTAAATTTGAGGCGTAGAGCAAGGCGGCCGACAGTGGCGTGCGTACTTGATGAGCCAGGGTTGCAACCATTTTCCCTAAGGCTGAGAGCCGCTGTAAATGGGATAAATTCTTTTGCAGTAATCTTGTTTCGGTCAAATCTGTCAGCACAATTAACTGTCCGGGTTCTGGCGTCAACGGAGTAATCGCAAGCTTTACACGACGTCCATCCTTAAGTGACACTTCATGACCATCATCCTCTTGAGGCGCAAAGGCGCGGTGGATAATGTCTAGCCAGCGCATCCCTTGAAGAGGGCGGCCAAGTAGCTCAGTGGCAACAGGATTTGCAAGTGTAACAACACCATCACCATTTAAAATCACCACACCCGATGGCATAGCCTGCAAGATATGCGTCATCTGATTGGACATGTTAGCGGCCTCATGTGAAGCGGTGATATCGAATGTTTGAGCGGATTGCCTTAATCCGGCCTGATCTGCCACAGCCGAGCTGTATTTAGCTTTAGATCGATTCGAACTGGCTGCTAAAACCTTAGCCGTGAGAGGCAAAGCTGATGGTGCTTGGCTTGCTTTAGGGGCTAAATGCATGGTAACTCCGTCAAAAAACTTACTGTTAACGGCTTAAATGCATTTATCATGCCAAATAAAAAAGCCCACATCTGTGGGCTTTAACTATTGAATTTAAATAAAATATTACTGACTCGAACATTAAGCTAACGCAGTAAACATCTTCACAGCCTGTTGCTAATCTTTAGACATACCGTATTTGCGCATTTTTTCTACCAAGGTCGTTCTGCGTATCCCCAGCATCTCAGCCGCTCTAGCAACTACACTGTCTTGTTGTTCTAAGGCTTGGCGGATCATATCAATCTCAAGTTCAGCTAATAAATCTTTAAGATTAACCCCTTCAGGTGGAAGCTCTGAGGGGAATCGAGTCTCAGGCAGTTCTACCGGCTCTTCATCGCTGAATATAGAAGCTAACGCGTCACGTTCGAGCTGTTCTTCATCAATTTCCACGCTGTATTCAGGAACATCAATATAACGGTATTTATTTGGTAAATCGTTAACATCCACTAAACCGCCAGGGAAGAGTATGGTTAAACGCTCCACCAAGTTTGACAATTCTCGGACGTTACCCGACCAGTTATGTTCCTTAAGTGATTCGATGGCGCGCTGGGTAAAACGCACTTTACCTCGGCCTTCGTTGAAGACACGACTAACGAGCTCTTGCAACAACAAGGGCACATCATCACGGCGCTCGCTCAGCGCTGGCATTTCGATGGGGAATACATTCAAACGATAATATAAGTCTTCACGAAATTCATTTTCCACTATCATGGATTCAAGATTTCTGTGAGTTGCCGCCACTACGCGCACATTGGTGCTAATGGTTTTTGAACCACCCACACGTTCGAATACTTTCTCTTGTAAAACACGCAGTAATTTAACCTGCATCTGCATTGGCATATCACCAATTTCATCAAGAAAGAGTGTACCGCCTTCGGCAAGTTCGAAACGACCTTTACGAGAAGAGATAGCGCCAGTAAAAGAGCCCTTTTCATGGCCGAACAATTCACTTTCCAGTAACTCTGCTGGAATTGCACCGCAATTGACGGGAATAAAAGGCCCATCGCTACGCTCAGATAAATAATGAATGTTACGGGCAACCACTTCATTGCCTGTACCTGATTGACCCAAAATAAGTACAGTGGCATCAGAACTTGCGACCTGATTAATGAGATGCCTCACATGGGCAATACCATCGCTGCGTCCCACGAGGCTTCTGAATAATTTAGTTTGATTGACACTGGTAGGTACTTGTGGTTTTTTTGCTTGGCCATAAACCTGACAAAAATGCAGCAATTCAGTGAGCTGAGGGTAATTGAAGGGCTCATCAATATTACCAAGAACGTTAGCGCTAACTAATTCATCCTCACCATCGAGTAATAATATAGGTTGCCAAGGTATGGTTTTTTGCAGCGACTTAAGCGTATCAAGCGACATCTGCTTATTAGCCACCACTAACGCACGAAAGCGGGTGTGCTCTGTCAATGATGAAAGCTTCTCTGAAGCGATCAACTCGCACTGTTCACCTAGAAATTCGAAAATACAGCACAGACGCGTTATGCGCTCTGAGGGGCTGGCGACGATTAGGATCCGTTGTTCTATTTGCATCATTGATAAGACCGAAACTCGTATTGGTGTTAAATTAACATTTCTACTGTCATGTTTAAGGTGGATCTGCCTAAGATAAAAACCACAAAAAAACCGTTTTAGGCTTAAAATTCACTTAACACTTTAAAATAACAAATATAGCTTAACTCGGCTGCAGAGAACGCTATGTTTAACACCATCTTGTGTTAAAAACATCATCAGTGAGACTGCAAAGTTAACATGAGGTAAATATTGTATTATCAAAGCGCGAGAAGCAAGCATCAGTTGTTGCTAATCACGATCTCAGTGAATTTTAGGTCATAATTGCTGATTTTACACACAGAAGCGTCAAATAAATGACGATAAATACAAAAGAGCCCGTTAAAAAGGCTCTTTAGATAGGAGGTCAAATGAGTTAGTTTTTCTCAGAATGAGCAGATATATGGTGCTTATCTTGTGGGATGGCATCCCAAGCTTCTTTAATTTCTCGTAATATATCACACACATCATCTATCGCTTTTACATCATTATTTATGTTCGCTTCTGTGATTTTTCTAAGCATAAAATCATACAAGTCACTTAAATTTTTTGCGATTTCACCACCTGCATTCATATCTAAACTATTATTTAGGCCATTAATGATCCCTATCGCTTTACCAATAAAAATCCCTTTATTTGCCATATCTTTATTTTCTATTGCATAACGGCTCTGAGCCAAACGTTCTAACCCACCAGCAAACATCAACTGTACAACTCTATGAGGTGAAGCGATCGAAATTTCATTATCTAATGATACTTTTCGATACGATTGCAAAGAACTTCTCATAAATACCTACCTATTTGAATCTATATTTTTATACACATTGATTTGACGACGGTTTTTTTGACCCAAAACAAGCAAATCACGCCTATGCAGCATCGCTTTCTTGACTTCATCCAGATACGTCTGAGTTAACTGCCATTGCTTTTCTAGATAACCTCTATCAGTAATTGATTCATTTTTGATGAGCTCATCTAAGCAAATTTGACGCTGCAAAACTAACTCATGCAAATTTGATACCAAAAGCTCTGTCCCTTGATCCTCTGCAGGAGTAACCTCTAATTGAAGTAGTATTTTAGTGAGTTCACTATTTATATCATCGAGTGCAATAGCATAATTATCATTCAAACTCGGCCCCTTAAATGCATTATGAATGCTAACGACGCACCAAACCAGGAAGAGACTTTAGTCTATCAGACAAGCCGGAGCTCTGTTGATTCAAACTACCAACAATAAGGTCCATTGCATTAAACTGCTTTGATAATCTTGCTTGGAGCTGCGTCATTTTAAGCGAAAATGCTTCTCGATCATCAGTAAGACGGGATTGAGATGCTGTATAGCTTTGGCTACGTCCATCAATAAGGCCACCGGCCTTAACATAGTTTTTTGTTAAATCAGCAAATCGATTCGCTATCCCAGTATCTTTAGTGGTGAATAATGATTGAATACCGTTCATATTCGTTTTAATAGAGGCTGCTAATTTAGTATCATCAATAGAAAGCTTACCGCTTCGATCGGTTTTTAATCCTATTTCATAAAGTGCAGTTTCACTACCATTGACTGTGACACGCTCACTGACCATTTTACGCAGCTGCGACTCCAAAGAACGTATCATTGAGTCACCTTGCAATGCGCCCGAGACTTTTGTTTTCGCATCATAGGAAGACAATTTATCAATAGAAGTTAATAAGGCATTATAAGAATCAACAAAACCTTTTATATTTTCTTTCACCGCTGAATCATCTTGACTAATTGATAAGGTTGTCGTCGAACTGAGATCGGCGGAAGTAAGCTTTAATGTCACCCCTTCTATAGCATTCACAACTTCATTCGTCTGTGAAGTGACTGCCTGGCCGTCTATGTGGAGAAGCGAGGTTTGTGCCGTTTGCAAAGTAGTAAGATTTGCACCACCAAACATGTCATTTAAACCTGTTCCAGTGGTATCAGTGGCGGTCAATGCTATTTGGTTATCAGGTCCCTCTTTACTAGCACTGAACACTAAACGACTACCACTATCGCTGGTGACTACCGTGGCAGTAACACCCGAGTTATCGCTGGCGGCATTAATATTAGATGCGATTTGACTTAACGAATCTGTGGCAGCTACGGCCACTGCGAAAGCTTTGCCGTTAACAGTAAATCCAAGGCTACCCTCCCCAACAGTTTGGGCACTGTCGGTAGTGAAGGAACCACCCACCTTATGCGCTTTCGCTAAGCGTTCTACTTGTACGGAATAGCTACCGCTCTGTGCAGATGAAGTTGAAGTGGCGGTCAAAAATTTACTGTCGCCAGTCGATATTTTCCGCTGACTTAATGTATCACTTGATTGAAGTTTTTTTAATGCATCTTGAAATTTTGAAATTTCACTTTTTAACGTGCCTATAGCCGACACCTTTGCCTTAATAGAATCTTCTGTTTTATTAAAAATTGCTTCTTTAGGAACTTTCTCGGCATCAACTAATACTTTGACTATATTACTGATGTCTAGTCCAGAACCAATACCTGTCGCCGTTAATGCCATAATAACCTCTACTAACTAAAATAATTCCTATTGGCCCTAGCCATAAAATAGGAGGAAAACGATACAATATCCAGATTAAGTTTTATCCAAAAATTTAATCTATGTTTCAAGCTTCAGTCTTTGTCAGTAATCCTGTAAATTCCGATAATTTTTCAGCTAAGTTGAGCGCTTCTTCGCTGGGAATTTGTCTTATCAAATCACCTGATGCGATATCCTTAACACTAATAACTTGCCGACCTGAATCATCATCAACTGAAAATGTCAAACCTTTGCGCATCAAAGAGAGCATGTCAGTCAACTCTTCTGCTATTTTATTCAGATCAGCCTCTGGTGCTAGCTTTTTTTCTGACTCTTCTAGTGTCGTGTTACTCACAGCTTGAATGCTAGAAATACGTGTTAACTCTGTTTTATCACTTTGTTGTGCCGCTAAAGGTGTTACATTTAGCTCTGTTTTAACAGTTTCAGATTTAACAACATCTATTTTTGCCGCCACATTAGCGGTACTTATACCTATATCCATCTCACACCTCTCAAACCAAAGCAACTAGACTAAATGCAGAGCTACTTACCAGTATAGTTCAGAGTTATTCCGTTATTAACCTTAACAACTCAATTACTCACAACCAATAGCTCTCAAGTAATATGTGGACCTTTAAGGCGAAAGGGAGATCCGTTTCCGAACCTCCCTTTATTCAGTCTATCTAAATGATGCCTCTGATTATAACAGTGACAGTGCTATCTGTGGTATTTGGTTAGCCTGAGCTAACATGGCAGAACCCGTTTGTTGTAACACTTGGTTTTTAGTCATCTGTGATGTTTCTTTAGCAAAATCCACATCGACAATACGGCTCTTAGCATCCGCGACGTTCGCTTGGGTGTTGGCACTATTACTAATGTTATGAGCAAGACGGTTTTGCACCGCACCTAAAGTAGCCCTTTGAGTATCAATAGTTTTAATGGCTGCATCAATTTTAGTAATCGCAGAGTTACGGCCCGCAGAAGTCAATACTGTTAAGGCATTAACAGACAAAGCCGTTGCATCTGTTTTCTTAACTTTGATGGTCACATCTTCACCTTCTTGATGTCCCACTTGGAACAATTTACCAGCAGAAAATGTTCCCGTCATTAATTTAGTGCTACCAAAAGCAGTGGTTGTACCGATAGAGGTAATCTCTAGTGCTAAATCATCCATTTCAGCTTTCAAAGCGGTTAAATCGTCAGCACTGTTCGAACCGTTTTCAGCTTGAAGTGCAAGATCACGCATACGTTGTAGCATGTTAGTTTGTTCTTGCATTGCACCTTCTGAAATCTGTGCAATCGATATGGCATCATTTGCGTTTCGCATACCGACTTCTAAACCACGAACCTGACTGTTCAAGCGGTTAGAAATTGCAAGACCTGCGGCATCATCTTTGGCGCCGTTAATACGCATACCACTAGATAAACGTTCCATCGAAGTAGCTAAACCACTATTTGAGATATTTAAATTTTTCTGTGCTTTCAACGATGTTACGTTGGTGTTTACTGTGATAGCCATAATTGATTCCTCTTTATGTACCTGGCTTTAAACTTCGCCTGTTTACTTCCAATTTAATGGTAGAAGTTAAGCCAGGCAGGTCATGTTTGTTACATTATTTGTAACGGCATGAGCCAACCTTTCTTGAGCTTTTTTTTTAACTCATTTTAAAAAAAATATTTACACACTAAAAAACAATAACTTACACTCTCCATTTATATACTTTAAAAACTATCGACGAACCAAATATGGGTACTTAGCAATGCATGGCACAGAATGTCTATAGCAATATTGGGCAATAAGTAAATAGAAAACCAAACTATCAGGCTCAAATGTTAAGGCGTAATGTAGCAAAAGACAGGAAAGTGCCTGGAAATTACACTAAAAATGTGACTAACGCGGCTGAAGGAAAAATGTGGGCATACTATGCGTTTTTCATTAACGACCATTTCGATACATTAAGCCAAAAGCTAATCAACGACTCTTAAGTTCTAACTAAGAGTATCTCACTTTCAACAAGCGACCTATCCACCTGCAACACAATTACAGGTGGATAAGAACTGGGAAGTTACAAGATTATGCTATATAAAGCCTAACCCAATAAAGACAATGCTATTTGGGGAAGTTGATTTGCTTGCGCTAGCATGGCTGAACCTGTTTGCTGTAGAACCTGATTCTTAGTCATCGTCGCAGTTTCTTTTGCAAAATCTACATCTACAATGCGACTTTTTGCATCTGCTACGTTAGCCTGAGTATTGGCACTGTTGCTGATATTATGTGACAGTCTATTTTGAACCGCACCTAATTCTGCTCTTTGTGTATCAATTTTTTTAATGGCTGCATCAATTTTAGTCAGAGCAGAATTTCGCCCCGCAGAGGTTAGTACTGTTAATGCTCCCACTGATAAGGACGTTGCATTGTTAGTGTTAACTTTAACAGTAACATCTTCCCCTTCTTGATGCCCTACTTGGAATAGTTTACCCGTCGAGAATGTTCCAGTCATTAGTTTGGTATTACCAAACGCAGTACTGTTACCTATTGCCGTTATTTCTGTAACCAACTGATCCATTTCAGCTTTTAATGCAGTTAAATCATCAGCACTATTAGCGCCGTTTTCCGATTGAATAGCTAGATCACGCATGCGTTGTAGCATATTAGTCTGCTCTTGCATCGCGCCTTCTGCAATCTGTGCAATTGAAATTGCATCATTGGCGTTTCGCATGCCCACATCCAAACCACGAACTTGTGAGTTCAAGCGGTTTGAAATGGCCAGACCAGCAGCATCATCTTTAGCACTATTAATTCTCAAGCCTGAAGACAATCTCTCCATCGAAGTAGCTAGACCACCACTTGATATATTCAGATTCTTCTGTGCTTTCATTGACGTTACGTTAGTATTAACTGTAATAGCCATGTTAATTTCCTCTTCCCAGTGTTGTTGCCAAGACTCGGAGCTTGGCTAATTGGTACAATTAAGTTGTTCGTATTCGACCGCTATCCTTCATCAAATAAAGTCGAATAAGGATGTCGACCCGACTTTACTGAATACACTCGATACTGCGTTAAGGGCCAGCTTCTGCTTTTCATATTCAGTAATCGCTGCAGAATAATCTAAGTCTTCTAACAGCGATAATGCGCTTTGGTTCACAATCTGCTCTTCATCATGACTTGCACTTATGCTTTCTAAACTTTTTAAACCAGTGCCAGTATTACTGCGAGCTATGCTGACTTGATTTTGACCACTATCAATATCATTCAACAATTGTGCCAACTTAGACTTCCCTTGTGGGCTATTTGCTGCACTGGGGTCTTCCAGCAAGGTTATCGCCTGATTAAGGCTATCAAAAATGCTAACCTCATTAAGAGGCTGCATGGTAAAGCTATCTCCAGAGACAGGTATGCCTGACAACTTCACTTCGATGCCATTAAAATTAACAGGAGTGTTTGCGTCAAAGTTAACCACTGTTGCGACAATTGCAGCCGAAGAATTCAACACCTGTAGATCAACACCGGGTGCATTGGGAATGAAATTAAATGTATAAGTATCAGGAACATGAGACCCTGCACTAACTATTTTCGCACTATCAACGGTGAAGTCCCCTTGCTGACTAGCCAGATAATTGACACCATAATCCCCCATAGCATTAGGTGCTTTCATAAAAGCACTATCCCCCGGCGCATTAATACCAATTTGCACTTGGGTAGACACATTGGATGTCCGTTGTCCACTGTCGCCGCTGTAAACCATTGCCCCTGATGTATCGAATGCAAAAGGTTTTGAGTTAATTTTAAAGCCCGAAAATAGATAATTTCCAGACTCATCTTGACTGTTTGCTATGGCTAACAACTCTTTCAAATTAGATTTCATTTCATCGGCAATTATTTGCCGATCGGCAGCAGTCAAACTGCCGTTAATACCTTGCAGAAATTGACCTCGCATTGTGGTCATCAAACTATCAGCACTTCCAAGTTTACTTTCTGCAATTGAAAGGTGATTTTTTGCATAATCAATATTCTTTATGTATTGACTCACTTGAACATTCTTTTGACTTAAGTTATCTATTGCTATCGAGGCGACGGGATCGTCCCCCGCAGTATTGACTCGCTTACCAGATGCCAACTGCTGAAGGGTTTTATTGGCCGCTGATTGATTATTTAGAATGCTCTTAGTATTTTGCTGGAACATTTGTCCGGTAGAAATTCTCATGATGTCATCCTCCTATCGAACTGAATTAAATAAAGTGTCAAAGATTTGCTGCGCCGTCGTCATAATGCGAGCTGAGGCTTGGTAAGCCTGCTGGAATTTCAGTAAATTCGCCGCTTCTTCATCTAAATTGACCCCCGACTCGCTTTGCACTCTGTCATAAGCCTGTTGGTAGACAGCGTCTGCTGAGCCTAGCGCCACTGCTGCCGATTTTGTCTTACCGCCAATACTCAGTTTTGTCTGCTCAAATACATCATTGAGGGTGGACGAGCCGCCATTCATTAATTTAGTTTCGGCTAATTTCCCCATGGCAACCGCATTGGTGTTGTCCCCTGGGGCAAAGGATAAATCGAAAGTGAATCTGTCCGTGGCCGCAGCGGTACTTTTCACTTCAAAGCTAAAACCAAATGCCGTAATAGTCGGTGCGACATAAGGTGTAACCCCTAGCGAGGCCCCCGTTGCATCGAAGGCTTCAAAAGTGCTTGCCGCAGTATTAATTTCAAAGGTGAGCTCTTGCCCTGTGACGGGGAAATTAGCGGCGCTGCGATTGCTCACCGACAACATTTTGACTTGGGTGTTACCTGAGTTGGCAGCATCTGCTGTGATGTTAGCGCTTGCTGCCGCTAAGCCTTTACTATCTGTCATCACGGTTTTAAGCCCAGCCGCTGCTCCGGCATTAGGCCTTATTTCAAAGCGATCGCCATTGGCAAATGCACCTGAATCGATATATATATGAAATCCATCACCGCCTTCAAGACGGCCTGCGCCCACGTTCAGTGTCAATGCTTGAACTTGGCCAGTTTTCTCATCAGTTAGTTCATAAGTGGCAGGGGCAGTATATTTAAGTTCATAATTACTGCCTGTTAACGCCGACACTGACTCAATATTGGCTCTTAGTTTGGCATTACCTGTATTTGTTGAGAACTCACCTACCCGGCCGGCAGACATACTGGCATCATTAATGTCAGTAAAAATCCGGCCGCCGACTTGCCCTGTTAAATCAAAACCATCTCGCTGTGCTTGATTAAAGGTATCGGCTATTCCTAAGGCTAATTGCCCCAGTTCTTGGCTGGCTGGAACTAAAGTGTTTTCAACAAAGTTGTACAGTGACGCAAGCTTACCGCCAATGCTGGATGGATCAACATTAAGAGATTGACTGCCCACTGTCGTCGTTAGCCGCGGCTCATTAGGAAATGGATCGCCCACTGTCGTGCCCATTTTCATCGACACTTCACCAGACACTAACATCACAGAGCCACCAAGCATGATGCTTTTAGCCCCTGTACTTAGAGGGATGACATTCACTTGAGCATATTCGCTCAATTCTTGAATGAGTTGATCTTGCCTGTCTAGCAACTGAGAATCCTTCTCACCGGACTTCATCAACTCTAAGTTAATGGTGCCAATCTCTTTGCTAATATCCGAAATTCGATTAGTGATGGCAGTAATTTGGCTATTCGTCTGCTTAATTTGACCGTCAAGATGGGTCTGCATCTGATTCATGCTTTTAGCAAGCTGCTCTGCTGAGTTTAATGCTGTGCCTCTTATGCCTATATCACTTGGGGTATTCGCAACTGAATCCATACTTGCAAACAGGCCATTTAAGCTTTCGGGGACTATTTTTCCGACTTTTGAATACAGCTGATCGAGTTCACTCACTTTATCGTAAGTGGCTTGCGCTTCGCCCTTGGCCGTCTGGCCTATACGTAATTCTCTGGCGGCATAATCGTTATATATTCTCTTTACATCTGAGACATAGGTGCCTGTACCGTAATAGTTACCGCCTAACATTTGCGGATCTGTGGTACCTTGCTGAGCAACCTGTCTGTGGTAACCTTCGGTGTTAGCATTGGCAATGTTATTACTGGTCACACCAAGCTGAGCTTGTGATGCCAATACGCCTGTGCGAGCAATATTGAGTAAGTTGATAGTCATTATTTATTCTCCCCTACTAACACAGACTTAAGTCCGTCAGTTACAGATTCCATGACTTGAAGCACCTTTTTGGCATAATGTGGATCTGTGGCATAACCCGCTTTTTGCAGTGCATGAATAAATTTAACCGGTTCACTGGCCACTTTACGGGCTTCTTGGTAGCGCTCACCATCTTCAAGAAATGACACGAAATCTTTAAAGCTCTGCTCCAAGTTATCGTACATACGAAAATCAGCCTTTTGCTTCACTGCTATGCCTTTCTCAAATTCTAAGGTGCTGACTGTGGTTTTATTACCCCCCCAGCGCTTATCAGCTTTGATATTGAATAAATTGTTACTTATGGTGCCATCATTGCGTCTTATCATTTTCTTGCCCCAGCCGGTTTCCAATGCTGATTGGGCTATCAATACTTCAGGGGTGGTACCTAAGGCTTTGGCGGCTTTTTCTGCATGGGGGTAAAGCATGGAAACAAAATGTTCAGGCCCAGTAAAAGCAGCATTAGCGGCAATATTTTTTGATTGTGGCAAGGACTTGCCGCTGGAGACTTCTCCCCTTAGCACCTGTTCAACCTGCTGTAACTGAGGTTGAGTACTTGCAGCGCTCTCAAAGGGTTTAACTTGCGCTGTTGAATTGGCGACATCATCCAAAGGAGACGCTAACGCATGATGAGATGATGCTATCTCATCCAAGGAAATCACCGGGGTACTGTTCAGGGTGTCCTTATCCACAAACATGCTTGGCGCGACTTTAGACTCCAGCCCCCCCCGCAGCACTGAAGCGGGCGTTATTGGGCTTTCATCGGGGGACAACTGCTGCACCATAAGATCGGCAAGACCCAGCATGCCTTTATTGGATAAATCGACCGACATTTGCTGATCGCGCATCTGCTCGAAAAACTCTGTGGTTTGACTGTTCATCGGACTGTCAGATTTAAAGGCGGCATTGGCATCACGCATGCTCTTCATTAGCATTTGGATAAAAATACCTTCGAACTGTTTAGCCGCCTCTCTAAGCGTGCCCTTCTCGTCTTTCTGAGCCTGAACACGGAGTGAATCCAGTCCCCCTAGATCCAGAAAGTGCGATGAATTTGACAGCTTTTCCATGATGACACCGACAAAAGTTAGATGATGATAAGTTCACCATGCAAAGCCCCTGCCATCTTTAACGCTTCTAGGATTGCTAATACATCTGATGGCGCTGCACCCACTAAGTTTACCGCTCTGACGAGCTCATCTAAGGTGGTGCCAGGACTGAACATAAACATGCGGCGATCCTGCTCTGCCACGTCAATAGTGCTATTGGCTGTAACTGCTGTTTCTCCCCCCGCCAAGGCATTGGGCTGAGTCACTTGTGTCGATTCAGCAATCGTTACCGTCAAGCCGCCATGGGTCACCGCAGCTGGCAGTAATTGCACATTCTGCCCAACCACTATGGTGCCAGTGCGTGAATTAACTATCACTTTGGCTGACTCGTCTGCAATGGTCACTTCGATATTTTCAAGGGTCGCTAAGTAAGACACCCGCTGGGATGCATCCCTTGGCGCACTGACTTGAATTGAGCTTGCATCTATGGCTTTTGCCATGCCAGGGCCTAACAAGTCATTGATGGCATCAACCATATTTTTAGCTGTAGAAAAGTCGGCGCGATGTAAATTAAACGTCAAATGATCGCCACTAGCAAAGGGACTTGGCACACTGCGTTCTATAATTGCGCCATTAGGAATACGTCCAACGGTTGGGGTATTCTGAATGACCCGCGAGCCATCTAACCCCTCAGCGCTAAAGCCACTGACCACTAAACTACCTTGGGCGATAGCATACACATTGCCATCCACACCTTTCATGAAGGTCTGTAATAATGTACCGCCACGTAAGCTCTTGGCTTCACCTAAACTGGAGACTGTGACGTCAAGATTTTGACCCGGTTTAATAAACGCCGGCATTTCAGCATGGACCGCCACAACGGCGACATTTTTAGAGTTGGGCCTGACTGAATCGGGTAAATTAATGCCAAAATTTTTCAACATGGTTCTAAAGGTTTGCTCTGTGTAACGGGTTTTCTCGCCCGTTCCAGGCAGGCCGACCACTAAGCCATAACCTATGAGTTGATTACTACGAACCCCCTGCACATTGGCCATGTCTTTAATACGCTGCGCCTGAATTGGCATGGATAGCATCATTGACGTTACGGCGGCCAAAAAGAATATCGACTTGATTTTCATGCTATACACTCCTAAAAGGGCCACCATTCACCGAGGAAAAATTGCCCAAGCCAACCCACTTTCTGTGCGTCAGCAAATGTCCCAGTGCCACTATATTGAATGCGCGCATTCGCAACTCGCACAGACTCTATGGTGTTATCGGGCTTAATATCTTGGCTACGAACTATGCCGGTCACCCGAATAAATTCATCGCCATTATTGATAGATATCCACTTTTCTCCGCGGATAACCAAGTTGCCATTACTCAGCACTTGCATTACGTTAGCCGAGATACTCCCCGCTAAACTGTTGCTTTGATCTGCGTCTGACTCTCGCTTTGTGTTGTAGGCATCCTTGTATTTAAGATCCAGTGGCACGCCCTTGATAGTGACATTGCCTCCCCCAGCAAACAGCGGGTCCATGCTCATATCTGAGCCTTTCTTAATGTCATTAGTGGCACTTTTTTTCGCTTGGGTCGATTCCATCAACACCACAGTAATAATGTCGCCAATTTTGTGAGCACGGATATCAGAGTACAAACTAGAGGCTTGCGAATCTAAGAAAATAGAGCCGGTCGCCGCCGTCTGTGTGGCCGGTGCATCCGGATACACAGGTGCATAGAAAGGATCATCAGGAATGGGCTTTCTCGGCGTAGAGCTACAAGCACTAAGCAGAGAAACCATAAGTAACATTATGTATTTATTCATAACATTTCCCCTACAAATTCTGATTAATATATGCAAGCATCTGATCAACGGCCGAAATAACTTTTGAATTCATTTCATAAATTCGCTGACTTTGGATCAAATTAACTAACTCTTCAGTGACATTCACATTGGAAGTCTCAAGAGCGCCTTGCCTAATAGCACCTAAGCCATCTAGAGAAGCGGTACCTTGAATGGGCGTACCACTGGCCCCGGTTTCCGTGTATAGATTCTGCCCAAGAGGATCAAGGCCCGATGGATTAATAAAGTCCGTCATTGTTATCTGGCCGATAACTTGGCTCTCTGCAGTTCCTGGGATTTTAACTGAGACTTCACCACCAGCAGATACCGTAATACCTGTGGCATTTTCCGGGATGGTAATCGCAGGTTGCAGCACGTAGCCAGAACCTGGCGTCACTATTTGCCCGGTATCATCCAAACTAAACTGACCATTTCGAGTGTACGCGGGTGTACCATCGGGTAACTGAACTTCAAAAAATCCTGGACCTTCAATCATTAAATCTAATGAGTTGTCCGTGGTCAGCATATTGCCTTGGCTAAACATTTTCTGTGTTGCCACGACTTTGGTACCCGCACCTATATTTAAACCATTAGGCAATTTGGTATTGTCGGCGCTGATCCCACCGGCTTGATTTACCGTTTGATAAAGTAAATCCTCAAACACAGCGCGGCTTTTCTTGTAACCAATGGTACTGGCATTCGCCACGTTGTTAGAAATAACTGAAATATCAGTTTGCTGGGCATCAAGGCCGGTTTTACTAATCCAGAGTGCGGGATGCATAATCTATACTCCTAACCAATTCGCATTAATGATGAAGACGCTTGATCGGTTTCTTCAGCCGTTTTCATCATCTTCACTTGCATTTCGTACTGACGTTGGATACTGATTAACGCCACCATTTCTTCAACTGGGTTGACATTGCTTGCTTCAATGGCACCACTTTCAACTTGCACGCTGGGATCTTTTGCCGCCACGTCCCCTGAGGTCAGGCGAAAAAGTCCATCTTCACCACGCATCATTTGTGAGTTATCAGGATTAACTAGCTTGATGCGAGCCACCTCTTCGATAACCTCCGCAGTGGCGCCTTGTGGTCGGATTGAAATGATCCCATCCGGTGATATTTGTAATTTATCAATGGGCAAAGGCAAGACGATAGGACCTGAATTGCCCATGACAGGGTTATTGCGGCTATTAAGTAGCAAACCCGTATTGTCAAATTTAAGTCCACCAGAGCGAGTGTAAGCTTCTGAACCATCGGGAGCCTGTACGGCTATCCAGCCATCACCTTTGACCGCGATATCAAGATCACGGCCGGTGGTTTTCAGGGCGCCAGCTTTAAAATCTGAGGTGGCTATTTCTGTCATCGCAAAGACACGAGAGGGCAAACCTTCACCAAAGGCCTGCATAGAGCGGGCCTGAGTTAAATCAGACTTAAAACCATCGGTGTTGGCGTTGGCCAAGTTATTGGCTCGTACCGCAAGTGCGCTCATGTTTTGTTTAGCGCCGCTCATGGCAACATAAAGAAATTTGTCCATCTGTTGCTCCGTCAAGTTTTTGCAGTGAAAGGGTGATAACAAGATAAAAGCAAACATTGTGCCAAGTTTAGGTTTTATTAAGAAAGCAGAGAAATAACAACTGAGGTTGGCTACAGAGAGCAGATGAGAAGACAATTAGAAAAAAAGAGCGACTCAGTGTCCTGAGCCGCTCCTAAAGTTAACCTCTGAATAAGGTTAGCGGATCTGCAGTATGGTTTGCTGCAAGGTATTATTCACTTCTAAGGTTCTCGAGTTCGCCTGAAAGTTACGCTGAGCAGAGATTAAATCTACAAGCTCTGTGGTCAAATCAACATTCGACTGCTCTAAAGCTGATGAACGAATGCTACCAAATGTGCCGCTATTAGCTTCACCCGCAAGCGCCGGGCCTGAATCTAAGCTGGCTTTCCAAGAGGTATTTCCCACCTGAGTCAACCCTTGCTCGTTGGCAAAACGCACTAAGGCTACTCGAGCTAGTGGCACTGTAGAGCCGTTACTGTACTTAGCGATCACCAGTCCATCGGAGCCAATGGAGACGTTAGTTAAGCGGCCAACTGTAGTGCCGTTTTGGGTAAGCTCTGTCACTTCAAAGTTTGATGAGTATTGAGTGGGGTTATTAAACGCGATACTCAGTGTTTGGGTACCATCGGCGCCTGGGCCTAAAATACCTGCGCCAGGTAACCCTAAGGCCTCAGTGGTTAGTACTGCTGGATCGCTGCCAGTATAGGCGCCTACATCATTAAACTTAAGCACAGATCCACGCCAGCCACCAGCCGTTTGAGCGAGCTGTGGCGTATCAGCGATACGATCGCCATCGGTATCTGTCTGATAGGTACCAACATCAGTCCCAGCAAGGTCAACCTGTTTACCATCTACAGCATAGAAGACAACCCAGTTACTTTCACCTGTATATGAGCCATTGGTGGGTTTCACAAAGTAGCTGGTCATAACATGAGATTCACCTAATGAATCAAACATAGTTACAGACGTTAACTTATTGAATGTTTTAGAATCTGTTGGATCGAATGCTGCTGGATCTAACACCTTGTCACCTGAGTTTAAATTCATCTGCATGCCAATAGAGCTTGTTTTTACCGGACTACCTGCAGTATCAGGTATTTTCACAGGTTTGGTGGTTGTTAAGCTCACTGAGGTTGAGCTACCAGTTTCATCCACTGGGAATGCTTGCAAAAAATTACCTGCCGAGTCCACCATGTAATTATTTGAATCAACTTTAAATGCACCAGCTCGTGAAAAAGATTGATCTTGAGAGGTATCGATATTGGCAGAAGTGACAAAAAAGCCACCACCACTAATCGCCAAATCTAATGCATTACTGGTAAATTGCAGGCTGCCTTGAGAGAATTGCTGCGCCACTTGGGTCGTGGTTACCCCGCCACCCACTGCTGTCTTACCATTAGAGAAAATAGAATTAGCATAAACGTCAGCAAATTCTGCTCGCGACTCTTTAAAACCGATAGTGTTAACGTTCGCAATATTATTTGCTGTTGTATTTAAGTCTTTCTGCGCGGCAGCAATGCCACTGAGTGCAATGTTAAACGACATAATTCACCTCTTACCTAATTCTGTACCACTAACGACATTTTTATAATAACCATGCGTATTATCGATTAAAACTCGCCAAACTATGCTTCTGTTACTGCTAGAACATCAGCAAGTTTAATGCCACCTAGCCCTCGTAAGTTTAATATTGCTCCTGAACTCGCGGTCCCCAGAGAAACACTGGTGACATGGGCATAAGTAGAAACGGGTAAGTCTTGTGCCTTGCCATCTACCTTTCCGCTGGCTTTAATCTGATATTCGCCGCCAGCAACGGGCAAGCCTTCAGCATCTAAGCCATCCCATGACACATCGACATTGCCACCAGCACTGCCGTCCACTTTAAAACTTTGAATTAATTGACCTTTGGAGTCTTCAATCCTGACAGTGATGTCACTGATTTTTTCTGGCGTACTGATCACACCATTAATGCTCGGGCTTTCAGAAGACAGGTAACCAGTATCTGATGGTATGAGTACTTTACGACCAACAAGACCAGAGGCTTGTAATGCCTGACTAGAGCTGGTCACACTCGTGAGATTTAAAATCTCTTCGTTAAGCTTAGTAATACCGTCTACGGTTGAGAAGGATGCCATCTGCTGGATCATCTGATCATTATCAACCGGCTTAAATGGATCCTGCATTGACAACTGTTGGCTTAACAGTGCAAAAAAGTCTTTTTGTGTCAGTGACTGATCTTTCGCCTCAGGTATGGCCGACTCAGTCGGTAAACGAATACCATCAAGGAATGGATTCCCTGTTTTGGTCGACTCTGTATTCGCGGCCGAGGCAACACTCGTTTGCGGGTTGTTGGCTATTGTCGAAGATTTCGCCGTCGCTTGTGGCAATGACTGACTTGACGGATTGACTATGCTCATAGGTTATCTCCTTGAATAAACATATTATTTACCCATCCTAAGTGTCTGCTGCAGCATGGTTTTAGTCGCATCGGCAACTTGGACATTCATTTGGTATGAACGAGATGCTGAAATCATATCAGCCATTTCTTCCATGACATTCACATTCGGTTTGTAGATGAAACCATCACCATCGGCCATAGGATGACTTGGAGAATATTCCTTGAGTAAAGGTTTATCACTTTCCACGATAGCCCTAACCTGGACACCTTTAGTGCCATTTTGTTGATCGTGAGCCTTATTAAGTTCAGCTTCAAAAATGGGGTGCCGAGCTCGATACGTCTTATCTACGCTGCTTGAAACAGAATCCGCATTGGCGATATTACTTGCCGTGGTATTCAAGCGTATGGACTGGGCCGCCATACCCGATCCTGAAACATCAAAAATATTAAATAAACTCATGATTAATCACCTCGCAGCGCTTTTCTCATGCCTGAGAATTTGCCTTCAAGAAATCCCAAAGACATTTGGTATTCCAACGCATTTTGCATAAATGAAGACTGCTCTTTTTGAATATCAACCGTGTTGCCATCGCCTGTATCAGGTTGATTCGGCACTCGGTACTTAATATGTTGTTGAGTTAAGCTGGTTAAATCAAAATGCTTTTCCGAGGTATTACTCATGGATAGGCCTTTCTGATGTGACCGTGCACTTTGCATCGCCGACGCAAAGTCGACATCTTGAGCTTTATAGTGAGGGGTATTGGCATTGGCGATATTGCTCGATAGCACTTCGGCTCGTTGTGAGCGGATCCCTAAAGAGTATTGGTGTACACCTAATGCATTTTCGAAGTTAATCGCCATAATTTTGCCTCCATCAGCTAACTAATGAAAACAAAGCAAGGCTCATGCCAACATATTAAACTTGAAGTGCCTATTATTTATGAAATGAAAAAACGCTGAATAATTCAGCGTTTTTTTGTGTTGAGTCAAGCTATAAACTGTCTAGTTTAGCTATCCTAGGTCTTCTTCTGATAATAAATACCCGGATTACAGCGCACCATATCAAACTCTTCTGTCAGACCAGCAATTGACTCAGATGCACCGAGAAACAAAATGCCCCTGGGATTTAAAGCGGCAGCAAATTGCCGCAAAATTTTTGCCTTTGCCTCTGGGGCAAAATAAATGAGCACATTACGACAAAAAATAATATCGAACTTCCCCAGTAAAGTATAACTTTCCAGCAAATTGTGACTGCGAAAATTCACCAAACGTTTCACATTATCTTTAAGCTTCATATTCCCCGTAGGCAGAGGATCAAAAAACTGACGCTTGCGTTCATCGGATAGACCTCGAGCCAAGGCCAGACCATCATATTCAGCATTTTTACAACGTTCAAGCATAGTTGGTGATAAATCTGTTGCTTGAATACTGGCACTTCCAGCTAATGCCCCCGGCTTCTTTTGCTGATATTCTAAAATTGTCATGGCTAACGAATAGGGCTCTTGTCCCGATGAACACGCTGCGGACCAAATTTTTAAAGGTCGGCCTAATTTACTGTATTCAGGTAACAGCACATTGTTGAGGAGCTCGAAAGGATACCTATCCCTAAACCATAATGTCTCATTTGTGGTCATGGCATCGATGACTTCTGCACGCAATTGTCTTTCAGAAGGCTTCATGGAATGCTTAACCACTTCAGTTAATGAAGGCAAATTATGCTTTCCCATCAAAGGCGCAAGGCGACTTCTTACTAAGTACTGCTTGTTATCGCCCAACACTATGCCGCTGTGCTGTTCCAAAAACAGTCTAAATTGATTGTATTCTGCTTCATCGAGCGTTTTGTCAGTCACATTCATTTCCTAATCATTTTGAGCCCAAAATAAACTCATAAACCACTGATTTGTGGTTAGCCACTCGCTATCAAACGCTTCTATTTAATGTAGTTCAAAATCAGATTTGTGGTTCAACATTTTCAAGTGGATGCATTACAAGCTTAAATGTTTATTCACCGCAGCAGCCAGTTCATCAGGATTAAATTTGGCAATAAAATCATTTGCCCCTACTTTTTGCACCATGGCCTGATTAAAGACCCCGCTTAAGGAAGTATGCAGCACCACTTTGATGTGCTTAAGCTTAGGGTCATCTCGGATTTCTGCCGTTAAGGTATAGCCATCCATTTCGGGCATCTCAATATCCGAAATAATTAGCGGTATTTCCTTAGAAACATCATCCATTTCCTTGGCAATGGCTTTAAGCTTCTCTAACGCTTCTCTGCCATCTTTGGCGGTATCGATTTGCAAATTAAGCGACTCTAAAGAGCGAATGATCTGCTTGCGAGCGACCGCCGAGTCATCAATCACCATGATGTGATAATTCTGTTCTTTATCTAAGGTGATTTGTTCACTGACTTCCGCACTGATGGTTGTTTTAACGGGAGATATTTCATCAAGAATTTTCTCAACGTCCAAAATTTCAACCAGTTCACCCTCGATTTCGGTTACGGCTGTCAAGTAGGAATACCGACCCGCTCCTTGAGGGGGTGGCATTATATCTGCCCAATTAGTGTTAATAATACGCTCAACTGAGCTCACTAAAAATCCTTGAATACTTCGGTTGTATTCGGAAATAATAATAAAACAATCTTTGGTGCTTGTTAATGGACGTCCACCTGTTGCCGCGCTCAAATCGATAACGGAAATAGTTGAACCTCTAATGTGCGCCACCCCTTTTACAAAAGGATTCAGCTTAGGCAATGAGGTTAAAGGTGGGCATTGTAGTACCTCTTTAACTTTAAACACGTTAATTCCAAAGCGTTGACGACCGTTTAGCTTAAACAGCAACAGCTCTAGTCTGTTCTGTCCTACCAATTGGGTGCGTTTGTTAACTGAATCAAGAATACTCGACATAACATTGCCTTGTTGTTTGTGAAAGCTATCCCCTTAAGGGCACGGTTATTGTAATTTTCGGCTGTTTACACCCATGGGCTGCTAACGCCAAATATAGCAATATTAACTTGTAGCATAGATTATGGAAGTGGATCTGTAAGCTCGCTTTTTAAGCCAGATAACCCTGAACAATCAAATATATCGGCATATAAATTGCTTGTTATCCATCAATTTATCATTATATACATGTTTACGTTAGTAAGAGTAACCAATACGTCAAGTTTATGACTTAATTTCAATCACGTTAAACAGGCATTCAACATCAATAATTCAAAGTATAGGTGTATTCTGGCAAAACACGCTAGTCTCTTCATTATGAAAGTAAAAATTTTTATCGCTTTATTATTATCCCTACAAACTTTGCCCGTTTTATCGAGTGAAGTCACCCATGTCCCTACAATATCGGCATTAACAGCATTAGCTAAAGATGCCGTTGCTAATAAAATTGACGCGCCAAGCAACGCTAAGGTGATCATCACCCCCCAAAATATTGATGGTCGCCTCGCTCCACCGGCGTGTTCATCAGCCGTAGTTGTAGAGTTAGCATCAGAGCGAGAGATAGGCCGAAATAACACGGTCAAACTCAGCTGCCATGCGCCAAGCTTAAATTATCTTTGGCAAGTGTATATTTCTGTCAGAGTAGAAATATTGTACCCCGTTGTCGTTGCAGACAATGTGTTATCGCCAGGGGCGTTAATTACTCGTGATAGCCTTAATATAGCTTTCGTTGATCAATACAGCTTACGTGGGCAATTCTTTACTGAGATAGAACAAATTATTGGCAGTAGAGTAAAGCGAAGGGTGGCCAAAGACGCTCCTATTCTCAGTGGTAATTTATGCTTTGTGTGTAAGGGAGATCCGGTTTCTATTTTTGCCCGAACTGAAAATATTGTCATAAAAACCTCAGGAGAAGCACTTAATGATGGCAATGAAGGCGATACTATTAGGGTGAAGAACAGCATTTCGAACAGAGAGTTAGATGCTCAAGTCACAGGGATTGGCGAAGTTGAAGTAAAAATGTAAAATAGATTACAGTTTACATTTTAACGGCCGATACCCTGTTAGAGAAATTGACTTATTCACGCTGGAGCCTACCATGGCAATTGATATTAACAAGCTAAATACAAGCACAACACAGTTAAGATCCAATAGGGATATGGCTGCTAAAGCCTCTGAAACTGCGGCCAAGCCAAGCACCTCGAATGTAAAAACAGACTCAGTGAGTATCACCTCACAAGCTCAGCAACTTCAAAGTGCGCAAGCTAAAATGTCTTCCATACCTGAAGTTGATCAAAAAAAGGTAGCTGAAATCAAATTAGCGATTTCAGAAGGTCGTTATACTGTTGACCCAGAAAAATTGGCAGCCAATATTGCCAGTTTTGAGGCCGAGCTCAGTGAGCTGGGGCTTGATGTCGAGTAAGATTAGTCATGCTTAAGCACATTAGATTAGCTGTTTTGCTTAAGTTCGGATGCTAATTGTTACTCTTATTACCTTACTTTTCAAAGTGACACATATTGAGTAACCTATGACTGAACTTCTCAAACTGCTAGCTTATCAGCTTGGTATTCTTGCTAAGTTAAAAACACTGATAGCCGAGGAAACTCAAGCATTGCACCAACGTGATGCCGATTTACTCATGAACTTGGCGAAAGATAAACTTCAGTGTTTAAACGAATTGCAGATGAATGACACTAAACTGGCAAACCACTCAGAAAATAAATTACTAAGCACTGAAGCAAGCCTAATAGAAAAAGTGGCTCAAACTAAAGCATTACTCAAAGAGTGCCAAGATAATAACAAGCAAAATGCCAGCCTAATTGAGCTCAATATTGCCAGCCTAAATCGTTTCTCTCAAGCGCTACAAGTCAGTCGTAATGCAACAAGCCTAACTTATAATGATAAAGGCAAGACTTCCACTATTTCCAGTCTCGGCGATGGGTACAAAGCTTAACGGTTACTTTGAACCAATAAATAATAAAAAAGCCGCATCAGCGGCTTTTTTATTTATCAATTGTTGTAGACCTAAAAGTAGGTAACATCTTTCACTTTTTTAGGGCGATTTTGCTGTTCGTATAACGCCCAAACAAGAGAGAAGTCTAGCTCCAATTCAGTGACGTAATGCTCGCCAGACGGATAACTTTTCACCACCTTAGCACCACGGATTAATCCAGAGACATTGGCCTTTACATTATCATCTGTTAGCAACCAATCACTCACACTTGAGTTCGCGGTGATCTTTTGACCGTACACTTGCTCAGCTAATTCACGATATGCCACGACTTTAGATGCTTGCATTGCCATTAGCACTCTGTGAGCTTGACTATCTGAGGGCTGAGTTGCCAGTGGCGCATAGCCAATGGCAGTCAATTTAGGAAAGTTTGATGGGGCTTCAGTTTCCCATTGAACATACCTGTCACCAGAAGAACAAGCGGATAATAAAACGCAGACAAGCAAAATAGTTAATCTCATGGTTATTTCCTCACCCCTAAGCTTTCTTTACCTTCTGTTTCATGACGATAGAGCACGCCATCGCGGGAGATAATTTTATTCGATGGCACCAAATACCCAGACAGTGTCACATTCGACGCAAAAGATTGCGCCGCTGAAACGACGCGATTATTACTCACATCCACAACTCTGGCATTCACCACTAATCCTTCTGGCGTAAAACTCATGCTCGATACCACCACATGTGACACTGGTAAGTCTGAAGGTAGGTGTTGCCAGTCCCGGCTCAATATAAATTCTCCTTGCTGAGTGGATCTTAGTGATTCAGCCACATTCATATCCACCAGGTTAAATTCATGGGCATGAAATGCTGCAATCATGCCTTGCTGTAATTGCAATCCAAGATCATTAGTATTATCGAAACTATTAAGCATCACAGGTGTAGTCACAAGTAGGGGCTGATCCGCTCTGAGCGCATCATTATGTACCACAAGCTCATTCACTAACTTCTCAGCAAGCACATTGACTTGCCCCTTAGGTGACAACCCAGCTTCATTGATGTCATAGGAAAGCTTCAATTTGGCAACCGGCTCTGTATTGTTTGGATTCACAACATGGCCCTGATTGTTAAATGAGAGATCTGCCGGTTGGCGCGCGCAGGCTCCTAAAAACAAGATGATGGTTACCACGGTAAATTTTTGCATTAGCAAATTCCTTTGGATGACACGAGTATTCATTGCCCTGCCCTTTATCTCAGTGACATTGAGTCAAACGGCAAAATTTAGACATATGCCTAAAAACTAATTTTAACAAGCAATTTTCAAGCCAAAATAACTTGTTGGCTAGAAAAAACAATCTAACTCAACCCAGTAACAGAACCTAATACTTAGGGTCATTGAATATGAACTCTAATCTAGCTTACATCTGGATTAAGCTATCTGATATCGGCTCTTGCTATAGTTAGCCTAGAATGTGAGTGTTAACTTCTATGATATTGACTCTTTATCGGCTCAAGTAGGCCGATCTTTATGGATAAGATGAGTGAAGCCGTTAGCCTCTAACGTGAACAGGGAAAATATTTTTTTGGCGTAAAAATTGCTTGTAAGATACTTAAGCTGCATTAAGAGTCACTATTTCGTCATAATGCTTAGCGCTAAAACTGAACGGCTAGTCTGCTATTCATTTTACATTTAAGTGCCTAAAGTATTCATGATGCAATATTTATGCAGCAAGCATACACAGCAGCAATACACATTAATGGTCATGCACGAGGCTTCAACATGAAAGCACAGGAATTCAACTTTTCTCAACGCAAACTTAAGCCACTTAAGCGTCATATTACTCTTGCCTTAGTCAGCCTTTGTAGTTTGATATTTATCACTCAAGCTTATAGCGAGCAAATTGAGGTCACTGGCAAAGCCCGTATTGTAAATGATGATTTTGACAAGGCTCGGGAAGATGCCATAAGTCAGGCCTTAAATTACGCTAGCTTAAAAGCAGGGGTTAATTTCAACAGCGAGCAAAAAATAGAACAAGGCAGATTGACTCAGGATTCTTTCTCTATGCAAAGAATGGGCGTAGCCGATAACATCGTCTTGGTCAGTGAGTCAGTCAGAAATAATATTCTTACTGTAGTGCTAGCCCTTGAGCTTTCAGATCAAGAAACCAATGCCCAGTGTCAAAAGCAAACCTTAAAAGCCGCCATCATCTTGCCACAGGCATTAATCGCCGACAGATCTCAACTTAGGTATGGTCAGCTCGCGAAATTTGAGCAAGCTGTATCTCAAAAATTAGGCAATGTTATCAATGCTCAATCAAATTATAGCTTTATGCGAATTCACGCCAATGAGAAACTCGACCAAGCTAATACTTTATCGAATTTTAAAGGCTACCGGATCCCGACATGGTTGGGTGAAATCACCGACAGTCAGTACTTACTCCAACCTGAGATTTTAGATATTTCATTGCAAGAAGGCCGTAGTTCCTATTTAGGCTTTGTGTCTGAACCCGCCATTAGGCAATTCAGCTTTAAACTTACCTTGTACCATGGGATCAGTGGCGAAATCGTCTGGAGTAAATCCTTTTCAGACACTGCTCCGTGGGAATTTGAGCTTCAGGAAACGGTTTCCCCTAGTAGTCAGCATTTCTGGGATTCCGCTTATGGACAAAGCATGATCCAACTTTTTCAAGAAAGTAGCCTGTCACTGGATGAGGAGCTAAGTTGCCGCCCGCTACTGGGGCAGATCATCGCTCGCCAAGGAGAAAGGATTATTATTAACCTTGGCCGCAAAAATGGTGTGCAAACCGGTGATAAATTTCAAATTATCCTGCAGCAGAACATCCCTGACAGGCTCAACAACATGAGAACCATAGCAACCCAGAGCCAAACCAGTATCACTATTGATCAAGTGTCGGAAGACACAGCCACTGCGGCCATAGTTGGCATGGGCGCTGCTGATAATATTCAGCTACAAGATATTGCCCTTAAACTATAGCCTTACGCTGGCCATAATCTAAGGCGCTAATCATTAGCCCTGAGCAAATGCGCCTTCACAATAGCCATGTTCACAGTAATGTGTATGCATGGCTAGTTTGATAACTATTAAACAACAAAAATCTCAGATAAGCTGTCAATCGAGATATCAAAACCACATTGAGCTTAAGTTTTAATCAGTTATCACTTTTTTTGCTTAAAGCTCGTATCTTTTTGCTGATATTTTTATATAATGGCCTCCAAAGTCCCAGTGGCACAGCTGGATAGCGCAATCCCCTCCTAAGGGATAGGTCGCAGGTTCGAATCCTGCCTGGGACACCATTCTTACTAAATTAAAATACCCTAAGCTATTATCGAATATAAAACGGGACATTACATTCGATAATAAGCACTGCCGCAGCACTTGAATTTAAATCAGAAATATTCAGTTCATGTAGATTTTTCAAGCAAATGTAAACATCTTACTTCTCTTTGTGAAATCAAACCAATCATCTATATTATTCTATAATCATTATCTAACATCTTAGCTGAACAAGTATTGAATTGGAAAAACCTAGAGTGTGCGATGTTAAGCAATTAAGATGGCTAATTGTTACTTAACTTCTCCTCTGGATAATAAATACATATCAAATAGTTCTTTGCACCGCTAACTGAGTTATTCTTGTTGTCAGCGCAAAGTTTAAGTTTGAATGTAAATATTTGGATTTTTTACTATTTTAATGATATTTATTCATATTTTCATCCGAGTTTAGGTTGTTTACGCCGATAAAGGCGTAGCTCTGAGTGAAATCCATCTATGGTTTGATAGCCAAAAGGCAGCACATTGGTTGCCAGCAACTCATAATCAGGTAAGAACTTATCATAGTCATCTGATTTTATTGCTTTTTTAACACCGACCTGTGAATCATCGTGCGCAAGCTGCTTTCCTTCCCTCAAGTTTCTTAAGAGTATGTAAGTACTTTGTAACCTGTCTATTTCGCTCAAATAATTCTCAACTATATCAGGCTCCATTTCTTGAAAAGAGATAAAATTAACGAATAAATCGATCTTTCCTTCCAAGCTAGGCAATTGCCATGGACACATAATGGCGGCTTTATGCTTGCTTCTAAGGTCATCAATAACCAAAGCTTGTTTTGATAGCACACTATAGTCCGCAACATGACTCTGGCCAAAAACGGACTGAAGATAAAAAGTTGAAAATATGCATGTAGGAGGAATATCTACATTAATATAAAAAGTGTCATTACGCTCATCACTTAATAAAATTTCACCTAATGAACCAAAACCACCACCAATTTCAACCACTGTTTTTACCGATAAATCAGAGATGTGCTGTTTTAAAAAATTTATCCCTAACAAATAATTTAAACTTGATCGGCTGTAGTTGCGCCCTTCGAATTCAAAATGCTCTACCGGTTCACCCACTTTAGATTCCGAAAAGTGTTCAGTGTAAGGTGCACGATTTGATTGACTCGCAAGATAGACCCTAAAGTCTGCCCTGGCTTGACTTTCACCAGAAAGAAAATCTGTCATAAAGAGTTTAGCTTTAGGCGTAACAACAATATCTTGGCAGCGGCTAGCAAGCTCAGCATACTTTTTCGGCTCTGTGATCATGCCATTGAATAAATATGTCGGTACAAAATAACCTAATGTACTAGGTAATGATCTGAACTTGGTGATGCCATAAGTATCCAAATCTTGTTGTAAATACTCTGCCCCCATTCGCCAAAAGTGCGTAGGACGGAAACACTCATCAACATTATCCATATCATTAGAAATAGACTCGACTAACTCTTTCCACATAATTAGGTTTCCTTAAATATTATCACTATTCTCAACGCCCTAAACAACACCGATAAGCCCTCACACGACAAGATAAGTGACTTCATCTTGGAAGGCTTGTGTAATTAATTGGTGCTTGTCGAAATTGGCGAATTAATGTCACCGTGTTTTGGGGCCCTAAATTAAATAAGGCGTCTATGATGCTAAGGTGCGAGATGAAACCATCATATACCTGTGTATATTGTGGATGTACAAACTGATGATAAAAAACATCGATGCCATTTTCCCCCAAATCCCCACCTGAAGACTCTTGTTCTATGTAGGCCATGGCCCCCAAGGGAGATAAATATTGATCTGCATCTAAGTGTTTGCATATAGAGGTCAGCCGCGCATCTTTAATACCTTCTATATCGACTAATTCAGACGCTAGCATTCTAGGCGTGTTTATACCCATAAAAGTGCACAGCGCGTTAATGACACTAATATTAAATTGACTGAGAGAGGTTTCATCTTTTTGATAAAGGCTCTCTAACAAGGGGTAAACCTGGGCAAAATAAGGTGCCTTTTGGTAGTTCATTTGAATACTTTTTAAATGCTTTTTACGCCAAGGATGACCAGTAACGAATTGGGTCTGATGTATTAATGTCTCATCGAATCTTTTAGGGGTCGCAATAGCGACCCTGAGCATAAGTTCCCCCTGCGATGAACGTATGCGGTTTCTCACTTGCCATCCACTGCGCTCTAACTGCACATTATCCAAAAATACAAATTTGTCCGCAATGTCAATGAGGTCAAAATACCCCATCCAAGGCAAATACGTGGGTTGCATAATGCTCAAGATCACGACGCTTCCTTATGCCTTAACGACATAGTAAATTCATAGGGAAAACCGCCTGGCTTAGTCAAATAATCGTGTTTAAGGGTCACGTATGGCGTGATGTTGCGTTTGCAATAATCAAACAATGATAAAGGGCTGATGTAAAAGAGTGTTTCATCCTGATATTGAACATAGTCAGATAGGGCATTAAACACCACACCGATATTAACTTTAGCCATGGACTCTTTGAGCGCAAGTTCAATAAACTCTTGATTATTTTTTATCTTATTATTGAATATTCCACTTATGAGCACATAGTCATATCCAGTGGGTATCTCATCTTGTAAGATATTGAATTCCATGAATTTCGCGTTGAGATCTTCGCCATACTTTCCTTTAGCAAGTTCAATAAACTCAGGGACAAAATCACAGCCTAAATACTTACCAGTGAATCCATTTTGTCTTAAGTAAGGCAGCATGTCAGCCAAACCGCATCCTAAATCAATGATATTGCAGGTCTTATCTATGCCGTGACTTAATATTGAAAACCTGACGACTTGTGAGTCATGGGTTGGATATTGCACGGCAGCCGGAGAATCACCCGACTGAGCATAAAGTAATTGATAGTGCGCCTTTAGATCCTTAATCATCATTTAATCTCTTAACTTGTCTAATGAGTTTTCAACACTGGATTTCAACTGGTTTACTTTGTTCTTTCATCTATCAAGGCCAGTACCCTTGAAGCGACAGATTGAAGTGACTGGCTATCGTAATGGGTCTTCAGAGCATTACGTTGCGCATTTAACACTTTTGGCGACAAAAAATACGAAATGTTTTCTTGTAAGGTATCTTGATCCATATGCTCAGTAATGCCCAAATCAAAACATAAGTTATGCTGAGCTAAAATGTCAGTATCTTGCTGCTGCATTGCTGTCTGAGAAATAACTGCATTTGGGATAATGCAAAAACCCGCTTCATATTTAGATAATCCCCCGCCAGAAAACACCACATCGACATCTTTATACAGCTCATACATATCATTAACATAGTCTATTTTTTTCAATGTATTGTGCTTCAACTCAACATCATGGTTTATCGTTGTAAGCCAGTATATGTTGCTATTACTAACGATTTTATCCAGGGCCAATACAATATTTTTACCACTATCTCCACTCTCTGTTCCACTGATAAAGACCAATATATTACAAAGATTTTTATCATGACATTGCTGTTCGAGACGTGATTGCCTAAGTGTTATTAACGATGATTTAACGGGAAAATACTTTAAACCTAGAAGATGTTTACCATTGCTGCGATATAATTTTTCGGCTAAAAATCGAAAGTTAATGATTAAATCGATACTAGGCCAACAAAAAATATCAAAGTCATCGATTATAGCAATGGCACATCCCGCTTGTTTAAAGCTATTGAGTCTTGTCTCAGTAATATGATAATCATCAACAAACACTAACGAAACGCCCTCTAGCTGTTGCAGTGGTTCATGATTACCATGAACAAAACCGGCTGAGCTAATGGCCTTACTTGCGAAATCACCGTAACTTCCTTGAAATTGGATAGATAAATTTGCCTTTAGTCTAAGCAGTTCACTAGCGATGTTTAGGCAACGGGACACATGCCCAAAACCTGTTTGTTGATCGCCATTGCAAATAAAAAGCACATTTATCATTGGTATTTTTACTCAATTATGAGCGCATTAATATCATGATATGCTTTTCTCAACACATCACCCTGCAACCAACACTGACCACTGAATCGGCCTGAAATAACAATATTATCTAATGTGTTATTTAACGCATCATAATTATTTTGTGTTGCTTGTGCGAACTCAAATGTCGGCAGTGGAAAGGTGTTATCGATCTTTTGCTCTAGGCTTGAGACTAACTTTGTTTCAGGAGAAATCAAGCCCATTTTGAGCAGATCTTTCATACCCTCTTCTAAACCATATTTATGGTGATCTTGAGCTCCTGATAAATATTCGAGTGTTACTTGAAATAATGGATCGGCTGATAGATTTTGATAAAGTGTTGCTCTAAAAAAGGGAATAGCCGGATCCCAGTTCCAAATATAGTGAGACTGAGTATTTAATAACTGTGTATCGAAGGTATAGTGAAGTAAATGGGCAGTTCTGAAGCTAACATTCGCCTTTTTTATCTCAAGTTCAGCCGCCTTTAAAGCAAAGACAGGAGGTACACTCCAAAATAGAAAACCACAATCAATCACCCTGTCGTTGCTGAGCTTAAGTCCGTGTATCTTCCCATTAGCATGGTCTATTTTAGTGACTGATGTTGATGTGAGCACTTCAACCCCTAACTCTTTTGCTTTTTGCAATAAGCTATCAGTCCAAAACTGCACTCTTTGGCCAGTAGTTGGATAATAAAATTCGGGTAATTCCCCCCCTTTTTGTCTCAGCTGGCTTTCATATTCTGCTTGATGGTGAAAACCCAACTTGGCATCAAAAACAGCGTCTTGTTTTAACAATGCAGTTAAGCGCTGATTGCTTGCGATGATCCTTCCTGCCCCGAAGTAATTCACCCCAGTTTTTGCAGTCAGTGTACTTGGGTCGACATCCTGCCCATACAATTTTCTTATCACAGGTAGTGCCAATTCTTGATAAAAAGTGCTTCCTAAACTCTTGGTTAGATAAGCCTCGATATCCAGATCTTTTGGAATATCTGTGCAGTCCATAAATTCACCTAGGCCATGGTGATATAGCTCTAGTGGTAGTTTTCTTGCATCAATCGTTTGAGTATTAAGATCCCAACTGCCGGCGAAATAGTTACCTGTTCTCAACTTATCGATGGACTGCCATTTTTGCGAATGCTGCTCGCAAAATAATATGTCATCAATCTCTTTAATTCCTGTAGTTTCAGGTATATGAGTTCCTTGATCATAACTATGTCCAGCGTCATCAGTCACGGTTTGAAGTAAGCCTCCACAATGGGGAGCTTGCTCGACAAGTATGACTTTATCGAACCTTTTAGCAAGCAAGATTGCTGCGGTTAAACCACAGATCCCAGCACCAACAACGACATATGAAGACATATTTTGTTTCCTTTATTCTGTGTCAACATCGAGTAAAGAGACGCGATCACCAAACTCAACATCATGCTTTAGCCTTAAGCCCAGAATGGCGTCAAAATGTTTGGGGTGTAAGCCAAAACCTGGTCTAACAGATTTCACATTTTCATTGGTAATCACTTCACCCGCTTTAATCGCTTGTGAATAGTAAAGTGAACGTCTTGCTAGTTTATTCTTGTTTGCAGAACCGCTAATCTCATAGCTGATAGTGCCTAATGCAAGCTCAGCGTTGCGAACCTCAGTCACCATCTGTGAAAATTCGTGTTCATCGAGAGAGAAAAAGGCATCAACTGAATTATCCGTTTTATCCAGAATAAAATGTTTCTCAATAATTTTCCCACCTAATGCGGTTGCAGCTATCGGTGATGCAAGCCCTAAAGTATGATCCGATAATCCAGCCACACAGCTAAATCGCTTGCCGATATCAGCAATGGTACGTAAATTACATTCAGAGTAAGGCGTAGGATACGCCGTGGTGCATTTGAGAATGGCCAACGCTTCACAGCCATTTGCACGTAAAGTTTCTACGGCTAATTCAATGTCGGCTAAATCTGCTATACCTGTCGATAAAATAATGGGTTTACCTGTTCGCGCCACGTATTTAAGTAGACCTATGTCAGTAATTTCGGGAGAAGCTATCTTGTATGCTGGCGCATTTAATGATTCCAATAAATCGACAGCGGTTTCATCAAAGGGAGAAGAGAACAAGGTAATTCCTATGCGCCGGGCTTCTTCAAACAAAGCCTTATTCCACTCCCATGGCGTATAGGCTTCTTGATAGAGCGCATATAAGGTGTTGTGGGCTTCCCAAGCGTTGCCGGACGGCAGTCGAAAATCAGCCTTGTCGCAATTTAAAGTTATAGTATCTGCACGGTAGGTTTGGATCTTTACCGCATCTGCCCCTGCCTGCTTAGCTTTTTGGATCATGATTTTAGCTTGCTCAAGGGAGCCACCATGATTAGCTGATAACTCTGCAATAATATAAGTTGGCTGGGCATCACCAATATGTCTGCCATTTATGTTAATCATGAGGATACCTTTGTCTTTAAACCTGAAATAAAACACACTGAAATCATTGAACAGTACAGAATAACTACAGCAAAGTGTTATATCTTTTCTTTCTGTTGCATTGCAAATAACCACTCAGCTCTATGCCAATCGTCCAGAGTATCAATATCCTGCACCAAATGCTGGGGTAATAAATAGGGAACTGAATGAGCAGAAAATACAGGCAAGTTTTTTAGAAAAGCGTCGGTTTTACCCCAATAAAATTGCCCTGCATCATGGTAGGCCTTGATAAGATCTTGCGAGCGAGTAGTCAGATGCTCTGGTTGAAACATTTCAATATCACCTGCTGGAGAAACACTGAAGCCACGTTGGATAGGGGCGGCGAACTCGGTGACAGCAAAACAATAATGCTTATTTGGATTGGCATCCAATAAGGCTAAACTTTCCTGTAGCAAGACCGGAGTGATAAAGGGCGCAGTGGCGTACATTAAGCACATTTTTTTCGGTGCTAAGCCATTCCTAAGCATCCAATCTATACCATGAATGACGACTTGCATCGTTGTCGCATGATCGTTTGCAAATTCAGCGGGCCGGCGAAAAGGTACTATAGCCCCAAAACTCTCAGCAACAGCAGCAATCTCATCATCATCAGTGGATACTATGACCTGTTCAAAGCAACCACTTTGCAGTGCTGCCTCTATGGTGTAACCAATGATAGGTTTTCCCTTAAACAATTTAATGTTCTTGCGCGGGATGCGTTTACTGCCGCCTCTGGCAGGAATAAAGGCGACATTCATTACAAGCACCTTTTAAGTTCATCAATAACAAACCTTTGTTGTTCCGACGTCAAATCAGGAAATAATGGCAAGGTTAAACACTGGCGATAATAGGCTTCGGCCTGCGGGAAGTCATGTTCTTTAAAACCAAGGGAAAGATAATACGGCTGTAAATGCACCGGAAAGTAATGCACATGCACCATAATATTAGCCGCACGCATGGAATTGAACACTTGCTTTCTATCTATATCTTTGTCGAACAAGACAATTTGTAAATGGTAGGCACTATGACTATTCTCGATAGGAGTAACCGTCATTAAGGGTAAATCTGCTAATTGGCTGCAATAATCACTTGCCAACTCATTGCGCTTAGCAACGAAGGCATCGATATTGCTCATTTGGCTGATCCCAAGGGCGGCACTCAATTCGGTCATACGGTAATTAAAGCCTAAATCTTGCTGCTCATAATACCAATCCCCTTCATCCGGCCTTAACAAATGCTGAGTGTCTTTCACAATGCCATGGCTTCTAAGTAAGCGCATTTTTTCGGCTATCTCATGACTATTGGTCATGGCGGCCCCGCCTTCTGCGCTGGTGACAATTTTCACCGGATGAAAACTAAAAATACAAATATCGCTGTATTGGCAGGCGCCGATTTTTTTTGAACCAAAGTGCCCACCAATACCGTGAGAAGCATCTTCTATTATCTTAATAGAATACTGAGATGCCAAGGCATGAATTGCTGCCATATCACAACTGTGACCAGCTAAGTGCACAGGAATAATCACCTTAGGCAATCGCCCTGCTTCTTTTGCCTTTATTAACTTAGTAGCTAAGGCATCGACGGACATATTTCCAGTGGCAAAGTCAACGTCAACAAAATCAATATCGGCCCCCGCATACAATGCGCAATTGGCTGAGGCGACAAAGGTAATCGGACTGGTCCATACCAGATCACCAGGCCCAACATTTAACGCTAAGCAGGCGATATGAAGCGCAGAGGTTGCACTATTAAAAACGACCGAATACTTGGCATCTGTATAACTACATAACACACGCTCAAACTCAGGTACTTTTGGGCCTTGGGTAAGATAATCCGACTTCAACACTTGCACTACTAGATCAATATCTTGCTGGGATATGTGCTGCTTGCCATAGGGGATCATGCGTTTTTGTCCATTGCTGTGATCTCAGCTTGGGTTAAGAAATGTCCGTTATTTCCAGAGTTATACTCAAACCCCATCTCTACCAGATTGCCGACCTCACCCAAGAGATTAGTATGATAATTATGTTCTTTACCAAAAAAGGTAATGCTAGGCGTGATCACATAGTGATCGTCAAACTCAATAGTATGGTGTGAGTCATCGCGAGGGCACATGATCTCATGCAGCTTCTCACCAGGCCTTATTCCTATAATCTCTTGTTTTAATGAAGGGCCGTAGGCGGAGGCTAACTCAGTAATACGTACAGAGGGAATTTTAGGCACAAAAATTTCTCCTCCCTGCATACGGCTGAAGTTTTTTAACACAAAGTCGACACCATCTTGCAAGGTGATCCAAAACCGGGTCATCTCTTCGTGAGTGATAGGTAATGACGCCGCGCCGCTTTCGATTAACGACTTAAAGAAAGGCACCACAGAACCACGAGAGCCAACAACATTACCATAACGCACTACTGAAAAACGTGTTTTACCCTCGCCCACCATATTGTTGGCAGCAACAAATAACTTATCCGAAGCCAATTTGGTTGCGCCATATAAATTTATTGGGTTCGCCGCTTTGTCTGTCGATAACGCAATCACTCGGGTGACTTTATTGGAAATCGCAGCCTTTATGACATTTTCAGCGCCGTAAATATTTGTTTTTATACATTCCATGGGGTTGTATTCGGCCGCAGGCACTTGCTTAATTGCCGCAGCATGTATGACATAATCCACATCACGAAAGGCTTGTTCCATACGGTCACCATCCCGAACATCACCGAGAAAATATCGCATACAGGGAACGTTGAACTTCTGTTGCATTTCATATTGCTTTAATTCATCTCGAGACAAGATGATCAATCGCTTGGGCTTATAGCGCTCGAGTATGGTTTTTGTATACTTATGACCAAATGACCCAGTGCCGCCCGTAATGAGTATTGATTTGTTATCAAACATAGTCTCTCCACATTTTTACAAGGACCAGTAGTGCTAGTCTAGGTGGCCACTGTAGCTTTAAAAGCTTCGTTAGGGGTGAAAGTAAAATCTTAAGTTTCTTAGCTAACTTTTCACATGCAAATATCAAACCAGAAAGTAAAAACACGCTCCAACTGCATAAAATTTTAACAACATGAAAAATCATAGTACATTTGAACTACAATTTGAATAAATATGAAGTACTTAGATGAATTCTATGATATTTACTAACTTCCAACCAGCAAATATATAGCTTAACAAACCGATTGTGTGGCATACAAATTGCATGGTATAACTAGAATGGCTATCACTTTATAACCCATTTTAGGTAATAATGGTTCATAAGCATGATAGATGGCATTAAATTGACGAACGAAAGTTTGAATCTCAGAGGGCAAGATGAATAAACAAGAATCAAAAATCAAAAATATATTTGCAATCAGCCCATTCAATGAGCATTACTTACCAAGCGTCAATAATAATATTTTTGAACGTATAGATTCAGTGACCTTGTTCAAAGATAAGTTTAAAACGGTCCAGTTACAGGAAGCTAATACTTTACATATATTTGTCGGTATGGATTCTGGTTTACTTGCCAACTACATCCTTGAACTTCCACAAGCACCTGATTCTAAGTATGTATTTGTCGAGCTGGATGATGTTTTATCTTTACTCAGCATAGAGATCCCAACAGAGGTTAAAGATTCATTTTATATTTACTCATTTGAACAGTTTCAACAACAGATCAAGCAGGTAGAGCTCAACCTTTTCATAGTAAAAAAACAATTCAACATACATTACTCTTTCGCCGCATCAGCCAATTGCAATGACAACTATGCCCAATTATGTCATAACGTCGAAAAAACGATTGAGCGAGAATATTTTGATAACAGTACTGGTTTTACCCAAAAGCAATTTTTTAAAAGGCAACTAGAGAATCTTAGCGAAAATTTGCAACCTGCTGAATTATTGAGAAACACCTTTGTAGGCAAAACCTCAATCATTTTGGGTGGGGGTCCTTCTTTAGATGACCATATAGAATGGATTAAAAAGAATCGAAATGATTTGATTATTATAAGCGCATCAAGGGTAGTAGGAAAGCTTGCTAAACTAGGGATTAGTTCAGACATAGTCATTACAGTCGATCCTCAAGAACACAGCTTTGAGGTTAATGAGGCTATGATGGCACTGAGTCAAGATATTTTACTTGTAAGTGCTTACCATACCTGCAGTGATATTGTTGCCCAATGGAACGGTAACTTACTCTATTTAGGGATCGATGCACCCTGGAAATGTTTAGAGATCAATTCAAATATTACAACTGAAGGACCAACGGTTACAAATTGTGCAGTCCACCTTGCGGCGGAAATGGGCTTTAATCAAATATTATTATGCGGTGTTGATTATTGCTATTCTCAAACAGGTAAATCACACACAACTGACACTTATGCCGCCAGTTTTGGCCCTGACATTGGCACAATACATGAATGGGTTGAGACATATAATGGTGAGCTGGCAGAAACCCCTATGCAACTATTTCATTCAATAGAAGCACTTGCAGAAACAACAAAAAAATGGCCACTAATTAACTTCATCAACCTTTCTAAAAATGCCGCGAAAGTAAAAGGTGTCAACCATTGCCAGCCGATTTCCATTAACCTTGAACCTATTCCTACTACACAAAGAAACTCACTAAAACAAAGTAATTTTAATCTATCTTCTTCAGAAAAGTCAGCTAAAATCATTAAGATTAAAAATGAGCTAAACCAAGCAATTGAAGATATGGGGAATGTAATTAAATTACTCAAAAGAGCTCTGGCTTTATGTAAGAAAATTGAAAACACAGACAAGAATGAACTTATCCTATTGTCATCCAACAAGTTGAATAACTTGGAATATGAATTGAACACTAAATTTAACAATTACTGCTATCTAATAAAATTTTATGGATTTTATGAGTTTTCACATTTTCTTTCCACAAAAAATTCAGATTCTTGGACACAAAAAGATATAATAGAACAAAACAACTCTTACTATCGTGCTTTTTTTTATATCGCCAATGAAATTTATGAACTCATGAACTGTGCTATAAAACGCCTCAACGCTCGAGTTTCTGAGTATAAAGAACCAGAAAAATTTGATGCATTCACTCCCCAATGGATCGAAGACAGTCACTTTGGAAGATCCAATATATGGTTAAGAGAGAATCCAGAGAAATATCAGTATTTATCAGAAAAAGATAAAGAAAAACTCGCCCATCTTCAACTTGAATACTTAAATTTATTTAACAAAAAGAAGCATGAAGGCTCAATTATTCCTAAAGTTAAAAATCTAGACGGCGCATTTAAAAAGCTCAGCATCCTAATGCAACAACAACACATTGTTGGCATACAAAAAATGGTGCAGTATACTGAACCATTTAAAGAGCAAGAGTCAAAAATATTTCATCTATACAATCTAGCCAAGAGTTATCAATTGTATTTAGAAAACAATCTAGATGAGTCTTTAAAATATGTACTTTTATTAGATGATACTGCCAGAGAAGAAAATGAGCTCCGCCATATCATAATGCTTGCAATTAAACTTGATAGTTATCATTTAGCAGAGGAATCATTAAAAAAAATCATCCAGTACAATGATGCGTATATACCTCAACTTGCTAGCATACTTGCATTACAAGGTAAGCCTCAAGATGCATTAAGTACTTACTTAGATTACTTAGACAAGTATCCTGAAGACGTGCCTGTACTGCTTAAACTTGGAACTTTCCTTAAAAGTTTCAACGAAATAGAAAGTGCAAAATCCGTTTTCAACCGTGTACTCAACATTGAAAGCAACAACCAAGTTGCCTTGAGATTTTTTAAAAAATTATAATTTTCACTTGTTAATATCTCTTAGCACGCTGAAACAGTTCATAATTATCACTATAATATTAATGATGCTTTAAAAATCTCTTAACATATTACTCACAACATAAAACACAGAGACATTGCTCTTGGACAATAAAATTATAAAATGTCTCTCATGGTAAAGGCACTATGCTACCAATATAAAGATATGTTTGTACTGGTTTACAAGTATTGATTTAAATACCCTATTTGCGAATCCATCGATATCAACAATTCAGCAACACCATCTATAACTTTTTTGTTAGAGTGAAGGTTTGTGATTGAAGTCTCAACAACTAGCTTACGCCCTATTTTAGACAATACAACAAATGATGCCTCGAGTAAGTCATCAGGATATACGGGACTCAAAAAAGACAGGGATTGACTAATATATATACAGCCATCACCCGGAAAGCGGGTTCCAAACACTTTAGAAAAGACAGACCCGACAAGAAAACCATGCACAAGATTATTGTCAAAACCATTTTTAATGGCGTATTGCTTGTTAAGATGAATTTGATTGCAATCTCCACTTAATGCAGAAAATCCAATGATATTTTCATTCGTAAAAAACACATTTTCTCGATAAGAGGAACCAGGAGAAATTGATTGCTTTTTTAAGTTAATCTCTAATTTACATCGAGCCCACTCTTCATTAAAAATTGCAAGGCGATATATATCCCAATACTCACCCTCTGAAAAATGATGTTTTTTAAAAACTCCTTCAACGTGAAAACCATATTTTTCATGAAATCTTACTACCATATTGTTAAACTCTAACACCTCACAAGAGAGTTTGTGTAAACCCAGAGTGCTAAATGCATAGTTCAACGCTGAGACTTCCATCAGCGAACCAATCCCTCTAACTGAAGTGTTACCAGAATAGAATGCCCAAGTAGCAGATTTTGAATTTAGATTTATATCAACAAAACTTATAAATCCAGAGGGCACACCATTAAGTACAAAGATGAAGCACTGTTTAGTATTGTCACTTTCTAATTTCTTAAACCAAGCATAGTGTTCTGCTTTTGAAATAACATGACTTGTATACATATTACGTCTGACTTCCGGATTGTTTCGCCATTCTAGGATGAGGTCAAGATATGCAGACGTTAATGGCAATAAATTTATATCATTCATGAAACCTCCTATCTGAAACTATTTCATCACACAAGTCTGACAGTTGGCTTTTTGCTACGCCTAACAACCTAGATGAATGAGCATTTAATAACTCTGGATACTTCACATATCTTTTTATCAGCAGAATGATTGATTCAGCATCAAATTCAGATTGATCACCCATATAATTTATCAATCCAATATCGTGTAAATATTGTGATATTTCCACCTGATTTTCAGCCAAAGAATACACAATGCTGGGAAGCCCCATCATTATTCTTTCTCCAGTTGTGGCACCTCCTGCACCTATTGCCAAATCAGCTTCCATCATCATTTCTGCTATATTTTCACCGTATTCAACACAGTCAATATTTTTATAAAATTCACAGGATTTTTTTATATTATCAGCATTAAAATTTGCAACACCTATAACCAACCTTATAGATATATCACATGGCATTATCGGCATTACTTGAGAAATAAACTTATGACTTAAATTGTCTTTATCCACACCACCAAAAAAGACAAGCACCTTGCTTAATTTAGTTCTAGCTTCAACATAATTAAACTCATTAAAAAACTCATCTCGTAAAATAAGGTATGAAATACCCAAGAACAATCTACAGTTCTTTGGTACAAGATTGTGATATCGTATTTTATAATCCAATGCTAGATTCTGATCTATCAAAATATCGCAAACATGTTTCCTTATTGCCAAATCATCTATAACCACTAACTTATTAACAAAATGTTTTACACTTCTCTCCCAATTCCTGTCTAAAGAGTAATTATCTACAATTAGAATATCTATCCTTAAAACACCTTGCAAAAAAAATGAGTTTTCAAACAAGATGGCATCCTGTTCTTGCGTCCACGCCGATACATTACTATTGATATTTGAGTGATTTTCCGCAGTCAACAGCAATAAATTGAAGCCACTGCTTACAATAAGTTCGGTAAAGTTAGGCTCGTCGAATTTTGTTGCAAAAAAAATTTCTGCCTCAATAATTTTTCTTATAGCTTTGGCCAATGTCAAACAGCGCATAAGATGGCCAGAGCCTATAGCAAGATTAGCGTCAACTCTAAAGACAATATTCACAATTTATATTTCATAAAAATGACACCATTTATAGCAATGCTCATAGAATAGGTCCCAAAATATGTTGACACCTTGATCTGAAACAATAAAAGCGTATAGAAGCGACTTCAATCAAGTATTCGCTAGTTGGGCGCTCACTAAAAAAATCAACTCACTGAATGACTATTCAGTGCTATCTAGTTTCCCAATCTCTAGTCTTGGCTTTATACTAGCCGCTAATCTTAATCGCTAGCCCTATAGCCAACCTTTTTCCTCGAGAGGCCCTGTGACACATACCTATATCCCCTTAGAAAACTACAAGCGCAAATGGATTTTCAATCATAAAGACCTACCCGTCAGTGAAGCCGATAAGGCGCAGATCAAACCACTGGCAGAAAAGAGCGCTATGTTGGTGTGGAACCAATGGATCAGCAATAAATCTAGCCGTGCTGAACAGTTTGCCAAGGGAGATTGGGCGGCAAAGGCTGATGCCTGGAGCTTAACTGAGCACTGGCAAGCAGCCTGGGACAGTGAGGATGAGCAATTGCCTGAAGCTATTCTTCAACATATGGATTGGGCTGCTGATACGCCGATTTTTTTCTGTTATGAAAAGTATCAAATTATCGAGACCCGTTGGGATGTGTTTGTGCGTAACTGGAAGTGTTTTTTATTTTTTGATGATGGCCCATTACTGGTATCACCAAAGCAAAAACAAGCGCTGTTTTTTCAGCAAAATGGCCAGTACCAGCTAGGTCTTCGCGGCTGATCCCTTACCGCTTGTGTCAGTAACAACCCAATTTACTTTAAACGTAAAAATAACCATTAGTGTCTAACATGAATTTTTTCTATATATTAATCAAAACATTAACAATAAGTTTGTGTTTACTACTGCTAAGCAGTGTTAGTACTCATAGCGCCGCAAAAGAGGTCGCTGGAGTGCAGGTTGCTGCAACCTATCAGCTAGACTCAAGCTCACTTGTGCTCAACGGCTCAGGAGTACGCAGCAAGTTTTTCATGGATTTGTATGTGGCAAGCCTCTATTTACCAAAAACTGAAACCGACACTCAGGCAATCCTAGACAGCCCAGAACTTGCCATCCAAATGGATATTCTTTCTTCTATGATAACCTCAGAGAAAATGAATGCCGCCATCAATGAGGGTTTTGACAACGCCACCAATGGCCAAACTCAAGTCATAGGCAGCGCAATTGCTCGCTTTATGGCAAGCTTTGAGGCCCCTATTAAGGTCGGCGATAGGTTTGTGTTTGAGATAAGAAAAGACAGCGGCGTTAACAGCATTAAAAATGGCATCCGCCAGAGTGAGATCCAAAATGAACTCTTTCGCCGCGCATTAATTAATATTTGGCTTGGGGATGAACCCGCTCAAGGGTCACTAAAAGATGCCATGCTAGGGATAGAATAAAAACCACAAGTGAATAAACACCCATGGCTTGCCATCGATAAATATTCGACTTAAAAGCTGATGGAGAGATTGAGTCCCGTTGCCGCCTGCCCTGTTAAATCATAGCGGATGCCTTCAGGTTCAATCTCCATTTCACCGCCAAAGAAATAGCCGCCGTAGGCAGAAAGTTCAAGGCTTGTGCTCAATTGCCAGCTAGCCCTGACAAAGCTAACCCACTCTTGCACGTCAACGCTTTGCTCTTTACTGCCAACTGAGAAACGCTCACTGCGATGACTCGCCCCAAGGGCTAATTCAAGTTCATCAGACACATTATAACTGAGCTCTAACCCTGCTGGCCCTGAAAAACCTGGCTTAAAGGGATTACTTAGCAGCCACTTATCGCTTATTTTCCAGCGCACCGCCAAGTAAGGCACAGTGTTGACTTCATTTACATCATTCAAGTAAGCAACACCAAACCCCAACATATTATTTGAGGAAAAACGGTACATGGCCGACATCACAACGCCATAGCTTTGCCCATCACTGAAACTACTGGTATCGGCATAGGCATATTTAATCTGGGGTGAGAGTAACAGTATCCAGTTATCATTAGCTTGATAACTCAATGACAGCCCTAAGGTATAGAGCTCAACCGATTGCCAAGGCATGACATTGGCATCAAACACGCCAGCTTGAGTGTTAGTGTTGAGCAAAGCAGACCAATCGTATGCTTTTCGCTCATAACCTATATTGCCGCCTAATGACCAAGTCTGATCCAACTCACCTTTGGTAGAGAGTTTAAGCACCATACTGTTTCTTTTTAAATCAGCTTGTTGCCCTTGTGCATTGGTCTTGGTTTCAAACTCACTATCAGCATGATAAATACCTGATACATCCAATTTAAATGCAGGGGACACAGGTCTTGATGCTGCTTCACTGGCCTGTGCGCTACTGCCCATAAAAAGCGTTATGGCACTGATAAAAAGCGCTAGGTCTCTGTTATTAATATCAATTGAAGCTGGCATATGCATGTCATCCTTTGCATTTGAAGTTAACTAAATCTGGCAGGCAATCTCAAGTAAGCAAAATACAAAATAAACTCGGTATCAAGTCGGTAGAAAGATCATCACTCATTCAGGTTATAGGGCTGATTTCAATTTGATGACTCTGCTACTCGATGAATAACTTAGTATGCTGAACATCATACCCTATGAGCACGTAAAAACATCTGCGCCGTCTCTTCTATATAGGCATCACGGCTTAAGCGTAATTCTTCAACCTCTAGCCCAAGCTCTAACCTGAGTTTAAGTTCACCAAAGAGCATCAAACACAAGCGAATAGCACTGTCATGGGGCTTAGGGAAATGATACCCCCCTTGCTTGTCCACCAACTGGAGGAATCCACTTAACAAACCTAAAACATGCTTAGGCCCGGCATTAAAAAACAGCCTTGGTAGTTCAGGGTGGCTTTCAGCTTGGGCGACACAGGTTTTAAACACTGCCATGGTTTCATGGCTGACTATCATCTCACCAAATTGCTGTGAGAAACGCATAATTGACACTTCTGGGTGCTTAGGGTCAAACAGCAAGTCCCCTGTCAATTGATGAGCGATACAACGGGACTCAATTGCTGCGACAAATAAATCATCCTTAGAACCAAAATGGGCATAGACAGTCTGTTTAGACACCCCAGCTAATTTGGCCACCTCATCCATACTGGTGTTAGGAAAACCCTGAACGCAAAAGAGCTCAATCGCGGAGTGCAAGATCTGCTCGCGCTTAATTTCGCTACGACTTTTGGTTTTTTTCAGCTCATTTATCATCTTAACTTCACTATATGTCATTACTGTGGCGCATGTTAACGCTAAGCTACACCGAGAATTTTAATTAAACCACAAAATAGACTGGACAGTCTAGTTCTTACAAAATAGACTTGGTAGTCTAGTTTAACATTAGTGCATATACCGCCACCAAGATAAACGCATCTGGTTATTGTGCACGCAGTGCCGATATTTTATAGGAAACCTACATCATGGACACCCTTAGATTTAATCTAACAATGGTTTTTGGCTTAGCGACGATGGGATTATTGAGCGCCTGCGGCTCTGAAGTTAAACAGCATAGCGATACCGTAAGCTACCAAACAGTGATCACAGATACCCTGAAGCAGACCGACAGCTATCAGCACAATCAAACCTACAGTGGCACCATACGCTCGGCCAATACCACAGGCATAGGGTTTGAATTAGCAGGTAAACTTAATCAGATTAATGTCGACAGTGGCGACACTGTGACTCAAGGCCAACAACTTGCCAGCCTAGATACTGTCCTACTCCAAGCCGAACAGGCACAACTTAGCGCCAGTTTGAAACAGGTTGAGGCTGACATCACACTGGCCCAAAGTAACCTTAAGCGCACCATTAAACTCAAACAAAAAAATTATGTTTCAGAGCAGCAGCTCGATGAAACTGAGCAACAGGTGGCGAGCCTTCTCGCTAATCAGCAGCGCTTGCAAGCCTCACTGCATGCCACTAATTTAAAACTTGATAAGTCAGTACTGCTAGCACCTTTTTCAGGAGAGATAAGCCAAAGACATCACAATCTCGGTGAAGTTATTGCGCTCGGCAGCCCAGTTTTCACCTTAATAGGCCATGAACAAAAATTAGCTTATATCGGCGTGCCTGTTGATGTAGCCCAAAAACTTGTCAATGGTCAACAAGTTGATATCACAGTCGCCCAGCAGCACTACCAAGGGGTAATCGCTGGCATCAGCGCCGAGGTGAATCCCGTTAGCCGCACAGTACAGCTAAGGATAAGTTTGCCAAAGGGGGCTTATGCCATCAATGGTGAAATCGCCTACCTAACATTAGAACAACAGATCATGGCTCAAGGTTATTGGATCCCCATCGATGCACTAACCGATGGCATCCGTGGGCTTTGGAATGTCTATACCTTAGTCAGTGATACTCAAGATCACAGCGAAGTCCAGCGCCGTGATGTAGAAATAATCTACACCAACGAACAGCAAGCCTATATCAAGGGCGCGATAAAAGAGGGGGATATCATCATCACTCAAGGCCTGCATAAACTGGTTGTTGGTCAGCGGGTTATCCCAGCCAACACTGAGATTGCGAGGTCATTATGATTAAAGCTTTTGTGGAAAATGGCCGTTTAGCCAGCCTTTTCATCGCCTTATTGATCGTCGCAGGCCTTGGGGCCATTTCTAGCTTACCTAGAACTGAAGATCCTCACCTTACCAATCGATTCTCATCTGTGGTGACCTTGTACCCTGGCGCATCCTCTGAACGTGTGGAGGCCTTGGTCACTGAAGTATTAGAAAACCAACTGCGCCGACTGGAAGAAGTGAAGCTAGTACAGTCGACCTCAAGAGCGGGCATTTCAGTTATCCAGCTTGAGTTAAAAGATGCCGTCACTGAAACCGCGCCTGTCTGGTCAAGGGCCAGAGATCTCATCAATGATGCTAAAAACGCCCTGCCAGCCCAAGCGCAAAACAGCATATTGGACGACCAATCGGGTTTTGCCAACACAGCTATTCTAGGGCTGGTGTGGAAAGATGACAGCGAAATACGCCCAGATATACTCAACCGTTACGCTAAAGAGTTACAAAGCCGGTTACGTGTGCTCGATGGCACGGATTTCGTCAAGCTCTATGGCGCGCCAGAAGAAGAAATCTTAGTCGAGCTTGATGGCAATAAAGTTAGCCAGCTTAAGTTAACCCCCGCTGGTATCGCGCAAATTCTGACCCAAGCCGACAGTAAAATTTCAGCCGGCGAGCTGCATAACAGCCAATTTAAAGCCTTCGTGGAAGTGTCAGGCGAGCTTGACTCACAGACCCGCATTCGCCAAGTGCCATTAAAAGTGGATGAACTCGGGCAAATCATCCGCCTTGGGGATGTGGCCAGCATCAGCCGTCAGAGTAAAACCCCAGCCAACACCATTGCCCTTATCGACAGCCAGCAAGGCGTGCTGTTGGCTGCACGTATGCTCAATAACAACCGCGTCGATAAATGGCAACTTGAAGTGAGCCACAGTATCGAGGAATTTGAAGTTAACTTGCCTGCCAACATTGAAATTAAATGGCTATTCGATCAACAAAGCTACACCAGCCAACGCCTGGGCGATTTAGTCATTAACTTGTTGCAGGGCTTTGTGATCATTCTCTTGGTGTTAATGCTCACCCTAGGGATGCGAAATGCACTGATAGTGGCACTTTCTTTGCCCTTAACGGCACTGTTTACTTTAGCCTGCATGAAATACACTGGTTTGCCTATTCATCAAATGTCGGTTACCGGTCTGGTGGTGGCCCTTGGGATCATGGTGGATAATGCCATCGTCATCGTCGATGCTATCGCTCAACGCCGCCAAGAAGGCATGAGTAAATTAGAGGCGGTAACGAAAACCTTAAAACACCTGTGGCTGCCTTTGGGTGGCTCGACCATTACCACTATGCTGGCCTTCGCCCCCATAGTATTGATGCCGGGCGCTGCCGGTGAGTTTGTTGGCGGCATCGCGATATCGGTAATGTTTGCCCTATTAGGCTCTTACATTATTTCTCATACCTTGATAGCGGGCCTTGCCGGTCGCTTTAGTCCTGAAGGTAAATCCTCAGTCTGGTATCAGCAAGGCATGGCATTCCCAAAACTTAGCCAAGCCTTTAAGGCTAGCCTTGCCATTGCACTTAAGCGACCTATCATGGCCGCTGTGGTGATTGGCATTATGCCTGTGCTTGGCTTTATGGCCGCCGGCAAAATGACCGAGCAGTTCTTCCCGCCCTCGGACAGGGATATGTTTCAAATAGAAATGTACCTTGCTTCCCAAGCAAGCCTAGAGAACACCTTAAATCAAGTGAAGCTTGTGGATGCACAGCTGCAAGCCATTGAAGATATTACAGCTGTGACTTGGGTTGTCGGCGGTAACACCCCCTCTTTTTATTACAATTTGATCCAGCGCCAACAAGGGGCCAGCAACTATGCTCAGGCCATGGTGAAAGTCAGCGATTTTCATGCCGCGAACCGGTTAATTTTATCGTTGCAGCAAACCTTAGATAAGGACTATCCGCAAGCGCAAATATTGGTCAGAAAACTCGAGCAAGGACCACCGTTCAATGCCCCTGTCGAGTTAAGGGTTTACGGTCCATCCCTAGATACCTTAAAAGAAATTGGCGATGAAATACGTGGCCTACTCAATGTCACCCCGGACGTATTGCATACCCGCGCGACTTTGAGTACTGGGGTGCCCAAAGTCTTACTGCAAGTCAATGAGGATGCGAGCCTTATCAGTGGCTTAAGTCTGACTGATATCGCCAATCAAGTGCAAATGGCCACCACAGGCATTATTGGCGGTAGCATACTGGAACAGACAGAATCTCTGCCTATTCGGGTGCGGTTAGGGGATAGCAGTCGCGAGCAAGCCGCGCGTTTAAGTGAGATAAACCTAGTGTCGCCTTCGGGCTCTGGCATCCCGCTCTCAGCCCTGTCTTATAATGAAATCAATGTCAGTCGCGGTGATATCCCCAGACGAAACGGCCAGCGGGTTAACACCATAGAAGCCTATATCACTAGTGGCGTACTGCCAGCCCAAGTGCTGAGTGACGTTAAAGACCAGATAGATAAAATTGCGATCCCGGCGGGCTATCATATTGAAGTGGGCGGTGAGAGTGCCAAACGCAACGAAGCCGTAGGCAGTTTGCTGTCAAATGTGGTGGTGGTCATCACCTTATTACTGGCGACAGTGGTGCTATCATTCAACTCATTTAGACTTACGGCCATTATATTATTGAGTGCCTTACAGTCGGCAGGACTTGGATTGCTGGCCGTCTATGTGTTTGGTTATCCGTTTGGCTTTACCGTGATTATTGGTTTGCTCGGCCTTATGGGGCTTGCTATCAATGCCGCCATTGTTATCTTGGCAGAACTTGAAGACTTGCCTGCAGCAAGGGGGGGAAACCTCGAACTCATTATCGACACAGTCAACAGCTGTGGCCGTCATATAGGCTCAACCACTATCACCACCATTGGTGGTTTCCTGCCGTTAATTATTGCTGGCGGCGGCTTCTGGCCTCCGTTTGCGATAGCCATTGCAGGCGGCACCTTGTTAACCACCTTGTTGTCACTTATTTGGGTGCCCACCATGTATTTATTAATCATGAAAAATAAACAAGCCCCCCAACCGCTGCAACAAAAACTTGCCTAAGTTAGCTGTGTAAAGCCCAATAAAAAGCCCCGCTCAATGAGCGGGGCTTTTCGTTAAGCTTCAGGCTATTGCCAACTTAATCTTCACTGTCGTCAGACAGTCTGTCTAGATTCTCAGTATTCTCAAGCCAGAGGGCATTAATGATCCCAAATGAGCAGGCGAGCAAGACCCCTAAGATCCACGCAAAATACCACATAGTCTCTCCTTATTTAATCGCTTAACTCAATAGAGTGAAGTGCTGTTGTTCTCAATAAAATCACGGCTTAAACGGCCACGCATCTTAAAATAGGTCCATAAGGTGTAGCTCAATATCAAGGGGATAAATATCATAGCAACCACAGTCATCACGGTTAATGACATCTCACTAGCGGTGGCATCCCACATAGTTAAGCTCATATTTGGCGCAAGTGATGAGGGCATAATAAAGGGAAACAATGCCGCGCCAAAGGTTAATATCACCCCGGCTTGTGTCAGAGAGCTTGCAAAAAATACCCAGCCACAACGGCTAAAGTGACTGGCTAACATCACCACCAAGGGCATAGTGAGTCCAATGACTGGCAAGGCTATGGTCCATGGATATAACTGATAATTCCCAAGCCAAGCACCGGTTACCAACACCACTTCTTTAGTGGTGGGGTTTGAAGGCCCAGAATGGGACAAGGTGCTCACCACTTGATAGCCTTCTAAACCAAAAGCAACCCACAAACCTGCAGCGCCAAACAAGATGAGTAACGTCGATGCGCTCCACATTGCTGTGCGACTCGCTCTCACTCTTAGCTCACCTTGGGTTTTCATTTGTAACCAAGCACTGCCCTGCATCACGACCATGGACACAGCTAATAAGCCTGACAATATGCCTAAAGGATTAAGCAAACCGAAAAAGCCGCCATGATAGGTGGCACGCAGGTACTGATCGAAATCAAAGGGGACCCCTTGCAGCAAATTACCAAAGGCGACACCTATGACAAACGGCGGCACTGTGCTACCAACAAAAATGGCTCTATCCCAACTCTTACGCCATCTTGGTTCTGCGATTTTAGAGCGATAATCAAAACCCACTGGACGCAGGAACAAGGCAAACAGCACTAGCATCATGGCCACATAAAAACCGGAAAACGCCACCGCATAAACCATGGGCCAAGCGGCAAATAATGCCCCCGCCGCCGTCACTAACCACACCTGATTACCATCCCAATGGGGCGCGATGGAATTGATCATGATACGGCGCTCTGTGTCATCCTTACCGATAATCGGCAATAAAGCGCCAACCCCCATGTCGAACCCATCAGTGATGGCAAAGCCAATCAGCAATACCCCAATCAAGGCCCACCAGATAAACCTTACGGTTTCATAATCAAACATTAGCTAACTCCTTTTGTTCAAAATGATAACGTCCCGTCTTTAGGCTACTGGGCCCTTGGCGGACAAATTTGAACATTAAAAACAGCTCAATCACCAGTAAGATAGCGTAGAAAATAGTAATTGAGATGATGCTAAACCAGAGATCCGCCGCCGTTAGGCTCGATGCCGACATATAAGTAGGCAAGACCTCAGAAATGGTCCAAGGTTGGCGGCCAAATTCTGACACGAACCAGCCACATTCAATGGCAACCCAAGGCAGAGGCAAGCTATAGAGTGCGGCTCGTAATACCCATTTTTTCTCAGCAATTTTATGGCGAGTGCTCTGCCAAAACGCAGCGGCAAACACCAATAACATAATCATTCCTGAGCCCACCATGAATCTAAAGCTCCAGAACATAGGCGCTACGCTTGGAATTGAATCTAACGCCGCGGCATGAATTTGCGCTTCACTGGCATCCACTACTTTGTCGGTATAAGGCTTAAGCAATAAACCATAGCCAAGATCCACTTTTAACGCATCAAACTCAGCGTCAAGCTCGGGACTCTTGTCACCGGATTTTAGCCGCTCTAATAAAGCATAAGCATGAATGCCTTGGCGAATACGCACTTTATGCTCCGCGATCAACTCGTTTATGCCCGTCACTTGTCCATCTAATGAGCGGGTGGCGATAATGCCCATCATATAAGGAATTTTAATGGCGTAATCTGTTTCCATAGTGTCTTGATTGGGCAGGCCCACTAAGGTGAAAGAGGCAGGCGCAGGCTCTGTGTGCCACTCAGCTTCGATGGCAGCAAGCTTAACCCTCTGCACTTCGCCCACTTCATAACCTGACTCATCCCCAAGCACGATAACCGACAAGATGGATGCCATACCAAAACTTGCAGCTATGGCAAAGGAGCGTCTGGCGAACGCCAAATCACGTTTTTTGAGTATGTAATAGGCACTGATGGACAAGACAAACATGGCCCCAGCCACATAGCCTGATGCCACAGTGTGGACAAACTTCACCTGTGCCACAGGGTTAAACACCACCTCGGCAAAGCTGGTCATTTCCATGCGCATGGTTTCATAGTTAAACACGGCGCCAACCGGGTTTTGCATCCAACCATTGGCGATTAAAATCCACAGCGCCGACATGTTTGAGCCTAAGGCCACCAGCCAAGTAATGGCCAAATGCTGGCCCTTACTGAATCTGTCCCAGCCGAAGAAGAACATACCCACCAAGGTGGACTCTAAGAAGAAGGCCATCAAGGCTTCGATGGCCAGCGGCGCGCCAAAAATATCGCCGACGTAATGAGAATAATATGACCAGTTGGTGCCAAATTGAAACTCCATCGCAAGGCCTGTGGCTATTCCCATGGCGAAGTTAATGCCAAATAACTTGCCCCAAAACTTAGTCATGTCCTTATAAATTTGATTACTGGTCATCACATAGAGTGATTCCATGATGGCGAGGATAAACGCCAAGCCTAAGGTGAGTGGCACAAATAGAAAGTGGTACATGGCGGTGAGTGCGAACTGTAGTCGTGACAGTTCTACCACCTCTTGGATAATCATAACTTGCTCCTAACGCAATACAACCAGATGCCATGAAACTATGAGCATAGCAAATGCGAATGGGGTGACGAGTAAAAGCCATGATCCTCAATGGAAATGAAAAATCAGGCTATTTCAGCGGCTTCATTATCCTCTTAAATTGATTTAGATCAATTTAAGTCTAATTAATTGCTCATTTTTATAGACTTAGATCACCTTTTCCCTTGCATATAAACACGCAAAAAAAAGAGGAGACCTAAGTCTCCTCTCTAATCATGCTCTTTACCACTGATTAGCCTAACTTGACCCGCGCATTGCGGAACATGCGCATCCAAGGGCTGTCTTCGCCCCAGTTATCTGGATGCCAAGAGTTGGCGACTGTGCGGAACACTCGCTCAGGATGCGGCATCATAATAGTCACTTTGCCATCTGTGCTGCAGATGCCGGACAAACCGTTCGGTGAACCGTTAGGGTTTTGTGGGTATTGAGTCGCAATTTCGCCAGTGCCCGTCACGTAGCGCAGTGCCACAGTGCCTGTGCTTTCAGCAGCTGTCATCGCCTGCATTGAGGCGAACTCGGCTAAGCCTTCACCATGAGACACGGCGATGGGCATTCTTGACCCCGCCATTCCCTCAAAAAACAGCGATGGGCTTTGCTGCACTTCCACTAAGCTCACCCTAGCTTCGAAGCGCTCAGAGCGGTTACGCACGAATCGCGGCCAATGCTCACTGCCTGGAATAATTTCCTTAAGGTTAGATAACATCTGACAACCATTACAGACCCCTAAGGCGAAGCTTAAATCTCGCTCAAAGAAGCGTGAAAACTCATCCCTGGCTCTTTGGTTAAACAAAATGGATTTCGCCCAACCTTCCCCTGCGCCCAATACGTCACCGTAGGAGAAGCCGCCACAGGCAACCAATCCTTGGAATTCATCGAGACTGATGCGGCCCGATAAAATATCTGACATGTGCACATCGCGACTTTCAAAGCCAGCTCTGTCAAAGGCCGCTGCCATTTCAACGTGAGAGTTAACCCCTTGTTCACGTAGAATGGCCATCTTAGGCGCTATGCCTTTAAGAATATAAGGCGCTGCCACATCTTGGCTTGGGTCAAAATTCAGTTTAACGGTTAAGCCCGGGTCAGTTTCACTTTGCTTAAGGCTAAATTCTTCCAAGGCGCAATCTGGGTTATCCCTTAATGCCTGCATCTTATAGCTGGTTTGCGACCAAAGGCGGCGAAGCTCGCTTCGCTGCTGCTGGAACACCACCCGTGAGCCATCTTTAACAACCAGTTTATTGTGCTCAGTTAAGCCGCCAATAGCATGACAAGCAACGCCTGCGGCAATAAATTGCGCCGTGATAGCTTCAGCTTGCGCTTGACTCACTTGGATAACGGCGCCGAGTTCCTCATTAAAGAGTCTGGCAAGATCTGAGCCTTGAAGCGCGCTCAAATCAATTTCAGCCCCAGTGTTACCGGCAAACGCCATCTCAGTCACAGTAGTGAATAAGCCGCCATCACTTCTGTCGTGATAAGCCAATATCGACTGATCAGCCACTAAGGTCTGCATCACCTCGAAGAAGCCTTTAAGGGTCGTACTGTCATCAAGATCTGGCGCCACATCCCCTAAGCTTGAAAACACTTGGGCGAGGCAAGAGCCACCTAAACGGGTTTTGCCATGGCTTAAATCAAGCAACAAGAGGGCGGTGTCGCCTTTATCACTACGAAGCTCAGGGGTAACAGTATTGCGAATGTCTTGCACCACACCAAAGGCAGTGATAACCAACGACATAGGCGAAGTCACAGACTTATGCACCCCATTGTCTTCCCAGGCCGTTTTCATCGACATTGAGTCTTTACCCACCGGGATGGTGATTTCAAGCTGTGGGCATAATTCTTCACCCACGGCTTTTACTGCTTCATAGAGGCCCGCATCTTCACCAGGGTGCCCTGCTGCTGACATCCAGTTCGCAGAAAGTTTAATGCGCTTAAATGAGCCAATATCCGTGCCGGCAATATTCATGATGGATTCGGCCACCGCCATACGGGCCGAAGCGCCAAAGTCCAGTAACGCCAGCGGCGTACGCTCACCAATAGACATGGCTTCACCGGCATAGGTATCAAAACTTGCAGCTGTAACGGCGCAATCTGCCACAGGTACCTGCCAAGGGCCGACCATTTGGTCGCGATTCACAAGGCCTGTGACGCTGCGATCGCCAATGGTGATAAGAAACGACTTATCGGCAACCGTCGGCAAACTTAATATGCGAGTGACCGCTTCATCCACAGTGATTTGTGATTCATCAAGCGCAGGAGACAGCGCTTTTTTCGACACCACATCACGGCTCATCTTAGGGGCTTTACCCAATAAGACTTCAAGAGGTAAATCGATAGGCTTGTTGTTAAAGTGACTGTCCGCCAAGGTTAAATGCTGCTCACTGGTGGCTTCACCCACCACCGCAAATGGCGCCCGTTCACGCAGACAAATTTGCTCGAATCGGGCCAGGTTCTCTGGGGCAACCGAAAGCACGTAACGCTCTTGAGATTCGTTACACCAAATTTCAAGTGGGCTCATGCCAGGCTCATCTGAAGGGACATTGCGCAAATTAAAACGCCCGCCCCTGTCTGCATCATTAACCAGTTCAGGGAAGGCGTTGGATAACCCGCCAGCGCCCACGTCATGAATAAACTGAATGGGGTTGTCGTCACCGAGCTGCCAACATCTGTCGATAACTTCCTGACAGCGACGCTCCATCTCTGGGTTTTCACGCTGCACTGAAGCAAAATCTAAATCTTCACTGGATTGACCCGACGCCATCGAAGATGCCGCGCCGCCGCCTAAACCTATGTTCATCGCAGGGCCACCAAGCACGATTAGCTTAGCGCCAACGGTGATCTCACCCTTTTGCACATGATCTTCACGTATGTTACCAAGACCGCCGGCCAGCATGATGGGCTTATGATAGCCGCGTACTTCGACACCATTGTGACTGCTGACTTCCTGCTCATAGGTACGGAAATAACCCACTAACGCAGGACGGCCGAACTCGTTATTAAACGCCGCGCCGCCAAGTGGACCTTCTAACATGATTTCAAGTGGCGTGACTATGCGTTCAGGCTTACCGTATTGTGCTTCCCATGGCTGTATAAACCCTGGGATATTTAAGTTTGATACGCTAAACCCCACTAAGCCCGCTTTGGGCTTAGAGCCGCGCCCGGTTGCGCCTTCATCGCGAATTTCACCGCCCGAACCTGTAGCGGCGCCCGCATAAGGGCTAATGGCGGTTGGGTGATTGTGGGTTTCCACCTTCATTAAAATATGGCATGGCTCAACATGATAAGCATATACCCCGGTTTCATCGGGGAAGAAACGCCCAGCCACAGAGCCTGTCATGACCGCAGCGTTATCTTTATAAGCGGATAACACGTTGTCAGGCGTGACGGCATAGGTGTTTTTAATCATCTTAAATAATGATTTATCTTGCACCACACCATCGATAGTCCAGTCGGCATTAAATATTTTATGACGGCAATGTTCAGAGTTTGCCTGAGCAAACATCATCAATTCGATGTCATTGGGATTACGTTTGAGGCGCACAAAATTGTCCACTAGGTAGTCAATTTCATCTTCTGCCAAGGCGAGGCCTAGGCGGCTGTTAGCCACTTCCAGTGCCCGTCGTCCTTCACCCAGCACATTAACGCTTGCTAACGCTTTGGGTTCAGTGCGATCAAATAAGGTTTCGGCGGCTGCCATATCATCGAAAATCACCTCCACCATGCGATCATAAAGCAGGGCCTGCAACGCCTTTTGCTGGCTGGCATCCAGAGTATCGGCCTCGACATAATAGGCGATGCCGCGTTCGAGACGCTTAATCTGGCTTAGGCCACAATTATGGGCAATATCGGTCGCTTTCGATGACCAAGGAGAAATGGTACCCGGACGAGGTGTGACTAAATAAAGCTGGCCTTTTGGCGTATGGGCCTCGATGGCGGGGCCGTAGGTGAGAATGCTTGCTAGTTGAAGGGTTTGTGTATCATTAAGTGCGTTGGTTAAATGGGCAAAATGCATGAATTCAGCATATATGTGCCTTACAGGTATCGCCGCGGCATCGCAGGCTTTCATGAGTTGTTGTACACGAAAAGCTGAGAGTGCAGGGGCTCCGCGAATGATCTCCATCACGTCAATTCACCTTATGATTTTTTAATTGAAGGGTCAGAATTGGCGCTATTATAAGGAATCGACTAGGACAAATCACCCGCTGTCACGCACCAAAACAGTGTTTCCCGAATATCAAATCAATCCACTGGAAGATGACCCCTGATGGCCCTCGAGGGAGTAATTAAATTACACAAATCGCTCACTTTTCAATCAGAACTAGGCGTTTGCGCAAACTCCTGCTAAAGTGAGCAGCAATTATACCTATATCCCCTACAAATTTGACTCAAGCGGGCATGATATTTCGGCCTTTTCGTGACACAGAGATTTACTAACTTATTAAACAATATGATTAAATACTTATATGTCATTTTATTGGGCCTCTTATTGTCTGGCTGCCAGCCAGCAGAGGTCGTTGAGATAGAGGCAAGCCCTAAAGCCCAAAAACGTACCGTGCTAAAAGTCGGTACCTTGTATGGGCCGCAGATCTACGTCAACAACTCCCAAGGTGAAACAGGGTTTGACTACGAGATGGCCAATCGCTTTGCCGACTACTTAGGTGTGTCGTTAGAGATGATCCCCTTTACCGACCGTAAACAACTGTTCAAAGCCCTTAAAGACAATGATATTGATATCATTGCCGCGGGTATTGCCAAAACCCCTGGCAGAGGCGAGCAATTTAAAATGGGGCCGACCCTTTATAAGGTAAACCAAGTCTTGGTCTACCGTGAAGGCACCCCAGAGCCTAAAGACATTGGCACCTTAAGTGGTGAGATCACTGTGATGTCCAATTCATCTTCGGTTAATACTTTGACTCAGCTGCAAAAGGACTACCCAGAGCTGCTGTGGAACCAAGTGAACGATAAAGACAATGAAGAGCTATTCGCCTTGATTGCCAAGGGTGAGCTTAACTACACCATTTCTGATTCCAACAGTTTATTGATCAATCAAAGATTCTTGCCTGAGCTACGTGCTGGGATGATTTTGGAAGAAAAAATTGAAGTGGTCTGGTTACTGCCGCCTAAAAACAGCGACAAGCTCATGAGCCAATTGCTGGCATTTTGGCACAATGAGCAAAGAGCAGGTACCTTAGAGCACTTAAATGAAAAGTATTTTGGCCATGTTAAACGCTTCGATTACGTGGACACCCGTGCCTTTATTCGCGCCATAGACAATGTACTTCCGGCCTATCGCAGTTTATTTGAAACCTACTCAGGTGAGCTGGATTGGCGCAAGCTAGCCGCGGCCAGCTATCAGGAGTCCCATTGGAACCCCAACGCGCGCTCAAAAACTGGGGTCAGAGGCATGATGATGCTGACCCAACCCACCGCAAGCTATGTGGGCGTCAGTGACAGAACAGATGCAGAGCAAAGCATACGTGGCGGCGCCATCTATCTGAAAGATATGATAGAAAGGCTTCCTGAGTCCATCAGTGATAGCCAACGAATTTGGTTTGCCTTAGCGGCTTATAATATCGGCATGGGTCATGTAGAAGATGCACGTCGTCTTGCGGTCTCCATGGACATGGATCCCGATGCATGGCGTGATGTTAAAAAGGTGCTGCCACTGTTGCAGCAGAGAAAATACTATAAACAGACTCGCTATGGTTACGCCAGAGGCAGCCAAGCCGTACATTATGTGGATAGCATACGCCGTTATTATGACACCTTAGTTTGGGTCGATAATCAGACTAAAAAGATGGAAGTCATAGAAGCACCGGTTGAAATATTGGCGGATAAAGTTGATGCTAATGATAACATTAAACAGTCACTGGCAAGCGACAGTAAAACCAATAACACCCTTAAGCCTAAGTTGGGTGCAGGCCAGCCCTAGGGATATGTTTAACCCTAGGGTTTGAGTCACAGGGTTTGATGAGGGTGCTGATGAGAGTACTTATTAAGAGTACTCATTTAGGAGTACTTATTAAGAGCACTTAGTGAGAGTGAGACCGGTTTCTGAGCGTACTAAGTGAGCCTGTATTAGCGCTGTGTCACCCTTATTGCACCTAGGTCTTTCGCCTAGATTTAAACGCTGGTAACTTAGCTTAAACCCTGTATGCTTTGCTTAATAAGCGCCATTGAGATAATCACTGGCGCGAAATTAAGCAGAATAATCATCAATGGAGTGCCACTGTGAGAAGAAAAATACTCAATGCCAACTTAGCGCGCCGCCGTAGCCTGATGAAAGTGCGTAAACGCCGTTTGCTCAATAGACAAAAAACCTTTTATTCATTCAATTTCGCAGAACAGACAAGTTAGTCCTAAGTACCTTGCCGCTTTTGCGCTTTTTTCTCAGCACGCCTTCGTTTAAAAAACGCACTCAACTGAGCCGCACATGGCTCAGCCAGAACCCCGCTTGTGATCTCAAGCTGATGATTTAACCCAGGATGTTGCAGCAAATTCATCACACTGCCCGCCGCCCCCGTTTTAAGATCTGTGGCGCCAAACACTAACCTGGCTATCCGAGCATGCACCATGGCGCCGGCGCACATAGGGCAAGGCTCTAGCGTGACATACAAGGTGGTATCCAGCAGTCGATAGTTTTCTATCAATGTCCCAGCGGCGCGAATACAGGCCATTTCCGCATGGGCGCTGCAATCATGCTCGCTGATACTTAAATTAAACCCAGTGGCAAGCAGTTGGTTATCTTTAACTAACACGGCGCCAACCGGCACTTCCCCTTTTGCCTCAGCCTCTTCGGCCATGCTCATGGCGACCCGCATCCAATGCTCATCTTTTAGTTGCTGTTCGCTTTCAGTCGAAGATTCTCTGTCAGCTGAAGACTCTCTGTCCATTAATGCCTCAGAACCCTTAGCCATTAAGTTTGTTTCTATACTCATAACGTTTGTTTTAATCTCAATAAAAAAGGCGCCTAAGCGCCTCTTGTTATACTCACAACCTTGTTAGGGCTAAGCCAACGGGCTTATTCCCACTCGATAGTCGCAGGTGGCTTACCGGAGATATCATACACTACCCGGGAAATACCATCGACTTCGTTAATGATACGATTAGACACTCGGCCTAAGAAGTCATAAGGCAAATGCGCCCAATGCGCTGTCATAAAGTCTATGGTTTCTACTGCACGAAGTGACACCACCCAATCGTACTTACGGCCATCACCCATAACACCAACAGAACGTACCGGTAAGAATACCGTGAAGGCTTGGCTGACTTTATTATATAAATCAGCTTTATGCAGCTCTTCGATGAAAATTGCATCGGCGCGGCGCAGTAAGTCACAATACTCTTTCTTTACTTCACCTAATACCCGAACACCAAGGCCAGGACCTGGGAATGGGTGGCGGTAAAGCATATTGTATGGCAAGCCTAGCTCTAGACCTATTTTACGCACTTCATCTTTAAACAGCTCACGCAGTGGCTCAACTAAACCCATTTCCATGTCATCGGGTAAGCCGCCCACATTGTGGTGGGATTTAATCACATGAGCTTTGCCAGTCGCGCTGCCCGCAGATTCAATCACGTCTGGATAAATAGTGCCTTGTGCCAGCCATTTAGCGTTAGCGCATTTCTTGGATTCTTCGTCGAAGATTTCCACAAATACTCGGCCAATGATTTTACGCTTAGCTTCAGGATCGGCAACACCGGCCATGGCATCGAGGAAGCGATTTTCCGCATCCACGTGGACAATGTTGAGCCCGAAATGATCGCCAAACATTTCTAGCACTTGCTCGGCTTCGTTCAAGCGCAGTAACCCGTTATCAACGAACACACAGGTGAGTTTTTTGCCAATGGCGCGGTGCAATAGCATGGCCACGACAGAAGAGTCCACGCCGCCAGACAAACCTAAGATCACTTCGTCATCACCCACTTGGGCTTTAATGCGCTCGATGGCATCTTCTATGATTGAACTTGGCTTCCAATTAGTACCGCAACCACAGATGGCCACAGCAAAATGTTCAAGCATACGCAGACCTTGGCGAGTGTGAGTCACCTCAGGGTGGAACTGCACCCCATAGAAGCGCTTTTCTTCATTAGCCATAGCAGCAAACGGACAGGTATCTGTCTTAGCCACAGCCTTAAAACCTTCAGGTATGGCTGAAACCTTATCACCGTGGCTCATCCACACATCGAGTAAGGGTCGGCCCGCAGGGCTTATGGCATCTTCTATGCCTTTAAATAGCGCAGATTCGAGTAACATCTCAACCTGGGCATAACCAAACTCGCCCTCGCCTACACCTTGGATCACTTTGCCGCCAAGTTGCTCAGACATGGTTTGCATGCCATAACAAATACCTAGCACAGGCACACCGGCATTAAACACATATTCTGGTGCTCGCGGTGAATTCTCTGCGGTTACGCTTTCAGGACCGCCCGCAAGAATGATCCCTTGAGGATTAAATTCACGAATTTGCGCTTCACTCACATCCCAAGCCCAAAGCTCACAGTAGACGCCAATTTCACGAATACGGCGGGCGATTAATTGGGTATATTGCGATCCAAAATCTAAGATCAGTATCTTATGCTCATGAATATTGCTCATGTTTCACCTTTAATAAACTAACCACTAAAAAGCAGTAAATAATTAACAAATAACAAAAATCAGCTAAGAAAAGGGCGACCCCAAGATCGCCCTCAAACACCTATGAACCCGAACGGTAATTCGGTGCTTCTTTGGTGATGGTCACGTCGTGCACGTGTGACTCCCCCATGCCAGCCGATGTCACCCGAACAAACTGAGCTTTCTCATTTAACTCAGCAATGGTGGCACAACCTGTGAGCCCCATGCATGAGCGCAGACCGCCCATGTGCTGGTGAATGATTTCTTTAATAAAGCCTTTGTAAGGTACGCGGCCTTCAATGCCTTCAGGCACTAACTTGTCGGCGGCGTTATCAGTTTGGAAGTATCGGTCAGATGAGCCTTGGCTCATGGCGCCTAAAGAACCCATGCCGCGATAAGACTTGTAAGCACGGCCCTTATACAGCTCAGTTTCCCCTGGCGCCTCATCGGTACCGGCAAACATTGAGCCCGCCATGATGCACGAAGCACCTGCAGCAATGGCTTTCGCCAAATCGCCAGAGAAGCGGATGCCGCCATCGGCGATCACAGGAATGCCTAGGGCTTTAACCGCAGCAGCGGCATCTGATACGGCAGTAATTTGCGGCACACCAACACCAGTAACGATACGAGTAGTACAAATAGAGCCTGGACCTATGCCCACTTTAACCGCATTAACGCCCGCTTCCACTAAGGCAATCGCGCCTTCAGCCGTGGCTACGTTACCGCCAACAATTTGTAAATCTGGGTATCTTGCACGGGTATCACGAATGCGCTGAAGCACGCCTTCAGAATGGCCATGGGAAGAGTCTATCAGCAGTACGTCTACGCCCGCCTTGACTAAGGCATCGACGCGCTCTTCATTGCCAGCACCTGCGCCAACCGCAGCGCCAACACGTAAGCGGCCTAGCTCATCTTTACACGCATTGGGTTTGCGTTCGGCTTTTTCGAAATCTTTAACCGTGATTAAGCCTTTAAGCTTGAAGTTTGCATCCACCACCAAGACTTTTTCAATGCGGTTAAGGTGCATAAGTTTTTGCACTTCATCAAGCTTAGTGCCTTCGGCAACCGTCACCAGACGTGATTTTGGCGTCATCATGTCATCGACTGTTTTGCTCCAATCGGTAACGAAGCGCACATCGCGGCCAGTAATAATGCCCACAAGTTCGTGTGCATCATTCACCACGGGATAACCGGCAAAGCCGTTTTTCTCAGTGAGTACTCTTAAATCTGCAAGGGTGGTGGAAGGGGTAACAGTAACAGGCTGTTGAACTATGCCAGCTTCGTAGCTTTTTACTTTACGCACTTCTTCGGCTTGCTGTTCTATGCTCATATTTTTATGAATAAAACCTAAACCACCTTCCTGAGCGATAGCGATAGCTAAACGGGATTCAGTAACGGTATCCATAGCAGCAGACACTAAGGGAATGTTTAATTCGATAGTATTCGTTAGACGAGTTTTAAGGACAGCAGTATTTGGGAGGACAGTCGAGTGAGCTGGAACCAGCAACACATCATCAAACGTGAGCGCATCTTTTAGTAAACGTAGCATTGCAACATCTCCCCAGTTGAGTAGGATTTAGAGGTGAAATATTGCGGCGAGATTATACCTTGCAATCTGCACTTGGTAAATGGAAAATAACAAAAAAGCCGATTTAAGTAGGAAATAACCATGAAAGCCGCTAAAAACAATGTTTATACCGTATCACGGCTCAATGGCGAAGTTCGGCAAATTCTCGAGGGTCAGATTGGTAAAATCTGGCTCAATGGCGAAATCTCAAATTTTTCATCCCCAAGTTCCGGCCACTGGTATTTGACCCTAAAAGACACCCATTCACAAATTCGCTGCGCCATGTTTAAAGGCAGAAATCAAAGTGTCAATTTCAGGCCAGTTAACGGCCAACAAGTATTAGTCAAAGGGGCCATTAGCGTCTATGAGCCTAGAGGCGATTATCAGCTGCTGCTGGAATCCATGTTGCCTGCCGGAGACGGTCTACTGGCCCAAGAATATGAAGCGTTGAAAATGAAGCTGGCAGCAGAAGGCTTATTTGCCAGTGAGACCAAACGGGCCTTGCCCAGTAATATTCAGCGCATCGGCATTATCACCTCTGCAACAGGGGCCGCATTACGAGACGTGCTGCATGTACTGCAGCGCCGGGATGCCTCCATCGAAGTGGTGGTCTACCCCACCCAAGTGCAAGGCACCAGCGCCAGTGACAACATCTGCCGCGCCATCGAGCTTGCCAATAAGCGTTTAGAAGTCGATGTGTTATTACTGACCCGAGGCGGCGGTTCACTGGAAGATCTATGGTGTTTTAACAATGAAATGCTGGCCCACAGCATTTATAACTCAGCCCTGCCTGTGGTGAGCGCCGTTGGTCATGAAGTGGATACCACCATCAGTGATTATGTTGCCGATGTACGCGCCCCTACCCCCTCTGCTGGCGCTGAGTTGTTATCTCAGGATAAGGGCAATAAAGCGCAGAAGTTAGCCTTGATGTTATCTCGTTTAGCCCAAGGCATGCGCCATTATCAATTAAGCCAAGACAAGCATTTTGTCAACTTGCAACACAGACTCAATCAGCAAGATCCCAAACGCCGTCTGCAACAACTTGAGCAGCAATTCGATGAGTTTCAATTGCGCCTAGACAATGCCTTCAAACATAGACTGAGTCGCCTCACACTGCGCCATGAACGCTTGAGCGCCCAATTGCAGCGCCAATCCCCTGAACATAAATTACGATTGGCTCATCAAGCGTTAACTCATGTCAGTGGCCGCTTTGATGACGCCATCAAAGACACCCTAGGCAGCGCTGAGCAGCGGCTAAAGCAAGCCGTTCACCAATTGGAAGCCATGAGTCCGCTTGCGACCTTAAGCCGCGGCTATTCAATCAGCAGTAACGCCAACGGCAAAGTGATAACAGATGCCAGTAAGGTGAAAGTCGGTGACAGCCTGCACACCCGTCTAGCCAAAGGGCAACTGGTGTCAACCGTGATAGACGTTGAGATGTAAGCAGACTCATGCTTTAACGCTTGTTATCCGCTTTATCCTGATAAAAAAAGAACCCTGAGGTTCTTTTTTGTTGTCTTGGTTTAGGCTGCATTTATCCCTGCGCGATAGCGCAGGGATAAATGCCTAACTTATGACATTAGGTTTATGACATTGGGCTTAGCACAATTTCAACGCGGCGGTTTTGCGCGCGACCTGCCGGAGTGCCATTATCGGCAATAGGTGATGACTCACCGCGACCAGAAGACACGACACGATTTGCCGCCACTTTCTGCTGCATCAAGTACTGGCCCACTTCATTGGCACGCACCTGAGACAAGCGCAGGTTATAAGAATCGCTGCCGCTGCTGTCTGTGTATCCTGTGATATGTAAGCGAGTGTCATCGAACTCTTTAGCCACTAATGCCACACTCGCTAGCACCTCTTTCGCCCGTGAACTCAGTACCGTTTCATCGACACCAAAGGTGACATCATTAGGCATGTTTAAGATGATGTTGTCGCCACTACGAGTCACACTCACGCCAGTAGACTTGAGCTGCTTACGTAATTTAGCTTCTTGCACGTCCATGTAATAGCCTATGCCAGTACCCACTGCGGCGCCCGATGCAGCGCCAATTAACGCACCTTTGGCTCTGTCTTTCTTACTTGCCGAGGCCACGCCAATGGCGGCGCCGGCGATGGCACCTATCATGGCACCATTGGTGGCCTTGGCATTTTGCTCTTCACCTGTGTAGGGGTTGGGTAATTGGCAACCTGTGATGAACACAGTGGCAGCAACGAATCCAGTTAAAACAAGAGATGATTTAGATTGCAACAATTTAACTACTCCTTCTGAGCCCGCAATAAGCAGGCCCTTAATAAAAATCTTGCCTGATACTATGGCGATTATCGGCTGCTGTATATGCCCATCACGGCTCAATTGCCGATTATTCGGGCTAAAGAGTGCAGATAAGCCATTAAATTACACTTTTTACCCTGTTAGCCAACAAATTCCACTTGTCCGCAACAATTAGCACTGCGGACTTTTCCGGATTGCCAGTAAGCCAAGACTGACCAACACTAGCAGTTCCCACCAAGATAAAGCCCCTCCCGCTTCCACTTCAATGTAAGTATCCACATGGGGTTCAACATAAATAGGGTCTCTGTCTCTACTTTCAAGTGGCAATGCATAAAGTGCATTGGTGTCATTTGAGCTTAAGGTGGCCACAGGGTTGCTAACGCCCACTTCGTACAAGTCGATAAGCACATCATAATGGGCAGTCTGATAACCTGACTGCAGTGTTGTTAGCACTCGATAATCATCATAACTTGAGTTACCCGCAATGCTAAATACTTCGGTGGAGTAGTAATGCAGCCAAGGCCCGCCCTCTTGGCTGACATAGAGCTCGGCATACACATCGGCGTATTCGTTGTAGCCAATCCCATCGACATCGGCATCAAAGGTCACACTAAAGGTCGAATAAAAACTGTCACCGTCGAAATCTTCCAGCAAATGCGTGTTGGCATCATAGATGTTAAAGCTGTGAAACAGACCACTTGACTGTAATGCCTGAACACTGGCGGAGTTTTCAGCGCTTTTAATTGCCATTTTTTGCTCGCGGGTCATGCCAAGCAGCCCTTGATCTAGGGTGTTAACAGTTCTTAGGTTTGCTGGTGAGGCTTTCACTGCAGGATCGCTCAAGACTGAAGCCTTTGTGGCAAGATTACTGCCCGCAGCATCGCCCTTATTCATCGAAGCGACTGAATTCACCGAATCCACTGATGCCGGTTTTTTTTGACTCCAGAGGCGGCTAAGGCTCGCACCTTGATGCAATTGTTTAAGCTCAGAAGCTAACTCGTTATATTGCAATCCTGTGGTCAACGCTGTGCTTTCGGCACCGCTTGGTGTGGCCGTACCCTTTGTCGTGCTAGAACTTTCAAGGCTCACACTAAATTGGCTTCTTTCAAGGCTAAGCCCCTCTTCATCTTTTAATTCTTGGGTTAATGCAGCCTGGGTTTCAGCTTGAGCGGCCACACAGGTAAACAAGCCTAGTGCCACGGCAACGTAAAGCAAACTGCGGCTAGACATGTTTTTACCCGCCGTCACTTGGTTATTATCATGATGATTTTCGCTATGTTCAGCGCTGGTGGTTAGATTATCGGTAATTTTATTAATTGACATAAAGCCTCCAATTGTCGATTCACTAGCACCAGTTAGCCTTAACGCTTGCCAAGGATGCTAGGTGCTGTTTGCAGGCATTAAAGCGCAACTAAACTGAACGCTAGCTGAACATAAGTCCAAGTCAGGTAAATTCATTTATCCGCAAGCTTAGATTATTTGGCGTTCAGCTTATGTTCACACTCAAACATTAAACTGAATGCTATCAGCACTTGTTTATAGTGCATGTTTATAGTGCTTGTTTCTAATTGGTGGCGATTCTTTTACACTGGTTATCGAAGATGCAAAACGATTAATTATTGGAGTGTTAAATGAAACTTGGTTGTAGATGGACCATCGCATTTTATGCCGCCTCTGTGTGCCTATTATGCACAAGCTCTGTCATGGCTCAAACCTATGGCATGGCGACATATGCATACTCACAAGTCAATATTGCTCAGCAACCCGGTCCCAACAACCAATCAGATCTTGCCATCAGAACACCGCAACAAGCGATGCAAAGGGTGCGCAGCCAATACCAAGCCAAGGTATTGACCATACAAGCAAGCCAAGTCAATGGTAATCCAGGTTACAGGGTTAAATTACTCACAGAACAAGGTGAAGTCTTCTATGTGCTAGTGGATGCCAAAACCGGTGCCATTTACCGCAACTAGCCTTTAGCACTTAGCAAATAGGCCAAAAGTGAATTCGAAAGCTTGAGTTCCAACGTTAAACCCAAGGCTAAGTTCTAGTACAAAGATAATTCCCTTTTGATCGAAACAGCCACTTGCTCTGCAAAAAAGGATGTAACATGCGCTTATTACTGGTTGAAGATGACATAGCCCTGCAGCAAAACCTTAAGCAGCATCTGCAAAATGCCAACTATTCCTTGGATATCGCCTCAGACGGAGAACTTGGCTTGTATCAAGGGTTAGAGTTTCCCTATGACGCCGCCATTATAGACATTGGTCTGCCAAAGCTTGATGGGATAAGCCTTATCAAAACCTTAAGGGAGCGCCAGGTGAGCTACCCTATCTTGGTGCTTACCGCCAGAGACAGTTGGCAAGATAAAGTCAGCGGTCTTGACGCTGGCGCCGATGATTATCTGACTAAACCCTTTCACCCAGAAGAGTTATTGGCCAGAATGAAAGCCCTTATTCGCCGCGCGGCGGGCAAAGCTAGCTCCTTGGTGAGTAATGGCCCCTTTAGCGTGAACCTTACCAGCTTGGAGGTTAAACGCCATGAGGTGCTTGTCAACCTCAGCAGCTCTGAATACAAGCTGTTTGAGTTTTTAATGCTCCACCCAGGGGAGGTTCAATCAAAATCCGTATTGACGGAACATATTTACGATCAAGACTTTGATTTAGACTCCAACGTCATCGAAGTATTTATCCGCCGTTTAAGAAAAAAACTCGACCCTGATAACCAATATCAGCTGATTGAGACACTGCGCGGCCAAGGTTATCGGTTAAATCCATTCTTACAAGCCGCTCCCTCGTTAGAGCAGACTTCTGGATCTCAGGTCAAAGCAGATGACGAATAACACCATTCAACTATGGTTAGCTGAGTCAATTTTTAGCCGTTCACTCAAGGCGCGCCTTATCGTCAGCGGACTACTTTTTGTATTGTTATTGCTGCCGATCATCGGTTTTGCTCTCAACGATGCCTTTAAAGAGCAAATGTATGCCAGTGCCAAAGAAGAGCTCAGCGCCTACATGTATTCAGTATTGGCAATCACAGAAGTCGAACAAGGCCAAGTTCTCTTGCCCGAGGTGTTATTAGAAAACCGCTTCAACCTAATAAACTCAGGGATTTACGCTCTGGTTTCAGCCCCGTCCAACAATGATAAACTCGATCAATTACTCCTGCGCCATAAGCAGCACTTAGTCTGGTCTTCGGCATCTTTTCAAGGCAAAGAAAAACCCTATCGACTGCCAAAACCGGCCATGGGCCAAGGGTATTTTTCTGAGCTGCTTATTGGTGATAAGCCTCATTTAATATTTAGTTTTAGCGCAAATTTTGCCAGTAATCTCAGCCTAGATGGCGCCGAGGTTAACTCATCATCAAGCTTTCCTGTGACCATACATATCATTAAGGACAAGCGATCCTTACAGCTGCAAATTAACGCGTTCAGCGCTAAATTATGGAATTGGCTGTGGGTCATCTTATTCGTGCTCTTGACTGTGCAGTTAAGCTGGCTACTTTGGACCCTAAAACCCTTAGCCCGATTTACCCAAGAGCTTAATCAGGTGGAACAAGGCCAAGGCACCCAACTGAGTCAAGATTACCCCCTAGAACTTAAGGTTGTAGCGAAACAACTCAATGGTTTATTACGCAATGAGCAAAATCAGCGCCAGCGCTATCGCAATGCGCTAGCTGATTTGGCTCACAGTTTAAAAACCCCTCTGGCTATTATCCAAAGCCAACAAGACCTCAGTGCTAGCTCTCAAGAGCAAGTGGCGAATATTAATCGCATTATCAGTTATCAATTACGCCGTGCCCAAAGCGCGGCGGGTTCTGCCTGGCATCTTGGGGTTAACATTAGCCAAGTGACGGACAAACTGCGGCGCACACTGAATAAAATTTATCCTCATATAGCTATCCATTGCCATATTGATCCAGAGGTAATTTTTAGGGGGGATGAAGGCGATCTCACAGAAATGCTGGGTAATGTGCTCGATAACGCCTGTAAAGCCGCTAAACAACAGCTGCGCCTTACCGTGCTCAGTACCGGTAACCAAGTGATCATTCATGTAGAAGATGACGGCGAGGGTATAAGCCCAGAAAAGCAGCAGCACATATTCGAGCGCGGCGTCAGGGCCGATACTTATGCCCAAGGCCACGGGATAGGTCTAGCGATTAGTCTGGATTTAGTCACCAGTTATCAAGGCCAGTTAAGCGTCTCTCAATCAGCCTATTTAGGTGGCGCTAAATTTAGCTTCAGCTTCCCGAGTTAATCTGCGCCATCGTTTTCCGCCCTTCAGCTTACGTTCAGCTTGGGTAACCTACTATCTTCCCATACCCGAACAGGTTTTGGAGAAGATATGAACTTATTGAACAGAAATGCCCTACTCCTTGTTGGGCTGTGTTGCACAGCTTTTAGCAACTTAAGCGCTGCCGCATCACCCAGTTTAGCCTTGGCTGCAACTGGGCTTAATCAAGCATCACCAATGTTAAGCTCAAGCAGTGCATCGCTCTCTCAAGGGCAGTTGGCACAGCTACTGGCGCCTATCGCCTTGTATCCAGATACAGTGCTAACTCATGTGCTTATTAGCGCCACTTATCCTTTAGATGTGGTGCAAGCCGAACGCTGGCACAGCCAACGTCAAGGCATGGATCAGAACGCATTAATGAGCAGCGCAGAAGCTGAGCCTTGGGATCCTAGCATTAAGGCATTATTGGCTTTTCCCTCCTTGCTACAGAAAATGAGTCAAGACTTGGCCTGGACCCAAGCTTTAGGGGATGCGTTTATTCAAGATGAGGCGAGAGTGCTGGATGCGATTCAAGTGCTAAGGCAGCAGGCTTATGACGCTGATAACCTTAATGAACTGCAAAATATGCGCGTAAGGCGGGTAGAGAAGCATATCATCATAGAGCCAGTGCAAACTCAGGTGATATACCTGCCCTACTATGACAGCCGCTACATCTATGGAAATTGGCATTGGCAGCAACACCCGCCTCATTACTGGCATAGACCTGCCTATATCAGCTCAAGCCGTTATATAGCAGGCCCGAGTCATAGGGCACATATTTATTGGGACACTGGGGTGCATATCGGCGTGAATTTTTTCTTCAGTGCATTTCATTGGCATAAACGCCATGTGGTGGTGACCTCCCACCACAATAGTCATTATTATCAAAGGCCCCAGCAAATTTTTATCAGCCAAGGCGCCAAGCATTGGCACCACAATAGCAATCACAGGGCTAACCACAGAAGCAGTGTGAGCCATGGTGATGGTGGCTTATCTCGCAGACACAGCACCAGTGTGGGCGCCCATGGTAGTCAGTACCAAAACAGTAACAGTCAGGGCCGACAAAATCACACTATGGCCGCGCCTCGCAGTGTAAGCAAGGAAAGGTTCGAGCGGACCCATTCCGACTTGCAACAAAATCACCACCAAAAAGCGCCAAGCAGGCAGCAAATTACCCATGACAAATCGAGCTTCAAACAGCCAGCCTCATCAAAGCATGAGTCCCGAAGCCAAGCATCACAGTATGATAAAGGGTCGCCATATGAAAAAAGAACGCAGCATGCATTAAGGCAAGCTGATCGCTCGCAGCAAAGTCATTCCAATGACAAGCTTGGTCGCGATAACCGCGCTCAAGTCACTCATAAGCCTGTACAGGCTATCAAAACGAGAGACCATGCTGAGCCCGTAAGAAAACAGCAAGACAGGGGATCTAATCAGATGCAGCGCAGCAATAGAGAACACACTAGCAATGAAAGACGCAGTGATAGAGAACACAGTGGCAATGAAAGGCGCAGCGATAGAGAAAGGCGTTAATGGTAGATGGACTAAAAATATATGGGTGAGGGGCTAAGTGTTTACAGTTCCCATCCCTTTATTCCATATATTTAACGTCTTTCAACGCTCCAGAATCGCATTTTTTGCAGTTAAGCTCATGCCCTAGCATGCTATCTCTGCCCGCTTGGGTGATTACCCAAGGCCTTAGGGTCCAAGGTGGGTTATGCCTAACGTGCTGAAAATGCCCGCATTTTAATACCGACACCCAATGCTGCTCATCATCTTGATGGTAACCCACTATGGCTTGTTGCACGCATATTCTCCTAGGCACTGATTCTTCTAGACAAAAGTTTTTAGACATAAAAAAGCCTGAACGAGTCAGGCTTTAAGGTTAAGCATTCGCACACCCTGCAAGGCTGATGTGGTTATTCGCCTTTGGTCTTTCTGTCATTAATATGGCTTAAGGCACGCTTACGACGACGCTCTTGACCCATAGTTAATTTATCCACCTTACCTTCGAAGGGGTTATCACCTTCTTGGAAACGGATCTGAATTGGGGTACCAACGACTTTCAATGAACGGCGGAAGTAATTCATCATATAACGCTTGTATGAATCAGGCAGCTTGCTCACCTGATTACCATGAACCACGATAATAGGTGGGTTATAACCACCGGCGTGGGCATATTTAAGCTTAACACGGCGACCATTAACCAGAGGTGGCTGATGATCGTCCTGTGACATTTGCATCACACGAGTCAACATAGAAGTACTGACGCGGCGTGTCGCACTGTCATAAGCTTCTTCGATTGACTCATATAAATGACCAACACCCGTGCCGTGCAGCGCAGAAATAAAGTGAATTTTGGCAAAGTCGATAAAGCCTAAGCGTCTATCAAGCTCGCTCTTCACTCTGTCCTTAACCGTTTGATCTATGCCATCCCACTTGTTAACCGCGATGACTAATGCACGGCCCGCATTCAAGGTGAAACCCAATAAACCTAAGTCTTGCTCGGCAATACCTTCGCGGGCATCGACAACCAGCAGTACCACGTTGGCATCTTCAACGGCTTTAAGTGTCTTGATGACTGAGAATTTTTCAATCACTTCATGCACTTTGCTGCGACGACGTACACCGGCTGTGTCAATAAGCACGTATTCACGGCCTTCACGTTCCATTGGAATGTAAATACTGTCACGGGTTGTGCCCGGTGCGTCATACACCACCACCCGCTCTTCACCTAGAATACGGTTGATTAAGGTCGATTTGCCCACGTTTGGCTTACCAATAATGGCAAGCTTGATAGGCAAGTCTTGTAGACGCTTCTGCTCGGCTTCAGCTTCTTCTTCGGTGTATTCACGTTCTTCTTCAATGGCTTGTTCGTCATCATCACGATTCAAACCCATGGCTTCAGCGTAAGGCGCCAATGCATACTCGATCATATTGGTCACGCCGCGACCTTGGGCCGCTGCCATCTGGTACACTTCACCTAAACCCAGTGCCCAAAATTCACCGCAGACAGAGTCAGCATCGATACCATCGACTTTATTGGCAACCACGAAAGTCGTCTTATCACGGCTACGTAAATGCTGTGCAATCGCAAGATCTGCAGAGGTTAATCCGGCGCGAGCGTCAGTTAAGAACAACACCACATCCGCTTCTTCGATGGCAGCCAAGGACTGCTCAGCCATCTTGGTTTCGATCCCTTCTTCTGAGCCATCGATACCGCCGGTATCAACCACAATAAATTCATAGCCAGATAAAAACGCTCTGCCATACTTGCGGTCACGAGTTAAACCTGGAAAATCGGCAACCAGCGCATCACGTGTGCGAGTCAGACGATTAAACAATGTCGATTTGCCGACGTTAGGTCGCCCTACAAGGGCCACTACAGGGATCATTTTTTTGCCTCTAAAAACATATCAATAAAAAGCCCCCGGAATTCAAATCCAGGGGCTATCAACAAGGGGTAACCCTTTAATTTATGGAAGGATTACCTGAGCGATCATGCCGCTACGGCCTTGAACATAAATTTTACCATCAACCACTTCAGGCTGACTAAATAATCCATCACTGTCGACTTGAACACGGCCTACTACCTCACCCGTGTCACGACTAATAAAGTGTAAATAGCCTTCCAAGTCGCCTACTATTACGTATTCACCGACAACCGCTGGAGAAGTCAGCTCGCGGTTTTTAAGTGTCGAATTACTCCATAGCTCTAAGCCATTGCGCTTATCGACGGCATAGACACGGCTACGATCATCAACCAAGTATAAACTTAAGCCTGCTGAGGCTAACTCATTGAAGCTCGAATACTTACGGGTCCAAATGGTGCGTCCACTGCGCATTTCCATCGATACCAAGTTACCATTGTAACTGACTGCGTATAAATTATCGCCAGAAATTAACGGTGTCATGTCCACATCGGCCATGCGAGTAAATTCATTACCCCCCGTTGGCGCATAAATTGGCTGCTCCCACGCTGCTTGACCATTCTTTTTAACGACCACAGCAATTTTGCCGTCCGCGGTACCTAAGAAGAAACCGCCCGCTTCATAGCTTGCAGAGCTTGTGCCTCTGAGCGTCAACTTAGGCAACTGCATTTCATAGCTCCAAAGCCGAGTGCCGTCATCGATATTGTACGCTTCGAAAGTGCCTTTACTTGTGTTAACCACAACAACGTCTTCGGCAACCGTAGGTGCAGACAGCAATTCACCGCCAGCAACAACGGACCAAATGGTAGCGCCATCATCGGCATTTAATGCCACTAACAGGCCGCTCTCACCGCCAACAAAGACTTTATTGCGCGCAGCCACAACACCTGCCGCTAAACGTACGCCTTTAGACTTTGACAGTAAACTATCACCAAATTCATCGGCAAAGTCTTTAGTCCACACAGTCTCGCCACTGGCTTCATCGAAAGCAGCAACTTCACCACTGCGGTCTGCGGCGAATATCTTGCCATAGCGCACCACAGGCTTGAGGCGAGAATAGTAATCTTCAACCCCATCACCTAGGCTTTCACTCCAGCTAACTTCAGGGAATATTTTAGCGTCAATTTCGACTAACTCACTGACGAGCTCTTCTTCAACATCATTTGATGAACAAGCCGTAACCAGCGCAATACTGAGCCCTGCGGCCAGTAAATTCTTATACAAGGATTGCATAACCACTTCCTTATGCTTTGTTAAGGCTGTCTAATTTCATTTGCAGCGCGGGGCTTGCTAAGGTGCCACCTAAGGTGACTGCGGCTTGATAGGCATTTTTTGCTTTATCAAACTCACCTTGGCGGGCGTAGAAATCGCCTTTCAATTCATCACGTTGAGCAGCATAAGCGCTGTCTGTTACGTGTTCAAGCGTGGCCAGTGCCATGCCCAAGTTACCTTGTTCTGCTTGCACTCGTGATAAACGCAGTGCCGCTATCATATCAAGGCCTGCTGCAGGTTTTGCGGCTATCACTTTCGTATAAGCTTGTTCGGCTTTTTCCAAATCACCCGCTTCAACAGCGGATTTTGCCAACATAAACTGCAACAAAGCTTGGTAGCCCTGTTGATCGTGATTTTTTTCAAACTCGACGGCAGCCATCATCACATTGGGGCTATTTTCCGCATCCAGCGCGATAGATTGAAAGGATTCTGAGGCAAGCTCAGCACTGGCAACCTTGTGCTCTGAATAGGTATTCCACCCATATAAACCGCCTAGGCCCACTACGGCGCCCAGCGCAATCGACACGCCATAATCTTTCCAAAACTGCTTGATAGCATCTACTTGTTGTTCTTCTGTGCTATAAATTTCCACTGCACTTCCCCTATTAAATCAATGCTGAAATGGTTTCAGCCAGAGCGTCTCTGGCAACTAATTCTTGTTGGTTATTATTTCGTAACGGTTTGATGGCCACTTGATTATTGGCAAGCTCATTTTCACCGATTATGATGGCATAAGCGGCGCCGCTCTTATCCGCACGCTTCATCTGCTTCTTAACGTTACCACCACCACAATGACTCATGACTTTAAGTCCAGGCAAAGCCTGACGTAATTCTTGGGCAACTTTAAAGGCTTCAACTAAGCATGAATCCCCCATGGCGGTCACATACACATCCACTTCAGGAGCGATATCTTGGTTAAGCCCTAAGGTTTCAAGCAATAATACGATTCGCTCAAGCCCCATGGCAAAACCCACAGCAGGCGTGTCTTTCCCGCCCAACTGCCCCACTAGACCATCATAACGACCACCGGCAAGCACAGTCCCCTGAGAGCCCAGGCTCGTCGTGACCCATTCAAACACGGTGCGATTATAATAATCTAAGCCGCGCACTAAACGCGGATTAACTCGGTATTGGATGCCAACGGCGTCCAAGAGTTCACATAAGGTTGAAAAATGTGTTTTCGACTCTTCGCCTAAGTAATCCATCAAAGCCGGTGCATCGGCAAGCAGAGCTTGCACTTGGCTGTCTTTAGTGTCTAGGACACGCAGTGGATTAGAATACATTCTGCGCTGACTGTCTTCATCCAGCTTGTCCTTGTGTTGCTCAAGGAAAGCAATTAACGCATCACGATAGGCCGCGCGTTCGCTAGGATCCCCAAGGGTGTTAAGCTCGAGACTCACATGCTCATCAATGCCAAGCTGTTGCCATAAACGCGCCGACAGCATCAAGACTTCAGCGTCAATATCCGCAGTGCCTATACCATAGACTTCAACACCAAACTGATGAAATTGACGGTAGCGGCCTTTTTGAGGGCGTTCATGACGAAACATAGGACCCATGTACCACAAACGCTGCTCTTGGTTATAGAGTAAGCCATGTTCGTTACCTGCTCGCACTGTCGAAGCCGTGCCTTCAGGCCGCAAGGTTAAACTGTCGCTGTTTCTGTCTTCGAAAGTGTACATTTCTTTTTCAACAATATCAGTAACTTCACCAATAGAGCGTTTAAAAAGATCGGTACTTTCTACGATTGGAGTGCGAATTTCGCTGTAACCATAAGCACTCACAGATGAACGCAAAACGGCTTCTACTTTTTGCCATAGAGGGCTTTGGGTGGGCAGAATGTCATTCATTCCGCGAATTGCTTGGATCTGCTTAGCCACTGTAATTATCCGATTCTTCGATGTAAAAATAAACTGCCTTAGGCCACTACTGCGTCCCTAAGGCATCAAATATGATTTGTTAATCTGTCTTGTCTGAAATCGCAATGCGATTAGCCATCAAGCTTGCCTTAGCGCGAATTTTGGCTTCCAGTGAGTCAACCAAGTTCAGGTTGTCAAAACGCTCTTTCTGGCGCACGCCATCGTCATAATAGCCACTTTTGTTGGCGCCACCGGTCAAGCCTATATGGGACACTAATGCTTCACCTGGTCCGTTGACCACGCAACCTATAATGGATACATCCATAGGGGTCACAAGATCTTCAAGGCGACGTTCGAGCTCATTCACCGTATTGATCACATCAAATTCTTGGCGAGAGCAAGATGGACAAGCAATAAAGTTAATCCCACGGCTACGAATACGCAGTGATTTAAGAATATCAAAACCCACTTTAATTTCTTCAATAGGATCGGCGGCCAGTGAAATACGGATAGTATCGCCTATTCCCTCAGCCAATAACATCCCAAGGCCGACAGCGGATTTCACCGAACCTGCACGCAATCCACCGGCTTCAGTTATGCCAAGATGTAATGGTTGACGAATTTGTTTAGCCAACAAACGATAAGACTCTACCGCCAAAAATACGTCTGAGGCTTTCACGCTGACCTTAAATTGATCAAAATTCAGCCTATCTAAAATATCCACATGACGCATGGCCGACTCTAACAGGGCTTGCGGTGTCGGTTCACGGTATTTGTCCATCAAATCTTTTTCGAGGGAGCCACCGTTAACCCCAATACGAATGGGAATGTTGTTATCACGAGCACATTCTACTACGCTGCGTATGCGTTGTTCGTTACCGATATTGCCAGGATTAATTCTTAAGCAATCTACGCCGTACTCAGCCACTTTTAAGGCGATACGGTAATCGAAATGAATGTCAGCCACTAGGGGCACATTGACTGATTGCTTGATGATTTTAAAGGCTTCGGCGGCGTCCATGGTAGGCACAGAAACACGCACTATGTCAGCACCGACTTTTTCTAAGGCACGAATTTGGGCAATGGTTGCCTCAACATCGGTAGTCTTAGTGTTAGTCATCGACTGGACGGCAATAGGTGCACCATCACCGATAGGCACTTTGCCCACGTAAATGCGGCTGGAAGGACGACGTTTAATTGGTGTTTCGCTATACATGCTGGTTCTCTACTACTGGCAAGCCGGCGGCCATTATACCTAAGTCTGGCTAGATAACGCCACTCTACGCTTCAGGGATAGTGAATCTGGCAACACGGCCATCTAAATACTGGCTCAAGTCGACCTGTTCACCATTAAATGACAAGCTGACAAATTTAGGTGCACCTAAGATTAAACTAAAGGGAGCTTTGCCGGACACCGCAATAGTGCGGCCTGGCGTTTTCACACCATCGATCAGCACTTTACCAGTGCTATCAACCACTTTCATCCAGCTGTCACCGGTAAGTTCGACACTCAATCTATCGCCTTCAGCAAGGCTTGCCACACTTGACTGCTCGACGTCTGAAATCAGCGGTTTAGCTTGAGCCTCATTATTTGACACTGAATTTGACACTGAATTTTCGACTAACGCCGTATTCCCTGTGGCTGGTAAAGATGCAATCCCAGCTTCAGGCATAACACTTTCTAGGCTTTGGCCTTGAATTAGGGGGTTTTCTGTTGTCACCGTTCCCCCAGAAAGTGCTGTGGTATTCGTGTCTAGGTCACTTTCCGCGCCTTTATTAACTTCGGTTCCTGACTCAGTGACAGAGTCTGCATCAGAAGTCACTAAAGGCAAATCAGGCAGAGGCAGGGCACGCTGGCTGATTTCAAAGGCTTCAAGCGCGTGTTCTTGCTCGGTTGCAGCCACTTCTTCCATGCTTGGCTGGGACACGTCGACATCACTTAATAAAGTAGATTTTTGTACCCACCAAAGCACTAATAAGGCCAGTAAAGTAGACACAATAATATAGGTGAAGATCAACAAACGCTTATCACGGGCTTGTTTTGTGGTTTTACGGGAAAAACTTTGCATGCTCGGCGGCGCTTCTTGAGGCAACTGCTGAGTGAGGCAGGTTTTAATCAACTCTATATCGGCAGCGACAAAACGTGCATAGTTTTTTACATAGCCGCGCACATAGGTTGCCGAGGACATAGCATCAAACTTGTCATTTTCTATATCGACAATAACACTGGGCCTAAGGTGAAGCTGAAGCGCCACCTCTTGAATGCTTAAGCCTTTGCTTTCTCGCGCTTTACGTAACACAGCACCGACCGTAGTGATATCCGAAGATGGGTCTACTTGCTCTGTGGTATTTAAATCTAATTCATTATTTGTCATTACTGCAAATTAGCTCTGTATTCTTGTGCTTGGGTGGATGCGGGGAATTTGGCCAGTAACACTATACCAAATCGTTTAGCAGCGTCGAAGTCACTGACGGCCTGCTCAATTTTAATCCCCAAAGCTAAGCTTTGAGGCGACTCATTGACCCTATTATGATAATGCGCTAATTGCTCTCGCGCCATAGAATAATTGCCGTCAAGTATGGCTAATTCAGTTAATTCTAATAAGGCGACTTCTCGTCTTGGGTCATACTGTAACGCTATCTCAAAATACTGTCGCGCTTTTTCTAATTTTCCGGCCGCACGGCTGCATAAACCTAAGTTTTCATAGCTTGATGCAGTGCGGGTGTACTTAGGGGTATTAATCGCAGCCAGAATCATGGTTTCTGATTCAGGGTACTTCTTTTGCTGACACAAAAACACCCCAAAGTTGTTCTTGGCATCGCCAGTGGCATCAGAGGCATTGATGGCGGTTTGATAAGCTTCTTCGGTACGAATAAGATCGCCAACCGTCTGATAATAATAGGCGAGCGCCACATACACATCGCTGTGCTCTGGTGCGTATTCGACGGCTTTATCAAGGTTGTATTTCGCTTGTTCAGGATTACCCCGATTCAGGTAAGTGAGTCCTAACTGCATCCGCTCACGGGCGGCGGCGAGTTTATCTAACTTACGTTCAGAGACCTGAACATCAGTGCCGCGGTAAGTGCTTTCAGTGATACACCCTGTCGTTAACGACAGGGTGGCAATGATAAGGCAAACTTTCTGTAATCCGTACATAATGTGTCAGCCTATTAGTTCGATCAAACAAAGAGTTAATCCATTGTGACCGATATTTGGTTCTCTTGCATGCGTTTTTTTGCTAAACGCTTAGTTCTGTCACGAATGTCGCCAGCAAGCTGCCCACAAGCGGCATCGATATCATCACCACGAGTCTTACGCACTATGACAGTGAAGCCGTATTCCATCAGCACTTTTGAAAATCTGTCGATGCGAGAATTAGACGAGCGACCATAAGGCGAACCTGGGTATGGGTTAAACGGGATTAAATTAACCTTACAAGGAGTGTCTTTCATTAATTTAGCCAGTTCATGGGCTTGCTCTGTACTGTCGTTGATGTGATCAAGCATCACATATTCCACAGTTACACGGCCGCGATTGGCATTAGACTTAGCAATATAACGACGAATACCCCCTAAGAATTCCGCCAAAGGGTACTTCTTATTCACTGGCACAAGTATGTCACGCAGCTCATCATTGGGCGCATGAATGCTCACAGCTAAGGCCACATCGATAGAATCACCTAAAATATCCAATGCAGGTACTACACCCGAAGTCGATAGGGTCACTCGGCGCTTAGACAAGCTAAAGCCGAAATCATCTAACATGATATCCATCGCAGGGATCACGTTTTTCAGGTTAAGCAAGGGTTCACCCATGCCCATCATCACCACGTTAGTGATAGGACGCTCGCCTGTGGTTTTAACAAAGCCTAAGAATTGAGCCACTCGCCAAATTTGACCGACGATTTCCGACACGGTTAAGTTACGGTTAAAGCCTTGCTGGCCGGTTGAACAGAAAGTACACTCCAAGGCACAGCCAACCTGAGAAGACACACATAAGGTGGCTCTGTCATCTTCTGGAATATACACGGTTTCGACTTCTTGGCCTTGGCCCACATTGATGGCAAATTTAATGGTGCCATCGGCAGATTTTTGGAAGCTTGCGATCTCCGGCGCCACAATAACGCAGCGCTCGGCCAGTTTTGAGCGTAATACTTTATTGATGTTGGTCATTTCCTCGAAATCACTGACACCAAAATGATAAATCCATTTCATTAGCTGATCTGCACGAAAGGGTTTTTCCCCCATTTCGGTAAATAAAGCCCGTAAACCTTTACGATCAAGATCTAATAAATTGATTTTTTTCTCGCTCATCTGCCTAACCTCTAACGCCAAAACCTGTAACAGGGCGGCGAATTATACAGATGCTAGCCTAGATTAGCTAGCAAACAACCTAAAGTATGGGTCAAAAAATCACCATCAATGCCTTAGTCTTCACTTCTTAATGACAAACAATGTTAGGATCATAGTTTCAATAGCTAACTGCCATAGCACTAGATAGGACACCAGATTGAACACTCGTTATACACTCAGCCTTGCCCATATCAATGACACCCACTCAAACTTTGAAGCCAGTGCCGTGCAATTCTCATTAGCGCATCAAGGGTGTCAATATAAAATCAACGCTAAATCAGGTGGATACGCTAGATTATCATTTCAAATCAATCAGGCTAGGCAAGCGGCTAAAGCAAAAAGTAATGCCTTCTTGTTTCTCCATGCCGGTGACAGTTTCCAAGGCACATTGTATTTCAGAGAATTTCAAGGTTCGGCCAACGCCCATTTATTGAATTTACTCGCGCCTGACGCCATGGTGCTTGGCAATCATGAAATCGATGCGGGTAATGGCCCAGTGCAGGCCTTTTTAAATCGCATTGAGTTTCCTTTGCTTGCTGGCAATATGGATTTAAGCCAAGAAGACTTAACCAAACCGGGCCGGCTCAATGGTCACCCTATGCTCTATGATTATGATGCCGAACTTAAGCTTGCTAAGGTCATTGTTAAACCTTTCCATGATACCCAGCTTGCTATCGTGGGGATAACCTTAGATCAGATGGCGTTAATCGCCCGCCCCGATCCCGATACCCATTTTATCGATGCCATCGCCACCACTGAGCGCACTGTAAAACACCTTAAAGCTCAGGGAATACATCACATTATAGTGCTGAGTCATTTAGGCCTTGACCAAGACAGGGAACTTGCCAATCTTGTCCCCGATATCAGCTTAATTGTGGGCGGCCATTCACATACGCTGCAAGGAGACTTTAATGTCCTTGGGCTGAGTCAATTGGCCTATGGTGAACGCCAAGGTGGCACAGCCATAGTGCATGCAGGTAAATACGCTGAAACATTAGGTCTTGCAGAAATTGAATTTGATCAAAGTGGTAAGCTTACATCCCTTAGTGGCAACAACTTCTTTATGTTAGATGATGAGCTTGAGATCACGACCCTAGCAGATGAAGCTGTGCCTAATCATATCCAGCACCAACTTGAAACTTTACTGCGAAACCACCCCGGCATACTGGGTAATGAGCAAGATGATAATTTAGATAGCGTTATTCAGACTCAATATAGACCGGCATTGGATGCCCTTGAATCACAAGTGCTGGGCCATGTGCCCAGAGACTTTATCCATACTCGCCTGCCGAGCCGTCATCATCCCCATGGCAGTGAAATCGCGCCTTGGGTCAGTCGCAGCATGTATAAGATGGCCAAAAAGCAGATCCCAGAGCTTGATTTCGCGCTGCATAATGCCGGCGGTGTTCGCCAGTCTTTGACCAGAGGACAACTCACCATGGCCGACGTATTAGGGCGAATTTTGCCCTTCGAACTGCCTTTAGTGGCCTACCAGCTTAAAGGTGCCCATCTTTTTGATATATTAGAAAGCTGCATCAATGGCGCCACCAATAACGATGCCACGGGCACAGGTGCAGGTAGCTTCCCCTACCCCTATGGCATTCGCTATTTTTATGATGGCACTCAAGCTCAAGGACAGCGCATCACTAAGATAGAGCTGCATAAGCAAGGTCAGTGGCGAGCCATTTGCCCAGACAGCCTTTATATTGGGGTTTCGACGGCTTACACGGCATCGGGCAAGGAAGGTTATCATGGACTACTGAATGCGTTGTGGTTCAAAAACTTACCTAAAACCACCCTACCTGAAGCCTTTGTAGACTTTATCGGTGAGAAAGGACATTTATTAACTGAAAACTTCCCCCCCAACGTGCATTACATCAGACATGCCGTCAAAGGTTAACCAAATGCAAGCATCTCAGTATCGACTCGTTGCCTATAAAAAAAATGAAGCGAGTCAATACGCTGCGCAGATAAGTACCTTGTTCCATCACGCCGTGAGCAGTATTCGCCACCCTAGGTATAATCAGGCTCAATTACAGGCTTGGTCAAAGGCGCCCCGTTCGGCGAGGCATTGGCTCAATCAGTTAAAGTACGGCAAAACTTGGCTGATACTCGAACTTGCGGCGCCAATCACAGCAGAAAGCGAAAACGAAACGGCTTACAATAGTGGTAAATTGGTGGGTTTTATCAGTTTAGAGACTCAATTTAAGCGCCAAGGTTATATCAGCCATTTATATGTCCATCCACTGGCACAAGGGCTGCACCTTGGGAGCAAGTTGATATTGTGCGCGCAGAATTGGGCCTCAGCAGAAGGCTATAAGCAGCTCAGCACGGATGCGTCTTATCTGTCCAAAGGGTTATTCGAACGCCATGGCTTTATTCACCAAGGTAAGAGTTTTCAAAATAAGTTAGCCCAAGTCATCACAGGCTTTGAGATGACAAAGTCCCTCTGCCAGCCTTGACAAACTCAGTGAACTCATGCTGTGTTGATGCTTTTTTTCTATTGTTATTTCTTTAATAACGGCATCAGCATGGCCTCTAAACCATTCAGCTTGACTTCATACATCAAGGCTAACTGCTCGCCTAGCTTACCTTGGGGGAAGCCATTGCCATGAAACCACACCAGATAAGGCTCAGGTAACATGAGCAATTTACGCCCGGCGTATTTACCAAATGGCATGGTTTGATTGATGGCCTCAATTAATTGCTCTTGCTGCACTTTATTTAGCTCTCTGCTTGAAATTGCCCCAATTGTACCCAATAACCTTATCTAAGACACAGTTTCTAGGATAATAATGCTGGCCATCATACTATTGGTTATCTCAGCAATCGGGGCCATATTTTGGATAACGAGCCACAACTGGCGTGCAAGCCTTAGGCGGCGCAGCATCAAGGCTCAGGCTTTTCCAAAGGCATGGCGACACATTTTAAAGTCGCGCTTTCCTTATTTCAAAGCTATGCCTGCAGACCTTCAGCTGCAATTAAAAAAACACATCCAAGTGTTTATCGCCGAGAAAGAGTTTGTGGGCTGCGATGGCTTTATGATTACCGATGAAGTCAAAGTGACTATTGCCGCTCAAGCTTGCCTGTTGCTGCTAAATCGCAATACTGATTACTACCCTAAGCTCAAACAAATTTTAGTCTACCCCAACGCCTTTATTATGGAGCAAAATCAGACCGACTTCGCCGGCGTCGAATCGAGGCAAAGACAAGTATTACTGGGTCAGTCTTGGGAGCTTGGCAAGGTGGTGTTATCTTGGAATAGCACCTTAGCAGGCGCAGCAAATCCTTTCGATGGTACCAATGTGGTTATTCATGAATTTGCCCATCAGCTAGATCAAGAAAATGGCACAGCTAACGGCGCCCCCATTTTGGGGGATATCAGTGCTTATCCAAAATGGTCAGAGGTGTTAAGTCATGAATTCAATCAACTGCAATATGCCGCCCAACATCAACAGCCTTCATTGTTTGACTATTATGGCGCCACTAATCCTGGTGAATTCTTTGCCGTCATCAGTGAGGTGTTTTTTGAGCGACCAATCGATTTCTCACGCGCGCACCCCAAGCTCTATCAAGAGTTGAGCCAATTTTATCGACTCGATCCCATTCACTGGCAATAACAGTGATTTAGATTTTAAAAATGATCTTTAAACATTAAAAACACGACTATTTACGCGTCACCTTTCAAGGAGAAATCATGCAATCCATTATTCATAAATTAGGATTCATTGCGGTACTTGTCACGACTGTCACTGCATTTGAGCTCTATGCAAATACGGAACAACAACTTGACTCAGAGGTTTCTGAACCTACAAAAACAATGAGAAGCCAACAGCACAGTGATGGGGCTGCAGCTATTACACACTTAACCCCGTTAGATCTCCCCCTTGATAGCCAAGGGTTAACCGATGAAGACAGCCAACAAATTAATAGTCTTTTAAATCAACTTCATGAAAGTGCGATGTCTGCTGATTGGGATACCTATTTTGACTTGTACCATCCTGATGCCGCTTTTATAGGGACTGATGCCACAGAACGTTGGAATATGGTGCACTTTAGGCGATATGCATCGCCAACCCAAGGCTGGCGTTATGACTTACAAGCCCGCCATCTATTGCAAATTGAAGATGTGGTGGTGTTTGACGAACAATTATACAGCCCCGAATATGGGATTAGCCGAGGTACTGGCGCTTTAGTTAACACCACAAAAGGCTGGAAAATTGCTCAATATCATCTGAGTTTTCCTATCCCCAATGCTAAAGCTAAACGCATTACGACGCTAATTAAACAGTGACACCATCAATAAAAAGCCAGTTAACATGAATGTTAACTGGCTTTTTATTGGCTTATTATCAGCCTTATTTCACTGAGACGCCAAAGCAAATATTGGCTAATTGAGTGAAATGAGTGAAATTATCATAATCTTGAGGCTCAAACGAGCGACCACTATGGCTCCTGTCGGCGAAAAACACCCCGATCACCCGCGTATCTATTGAGACCGGTGCTAAGAAAAAACCTGTCTTTGACAACTTGGTTTTCAGTGCAGGGTTAATACTTTTTTGCCACTCTTTTGCATTAGGATCTGCTACCCAAAAGGGGGTTTTTCGCTCCACGCATTGCGAAAAAATACTCATGGTTTCATCTAAGCTGATAATAAATTCACGCTTCATCGCCTCAGCCTCGTCCCCTAGCATGATCCTAGGTTGTAATAGCTGGCGATTAGGAGAGAGCAATAGCACTCCACATCTGTCCACACCGACACCCGAGAGTATGCCCTCAAGGGCGGTTAACATCACCTGATTGAAATCTGTTTTAGTGAGTGCATAGCCAGTTAACTCTCTTAATTTTTTAAGCTGGATTGCCGCATCGCTTGCTCGCACCACTAACGGCTTAGCTTCTTGATCGACACTGGCCTTAACATCGGCACTTTTCGGCAAGAAATCAAGTAACACCTTAGCCCCATAATCGATAGCCAATTTCTGAGTTGCCTTAGTGCAATCCACCACCTTTTGCCTAAATTCGCTGACCTCGATATTAAGCATATCAGCGGTTTGTTTAAGCCTCTCGGCAAACTCATTGGGATCCTCTGCAGGCTCAATTAACAACTGAGCTAATTTATCGGCAAGGGCAATACAGCGAATTTCTGGAGTACGTTCATCGGGATGAGAAAGCGACTTTAGCAGCACTTCTCCAAGTCCCCAACTACGAGCAATATTTTGCGTTAGCTGGCTAAAGGAGGTACCCAGAATATCACGCACTATGGCTTGTGGATCTTGCTCGCTATCACTGTCCCGTAATTTTTGGTCTAAAGCATCACTAAAACTCCCCCCCGTGCTCCAAAATGCACTTTCACCTATGCGGTATAACAAGGAGGCAATAAAGACTTCTTCTCTGAGTTTTTCATCGTGGCCTGTCATCATCATTCTGGCAAGCATAGCCGCTTGAAAGGACTGCGCCATCAACTTAAGCAGCCTTTGATACACATTGGGGCTTAGATTTTTATTTTCCAGCAAACTGCTGAGTAAACGGGCGGTAATGCAAATATTTCTTAAGGTATCAAAACCTAACATCACAGCGGCTCGGCTAACGGTCGATACGTGATTAATGCCTTTGTTATAAGTCGCACTATTGGCAACGCGGAGGATCCTAGAAGTTAACGCATTATCATGCATCACGCTACGGCCTAAAATAGCCAGTGAAGACACATCATCCTTTGCAAGTTTTTCCAATTCGCGCACTGTGGAGCATAAGGCAGGCATTTCTTGATCGCTAATGCGTTTTGTCCAATAGTCTGCGCCCTTATGAACGGTGGAGGACGATTTCAACAATAGGTAACCTTAAGCAGGAATGGGTTTTATCAGTATAGGGGGCTAATACTAAAGTGTTGGGATTTTTATGCTGGTTAGTAAAAAAACGGCTCTAGAATTCAAATCCATTGAATATCACCGCAGAGCCGCAGACTTATTGCCTTGTGTGGGTGGACTTGGGCGGGAAGAAATTACCAAGGTCACAAAGCTTAGTCTGAAAGTAAAAATCCCACCTAGCCCGTAGGAAAACTAGGTGGGAAAGGCAATCAGATTACGCCTTAATTAAAACTGTTCTTCTTCAGTTGAACCCGTTAGTGCCGTTACTGAAGACTTACCACCTTGGATACAGGTCGTCACTTGGTCGAAGTAGCCTGTGCCCACTTCTTGCTGGTGAGACACAAAGGTATAACCTTTCTCTGCAGCAGCAAATTCAACTTCCTGAACTTTCTCAACATAGTGCTTCATGCCTTCACCGCGAGCATAGTCATAGGCTAAATCGAACATGTTGTACCACATGTTATGAATGCCAGCTAAGGTGATGAATTGGTACTTGTAACCCATGTTTGATAGCTCTTGTTGGAATTTTGCAATTGTTGCGTCATCCAAGTTCTTCTTCCAGTTAAACGAAGGTGAACAGTTATAAGCCAGCAATTGATCTGGGTACTGTGCGTGAATCGCTTCAGCAAATTTCTTCGCTTCTTCAAGGCAAGGCTTAGCGGTTTCACACCAGATTAAATCTGCGTATGGCGCATAGGCAAGACCGCGAGAAATCGCTTGGTCAAGCCCCGCTTTAACGCGGTAGAAACCTTCACTGGTACGCTCGCCTGTAACAAAGTCACGGTCATATGCATCACAATCTGAAGTCATCAAATCAGCAGCATTAGCATCGGTACGAGCGATAACTAGCGTATCAACGCCGCTTACATCGGCCGCTAGACGCGCCGCTACTAGCTTTTGCACCGCTTCTTGAGTCGGTACTAGTACCTTGCCGCCCATGTGGCCACATTTCTTCACTGATGCTAATTGGTCTTCAAAGTGAACCCCAGCAGCGCCCGCATCGATCATAGACTTCATCAGTTCGAAGGCATTGAGTACGCCGCCAAAACCCGCTTCTGCATCGGCAACGATTGGTAGGAAGTAGTCGGTATAATTTTTATCACCAGGATTAATTTCTTTGCCCCATTGAATTTGGTCAGCACGGCGGAATGAGTTGTTAATACGGCTCACCACGGCTGGAACTGAGTTTGCAGGATACAAAGATTGGTCTGGATACATGGTGCCCGCTAAGTTAGCGTCAGCGGCAACCTGCCAACCTGAAAGGTAAATCGCTTCGATACCGGCTTTGGCTTGCTGCACGGCTTGGCCGCCAGTCAATGCACCTAGTGAGTTCACATAGCCTTTTTTAGCTCCGCCATTCACCAGCTCCCATAATTTAGCCGCGCCACGTTTAGCTATGGTGTTTTCTGGCACGATAGATCCACGTAGTGCAACCACTTCTTCAGCCGTAAATGGACGCTTCACATGCTTCCAACGTGGATTCTCAGCCCAATCTTTTTTAATCGCATCGATCTGCTGCTGACGAGTTAACCCTGCTTCTACCTTAGACATATCCTACTCCTTCATTTTGATAATAAGCTGCGTGTTGAAACAGCTAAATTTGTAACGCTCGATTAATTTGCCAACATTAAGCTGTTAACAGCTCGTAACCCGGTAAGGTTAAGAAATCAACTAGCTCATCGGCCGTGGTAATACTGGTGAATAGCTCAGCGGCTTTGGCAAATTGGCCACTATTAAACCGTTCACTGCCCAATTCTTGTTTTACTGTGACTAATTCTTCTTTAAGCATGCTGTTGAACAATTCTTTGGTCACTAACTTGCCGTTGGAAAGGCTTTTACCGTGCTTAATCCATTGCCAGATGGACGTTCGAGAAATTTCAGCTGTTGCAGCATCTTCCATCAAGCCGTAGATAGGCACGCAGCCGTTTCCTTGGATCCAAGCTTCGATATATTGCACTGCGATACGAATATTAAGTCGCATACCCGTTTCAGTACGTTCGCCATCGCAAGGGCTGAGTAATTCACTGGCCGATATTGGCGCATCGACATCACGGGTGATATGCAGCTGATTGGTCTCACCTGGACCTATGTATCGATTGAAGATTTCCATCGCAGTATCCGCAAGTCCCGGATGGGCAACCCAAGTGCCATCATGGCCATTACGCGCTTCAAGCTCTTTATCGCCGCGCACTTTTTGTAACACTTGTGCATTGGTCGCTTCATCTTTTGCAGGAATAAAGGCAGCCATACCGCCCATGGCTAAGGCGTCGCGTTTATGGCAGGTCTTGATCAGTAAGCGTGAGTAAGCACTTAGGAATTTGGTATCCATGGTTACGGCTTGACGGTCTGGTAAGACCTTGTCAGCATGGTTTTTTAACGTTTTGATATAACTGAAAATATAATCCCAGCGGCCGCAATTTAGCGCCACTATGTTTGAACGTAATTCATAAAGAATTTCATCCATTTCAAACACGGCAGGTAAAGTTTCAATCAAGCAAGTGCATTTAATGGTGCCAGGCTTTAGACAGAATCTGTCTTCGACAAACGCGAAGACTTTTGCCCACCAGCGCGCTTCTAAATGGCTTTCAAGTTTTGGAAGATAAAAATACGGGCCTGAACCTTTAGCCAATAATTGATGGTAGTTATGATAAAAGTACAGCGCGAAATCGAATAAAGCACCGGGGATTGCGTTGCTTTGATATTCAACGTGTTTCTCTTTTAAGTGCAGGCCTCGAACTCGGCAAATAAGCACGGCTGGATCAGGATCTAAGCTGTATTGCTTGCCCGTATCAGGGGCGGTAAAACTGATATCCCCCCGCACAGCATCACGCAGGTTAATTTGACCTTCGATAACTTTCTGCCAACTCGGTGCCAATGAGTCTTCAAAATCAGCCATGAATACTTTGACCTTGGCATTGAGGGCATTGATGATCATCTTACGGTCAACAGGACCTGTGATTTCTACCCTACGATCGGTGAGATCTGCCGGAATACCTCTAATTGACCATTGTCCATCTCTAATGGCACGGGTTTCTGGTAAAAAATCAGGCAATTCGCCTTTATCTATTCGTGCCTGTTTCTGAGATCGCTTAGCCAGCAGCTCAGTCACCTCGCCAGCAAAGTTCTCGCTTAAGGCGGTTAATAAGGCTAACGCACCCGGTGTAAAGAGTTCTTCTTGACCTTGAACATCTGGCCCTATAATCGCCAAAGGCGAAGGGTCTGTTTCAGCTTGCTGAGACGATAAGCTCTTAGCCTCGCCCTGAGTGTATTTTGCAACCAGTTGTTCTGCAGTCATGTCTAAACTCCCAATCCCTTAACTATGCTATCTGCACGGCAAAAACTTTCAAATGTTTGTTTCGGACTAAAATCTAACCATAAACCTGTGTGATTGCAACAGTTAGAAAAAGCCTTAAAACCAAAATAGCAACATTAAAACAGGTCGGAAATTGGTAAGACCAAGCAAGCGTAACCTCCATAAGGTACTGATAAAAAACACATTAGAGCTTTAATTCTAATTTAAACATTTTAAACACTAAAATTGGTATGACCAAGGAGCCAAGAAATGATAAAGGAATGTAAAACCGTACTAAAATTACAAGCAGTAAATAATAACTTACAAAAAAAGATAAACTTGACAGAAGGATGCGCCGCAGTGAAAGTTAACCCTGCGTTTGCTGGGGAAGCAAAGGTAAAGCTTATTAAACCATTATAAACAATGACTTAAACTTAGTATTGACAAACTCAACATCAAACGACCGTTTTAATCTTACGTTTACGTAAACGAGAGAAAAATAAAACTCTAATGCCTGCCGATTTAAGCTTTTGTTTTCAGATCAACAAGTGGTTTTTATGTGGATTAATAGTGAGAAATTTATAAATATTTTAAATTTTTTACAAAATAAGCTAAAAAGCCGCCAAGTCGTGGTGAAAAGTAAATTAATCTCATGGTGATAGCCATTGACTCCATCTAACCATAGCGATGGTAAGGAGATAACAGACTAAATTGGCATTAACCTGACACAGGTATAAAAGGAAATTAGCGGCACCTTTGCGTAAACAAAGATGAAAAGCTGGAGTTTAGGGTTTAATAGCAGAGAAAATGCTAGGGCAGAATACCAGAGCCAGTGCTCAGACTTTCTATGGGAATATCACATCAGGCATAAAGCCAAGCGAAGCCGCTTAGTGTCTCTAAAACTCTCCAGACTGAGCCACTTCGACTCGATTACCGCCGTTCGCCTTAGCTTGTTGCAGGGCAAGCACGGCTCTGTGCATGAGTGGATCTATGCTTAAATCATCTTCTTCCATGGCACTGACGCCAAAGCTTGCCTTAATTTGAAACCCATGACCAGTATGACGAGTATCTATGTTTTGGATCAATTGCAACAGTAACTTAGCGAGCTTAACCCCATCGTCCAAGTTAATCCTTGGCGAAAATATGGCAAACTCTTCTCCCCCCATGCGAGCAAACACAGCCTCAGTACTGACATTTTCACTCATTATTTGACTAAGGCGCTTAAGCACCCAATCACCGGTCGCATCGCCGTATTTCTCATTAACGATTTTGAAGCGATCTAAATCGAGCACAATAAGGCAATAATCCTCTCGTCTGGCTAGGCATTGAACAAAATCGATTTCCGCTCGTTCTTGCCCCGTAGAGCGGTTATATGCCCCCGTTAGCACATCACGCTGTACTTGTTTTTTATAACGATTACGCTGTAACCAAGCGGCAAACAGTAACAAACTAAGGCAAGCAACCGCACCAATCAATAAGGTGGTAAACATCAAAGAGGAACTGGCATCACGATTATTTAAATCTCGCTGCTTGCTTAACAACTCATGCTCTTGCTTTAAATTTGTCAGTTCTCGATTTTTTTCAGCACTATCAAACTTTGCCATCTGATAGGCATTTTCTTTCAAAATTTGATCGTTCAATAATTGCAATTCCAGATCATGAGAAAGCAGCTGGAACTGATAAGCTTGCTTAAAATCTTCGTTTTGAAAAGCGATCGAGGCTTGTACGTCATAGGCTTGCTTCTTAGGTTCAAGATTACTGGGCTCATCGGCACTGTCGCTCACTTGCTGTGCTAAGACCAAGGCTTGGCCTAACCTTTCTAAATGATAATAGGCTTGAGCGAGTAGCGCCTGAGTACGCACTATTTCAAAGTTGAACTTAAACGTTTGGTATCGCTGTAAGGCATCTTCAAACATCTTGGCGGCTAACCGATAATCTTGATGCTCGAGTGCCAACATGCCCTTACCTTTTATCGCCATGGCAACAATCAATGGCGCTTCATGTTGCTCACAATAAGCCTGAGTTTCAGCAAAACCTTGTTTTGCCTTATCAAGCATGGCCAATTTAAGTTCGGCATAAGAAAGTAAAACTAACGCATAGCATTGCTCTCGCATCATCTTGCCTTGGTTCAAATCAAGCACAGTTTCAGCATATTGCTTGGCTTCTTGATAAGCGCCCATATCAAGGTAAGCATTAACCAACCTCAAGTAACTACTAATTTTAATGGTTTGCTCACCGTAGCCACCGATCCTTGCAAGGTTTTCTTCTAATAAGGTAAAGGCTTTAGTGTATTGCTTCATGCCTATATTAGCGGTCACTTTATAGAGGTAGACGGTATTTTCAGTGGCCTCATCGAGTGGGTAAGTTAAGACTTTATCAAGTTGGGAATCGGCGCCATGATAATCGCCTTTGATGAGTTTTTGAGCGCTGGAAATAACATGAAGACGAGTCAACTGTCCGGTAGTTAACTCGTCTTGAATGCTAAACAGTTTGTTCAACAACTTGTCCGCCGTTGCTGTATCAGACTGCAACACTTGTTCAAGCTGAATAAAATCTTGTTCTATCTGATGTTCATCTGCAAGCAGGCACACACTGTAAAACAATATTAGAACGACACTGAATAGCCTTACCATCAACTAAAACTTCCTATGCAAAACTGTGGATGATTAAAATCGGCAACATTGCCTTACCACCCATCTTATCTCTAAGCATATTGACATCTTTGCTCATGACGAGCTGGATATCTTCTTGGCTTAAGCCATTATCAAGCATCACCTGTCTAGGTTGCCGCTTCATTGCCAATAATAATTTGGCATCACTGCCCAGCCTCACAAGGAACGGGTTTAACATGGACATATACTTCTCCTTAAGTGTTAATAACGCTTTGGGACGATAACAAGTAAATACTAACCTAACTCCAGCGCCGAAATACCCAGCTTGGCAAGCACAATTTCATTTAGCTTCAAGGCTTGGGACGGCGGAATTAACAGGGTACTAATCACTGTTAATCTTGCTTGTGGCAATGCTTTAAGGGCTAACCTCTCTATCCTAGGTTGCTGAAGTGGCAAATTCGCCGCCTCGTAAATCACTACCTCATGATCTAAAGGATACCACTGTGACAACAAGTCCACTAATACCTGCAATCTATCTGAAGTGGTAGAAAATTGGGTCAAGGTATGATCGCCCGCCAATGCAATTTGCCATAAGAGTAAATGGGTTGAGGGATCGGGTCTATGTTGATACAAGAGAAACTGGGTCGCTTCAAAACTTTGATGCCCACATTGTCCAGGGTCTATGCCTAAATCAGCCCAAAGACATGCCTCTGCAGAAATACCAGGTTCCATATAAGAATCAAAGCCTTCAGTTCTAGCTTGAGCGATGGCAAGGTGAGATACACAAGCAAAAACCCCAGGGTGACCATAAAGCGCGCACACCACTTGTTCCCCTTTTCTTACCGCCACTAACATAGCTTCCACCATTTGTTTATAGGTGTGTCGGCGATTTTTAACTTCATCCGCTTGGGCATAATAAGATTGTAACGAAGTGTGATTGGGATTGAGACTAATGAGCCACTCTTCGGCAAAAGCATCGGGCACGATAGAAAATACTCTGTCAGCATTTTCAATATAACTTCGGCTTAACACACTGATCTGACCTGCCAATTGAAGGCCTGTCCCCACAAAAACTAAGCTGCCTTTGCTTGACTCATGCATACTTTGTATCTTGGTCGACGTATTTGACTGTCCCTGAATAGTCATGACAAATCCCTAATTGACAGCTGTAACCTTGGTTTGATGATACTAAATATCAATCAAAGTCAGTTAAAAAGCCACCTCATCTGAAGGATTAATGATGTAAATTAAACAATTTAGCTCAGCTCTCCCCCATATGCGTAAAATTCCAGTTCATTTAGCCTAGGCTCAGTTTGCCTACTAATCCAATTATTGTGTCATTAATCTAGCGGGAACAGCATTTTCAGCACGGTTAGTTGCTAGTTAGTTGCTAATAGTGACGGAAAATGACTGAACTATCGCTCAATTTGCGGGTCGAAAGCAGCACACATCTGTAAATAGCCCCTTGTCAGCATAGGCAAGGCTTGGGTATGATGACGTCAGATTTTTAGGAACCAGTGCAGACAATGATTAACAAAAAACAAAGTCTTACCCTTCTTAGTGCCGTGGCACTTTCCGTATCGCTAAGCGCTTGTAGCGTATTTGACTACCTTATTTATAAGCCTGACGTGCCTCAAGGCAACTATATGGAGCCAATACAGGTCGAGAAGCTGCGTATTAATATGACCAAGGAGCAGGCTGAATTCATCTTAGGCAGACCCGTTCTACGTGACAGCTTTGCTGATAATGTTTGGTATTATGTCTATCACTTCAAGAGTGGCCGCGATGCTAGCATCATACATAAAGAGTTGATCTTACGTTTCGAAGGTGACTTATTGATAAGTGCCAGCGGCGATTATGATATTAGCCCCGATTTCGATACACCGTTAGAGTTAAGTGAACTGCCGTCGACCAACAAGGCAGAGCTTGTTCCTCAAGTGCCTGCTGGACGTGGTGAAGCTAAGCCATTAGTGGAAGAAGACAAACCATTAAGCCTAAAAGACGAAACGTAATAAACAATTTGGTTAACATTTGATAACCATAAGCTAATCAGGTTGAAAGCTAAACACTAGCACTGATACAAAAAATGGCGCCCTGAGCGCCATTTTTATTGTCTATTATTCAGTAAACCGTTTCCTAAGAAATCAAATTAACTCACCTTAGCACCGGTAATTTTATTTATCCTACCTTCATCTTTGGCTTTTTCCGCGCGCTTGCGGCGCACATCTTTTGGATCGGCAATCAAGGGGCGATAAATTTCCACCCGTTGCCCAGGCTCTATCACATCATCGTGCTTAACTTGCCGGCTAAAAGTGCCAAGTTTTACTGTGTCTAAGTCAATTTCCGGGAAAAAACTCACCATCTGGCTTAAATGTACCGCCTCGATAAAGCGGGTACCTGGCTCAACCGCCACGCTGATGATTTTTTGCTGATGCGGCAGTGCATACACCACATCTACCTCAAACTTATCTGTTTCACTTGTCACAATAGACCACCTTAGCTCGGTTAGTAAACGCCGTTACCATGGAATTCATCAGCTCTTTAAATACTCGCCCAAATGTCATGTCGACTAACGGGTTGGCAAACTCAAAATCCAAATCAAACTCTACCTTGCAAGCATCTTCACTTAACTCGGTAAATTTCCACAAACCATGCAAATATTTAAACGGGCCATTTTCTAATTCAAGGGCAATGCGCTGCCCCGAGACGAGTTGATTGCGGGTGGTAAAGGTTTTACTGATCCCCGCCTTACTCACATCCACAGATGCCACCATGGTTTGTTCAGTTTGCTCTAATACTCGCCCACCGACACAACCGGGTAAAAATGCCTGGTAGGACTCAACATCATTAACTAATTCATACATTTGCAGGGCACTAAAACGCACCAGTACACTTTTAGAAATTTTCGGCATCGGGGATCACTTCATCTCAAACATGGACAGGATTTTATCATGTAATCGCCAAAAGACACCCCTTAGGAGTACTTAATGCCTCAATACTGGAAAACATTGGTTGAAAACTGCCATTTAGACCGTCAAATTTGTGCATCAAATTGCCAACATGCCTCACTTGCAGTAACACTTGATGCAATAAACTGGGTATAATCCTTGAAATATTAACACTCTCCCCCCATATCTGTTATTAACTGCGGGCATGACAACGCTGCCTTTCGATAGAAAGTGGTTACAACGAATACACATAAAGACGGTAAAAAGAATGGTAAAAAAGAATTCGAAATCAGCAAAAAATGCCTCTGCGACCATAGCGCGTAATAAACGCGCCACGTTTGAGTACCGCATCGAAGATAAAATTGAAGCGGGCTTGCAGTTAATGGGCTGGGAAGTCAAATCCATCCGTATGGGCAAGGTCAACCTGTCTGACTGTTACGTGTATATCAAGGAAGGTGAAGCCTTCATGCACGGCTGTACGATTCAGCCACTGAACACGGCATCGACCCATGTTGTCTGCGATCCTATTCGCACCAAAAAGCTGCTACTAAAGCGCAGTGAAATCGACAAGCTCGCAGGCCTTATCGAACGCCAAGGCTACACCTTAATTCCTTTGTCTATGTATTGGCGCAAAGGGGCTTGGGTCAAAGTGGAAATCGGCCTAGGTAAAGGTAAAAAAGATCACGACAAACGTGAAGACACCAAAGAGCGCGAGTGGAAAATTGAAAAAGCCCGTGTGATGAAAAAAGACAAAGTCGGCGCCTAGCTTCGGCTCGTGTTGGATACTGTTAGCTTGAACAAGATTCCGTAAGGATGAGCTAGAATGAGCTAAAATGCGCTAATAGCTTGAAAAACCTGCGTTAACGTACAGATAGTGAACAAACGATAATAATTTGTTGTAAGCTGCTAGGTATTAGGCTAACAACGGGTTACAATCAACGCAATTGGGGGCGATTCTGGATTCGACAGGATTCACGAAACCCAAGGAGCATGTCGAGGGGCGGTTGGCCTCGTAAAAAGCCGCACCGTTATAGTTGCAAACGACTCTAACTACTCTCTAGCAGCTTAGGCTAGCTAGCCATCTGACCCAGGTTTCTCAAATGGGCGGGGTATACAGATGGTCATATAACATTTGATAGCGAGGGAACTCCGTCCGGGGGTGAACCGCGAAACAGTACCGGACTCGCCATGTAGCATCCTGTCTTTCGGAGACTGCCTGGTTAACTAAAAGAGAGACTAAACATGTAGCGCCGAGGATGTAGGCTTTCTGGACGCGGGTTCAAGTCCCGCCGCCTCCACCAATTAAAACAAGGGCTTAGCAGCAATGCTAAGCCCTTTTTCTTTGGAGTGTCCACAAATTGCCCACACAATGGCGGCAGAATGGCGGCAGCAAACTTTCATTTCAGCCATTTTCAACTAGAGAACCAAGGCGCCGTCTTTACTACATTGATATAATTTATCTACTCGTGAATTCAAAAAAGCAGTTTGAGTATTAATTTCTTTTCTCAAATCACCTGAGTAAATCATTGAAGTTTCCATGTTGGCATATATTCCAGATCGAGAAGCACTAAACCAATTGAAAGAACCCACACTCATATGATGATTATCTGCCATCACTAACTTGCTATGAACGCCACGGATCACAGCCACATCAACACCTTCATCGGCTAGTTTTTCACAACATTGAATAAACATTTTTTCTTTTTCTGCATCAAAATGATTATTTATCGTGGTATTGAAATGCCTATCCGTAAACAGCTTTATCTTTACCCCTCTTGAAGATGCCTCACAAATCGAACTGAGAATGCCAGTCTCCATCAATTTTAGATAACTGACCCATGGAGACACGATATAAATCGTCTCTTTAACCTGCTCAAGAAGCTCAATTAAATATTGGTCGTGTTCCAGCGCATCATTTATCAACCTTGGCTCTGCACAAAAAGTTAACAGATCTCTGCGTTTGTTGATTTTAAATACCAGTTCATTTTCAGGCTTTGAAAATAAATATTTTGCCAGAATACCTCGCGGCAATGTTGATGAGGCTGCAGATATCACATCCAGATCACCAAAAACTAAAAAGCTATCTTTAGCTCTTGATATAGCAACATTCAACATGCTTGTTGAACGGTCAATAAATTCACCGTTACTATGTCTTGTATACACAGGGGAAAAAATCACAATAATTCTTTCCGCGCCTTGTAATGCATGCACAGTACCTATGGTCAGTTGCCCTTGCTGCTTTCCGCTTTCAATCCCTTTATTTTTGCAAGCTTGCTGCAACTCATTCACCTGAGCAGAAAACGGCGTAACTATGCCAACAATATCCTCAAGCGGTTTGTTATATCTTGATTCAAGCTTAGTTTTATTTTGTGCCAGCCAATCTGCAATCGTCTCAGCTTCCAGACGATTAAAACGGCTGCCACCCATTTGTTGTTCAGCTCTGCCATCAATGTGAAGATGGCCAAAAGCAGGAAATAAAGCATCCGCTGCATCTCCCCTTTTAGGTTCCAAAACCCCCTTATAACAAAGCTCATTACAAAATTTGATAATGTCATCAAAGCAACGTCTGTGCTCTCGTAAATACATCCCAGGCTCCATTTCAGCCTGATAACAGTACTGACTTGCAGCCTGTGCTATGTGCATAACACTACCATTGACAACACTTCGGCCATTCGCTTGCACAGCTTCATAGTCCTGTCGCTTTTCAAGCAAATTTGCATTGAATAAATTGCCTATATCAATACTGCCAGAAACCGAGCGCACAGGTTCAATCTGATGAATATCGCCAATAACTAATGACTTCTTAGCCAAAGAAAACGAGGCTCCAGCCACATCTGGTGACACCTGCCCGCCCTCATCAACAACCAACAAGTCAATAAAATCAAAAAGATATTCAGGGTCAAATTTACCATCATTAAATGCAGAACAAGTCATATGAGCAGGCAAAGCATGGAAGGTAGAAACAATACAGGGGGTAAGCATCATGCGGCGATGCCACCTTGGTACCACGGTTTTTCTGCCCGTTTTACCCTTTATTTTATTGAGTTCATCGCCAAGTTTACGGCCCTCGATCAACCAACAGGCTTCCCAATAATGTACCGCTAAGCGAAACATCACAAAACGAATGGCGGTATCTGCTTTTTTATCGACAGCATTAAGATCATACAATGCGTCTTTTTCTAAGCCTATGGAACAAGCTAACGCTTGCCAATGCGCCTGGACTTCGTTTCGTTTTTCAAGCAGTTGCTTTTTATCTTGATACTCTTGAAGCAGTCGTTGATGAGTTTGATCCTGTTGCTGAATCGCCTTTTTAAATTCACTTTCTGCTAGTTCAAAATCTGGACTAGCAAGAGCGACTAACGAGCGAATGTCATCACTAAATGTAGCGATATAGAGTTCACGCTGGCGATTTTTTTTGTCTCTAACAGGTTTAAGCCAACTGAAGAGTGACAACCAAATTGATTCATTGGCCAAAAAGTATTGCCATTGTTTTAGCGCACTTTTTATATCCGTTGACTGTTGTTTATGTTGATGACTCGCTGCTTTTAATTCGGCTAACTGACTTTCTGGTTCAGTACCTATCATCGCAAGAATTAACGCATTCGCCTTACACAGTTCAGACCAAAGTGATTCGATACGCTTCAAGCTTGACTGACATTGCAATAATTCTTTATGAAGGCGGGCTTTAATGTCGACAAGTACCAACACAGCGTCAGAGTTAAAATACAGTATCGCTTGTTGCAAGAAATAGTGCTCTGCACGCTCAAGATAATCTAAATCTTCTATTTCAGCGAAAAAGCTTTGAGTTTGAAAGCTTTTCTGTGCTTCTGCTAAGCGGCTTGGTGAGGGGAAATATGCGCCATAGCTAGTAATATCAGGCAACCAGCGCCCACTCAAGGTACCTTCCCCTTCAGAAAAGTCTTTTCCGAAAGCATCGATAATATTAGTGACGGTTTGATTATTGGTTGATGCCGCCACAATAACTGGAGGCTTACTTTGCTCTAACGCCGCTTTTACCCATAGAGAAGCCACCACTGAGAGTAAATAGGTGGTTTTGCCTGTGCCTGGTGGGCCATTAACCGCAAGTATGTCACCATTATTCATCGCTAAAGAATGAGACAAGGCATCGCGCTGCGCATCAGCCAAGCAATACTTATCACTCGAATGACCTAACCTCAGGCTCACTGACTCAGAAAAATCCATACAGGGCTTATGATTGACGTTGGAAACAGTTGAATAACTATAAAAAAGGGCTAGTTCAGGTTTGATACTGGTAATTGAGTCATAAAGTTTAAGTATATTTACTGACATACCTGACACTGTATCAACAGCTTGTATCCACGAGTAATTGGCTATCGAATAAAAGTCTTGAATATCTGTCAAGCCCAATGCTTTACACACATTTTGATAAAGTAAGCTGCAATGTTCGATAAATGCCAGCCAGTCTTTTTTAAAATCGGCCAACTTGTCATCATCAACCTGATCGTGAACTTGATCTTTAGTAAAGGTTTTTAGTTGATGCGTCGTAAGGTGAGCATCAAGATCAGCCACGCAACCGACGGTAAACTTAATATCATCTTGGGGATGCAATAAATCTCTGGGCACAACGGCTGGGCCTGAGGGGAAAAGGTAGCCTTGCCTATTGACCCACATAGGGCAAGCTAAAGCCGTGAGTATTTCAGGCAAGCTGCCTTGATGACTTTTTCCATGTTGTAATGTCAGCACTAATACATTTGGCCGATATATTACATTTACCGCATTGATTTCTTTTGCTACGCCTTTAAACAGCTGCTCTACCGATGTTTTAGGTAACACACCCGTTTGCCTGACGTCACGGTCGACCTTTAAAAAAGATTCACATTCACTTGCCCTTAATGCCCCTTTGCCTGATTCTGCATCAGCCAGCGAGTTACGCCAATAACTCGCCCATTGTATGTAACTCATTGAAGTCATGTAATTATTAAATCCCTTTTAGCATCTTGGTTTATTCCGTCACCCAAAAGTCAACGTAGTAAAGATAAACGGGTTACACAGCCTGTTCGACGATGGCGTCGGTGAGGTGGAGTTGAGTTGTTTGGGCGTCACTTAAACGGGCTTTAAGTTTGTCGCAGAGTGCCATTAGCTCTTCGACTTTGGCTACGATGCGATGTTGTTCTTCTAGTGGGGGTATAGGTATAATCAACTCGTTAATATTTTGAAGATTAAGTCCTGGCTTTGCGCCATAGCTACATTCTAATAATAATCCTCGACCTCCAAATGCTCCGGTTAACCAAAGATGAATATACTTATTCATAACACTGTTAATCAGTTTTATTAGTGCTACATGCTGACTAACATAAGCCTCATCAAGTTCAATCTCTACTATTGCAGTTTTGGCAACATTTGCACCAGTGATAGTCATCAGTAGATTACCAACATCAACTTTAGTTCTTTTACCTTCAGTAGTTTCAGGTAGCTTTACATATGCCTTATCGTCAAATTCTACCCTATCGTATTTGATATCTTGAGAACGAATAAATGTAGCGCCACTTTCAGCGTAATATGTTTTCCAACCTCTAGACCCGCTTGTTACAAGCGTACATAAATCACCAAGTCTCACCCACTCACCAGATTCAGGCAGTTCAAACGGTTTTTCTTCATCTGTGATGTCGGGCAGTGGTTTCTGTTTTTTTATTTTACCGTCTTTAATCAGTTGAGCTTTTTCAGCTTTGATCCGCTTCAGTAGCTTGGCGGCGGGTTCATAATCTGGACTGTTTCTTTCAGCTAAGCTGGCTTGTGGCACCAACTTACCCATGACGGCGAGTTGGAGGATGGTTTGTTTTAGGGTGTCGATGCTGGCTGCGGTGGTGAATAGCGTGTCGAAGTGTTCGGCGACACGCTCCCAGTTGTCTATTAAACTATCATTAAGTGCAGGCTCGAGGCTGGCTGATTGGCTATCTGCTGGCTGAGAAGTGTTAGGCAGTAACAGTGCATTCAGCAAGGTTTCTACTAAGGTTTGATGTGCCGCAATGCTCGCTTCGGTTTGCGCTTCGAGGGCATCACACAAGCTCATTAACTCATCAACTTTAGCGACGATACGGTGTTGTTCTTCGAGTGGAGGTACAGCAATAACTAGAGGATTTAACTTTTCTAAGGAAATATTAGCAATATTTGTAGTTTGACTTGCACTGCCAATTAATTCATTTTTTGTCAAAGGAGCTCTCAGGACTGACATTAAAAAGCTAGCGTCAAATTGATATGGCCTAATTACACTTAAGAAGCCACCAAATGATGATTCACCGACAGGAATATGTGTTATAAAAGATACTTTTCCGACTAACTCTCTACTGTTTGCCATAGACATAACAATATCCCCTAACTTTAGATATTGTTCTTCACGCTTAACATAACTCCTATCAACATACAGTAAATCATCCCATTCAAGACTATCTTGAACATTTGTAGTCCTAATGCAAGCTACTCTAGATGGCGCTAACTCTCTGTGCTTTTCACTTGAAGGGAATGTTATTCCTCTTATGATTGAAACAAAATCACCGAGTCGACTCCACTTCCATCCATTTGGTAATTCAAACGGCTTTTCATTGTCACCAATCTCAGGCAAAGGCTTTTGTTTTTTAAGCTTGCCCTCTTTCACCAACTGGGCTTTTACAGCGGCAATACGCTCGAGTAATACTGACGCTGGCTCATAATCTGGACTATTTATCTCATCAAAGCTGGCCTGCGGTACTAACTTACCGCGCACGGCGAGCTCTAAAATCAGCTCACGCAGTTTTTTAATGCCATACAAGGAAAACTTATTTGATGACCCGCGCCCTGCAGAGGATTTTCGCTCAATGGCGGTCGTCCAAATATCAATATGGTTGGTGATTAAGCTTTCTGCTGCTTGCTCTGATTGACCGTCGTTGGTAGGTGTTGATAAATCAGCCATTACTTTTCCTCTGCGTCTGATGCTATGCCGGCATCTTTGTCTAGTGCATTTACAGCAAGGAAGCGCTGTTGATTTTGGCTAATTGCCTGATGCAGTTTTTGTTGTAACACTTCTTTGGGCGGCAACGCGGTGAGGTATTCGGCGACATGAATGCCAGATTTATCGAGCTCCAGTAGCTCTACTTGCTCTTGATCCTTACTGGCACATAATATAATGCCAAGGGGGGGCCGCTCATCGGCTTCTTGTTCGTATTTGGCTAAGTAGCGCAAATATAATTCCATTTGGCCTTTGTATGCGGCTTTGAAATTACCCAGTTTTAAGTCGATGGCGACTAAGCGTTTGAGTTTACGGTTGTAAAACAACAGATCGATGTAAAAATCTTCTTGGCCGATTTGCACTCTATGCTGGCGACCGATAAAGCTAAAGCCTGAGCCTAGCTCTAATAAAAACTGCTGTAAATCTCGTAAAATGGCGTCTTCTAGATCTTTTTCGAAGTAGTGATCTTGCACCCCTAAAAAGTCGAGCATGTAGGGATCTTTTAATATCATGTTAGCGCTAAGTTGCTTGTTTTCTAGCTGAGCTAATTCAAGCTTAATTAATTCGTCAGGCTTTTTCGACACTGCAGTGCGTTCAAATAACATGGAGTCGATGCGGTTACGCAAGGTGCGCACACTCCAGCGATCGTTAATGGCCATTTGCAAATAAAACTCACGTGCTACGGGCGCTTTGATGGGCAATAACTCAACAAAATGTGACCAACTTAATTGTCGCGACAGTGTCGAGACAATCTCCTGCTGCGGAAATGCTTGATAAAATTGCATCATTTTCCGCAGGCTTTTTTCATTAAAGCCTTTGCCATATTCATAGGTAAGTTGCTGTGCCACTTGTTTTACAATTTGCTTGGCGTAGTCGGCCCTTTGATTACTGAGCAGATGTTCTTGTAACCTGTGGCCAAGCTGCCAATACAGTAATGTCATCTGTGCATTGACTTGTACCTGCGCTTGTTGCTTGGCTGATGCAATTAGGGTTTTTAGCTCATTAATCAGGTTATTATCCTGTGTGGCTATTTGGCTGTTATTCATAACATCACTCATCAACAGCCCCTTGTAATGCGTTACTTAACATCCCTTTTAGCTGATCCCGCAGTGCTTGAATATCCGCTTGTTGCTTGGCGTAATCGCTCAGTAACGTTTGTGGATCGTGGCTGATGACCTCGCCCACATGGGGGTTCTTGATATCCAAGTTATAGTTACGATTGATGATGTCTTCAATTGAGACTTTCCAGGCTTGCTCGTTTTCTACTCGCGATGCAAAACCGTCGGCCTCGTCGCCCCACCAGCTCAGTTCGGTTTCGAACTCTTCGAACTTCATTGGCTTAGTTTTGTTGTAGTTCTTCACCCCTGCTGGGTAGGGGTGCTCATAGAACCAGATATCCTTGGTGGGCGTACCCTTGGTGAAGAACAGGATATTGGTCTTGATGCCGGTGTAGGGGTTAAACACCCCATTAGGTAAACGCACTATGGTGTGTAGATTACATTCGTCCATTAACATCTTTTTGATTTTGGTTTTAACACCTTCACCAAACAAGGTGCCGTCTGGCAATACCACAGCGGCTCGACCTCCACTTTTAAGCGCTGATGGCTCATTACCAGCTGAAGGCTCTGCTAACACCTCAATAATTAACTGTAAAAACAGGTCGGCGGTTTCACGGGTTTGAAACTCGCTGGGGAAGTTTTTCTCTATGCCGTCTTCTTCGGTGCCGCCAAAGGGTGGGTTAGTGATGATGACATCAACTTGCTCGTCCCAACTTGAAAGCGGCTTGTTTAAGGTGTTGCCGTGTCTAATTTGCACCGGTACTTCAATGCCGTGCAGCATCATGTTGGTGGTACAGAGTAAATGCGGCAGCTGCTTTTTCTCCACACCAAAGATTTGCTGTTGCAAGGTTTGGTGATCATCTGCTGTTTTAACATAGTTGGCTTTAACGTGATCGAAGGCGCAGGCTAAAAATCCGCCGGTACCACAGGCGGGATCCATGATTGATTCGCCGAGCTTTGGGTCGGTGACCGCCACAATAAACTTGGTAATAGCGCGCGGAGTATAAAACTCACCGGCGTTACCTGCGCTTTGCAAGTCTTTTAATATTTGCTCATACAAATCACCAAACAAATGACGCTCGTTTGAGTCGGTAAAATCAATCTCATTGAGCTTGTTAATCACCTGACGCAGTAGCGTGCCATTTTTCATGTAGTTAAAGGCATCTGAAAATGCTTCTTTTACCACATAACCACGAGGATTTTTATCTATCGGCGCTGTGAGGTTTTTAAGCTTGGGAAATAGCTCATCATTTACAAACTCAAGTAGCTCATCACCGGTGATGCCTTGATTGTCAGCCGCCCAGTGGCGCCATAGGAACTCTTCAGGGATTGGCTCACGGTAGTTGTCTAGTTCAAGCTCTAATTCTTGTTCTTGGGCATCAAACACCTTTAAGAACAATAACCAAGACATTTGCCCTAGGCGCTGGGCGTCACCATCGACGCCAGCATCTTTACGCATAATATCTTGGATGGATTTAATCGCTGAACTGATAGACATAGTATTCTCTTAAACGGTTACTGCGGCTGTTATTGGCCGCAGTATAAAATGGTGTGGTGTTGACTATTTTGAATAAACAAAGTTAATGCAAAGTGCTAATAGAAAGCGCTAAAGCTAGGCCGTTTGCTGGTGAATTTGATAAATCTGCGCTTCTAATTCACTGATGGCTTGCTCGTATTCTTGTTTGCCGCCAAAGCCTTTTTTAACGATTTCACTCAAATTACCGTACTCGGTAAATGGGGCAACTTTGAGCACTTGCATGTTTTCAATTTCTTGCACGCCAACATCAGCATATTTTACCAGTAAATTCTGCAGTACCGCTTGTGCTGTGGCTGAATATTTAGTGAAGTAATTGCGCTTTTGCACGTTATTTACTCGTTCGGCGCGGGTGAGTGGTGGTTGATCGTACACTACGTGGCAAATCATATCGAAGGGGTCCATGTCTTTACCCACTTCTTCCTCTAACGCCGACCAAATAATGCCTTCCAGCGCCAATTCATCAATCACGGCTTGTTTGCGGTCTGACTCATTCCAACGCTTGACGAATTCATCTAACGAGCTGAACTGTTTAGCCATGGTTTTACGGGTGTAATCTTTAAAAGATTCGGTAACTAATTTACCGTCGCTGTCGTAATACTGTACCCGCTCGGCCACTTTACTGACGGTGACCCCTGACACGCGGTATTTGTTTATTTTACGGGGTTCATCGTCAGTCCATTCACCTTCGTCCCATTTTTCATCAAGGCTAGCATCACCTTTAGGGTCGTTTATGGTGTCATTTTGATTAGTATCCGGTTCATCATTTTGGTGATCACCTTGATTTTCTGCCGCACCGTTATCGAGGTCATCATTAGCCGCATCAATATCAATGCCTTGATCTTCGATATCTGCGGGTGTCACTTTAATCACTTTTTCTGGGGTACCATCAAAGCGTTCGTCGGCAAACAGTTCAGTGGCTTTTTTGAAGTCTAAAATAGTAAACCACAGCTTACCGTATCTGTCGTCAATGCGGGTGCCACGGCCAATGATCTGTTTAAACTTGGTCATGGACTGAATGTTTTGATCCAGCACCACTAACTTACAGGTTTTAGCATCGACGCCTGTGGTCATAAGCTCAGAGGTAGTGGCAATAACAGGGTAGGCTTTTTTAGGATTAATAAAGTTGTCCAGCTGCCCTTTGCCTATTTCATCATCGCCGGTGATTTTCATCACGTATTTTTCATTCTTGGCCATTTGCTCAGGGTTAAGGTTGGCAATAGCGCGGCGCATGCGATCGGCGTGGTCAATGTCGTTGCAAAACACGATAGTTTTGGCCATAGGATCGGTGCGTTTTAGGTAGTTGGTGATGGTTTCGGCTACCAGCTGGGTGCGCTCATCAATCACCATGGTGCGGTCGAAGTCTTTTTGATTATAAATTCTGTCTTCTATCACTTCACCGTTATTATCGATTTGGCCTTTTGTGGGGCGCCAACCTTGTAAATCGACATCGATATCTACCCGCACCACTTTGTATGGCGCTAAAAAACCGTCTTCAATGCCTTCCTTGAGGGAATAACTGTAGGCAGGGTCGCCAAAGTAGTCTGAGTTTGATACTTCATCAGTTTCTTTAGGGGTGGCAGTAAGGCCAACTTGGGCGGCGCTACTGAAATATTCTAAAATTTCACGCCATGCACTGTCATCTGCTGCACTACCGCGGTGGCACTCGTCGATTATGATTAAGTCAAAGAAGTCTGGGTCGACTTGCTTAAAGGCTTTTTGGCTTTCTTCTGGGCCGGTTAATGCTTGGTATAAGGCTAGATGGATTTCAAATGCAGGATCGACCGTGCGTCCAGTGACTTTAGTCATGGAAGTGCCAAAGGGCTGAAAGTCATTAATGCGGGTTTGATCAACCAAAATATTGCGGTCGGCTAAAAACAAGATGCGCTTCTTGGCGCGGGACTTCCATAATCGCCAGATGATTTGAAATGCGGTGTAGGTTTTACCTGTGCCGGTCGCCATCACGAGTAATACACGGTCTTTACCCGATGAAATGGCTTCTACGGTTTTATTGATAGCTTGCAGCTGGTAATACCGCGGGTGCTTGCCGGTGCCATCATCATGATATTCTTGGTTAATTATTGGCAGCTGCGCTTGGGTGTAGCCTTTCCAGATACAGTATTTAGTCCAAAGCTGTTGCGGCGTTGGAAAGTCTTCTAAGCGGATTTCTGTTTCGAGATGATGTGTCTCAGCGATGCCGAGACTGTTTGTGACGCCGTGGGTTTTATCGTGAAAGATAAAACCATCGCCATTAGAGGCAAAGATGAAAGGTACATCGAGCAAACGGGCATAATCTAGCCCCTGCTGCATGCCTTTGCCCACTTCATGTTTATTGGCTTTAGCCTCAATAACAGCCAGCGGCATACTGGGTTTATGATAAAGCACGATATCAGCAGACTTAACCGTTTTACGCACGCCTAATTGGCCGCGAACAATCACTTTACCGTCACGCAGTTTCACCTCTTGGCGAATTTGCGTCATATCATCCCAGCCCGCATTTTTAATCGCCGGCATGATGAATTTTGTGATGATATCGGTTTCGGTTAGCTTTGCTTTATTAACGCTCATTGCTCATCAAGGTCCTTCTTAGCAGATAACAAACAGCTTGGGACGTACTAAGCCCGTTAGGATTGTGCCATAAAGAGCTGTTAGTACATAGAATTAGAGTAAAAAACTATCCATATGATTTATCGCGATGACTTAGTGTTTTTATAAACGAATTTCTATACTCGTTTGGCCCACTTTTTAAGCCCTTTAAGTAAAAACCAAACTCTAGGAATGACAAGTTAGTTGTATTACTGAGCACTCAAAGCCAATCTGTCGGAATGGCGGTGAGCATTTGAGATCGAACAGTTAATGCTGAGGTTCAATAGGTGCACCATGAGTATTTGCGAGACGACCGTCCATCCCATGGACGGGATGTTCGAGCATCCAAGGACGGACTCGCTGCGTGTCAACGAGTGAATCTCATGGTAAGCCTGTACACCAATATCGGTGTGTTTAACAGAAAGCTGTTTATTCAACAGAGACACAAAAAAGGCTTAGCATTGCAGCTAAGCCCTTCTATACATTTGTGAGGCGGCGGGAATTGAACCTGCGTCCATAACCCTTCACCCCTCCCCCGCTGACTTGGCTGTCGCGGGGATTTTTTTATTGATGGCTAGCGCTCGACATTTCATCTGCACGCGTAAGCTTAAAATTTATATTAGTTCTGCTTCTTCACGAATTGTGATTTGAGCATCATCTGGCCGTTGCCGTCGACTTTGCAGTCGATATCGTGATCGCCGGCGACAAAACGGTTGATGACGGCTTTAGTGCCGACTTTTAACACCAATGAAGAGCCTTTGACTTTCAAATCTTTGATCAGCGTGACCTTATCGCCTTCGGCTAATAAATTGCCTACCGCATCTTTAAGTATGATGGCATCGGGATCGACCACCACTTCATTGGGATTCCACTCATTAGCGCATTCTGGGCAAATAAGTAAGGTGCCGTCTGAATAGGCATAAGGTGATTCACATTTAGGGCATGGTGGGATGACATCGCTCATGGGTATTCTCTACTCTCTGTATTCGCTAAATTCATTTCGACTGGCCTTAGGTCAACTATGAGCAATGCTTGGTCACAGTTTAGCTGGCGCTTGGAGCAACATGACGCTACACCATCAAAATATTGTAATCGCATTATAATGCGATTATCACACACTGACCAGCCTAGGATTGCTGGCGCTGCCCTACTCTGATTGAGTTTTTAGTATTAGGCAGGCCTCAGCTTTTCACTTGCGGGTTCGTTAGGCTGTGGTTATCAGCCAAACTGACATTGTGTTTTTCAAGGTATTCACGGATCAATTGCCGAGTCACTTGAGATGGGGTCAAGTCTTGGGCGGCGCAGAGCTGCTCAAAGGCCTGTTTTTTTAGCGGGTCCATTAACACGGTAAAACGAGCGGTTTTATTTTCCACAGTGTTCTAGCCTTAAATTAAAACATGATAATTTGATTATAATAAAGAGCGGGCCTGATGGCTACTTTGTTAGGCTTTAATGCTAATCGCCAGCAGCTCACTCTCTAAATAAGTAACTAGCTCACTAAGCAACTAATCCTCTATGCAACTCAATGTTTAAGCCTCTGAGTTTCAATGCATTTGGACAGACTGTTATTTCTGCAGGACTCAAACCTAGCCATTCACCGTCGGCTTCCATGGGGATCCCCGAAGTGAGTATATTGAGCCCGTGATGGATCTGCCCCGCCGCGACTATGGGGGCGTTTAAGTGGGCACCTGAGAATATTCGCAGCAGGTTAATGAGTTTATCTGACCAGCGGCAATCTTGAATATGGCAATAAGCCAATGCATCAGATTGCACATTTGCATGAGGCGCTATCATCATGGCACCACCAAAATACTTGCCATTGGCGATGGCGAGTACAAAGCTTGGCCGCTGACAGCTTTCAATCAGCGCCGGAAGTTCGGGTTCAGGCTTACAATCAGGTTTATGGACAGGTTCACCATCAGGTTTATACCCATCTTTAGCTTTCAGCTTGCCACTGTTAAGGGCACTCACTTCAAGCGCTTGGCCTTGATAGCCCCACAGGTGCTCTAGGGTTTGCAGTAAATAACTCAATTTGGGGAAATAACTTTTACGCCCTTGGCTTGCTTGCAGCACAGCGCCATCAAAGCCTATACCGGCAACATTGATAAAATAGCGCTGATTGACTTTACCTAGGCTGATGCTGTTCACCTGCCCGTCTAGCACACATCCAAGTAGCTGTTCATCACTGATATCACCGTACCAACTTCTGGCAAAGTCATTGCCCGTGCCACAGGGAATAAAGCTCATGGGGATATCGGTATAAGCCAAGCAATTGGCCACAATATGCAGGGTGCCATCACCACCTAGCACTATTACATCACTAAATTGCGCTAAATTGTCACTGAAAAAGGCTTGGTTCTGGATCAAGCATGAAGAGGTCTGATACAGCTGATAAGGCCACTGCCTAAGTGCTAATGCTTGGATAAGCGTAGTTTGCCACGAAGCCTTGTGCTTGTTAGCCATGGGGTTGACCACCAGCAGCACTTTTTTTAGCACTTTATTCATTGTTAGTTCCCACTATTAAGTGCCAAGTATGAGTGCCCAGTGCTCGTGCCTCACATTATCGACTGAGCACAAGTGCCAGCTTGTTGAGTGATGTGATAGCAATGCCAATAAACCAATTATATAAAAGGAATATATCATAAACCAAACGCTCGCCTCATTTCTGCAAAACACCCAAAAAAAAAGCCACAGCATAAGCTGTGGCGACAGGAACTTGATATCATCGAAATTGGGGTTGATGAAAGTTAATGGTTCATTTTCAATTGAAAATGCGTTCCTTAAAAATGGTTAAACTGTTACTTAAACAGTTACTTAAACAGTTACTTAAAAAGCTTAAACTAATTCGGCTAACATGGCATCTGAATAGGCCACCAGCTCTTGACCTTGACGCACGCGAGCCACGTAATCTGGGTTAGCGATAAAGGGTCTGCCTATGGCCAGTAAATCAAACTTGTCAGCCGCAATGGCTGCATCACCGGTTTGCGCCGTGTAACTGCCAACGCCCACGAGTGTGCCTTGGTAAATACTGCGAACATAACTCGATGCGCTGCCGCCCAAGTAATCAAACTCCATGGCATCGTCAAAAATACCTATGTGTAAGAAGGCTAATTCGCGTTTTTCAAGTTCAGGCAATAAATAATCGAACACCTCACGGTCTCGCTTATCTGCGCCCATATTAAAATATGCACCAGGAGAAAGGCGCAGTGCCGTTCTGTCGGCGCCAATACGGGCTGTGATGGCATCCACCACTTCAAGGGCAAAGCGCGACATATTAGCCGGGGTTTGGCCATATTCATCCTCGCGTCGGTTACTCTCATGATGTAAGAACTGATCGATTAAATAGCCGTTAGCACCGTGTATTTCTACCCCATCGAAACCTGCATCGATGGCATTAGCCGCAGCTTGGGCGTAATCGGCAACCAGTTGCTTAATATCAGCGAGGCTCGCTGGAGTTGGAGTTTGATAGGTTAACTCTCGCATTCTAGGTACGCTTCCTTCGACCGCTTGTGCAGATGCAGATAATACTTTTCCGCCGCCGAAAAAGTGTGGATGTGCCACTCGGCCTGTGTGCCAAAGCTGCGCAAAAATTTTGCCGCCTTTACTGTGCACTGCATCTGTGACAGTGCGCCAACCTAGAATTTGCGCAGGGGTAAACAAACCTGGGGTATTAGGGTAGCCTTGGCCATCTGGCCTAATGATAGTGGCTTCGCTAATAATCAGCCCAGCGTCTGCTCGGCGGGCATAATAATCGGCCATGGCTTGAGTGGGCACTAGGTCATTGTCTGCCATGCAGCGAGTCAGTGGTGCCATTAAGATTTTGTTCGATAGGGTTAAGCTGCTATTAAGTTTATAAGCCTGAAATAAATTCGCTGACATGTGGCACCTCTTTCTTGAATGTGCATTCAAGATATTCTTATTTGAACATTCATTCAAGTATTTTTTGAATAATTTTTCAAAGCTGGGTAGACTCATCATACCAAGCCTTAAGAAAACGCAAATTATGAGAAATGCCGAGTTCGACCGCAAAGCCGTATTGTGTGCCGCCATGAGTGTGTTCACCGCCAAAGGCTATGCGAAAACCAGCATGCAAGATCTCACCAAAGCCACAGGACTGCACCCGGGCTCCATCTATTGTGCATTTGAAAATAAGAAAGGCTTATTGATTGCGGCCATAGGTCAGTATCAGGATGAACGTCATCAGCAGTTTGTCCGCCTATTTGACAATGACGCCCCATGTTTAAGTAATTTAAGCAATTACTTAACTGAAATCGTCGATGAGTGTTTATCTCAAGATATGAGCAAGGCCTGTCTGCTGACAAAAACCTTGAATGAAGTGGGTTCGCAAGATGAAGAGATTAAAACGCTGATCACCGCAAATTTAACCGCTTGGCAAGCAGCGCTCACGGCAGTGTTTAGCTTAGCCCAAAAAAATAACGAAATTGACAGCCAAGCCAATAGCCAAGAATTAGCGCAATATTTGATGATGGGTATTTATGGGCTGAGAACCTTTGCTCACACTCACAAGGATGGCCAACAACTAGCTCAACTGGCAAAGAAACTGTTAGCCGATGTCAGTCGCTAACATTCCAAGTTTTTCATCTGAGTCAATGGGCAATGACTTCTAGATAGAGTCCTAGAGCAAACCATAAATTATGCTCTAGTTACTGACCAAGATTAACCAATGACATTCTGTGAATAGACCCGCTCACCCAAAGAGTTCAATATGGTACATTGACCTTCTAAAACGGCAATAATGGATTTTCCACGGCGAAATTCCTGCGGGATCATCACACGTCCTGATTCACTCACAGTCAAGCCTGTTAACACTTCATTGTGCATGATAAGCCCTGCAGGTGCTTCATAATACAGCACAGTGACGACCGCTGTCTTAGGGGCCATTTCTGGCGTTGCTAACTTCTGTAGATCTGACATTTGGGGGTTAACTCTTAATTAATTACCACTCATTAACCATAAAGGATAATACGAATTGCGTCTATATAAAGCCACAGCCACACGGGTTTGAGCGGCGATAAATTCTAAATAGACAATTTGTTGACCCTGCATAAAAACACAATTTAATAACATTAAGCAATGCTTTTTTAGGCTATTTACACCGCAAAATTAAAACAAAGGATTAAAATCCACACAAAACATCAACTTCCCTGTGAATGCTTAAAAAGCAGTTAAGTTAAGTTTATGACAGGCAAGCACATTAATTTGCGATGACTAACTAAACAGATGCGAATAATCCTGCTAGAATCGGCATCAATTTTTCAAACACAGATACGAGATCAAGATGGGCAGAGCATATCAAAATAAGAAAGAGTCCATGGCCAAAACCGCTGGCCAGAAGACGCGCATTTACTCACGTTACGGTAAAGAGATTTACATATGTGCTAAACAAGGTGGCGTTGACCCCGATGGTAATTTAGCCCTTCGCAGCTTGATTGCCCGCGCGAAGAAAGATCAGGTGCCGGCACACGTTATCGAACGTGGCATTGAAAAAGCCCGTGGTGGTGGCGGTGAAGATTATGATACAGCCCGTTATGAAGGTTTTGGCCCAGGTGGCTGCATGGTCATTGTTGACTGCTTAACCGATAACGGTAAGCGTACCTTCACCGAAGTGCGTCAGGCCTTCGTGAAAAATGATGCCAAACTGGGTGGCCCAGGTACTGTTGGGCACATGTTCGATCATCAGGCGGTATTCGTATTTGAAGGTGATGACGATGAAGCCATCTTAGAACTACTGATGATGGCTGACGTCGATGTGACCGATGTCGAGCTAGACGATGGTATTATCAGCGTATTTGCCCCTGTATCTGAGTTTAGCAATGCGCGTATCGCCTTAACAGAAGCCTTTCCAGACATAGATTTCAAGGTAGAGAACTTAGCCTTTGTGCCCCAGACCATGACTGAAATCACAGGTGAAGACATTGAAACATTTGAGAAATTTTTAGCCGCACTTGATGATTGTGATGACGTACAGAACGTTTATCATAATGCCGAAATTGCCGATTAGTCTTTTTGAGCAATTTTTTTGAACAATGTTTTTTGAGCAATCAAAAAAACGCAGCTAAAGCTGCGTTTTTTTATGGGTTGAAGTTATCGATATTTATTAGATAACTTACCAAATTTAGTCAAGGATCTAACGCTGTTCCCAGCTATTACCTAACTTAAGTCCATGCCTTGCACTATCTCATGGGCGATTTCAGGGGTGGTAACATTGGGTTTTTGATGTAAATCGGCTTTGAGTAGACCTTTACGATGTTTTAGCGCGGCATCCAATTTCTTCGCTGCCATGGAAATAGCAGGATACATCACAGCATTATTGCCTTTAGCCGAAATACGGCCGCCTTCATATTTAGTGCTTATTTCCACATCAAATTCACCATGTTCTTTGGCAATGATGATGTCTAAACCAATAAGAGTGGGAAAATGGGTGGCAAGCTTAGCGAACTTCTCATTGACGTGTTCTTTAACGGTATCAGTGACTTCAACATGGTGACCAGAAAGATTTATTTTCATAAATTGTCCTTAAAATAGCTGTCTACTCGTATTACACTTTGCACAGGTGATATGCATTCTAATTTTATTCTTACGATGTTCTGTATTGCTGCACTTATGTATCGTTTACATATTGCTTCTGTCTTGTAAGGCTAGAACCCTAAATTCCCTATATTTCATTGTGACATAAATAGACTTGGGGGCATGTGCTCAAGATCACAAGAGGACATGGATAAAAAAATGAAATAATTCATTTTTATCAGTACGTTTTTAGTTAACAGAGAAATTATAGCCCACAAGACTTCCCTGCCTGTACTTTTAACCCTTCTCACCCATTTGGACATTTAAGCCGTGATCCATATTACCCCTGTCACCTAAATGTCCGCTAGGATTTTTGAGTCTAGTCCTTAATTCAACATCACTCAAGCTAGGGGAAACGCCAAACTTGCTTAATATAAGAGAGACTCAAATACAAAAAGTTCCTTTTATGCTTCATCATTTAGGATTCAGGTAATGACAGCCGCCAAAAAATAGCAAACCCTATCCGAATTAATAGCGAAACTTCTCACACTAGAAGGCCGCTAGTGATAAAGTAGCCAATAGACGCTGACACACTTAAAAATAAAAACCTCGAGGCTATATGTTGTGACAGTGTCACGCCTGAACCTAGAGTAAAGCCTAACACTCACCCAATTTAAGGATATTCGTAGATGGGATTTCAACTCACGGTAAGCTGGGACAACTCAGTGCAAGTGGCTGACGATTTTAGCCGCGATCATAAAATCACCTATGGCAGTGGCCAAGTGATCCACGCTTCTTCTGCGCCTGAATACAAGGGCAGCGAAGATAAAATCAACCCTGAAGAGAACTTGCTCGCTGCACTATCGTCTTGCCATATGCTGACGTTTCTAGCCATAGCCCATTTAAAACGTTTGCCGGTAGCCAGTTATGTGGATGAGGCCAGTGCCGATTTAGGTAAAACCGAATCTGGAAAACTTGCCGTGACCAAGATGATCTTAAACCCCAAAGTCGTGTTTGCAGAAGGAGTCAATGTCGATCATGAGACCTTAGCCAAGATGCACGATAAAGCCCACGTTAACTGTTTTATCGCCAACAGCTTACGCTCAGAGGTCGAAATTAATTTTTAGCATTACAGGGATTGTCTCTGAAGCTGAAATTCTGACTCATCTTAAATTAACCTCCATACGGTGACTATTTGAAAAGTCGCAGTAACGCACTGCGATTTTTATAGACTTGCCTCCCAAAAGGTGCCACTACATCAGTCATAAAAAAGCGGCGATAAACACCAGACTCACACTCGCGCCTCCTTTTTGAGCATTCGTAATCAGAAACTGAGTTTTAGCCCAGCAAAACACTGAAACGCCCAACAAAACCCACAGCCATGCTATTATCTAGCACCTTTTTTAGGGGCATCCCTCTAAATACTGCGTTAGTTAACCCCAATATATTAAGTGCCTTAAGGAGTGTTCATGTCAGCCCAAGTTGCAATCGTTATGGGTTCTAAGAGTGATTGGCCGACCATGGAAGCCGCTGCCGATATTTTAGATTTACTGCAAGTGCCCTACCATGTGGAAGTTGTCTCGGCGCACCGCACTCCGGATAAGTTAATGGAATTTGCCAGTGCCGCAGTAAAGTCCGGCTTTAAAATTATCATAGGCGGCGCTGGCGGCGCGGCTCATCTACCAGGCATGATTGCCGCTAAGACTCGCCTTCCTGTACTCGGGGTACCCGTGCAAAGTAAAGCCCTGTCAGGCATGGACAGCTTATTATCCATAGTACAAATGCCTAAAGGCATAGCCGTTGGCACACTGGCTATTGGCACAGCTGGGGCGTTTAACGCCGGATTACTCGCCGCACAAATGTTGGCAAACCATGATGCACAGCTTGCGGCACGTCTTGATGCCTTTAGAGAGCAACAAACCCGCACCGTATTAGAGAATCCCGATCCGAGAGTCGATTAATGAAACAGCCACACACTATCTGGGTTTTAGGTAATGGACAGCTAGGTGCCATGATGGCTCACGCCGGTGAGCGCTTAGCCTTGCATGTTAAACCGGTTGATATTATGTCGCCTCAGGCTGAACCCCTTGTCTTAGGTCAGGATGACATCATCACCGTCGAGCGCGAGCAATGGCCAGAGTCCAGCATTAGTTTGCAATTAAGTCAGCATTGCCATTTTATTAATGGCCCTGTATTTGCTCGACTTGCCGACAGATACAGCCAAAAATCCTTACTTGATGAACTTGCCATCGCCACCGCGCCTTGGGAGTTAGTCCAGCAAGAGACTCAATCGGCAGCGTTACATCAACGCTATGGCGGGCGCGTGTTACTCAAGCGCCGTACTGGCGGCTATGATGGTAAAGGTCAGCACTGGTTGAAGCAGCCTGAGAAAACGGATATTCCAGCCGATTGGCGCGATGAGGCCATTGCAGAGCAAGCGATTAATTTCGATGAAGAAGTCTCGCTTGTGGGCGCGAGAACCCAAGACGGGCGCTGCGTGTTTTACCCTTTGACTCTCAATCTGCATCAAGACGGTATATTAATGGCTTCTGTCGCCCCTTTAGCGCGGCTTGAGTCATTGCAAACCAAGGCGCAAGCCATGTTAAGCTGCATAATGAATGAGCTTAACTATGTCGGCGTGATGGCCATGGAATGCTTTAAAATCGGCGATGATTTACTGGTCAATGAGCTTGCCCCGCGAGTGCACAACTCGGGCCACTGGACCCAGAGTGCTTGTCATATCAGTCAGTTCGAAATGCATTTACGGGCTATTGCTGGCTTGCCTATGCCTGAACCTAAGGTGAATTACCCGGCGGTAATGATAAATCTTATCGGGGTAGAAAAAGACAATAACTGGCTAAGCCTGAGCAATGGTGAGCTTTTTTGGTATGACAAAGCAGTACGGCCTGGCCGCAAGGTCGGACACCTTAATTTATCTGCCCAAGATGAGGTTGAGCTAAGCCAGAGCCTTAAATTGCTGTCATTATGGCTACCAGAGCAATACCAAGCGCCACTTGAGTGGGCCGCCAAGGCCAGTCGCAGTTAATCGATGGTTAGCGGATTTATGTTAGGGTTTATAAATTGATTTTTACTCTATATAAACCCGCTAGCTTATTAATTTGACTAGAATTTAAACCTGTTTCAGTGCATGCTATATAAAAAGGTTTTATAATGGCTAAGATTTAGCTCATATGGACGATATTTGGTGAAGCAACAGGACAGCCTCAAGCGAAAAAAAATAGACACGTTAGATTTTAGATACCACATAGTATTATTAGTGTTACCACTGATTTTATTTTCTTTGGTGTTTACTTTCGCGATGCCGAGCAGTCAACATGACTTTTTATCTTTATCACTTATCTGCATTGTGTACCTGTTTGGCTATAGCCTAAGTTATTACCTGCACCAAGGCCGCATCATTCGCTTATGGCAACACTTAGAGCAAGTGGTCAATATCAATGATGCCACCTACGAACTGGTCCATCTTTCCAGCCAATACCAAGACGAACACGCCTTCTTAGATGCGCTACTCAATAAAGCCGTTGGGGTTATCGATGGCGCCGAAATGGGCAGCATCATTTTAGTCAACCCAAGAACGAACGAACTCAAATTTGAATGTACTGTTGGGTTAGACTTATTGCAGTTACAAAAGCTTAAATTTCATCTAGAACAGTCGTTTGAGTTTAGATTAACCGATGGCCGCTGCGATCGCGTCGTGGTCATAGATAATATGCAACACGTTAATGCCGCCAGTAACTTAACCCAAGAAGAGCAAGATATCTTATTAACGGCAGCAACCCAGCCCATTCGCTCCACCTTGTCCAGCCCTATCCACATTGACGGCAAACTCTACGCCATGCTCAACCTTGACAGTGGCAATTACGGCGCCTTTAACGACTATGATCGAAACTTGGTGGGAATTTTAACCCATGAGGCCAGCAACGCTATTGCCTTATACCAAAAATCACAACAAATACAAAAGCTGGCTAATACAGATCCGTTAACAGGCTTATATAACCGTAAACGATTCGAAGAAAGATTAAGCCAATGGCAGCACAAGCCGCAGCTGGGCAGTTTCTTAGTGATCTTAGATATGGACAACCTCAAGACAATCAACGATATTCATGGCCATCAAGCAGGCGATCATGCCATCACAGCCTTAGCCGATGCCATGAAAACTATCTGGCCACATAAAGCCTTATTAGGCCGTTTTGGTGGCGATGAATTTGTGCTTATCTGCCATGGTCCTGAACATAAACTGGTTAAAGAGCTTGCCGAATTAGCCGCACTTCTAGATAACCCCAAGGCTGGATTTAAAGTGCAATTTAGTGCAGGGATTGCCGACTACCAAGGAGATTGGCATCAGGCATTTAAACAAGCAGATTCTGCCATGTACCTTGAGAAACGCACTAAAAAGAGCTTAAAGCAAGCATAAAAAATCCCCATTGATATCAGCTCATATCAATGGGGCCTGTCCATTGGGAATTCAAACTAGCACAGTAACTCTCTAATTTATAAATGTTCGCCAAAACCAAGAAGCATCCAACTCCTCTTTGCACTGTTTATACTGCTTAGCATAACGGTATGAACGATTGCCAACCTTCTTTGCCACCTTAATGAGCCAAGGCTTAGCATGGTAACTTCTACGCTTATAGCCGCCCCAACCTTCATGATAGTTAAGGTATTGCTTGTTGGCATCCCACTTTGACACCCCATTAATTTTATGGGTTTTATAAATAAACCAACCCATAAAATCCATGGCATCATCAAAATCACTGCGACTAGACCAAGAGTTGCCCGTCTCGCGCACGTAATCATCCCAGGTCATGGTTTTTGCCTGAGCATAACCGTAGGCATCGCTGGCCCGCCCCGTGGGGATAAAACCTAAAAAGTATTCCATTGGCGGCGCGGCATTATGTTTAAACGAGCTTTCCTGATACATCATCGCAAAGGGCACATGCACAGGAACCCCCCACTTTTCTTGGGTGTTAATGGCGGCCTTGTACCAGCTTCTGTGTTCTTTAAAAATGGCGCAGATATTATCGGGCTGTTTTGGCGGAGAAGTCGCGCAAGCAGACAAGCATAAACTGAGCACTAGGGCGAGTAACGAACGATAATGAGCAGCTAATCCGTTAATCAATAAACGAAGGAGTATCGCAAGGCGAGCCTGATATTGGGGGAGGATAAAATCCATTTAAAAACCTACAGCTTCAAAGTCTTACCTTAGTGTTACATCTAATAACTTAAGATGCAAACGCCAAGCAGCCAGCTTATTGTAAATGGAGTTATCCGCTTGATATTCACATTAACAGGCCATCAAGCCTCACATTCACAATAAGCTCAAGGTTGTAGCCGGCTTTTAGCCATAGTGCAGGTTTTACTTTCTTCAGCAGCGATGATGGGTGTCCAATAATTCTCATCAACACCTAGATAGATTTTATCTGTGTTAAAACGAGCGGCAAGGTGATAAAGCGTATCGGCTTGGACATCCACAACCAAGGTCTTGGCCTTCCTTGCTGATAATGAGACTTTAAGTTGGCTCGAATCGATAAGTTCCACCATAGTAAATTGGTAGCGTCCTGGCACTAATTGATACGTTGGCCGTGAGATAACAGCATTGCTATCAAGATGGGTCACCACAACACGGTAGTTAGCCAATTGAGGCTCTGGCGCTAAATATGCTGCAACCGTACCACATTGCAACATATCATTCGCCGATGAGGCGCAGCCCTGCAGCAGGAGTCCAGTTAATATTGCCGTAACAAGATGGCGATTTGATGCCTTCATGGTCGTCACTATGCCTTGTCTGACATTGAGAAATAGTCATCTAAATAGGCACTAAAGGGTTGGTTTGAACTGGCCTCTAGCTCCCGTTGAGCCACAAGGGATGATGTAGCGTCTGTTTTGTAGCGCTCAGTCACTTCATTAGATAACGGATATTGGCTCAAGAAACTGTGGTAATCCTCAGCTAAGGTTTTCACCCAACTGAAATGATCTGTGCCCTTGGTGATGATTTCATCCAAGACGCGACCCGACAGCGTCTTAGTGGGATCCGCAATGGTTTTTTCCCAGGTCGATAATGCGGTCTGATACGCATATTCATGCTCACCATCCAGCAGTTTTGCTAAGGGAACTAAAGCATCGAATAGCTGCTGTAACCAGATTGACATAGAGATAGGTTCACCGGCTTTAGTGAGCTCAAGTCCAGGTTTACGACCTTCGAGTACCACTGCCTTTAAATTGGCAGTCATTTCACCTTCTTCTTCGCCATAACTTGGCGCTGATGGACTTAGCAGGCAATGCAGTAAGAATAAATCCAAGAAGCGCACTTGGTTTGCATCTATGCCAACTGGGCTAAATGGATTCACGTCCAGTGCCCTGACTTCTATGTACTCAACCCCAGCACGAGACAGCGCATCTGAAGGTTTTTCACCCCGTTTAGTAACGCGTTTAGCACGAATAGGCGAGTAGAACTCATTCTCGATTTGTAAAATGTTGCTATTGAGCTGCTGATATTCGTTATCGACTTTGACGCCAATTTTTTCGAATTTCTTCGAGGGCATCTTAATCGCCGCACGAATGCCAGTTAAGTATTCAGGTAAAGAGTTATAGCTAATATTAAGGGTATCTTGCTCTTTGTTGGTATAGCCTAAGTCGCTCATACGCAATGAGGTGGCATAGGGTAAATACAAGGTGCCTTTACCGGTCTTCATAAACTCAAAATCGAATTCTTGATCCTTAATGAAAGAGCTGCATATGGCCGGAGATGAACCAAAAAGGTAGGGTAACACCCACACCAAACGGCGATAATTGCGGATCAAACCGAAATAGGATTCTGAAATAAAATCATTGAGTCCAAGCTTAGTGTCGCTAAGTTCATAGAGGCGCTGCCACAGCTCATTAGACACAGAAAAATTAAAATGAACCCCAGAAATTATCTGCATTAATGCGCCGTATCTATGAGTTAGGCCCTTACGATATAAGGTTTTCATCATACCGGTATTTGAGCTGCCATATTGGGCTATGGGAATATTTTTCTCATCACCCACATAACAAGGCATGCTCACAGGCCATAATTTCTGACCGTTAAGGTTACGCACACTAAAGGCATGAGTCTGAGTGAGATCTTCTAATAGTGCATCTATGCTTTGATGGACAGGAGTAATAAATTCGAGCAAGGATTCGCTGTAATCTGTGGTGATCCGAGAATGGGTTAATGCCGAACCTAATGCGTTAGGATGGGGGTCTGTGGCTAGCTGACCATCGGTACCAATACGCAGTGCTTCACGCTCTATGCCGCGAAACATACCTAATAAGGCTTCACGGCCCTGTGCATCACTGAGTTGGTCGACAGTGTTATTGAATGACATCAATATTCTCTTCTCTTTATTAGTATTCAACCGCGTATCTTGTCAGCAACAGACCCGAGATTAAACAAGTTTATTTCCTGCAATTCACATCTTAATTAAGATAAATAAGCATGCAGGCCACATTCTTCAACTTGAGGCTCAAATAATCAGCCTCAACCCTATATTGGGGTGTTTCGGCTGTTTTCAATAGCCTAGGGTCAATTCATCAGTTGAATAGGATAGCCTAAATCCTTAAGCTGCTCCGTCAGTTGGTTTTTGTCACCCACAATCAAGATAGTCATAGTGTCTAAATCCAGTAAGGATTGCGCCAGTGCATTGAGTTCACTTAGGCTCACAGTTTTAATGATTTCATCTTGCTTTGAAGTAAAATCTTCTGCTAAATCATAACGCTGGATCATACGCACAAACCCCGCCTTCTGATATGGTGTTTCATAATCTAAGGCTTGGCTTTGGGCGATGGAGCTGCGCATAAAGTCATGCTCAGCGGCTGTCATGCCCTCAGTTTGATAAGCCTTGATTTCCTTAATAAATTCAATTAATGCCAGCCCAGTCACATCAGCTCGCACACTGGCAGTCACCAAAAACTGTCCGGTTTTATTATCCCCTGAAAACTGACTGCGCGCCCCATAGGTATACCCTTTATCTTCGCGCAAATTCAAATTAATCCGGCTGTTAAAGGCGCCGCCCAGAGGATAGTTCATCAAATAGGCTTTAAAGTAATCACCAGTGGCATCATAAGGAAGCGCCCGCTTGCCAATATAAATCACAGATTGGGCTGAGCCCGGCTTATGGATAATGTGGATTTTCCCGCTAGCAAGGGTTGGAAACGACGCCATCTTAGGCTGGCTCACAGGGGTCGCTTGCCACTGACTAAATCCTTTCAGCATGGGGATAATACTCGCTTTATTGAGGTCCGCCACCAACACCATTTTCACCACAGAGGCTGAATACTGCGTCTGATAAAAGTGCTTCACGTCCAAGAGCGTCAAGGCCTTGATGCTTTCTAAGGTGCCTGTATTGCTAACGCCTAAACTGCTATTTTCGCCATACAAGAGTTTGGCAAAGCCTTGGCTTGCCAGATAGCTTGGATCTGAGCTTAAATGCTGCAAACTTTGTAATTGCTGTTCTTTGAGACGCTCAAAATCTTCGCTATTTAAGGCTGGGGAAAACAGTTTTTCCTCCACTATTTCAAGGGTCGCTTTAAGATTTTCAGTTAAGCTTGATACCTTGATATAGCTTTGGCTGTCTGATGATCCAAAGCTGATGCTGCTGCCTAATAACTCCAATGCTTGCGCCAAGGCTTCAGTGCTACGTAATGTGCTAGATTCATTGAGCATGGCCGCTGTGAGTCCAGCAAGCCCAGCCTTTTCAACCGGCACTAACGAATGCCCCCCTTCCAGATAGATAAGCAATTCAGCTGTTGGGGTTTCAAGGCTCTGAGTGCCCATCACCTCAATGCCATTAGCAAGGGTTTGGCGCCACAGACGTGGCACTGTCATCACAGGCGCCATGCCAGCTTCAGGCACCAAGGCCCTATCGAAATGCCGCGGCGCTGTGTTTTTAGTTAACTCATTGTGATTGCTTAAGCCAGGCTCTGCAGATACAGTATTGGCTAAGGTGGCGGGTAAAGTAACCGCCGTTTTGGCCGGTGCCGCCTGTGCGGGGGTGAAATTATCCGCCTTTGCAATTAATGCCCTAGCCCCTTCTGGAACAACACTCATCACTGTCATCGGTTTATCTTTGATGTAACGCGCAAACACTCGCATCACATCGGCCTTGGTCACTTGCTGATAGCGAGCCAAGTCATCTGCCAATAAATCCGGCTTGCCAAAAAAGGTTTGATTGCTGGCAAGGGTTGCCACTTTGCCGGCCACACTTTGCATGGTGAATATGGTGCTGGCTTTAAACTGCACTTTCACCTTTTGTAAATCTTCATCCGTGACCCCGCGCTGCTCAAACTCGGCTATGGATTGAGTAATCATCTGTTCCAGTTCACTGAGCTTGCCACCCCGACTCGGGTTAGCTAAGGCATATAAAGACAACTGACATGCCAGCTCCTGACAAGGATGATTCACACTGGCCTGCACCGCATGACCTTGTTTAACTAAATTTTTATAAAATAGTGATGTCTTACCGCCGCCTAAAATATTGGCCAACAAATCCAAGGGGGCTTCGTCGGGGTGGCCGGCATAAACCGTTGGGAATGCGATATAAATTAGCGGCAAATGCACCTTATCTTCCATCGAAAGATAGCGAGTCTTATCTAAGGTCACTAAGGTTTTTGCTTGAGGTTTCACCTCGGGGCCTTTAGGAATGTCGGCAAAGTATTTATCAACCCAAGCTAAGGCTTGCTGCTCATCAAAATCCCCGCCTATGGTTAAGGTGGCGTTATTGGGGCCATACCAGCGTTTAAAGAATTGCTTAACATCTTCTGTAGTGGCACGGTTTAAATCATCTGGCCAACCGATAACAGGCCAAGAATACGGGTGCCCGACGGGATAAAGCGCCTGATTAAAGCGCTCGTTCAAGCGGCCATAGGGCTTATTGTCAATGCGCTGTGCCCGCTCATTCTTCACGGTTTCGCGCTGCAACTCGAATTTTTCATCCGTCAGCGCTGGCAGTAAAAATCCCATTCTGTCGGCTTCTAACCAGAGCATTTTTTCCAGTTGATTACTGGGAACCGTTTCAAAGTAGTTGGTTCTGTCTGTATTGGTGGTGCCATTTAAGGTCCCCCCCGCCTCGGTAATGAGCTTAAAATGCTGTTCATCGGCAACATGTTGTGAGCCTTGAAACATCATGTGTTCAAACAGATGAGCAAAACCACTACGGCCAGCGAGTTCTCGGGCCGAGCCCACATGGTAGGTCACATCGACATGCACTAAGGGATCTGACTTATCTTGGTGCAAAATGACGGTAAGGCCATTATCAAGCTGATACTTTTTATAAGCGATTCCCACCTCCCCCGCATCTGGTAAATGTTGCTCTAACAGGGTAATGCTACTGGTATAATTTGTGGCGCTGTTTTGCTGTGCACCTGAGCTGAGTCCAGTTTGATCTTTAGTTTGGCTACAAGCGGCCAAAATAGCACTGATGGTACAAGCTAACATCCATCTATTATTCATTTCTCTCTCCAAGCGCATCTGTGCACAATTCATTCAGATTGTGACTCGCAAAAAATAGCTAAAACTAACGAACTAGGCCAAAAATTCTGCACCACCAAAAAACAGCCCGATAAGCACGCAATAGCGCAGCGTCTTACCCATTAACATCATCAAGCTTGAAGGCAATAAGGGTAATTTTAGCCAACCAGCTAATAAGCACAGCAGATCGCCAATCACAGGTAGCCAAGACAATAACAACGCCCAGTAGCCATAGCGCTCAAGCCAGGTTAAGGTTTTTTTCATCGACTGAGTGCCAAGCTGCTCTGGAGTGATCCCATTGCGGCCCACTCGTCCAAGGCCGTAACTTGTCATGGCACCTAAGGTATTGCCAAGACTTGCAGCAATAAGCAAGCCAAACCAAGTTTGCGGCTCGGCAGTTAAAAAACCTACCAAGAGTAGTTCCGAGCCACCGGGAAGTACAGTCGCTGCCATCAAGGCCCCCGAGAACATTAAGGCTAATTGTTCCACTCAACTCCCCACTCTAGTCACTGGCTAAGCTAATCTTTTATCTAAGACTATTCATAATCTTATCGTGATAAGTTATACCAAAATGACATTGTCACTTCATGTCTCACTCAATACAATGCCCTTAATGCTTTTATTACATCTATAACGATCTTAAACTTAGACTTGGCTTCAGTGTTATGAGTCATGCTTCTTTCTATTTTCAACACGCTCTTTTTATTCTTCACCGTATTTATCTACTTATTTGGAACCACAATGATAGTTAACGCCCTTGCACGTATGCCATTTTGGCAAAAAGTCCTCGCAGGTTTCATGCTAGGTGCCCTAGCCGGTGTTTTTTTAGGTGAAACTGCCGCCATCTTTAAACCCCTTGGGGATTTGTTTATCGCAGCCATCAAGATGCTGGTCGCTCCTTTGGTGCTGTGCGCCATCGTCGTCAGCATTACCTCGCTAGGCTCACAAACTAACCTTAAGCGCTTAAGTTTTAAAACCTTAGGCATGTTTATGCTCACAGGCACAGTCGCTTCATTTATTGGTCTGGCCGTAGGTAGCTCAATCGATATGGGCGGTTCATTGGAGCTTGCAAGTGCTGAAGTGCGTGAGCGAAATATTCCAGGATTTTCCCAAGTGCTGCTGGATATGATCCCTGTGAATCCTTTTGCCTCATTAGCCGAAGGTAAGGTGCTGCAAATTATCGTATTTGCCGCTTTAATCGGCATCCCCATTAATGCGGTCGGTGAAAAAGCCGAGCCATTGAAAAAAATGTTTGAAGCGGGCGCCGAAGTGATGTTCCAGCTGACTCGTATGGTGCTAAAACTGACTCCCATTGGTGTATTTGGCTTAATGGCTTGGGTGGTGGGTGAATATGGCTTAAGTACCCTATTACCTTTAGGTAAGTTTATTATTGCTATTTATGTTGCCGCGCTAATCCACATTATTTTTGTTTATGGCGGCCTAGTTAAATTTGCCGCAGGCCTAAGTCCTGTGCAGTTTTTCCGCAAAGCGCTACCGGCGCAGATTGTGGCATTTAGCACCGCATCAAGCTTTGGCACCCTGCCTGCCAGTACCCGTTGTACTGAGTCTATGGGTGTATCTGAGCGTTACAGTGCCTTTGTGTTACCCCTTGGCGCCACCATGAACATGGATGGCTGCGGCGGGATCTACCCTGCTATTGCCGCCATCTTTATTGCGCAAATCTATGGTATTCCATTAGATATGATGGATTACCTGCTCATTGCAGTCACTGCAACTGTCGCCTCTGTAGGTACAGCAGGCGTGCCTGGTAGCGCCATGGTGATGCTAACGGTAACTTTAGGTGTGGTAGGGCTCCCCCTTGAAGGTATCGCCTTTATTGCCGCTATAGACAGGGTAATTGATATGATCCGCACAGCCACCAATGTCACAGGTGACATGATGACTGCTGTTGTGGTGGGTAAAAGCGAAGGCCAATTAGATGAAGCACAGTTTTATGCTAATGAGTCAGACGAAGATGGCACTCAAGTAAGTAAATAACCGCTCTCTTAACCTCATCAATTTACTGTCATTCACAATAAAGGAGAAGCAAATGCTTCTCCTTTATTGATCTTACTGCCTGTTCTTTTATGCTAATTCGCCCTGTCTGGCACTATCCACATAAAATCTGTCAATAAGATGGATTTAAAACAAGTATCCTCAGGCGCTAACGCTGTTAATAATCCTTGGCATAGGGGGTTTTGATAACTCGCACCATTAGGCAAGGTTTTTGATGCTGCCGGCCAGCCGGCCCTGACATGGCAATTCCTGCAATTTGTCGCGATTGGATGGGTTACTCCCTCAATGTAAGGATTCACCGCTATGGGTAAGTTACCGTCTTTATCGGCTTGGGTTTGAAACGCCTCTGTTAACAAGTAATGCTTCCATGGGCCCTTGGCATGATTTAGAGACGGTCTGTGCGTTGAATACTCTCCTTCATTAGGCGTGTCTGACCACCACACAGACTCCAATGTCCACGCTGGGAGCTGCTTAGTATTGATGTGCATCGCCACTGTCACTAAGAAATCCCCCACTTCAAAAGGACGACCATTAGCCCATAGGCTAGCACTGTGGATGATGGCTTGATCGTTTTTATCAAAGGTATCCCAATCTGCCTGAGTCACTTTATGATGATAAAAGTCATTAATCGAATAGGTGTTAACGTTTTTATTCACTGTAGGCAAAGGCGTACCGTCATAATGATGAAGATTATATAAATAACTGACTTCAGCTTTTTTACCCGCTTTAGCGCCGCTAGGATCAATCGCAATCGCGCGATCCCAGGTCTCATAGCCCACATAGCCAGAGAAATCGGTTTTATACTGCTTATCCCACCATACAGGCAATCCGGTTAACCCATCCTTCTTCACAGGCCAATACATGTGCTTAGTAACTATGGTCCAAGAATTAACACTCACACCATTAATGCCATCTTTATGTAACTTATCTAAGGTGCTGACTTGGGTTAATCCACCATCGACTAAACTTTTCACCCCTTGCTCTGAAATGGATTCAGTCGCGATCATGATGTCGCCATTAGAGAGAAAATATTTGCCGTCTTTAATTGAAAAAGTCTGAGACTGAATGTCATAACTCACCGAATCTGGATATTGCTGCAAGATCCAATCGGGAACACGGTACAGAGGAGACTGGGTATTCACCTTAGGCGAATGTAATTTATTTTGCGCTCTCATTGTGTGATGGATTTTTTGCGTGCTTAAGCTGCTTACCTCGCCCTTAGTGGGTTTTTCAGCAAACACCACTGAGGAGTTTTGCCAACTCATCCATAACGGCCAATCTGAACCTGGGGCAGGCTGCATAATGCCCGCCCACAGTTTCCAAGCGTGTTCACGCACGACTTTGTTGTCACGTGTCTTTATGGCCTTCTCAAGCTCGAGCAATGCCTTCTTGTCCATATAGTCATAACCCATAGGGAAAGGCACATAACTCAGCTCTGAGAGCGGTTGGACAGGCTCTGCTGCGTGAGTAGTAACAGTCACAGAGTAAAGTATGACGAATAGTGGCAGTAATGAATATTTAGCAGCGGTGCGCATAGTGGGATACATCCATGTGATTTACGATAAGTACACTATAGACGGTGTTGATATAAAACAATAGGTTACATGCTGCAGAAAGTTTGAATTTAGAAGCTAGAATTTAAAACTTAAAATCGGAAAAGAAAAAAGCCTCGCTACTGCGAGGCTTTTTAATGTGGTGCGCGTGGGAGGAGTCGAACCTCCGACCGCCTGGTTCGTAGCCAGGTACTCTATCCAGCTGAGCTACACGCGCAAATTTATTTCTTACTACAATTACTTTGCCATTCTTACTATAGTCATAGGCCTCTAACTTGCCAGTGCTAACTGTAAAGAATGGCGGAGAAGGAGGGATTCGAACCCTCGATGGGATTTAAAGCCCATACTCCCTTAGCAGGGGAGCGCCTTCGGCCACTCGGCCACCTCTCCGCAAAACATGGTGCGCGTGGGAGGAGTCGAACCTCCGACCGCCTGGTTCGTAGCCAGGTACTCTATCCAGCTGAGCTACACGCGCGAAATCTGTATTGTGGTGATATTTTGCTAATCACTCCATTGAAAATAAATTCAACAAAGTGTGAATGGTGCGCGTGGGAGGAGTCGAACCTCCGACCGCCTGGTTCGTAGCCAGGTACTCTATCCAGCTGAGCTACACGCGCATTCAAATATCACATTAATAAACTATGGTGCGGATGGGAGGAGTCGAACCTCCGACCGCCTGGTTCGTAGCCAGGTACTCTATCCAGCTGAGCTACATCCGCATCGTTCGTCTATTGTAAGAAATGGCGGAGAAGGAGGGATTCGAACCCTCGATGGGATTTAAAGCCCATACTCCCTTAGCAGGGGAGCGCCTTCGGCCACTCGGCCACCTCTCCGTTTTCTTGGCGCACATATTACTGTTTGACGAAAATAAGTCAAACCCTTTTTAGGAAACCCACTCCGTTTGAACTGTTTTTAAGCACATTGTTGTTTTTATGGCTCATATAAGGATTTTAACGCCGCTAACTGATGAAATATTTCATCAGAAGGGTAATACCAATCCGCATAAATATGTGTTCATTCAGCGAGTATTATAAGGGAAAGTAGGCAAGGCGGCCGATGGAAGGCTTATCGGGATAAGTCGACATCGGCCAACGCAGCATACACCCCTTATAAACTCGCCCTGCGGGAGCTTTTCAGCGGCCCGACTACGGCACCAAATTGTCTCGCCATAGCACCACTATGACGTCACCAATTTGGCTGGTTTTCGAACCACTGACAAAGCTCTGAACTGATCAGATATTTATAAGGATTGGTATAAAACAAACCGCTAACCGTTAACTGGATTTAACCCATATTGAAAGACACGTCTGAGCCAGGGCTTTATGGATAAGATCTACTGAGTAAAATTGATGCGACGCAAAAAAAAAGCCAGCATAAGCTGACTTTAATGACAAAGCGTGTTCCGATTAATTAAATCAGAAATTTCCGCTTTCAGAAGATGGATCAGATTTCTCGTTTTGAATCCGTTGGTAAATCTCTTCACGATGCACAGAGACTTCTTTAGGTGCATTCACACCGATCCGGACTTGGTTACCCTTTACACCTAAAACGGTCACAGTAACTTCATCACCTATCATTAATGTTTCGCCCACACGACGAGTCAAAATCAGCATTCGATTGCTCCTTTAGTTCAATCTGCATACACACGCTTTATCCGTAATATGCGGTTATTATAAGGTTAGCTTAATATAAATTAATAGCACTGAGTGCTAAATCCACGACTTTATTAAGCTTAACGAATAAAAAAAAATATTTTTGTGAGCCTAATGCCCCGAAAACACCCTTCATAAGTGATAAAAACAAGGCGAGCCTTGGTTTTACCTCACTAGATCACAATAAATCTACCCAAACCCTAATCTTATATAGCTGTTATATAGGATTCTTGCTATCAGCCATAGCTAAATTATTACATTTTTTACGAGTAATTCATTCACCTATGGCTGTTTTATCACCTTTTATGCAAGACGCTCGGCTATCCAAGTGCTTGCCGATGCTAACGCCGCATCTAAGTTTTCAACCTGAGTGCCCCCCGCTTGAGCCATGTCAGGGCGACCACCGCCCTTACCGCCCACTTGCTGAGCGACCATGGCAACCAACTCACCCGCTTTCACTTTAGCGGTTAAATCGTTGCTCACGCCAGCAATCAGGTTAACCTTACCGTCCTTAGCTGTGCCTAACAGGATAATTGCCGACTTAAGCTTTTGCTTTAGTTCATCCTGTAGACCACGAAGTGAACCTGGGTCCACACCTTCGAGTTTTTTCACTAGTACTTTCACGCCATTGATGTCTTGCGCATCACCGGCCATGTCCGCACTCGCCGCCGCCGCTAACTTGTCTTTAAGTTGCGACAGCTCTTTTTCAAGCTGTTTGGTTTTATCAAGTTGCGCCTTTAACTTAGCAACTACAGAAGCTGAGTCAGATTTTAGCAGTCCCGCCGCCTCATCAAGCATAGCTTGCTGCTCGGCCACATAGGCCATGGCCGCTGCACCTGTGACAGCTTCAATACGGCGAACGCCAGCCGCAATACCCGCTTCAGAGGTGATTTTAAATAAACCTATGTCACCGGTGCGGCCCACATGGGTACCACCACAGAGCTCAATGGAGAAATCCCCCATGGTCACAACCCGGACTTTTTCGTCATACTTTTCACCAAAGAGCGCCATAGCGCCTTTCTCTTTAGCTTCATCTATGGCCATTTCTGCGGTATTGAGTTCATGGTTACAGCGAATTTGTGCATTCACTAACTCTTCAACTTGCTTAAGCTCTGCTGCTTTTACGCCTTCAAAATGGGCAAAGTCAAAGCGTAGGCGCTCTGGGTTTACCAGCGAGCCTTTCTGAGTCACGTGGGTGCCAATCACTTGGCGAAGCGCTGCATGCAACAAGTGAGTCACCGAGTGGTTAAGCTCAGTGCGCTGACGTAAGTCTTTATTAACCTCTGCAGCAAGCTTAGTGCCCACTTTGATACTGCCTTCAAGCACTTTACCTTGATGACCCGTAGCCTGACCAAACTTTTGCGTATCCGTCACGCTAAAGTTGATGCCTTGTGCGCTAAGTACGCCTTTATCACCCACTTGACCACCAGATTCGGCGTAGAATGGGGTGTTATTGAGTACCACAACCGCATCTTGTCCTTGAGTCACTTCATTCACGGCTTGGCCATCTAAGTACAAGGCAACCACGTTTGCTTCACCGCTTAGGCCTTTATAACCACAAAATTGTGTTTCTTCATCGATAATGAGCTGTTTGTTGTAATCGGCGCCAAAGTTACCGGCGGCTTGTGCGCGGCTACGCTGTTCAGCCATGGCCGCTTCAAAGCCGGCTTCGTCCACTGTGATATCACGCTCGCGGCACACGTCAGCGGTTAAATCCACGGGAAAGCCATAGGTGTCATACAGCTTAAATGCCGTGTCACCATCGAGCACCTTGCCAGATAACTCATTTAAGGCGTTGTCCAGCAAACCAAGGCCACGCTCTAAGGTGCGGGCAAACTGCTCTTCTTCGGCTTTAAGGGCTTTTTCGACAATGACTTGGGTTTCAACTAAGCCTTTAGCGGCATCACCCATCACACTGATCAAGGTCGGCACCAATTTATAAAAGAAGGTATCGGTCGCGCCTAACTTATTACCATGACGCACGGCGCGGCGAATAATACGGCGCAGCACATAACCACGCCCTTCGTTCGACGGCATCACGCCATCGGCTATCAAGAAGGCACATGAGCGAATATGGTCGGCAATCACTCGCAATGATTTATTTTCTAAATCACTGACACCTATGATTTCAGCGGTTTTAGCGATCAGCTGTTTGAAGATATCAATTTCATAGTTTGAATGCACACCCTGCATGATGGCAGCAATACGCTCAATGCCCATGCCGGTATCGACCGATGGCTTAGGCAGCGGCAGCATAGCGCCGTCGGCTTGACGGTTGTACTGCATGAATACTATGTTCCAAATTTCGATGAAGCGATCGCCATCTTCTTCAGGCGTACCAGGGCGTCCACCCCAGATGTGATCGCCATGATCGTAGAATATCTCACTGCAAGGACCACAAGGACCTGTGTCACCCATCTGCCAAAAGTTATCAGAGGCGTAAGGCGCCCCCTTGTTATCGCCGATGCGAATGATGTTTTCAGCGGCGACCCCGATTTTCTTATTCCAAAGCTCGAAGGCTTCATCGTCGGTTTCATAGATGGTGACGCACAGACGCTCTGTTGGCAGCTTTAAGGTTTCGGTTAAGAAGGTCCACGCGAAACGTATGGCTTCTTCTTTAAAATAATCGCCGAAACTGAAGTTACCTAGCATCTCGAAAAAGGTGTGGTGACGGGCGGTATAACCTACGTTATCCAGATCGTTATGCTTACCGCCGGCGCGCACGCAACGCTGAGAAGACACGGCGCGGCTGTAGCTGCGCTTATCCATCCCTAAGAATACGTCTTTAAATTGATTCATCCCCGCATTGGTAAAAAGCAAGGTTGGATCGTTATGAGGGACTAATGAACTACTGTCGACAACTTGGTGGCCTTGAGTTTCAAAATAGGCCAAAAAAGCACTTCTTAACTTCGCGGTGGTCTCAAACATGACATCGCCCTAAATTGGAAAAATATTGAATTCTTAAATGTTATTATCATAACAAGCTCTATTGCCAGCATTATATACTCAAACCTTCATCCTGTGCGAGGCTTGCGCTAAGATCAAAGCTTAAGTGCCATATTCCCTACTTTGACTCGAGTCGCTTAGCTGAGTCCGTTTCAACTAAGGCAGCCAACTGAGTCACCGCCTTATCCAGTGCGTTTGGCGATAAAATCATTCCAACATGATTGACCCCTTGGATTATGTTCACCTTAGCATTAGTCGTTTCAAATAAGCCAGTAAACGCCTTGGGGTTAAACAGCTCATCCCGATCGCCAACCAGCACGGACAAAGGCTGCTTAATCGCGGCGATATTGGCGTTATAGTCAGCTTTCGGGCGAAAGTTAGTCGCGAGTAAGTAACTGTAGCTATGAGTTAACTTAACTTTCGAGGTTTCTCGTAAGGCAAAGCGGATCACTGGCAGATGATTAAACAGCTTGAGTCCCATGGCATCGAGTATGCTGATTGCCACAAGCCTTGGCACGCCGACGCTCACCCAGCCGCCACTGCCATTATTGCGACTGGTGGGCGAATCTTGGCTAATAAAAGGCGACAACAACAAATAGTTGTCAAACAAGACTTGCCTGTCACTGCCTGCAAATCTCAGAGCAAAACCACCGCCAGAAGAAAATCCCACTAAACTCTTACTGCCCTGTAGCTTCACCTCTGAAACAAAATCTTCTAAGTCATGCTCAAGCTGGCCCAAGTAAGTAATGTCACCACTTTTTCCAGACTCCCCATGACCACGAATATCTAATGAATAGGCACTAAAACCTGCGCTCGCAAATGCCATCGCCAATTGATGCATGCTCTGACTGCTCGCAGAGGAGCCATGCACCAACACCACACTGCCCCTGCTCTCAATTTGAGCCTCTGTTTTAACCTGAGCTTTAACTGCCGATGAAAAAGTCGGTGGGTAAAATCGATAGGCCAAGGCCTGCCCATCTCTGGCATTAAAAAAACTGACCTCAGGCAACTCACTGTAATCAAGATTTTTAAAGGGCTCGCTAATGCTGTCCAGTGCAGCTACAGGCTTGGGACCACCAAAAGTGATGGCTAACCCTAGCAATAACACACTGACGCCCAAGCTCACTATCAGTGGGATAACAAATGATTTCATGGTCTTCCTTAGGAAAATAACTTACCCATAGTTAACATCTGCACCTTAAGAGTCAATAGCCAAAACCTTAATGAGACATTTCCACCCTTCATTGGATTTTTTCTGCCGCTTATCCTTATGCCATCGCATCACTTTGAAACACTGTTTATTCTCAATCCATCAAAGCAACTTACCAATACCGCAGAGTTAACTCTTTGCTAAAGGACAAGAAAATGAAATCAATCGAAAAACAACTCGCCACTCAAAAAGTCGTTAATTTAGCACTTGCCATTGGATTAACCGCCCTCACGGCATATACAGCTATTAGCCCTATGGGGACTCAGCATTTTGAGCACCTCACAGTAAAAAGCATCAAGGTATTGGAGGACAACGGGCTGCCAAGAATCGTTATCGCCAACTCTGAATTCTCACCAAAAGGGATATACAAGGGCAAAGAATTTGTCGATGTAGGCTCAAGACCTGGGATGATTTTTTACAACGATGAAGGCACAGAAAACGGCGGGCTTATCTTTATGGGTAAAGAGGAAAATGGAAAAGTGAGTCACGGGGTGCACATGTCATTTGATCGTTATAACCAAGATCAAACCATGACATTACAGCACATTGAAGATGGCGATTACATGGTGACAGGCATGCGCATTATAGACAGGTCGACTCTGCCGCTAGCAGAACAGATAGCCCTTGAAAAAGCAAAAGAAAATGGCGATCTCGATGCTAAGGTAAAACTAGACGAGCTCGAAAAGCAAGGCATGCTCAGCGCCAATAACCGAGCTTTCTATGGCACATTAAACGGCGATGCCATGCTAAAGTTGCATGATAAACAAGGTCAAACCCGTATTCGCATGGTAGTCGACAAGGAAGGAACTGCAGCCCTTGAGTTTTTAGATGCACAAGGTAAGATAGTTCAGCGCCTTCCTGATGACACAAAATCATAAGAAAACTATGAAAAAACATACCACTAAGTTACTCAACATCTTGGCTGTATTAGGCCTAACCCACTTAGTGGTATTTTATACCGCCATGGCACAAACCTCTGGCGGTGAGCCGTTAAACTATCACCCAGATGGCCCATTTTGGCTGGCGTTGCAATGTTTTCTCGCTCAGTGGATCACCTATCGAAGCTATAAACATTTAGTAAAAGGGCAATTGATTAGCATTAATGCCATTGCCCAAGTTTACTTCAGTAGCGCGGCCCTGTTTATCGCATTAAATAGCAGCTTAGTCTTAGGGCTAGAATGGACCATAGGCATAGAATACCTAGACATTCGCCATATCGCCTTAACCATCATTTTAAGTGTTTTACTGCATCTATTATTAGGCGGAACCTTGTTGGCCGCACTGTTGTTTAATGAAGTGAGGCAGCAACAACTCGCCCATATTCAAACACAAAATCAGCTAGCTAACAGCCAGATAAGTGCTTTACAGCAACAACTTGACCCACACTTTTTATTCAACAACCTTAATGTATTATCAGTACTCATTCAGCAAGACCCAGATGAAGCCGATGATTTCCTCGATGCCTTCTGCAGTCTGTATCGCTACATGCTTGAAGCCCATAAAAATCGACTCATTAGTCTTGAAAAAGAACTCGAGTTTGCTGACAGTTATCTGCACTTATTAGCGAAACGCTTCCCAAAAGCGTTCACTTTCGAACTTGCGCTAACACTGGATCCTAAACAGGTGCAGCTCGTCCCCGGCGCTTTACAATTGGCGTTAGAGAATATCGTCAAACACAATCAGGCAAGTCAAGCCCAGCCAGTGCGTATCACAATCACCAACCAAGGCGAACGTTTATTGGTGACCAATGACTTAAGGCCTAAATCTCATACCACACATCCAGATAGCCTTAATCTTGGGCTAAATAACTTAAATGAACGCTGCACAATGTTAGTCAACCAGTCCATTAGCATAGAAAAAACGGCAGAGACCTTTAGCCTCAGCCTGCCATTGGTGGATTTAGCTGTTAGCTGTTAGATGCTGAATTAGAGAAATAACCAACCTTTACTGTAGTTATAGAGTTCAAATGGAGTTGTAATAATGAGAATCGCCATCATAGAAGATGAACCCTTGGCAGCAGAAAAGCTCGCAGGCTACATACAAAGGCAGTGGCCAGAGGCTAAAATTATTGCCACCTTAAGCAGTGTCGATGCCGTGATTGAGTTTTTCAATCAACCGCAGAACTTAGATTTACTTTTTAGCGATATAGAGCTCAGTGATGGCCAAGTCTTTAGCGCCCTAGAGCAAATTGATGTGCCCTGCCCAGTCATTTTTACCACCTCCTATAACGACTACTGGATGAATGCGTTTCAAAACCAGGGCATTGAATATTTGCTCAAGCCTTTCTCTTTTAAGCGTTTTAGCCAAGCGGTCGCCAACTATCAAGCATTGTTTGAGCAGCGCTCAAAAATTGAGACCACCTCGTTTAAACAACGATTTATTATCAAGCAACAAGGCGCCAGCGAGATGCTTAATGTCGCAGAGATCCATTGTTTTCGAGCCGCCAACGGCACTATTTTGGCCGGTGATAAGCAAGGCCAATACCATATCCTTTCTGACAATAACCTCAGCCAATTAGAAGCTCAGCTCGATCCTAAGGTCTTCTTTCGGATTAACCGCGCCGACATCATTAATATCAATAGCTTAATTAAATTTGAAACCTACACCAAAGAAACACTCGCCCTGTATATCAAAGGCTACAGTGAAGCCTTAGTGACCAGCAAAACCCGCACCGCAAATTTTAGAAAATGGCTAGAAGCCTAAAATTAAAAAAGTCGTGACAAGCAACTAGGCTTATCACGACTTTCTTCACACTGTAACTCAAAATTATACTTTTGCTGATGCTTCAAGCTAAGTATTTATTTAACAAAGGCTTAAGCTGCGATGTTAAAATACTTCGCCCGTTTCTGGGTCAACATTGTCATCAACGTCTGCAGCCGATTCTTTTGGTGCATTTGAGTTCAATAACATTTCACGCAAAAGAGTATCGATTTCTTGAGCAATTGCAGGATTTTCAGTTAAGTAACGACCGGCATTGGCGCGGCCTTGACCAATTTTATCACCTTTATAGCTGTACCAAGCACCGGCTTTTTCAACTAGTTTATGGGCCACCCCCAAATCAACTAGCTCACCAGTACGGTTAATACCTTGACCATAAAGAATTTGGAATTCAGCTTGCTTAAAGGGCGCAGCAATTTTGTTTTTAACCACTTTAACGCGGGTTTCGTTACCCACTACTTCGTCGCCGTCTTTAATGGCGCCAGTGCGGCGAATATCTAAACGCACTGATGCATAAAACTTAAGTGCGTTACCGCCAGTTGTGGTTTCTGGGTTACCAAACATCACGCCAATTTTCATACGAATTTGGTTAATAAAAATAAGTAAGGTATTGGATTGCTTCAAGTTACCAGCAAGCTTACGCATTGCTTGGCTCATCATACGCGCTGCTAGGCCCATATGTGAGTCACCAATTTCACCTTCAATTTCAGCTTTTGGTGTTAGCGCTGCAACCGAATCGACAACGATAACATCAACCGCGCCAGAGCGAGTTAATGCATCACAAATTTCAAGAGCTTGCTCCCCGGTATCAGGCTGTGAACACAATAAGTTATCAATATCTACGCCTAACTTTTTGGCGTAAATTGGGTCTAATGCGTGCTCAGCATCGATAAAGGCACAGGTTTTACCTTCACGTTGAGCTGCTGCAATCACTTCCAATGTTAAGGTGGTTTTACCCGATGATTCTGGGCCATATATCTCAACGATACGCCCCATAGGTAAACCGCCAGCGCCTAAGGCTACGTCCAATGAAAGTGAACCCGTAGAGATGGTCTCAACATCCATGGTGCGGTCTTCACCAAGCTTCATGATTGAACCTTTACCAAACTGTTTTTCAATTTGACTGAGTACCGCAGCAAGTGCCTTCTCTTTATTTGGATCAGCTTTCATCTTAGTCCCTCTCAAAGTATAGTTTTCACTTATTAATTAGTATCTTGTTTTTGACGCTGTGTATTAACCTTGCCGACATTCATTCCCACTTAGGAAAAAGTCTTTCACTTTCTGCCCAGCTAATCTGCTTAAGCTAAGTGACGGCAAGCGGTTAAATCTGGCGCCTTAATATGCTGGTTAGTATACTGTATAATCATACAGTATCAAGTACTGTGTGTGACTTTTTTACTCAGAGTTAAATTCGTCATAATCAGCCCTGTTATCTCTAGATTTGTTAAAATACATCCACGATGGCCACTAAGTGCGATTTACTGGATATTTATCCTTAAAAAATTGCTAACATTGCCCACCATTACCTTTGCCCCAAGATTAAATCGCAATCTTAGCTAAGTGCCTGTGCACCAGCCGCATTCTTTATGAGCGCTATTGGGACAAACTTATTTGATTTACCTTTGACAGAGTGAACGCCTAGATGACAAGTATCGATTCTTCTGAGTTAGAAAAGCACACCCCCATGATGCGTCAGTATTTGACCATGAAAGCCGCCCATCCTGAGATGCTGCTATTTTATCGCATGGGAGATTTTTACGAACTTTTCTATGAAGATGCCAAACTTGCCTCAGAACTGCTAGGCATATCTTTAACTGCTCGCGGTAAAAGTGGCGGCGATCCTATCCCAATGGCGGGCTTGCCTTATCATGCAGTTGAAGGCTATTTAGCCAAACTGGTTCAAATTGGTCAGTCCGTGGCGATTTGTGAGCAAGTGGGCGATCCTGCTACCTCGAAAGGGCCAGTAGAGCGCAAAGTGGTGCGCATTGTCACTCCAGGCACCTTAACCGATGAAGCCTTACTGCAAGAGCATCAAGACAACCTATTAGCTGCCATATATCAAGGCAAGGTAGGCTTTGGTTACGCGACGCTCGATATTTCATCGGGACGTTTTGTGATTGCAGAGTTAGACACTCAAGAGGCCCTAGAAGCTGAATTGCAGCGCACCCGCCCTGTGGAACTGCTCTACAGTGAAGACTTTAGCAACCTAAGCTTAATCAATCATTTAAAAGGCATACGTCGCCGCCCTGAATGGGAATTTGATTTTGATACCAGTGTGAACTTGTTGCTGCAACAATTTGGCACCAAAGATTTGCATGGTTTTGGTATTAGTGATGCGCGCCTTTCCTTACAGGCCGCGGGCTGCTTAATGCAGTACGTGAAAGACACCCAGAAGACAGCCCTGCCCCACATAAATGCCATAGTGCGCTTCAATCAGGCGGATTCGATCATTTTAGATGCGGCTACCAGACGTAATTTAGAGCTAACCCAGAATTTATCAGGCGGCCGCGAGCACACCTTAGCCTGGGTATTGGACAACACCGCCACCCCCATGGGAAGCCGTATGCTGCAGCGCTGGTTACACCAGCCACTAAGAGACAACAACATAATAGCCAGCCGCCACAATGCGGTGGCTGAACTCATCGAAGCCAATTTATTTGACGAATTGCATCAGCAGCTAAAATCATTAGGTGATATCGAACGCATCATGGCTCGCCTCGCGCTTCGAAGTGCACGGCCACGGGATTTCGCTCGCCTTCGCCAAGCGTTAAGTCTCTTGCCTGAATTGCAACACACCTTAGGCCAATGCAAAACCCCACTGCTTACTAAGTTAGCCCAGTTGATTGGCGAGTTTCCTGCCGAGCATGAGTTACTTGAGAATGCCATAGTCGATAGCCCGCCTATGCTTATTCGCGATGGCGGGGTTATTCGCAGCGGTTATCACAGCGAACTTGATGAGTGGCGCGCCTTAAGTGAAGGCGCCAGTGATTACTTAACTGAGCTTGAAGCCAGAGAAAAACAAGCCACGGGGATCAGCACCTTAAAAGTTGGCTATAACCGCGTCCATGGTTACTACATAGAAGTCAGCCGCCTTCAAGCCGATAAAGTGCCCTTAAGCTATCAGCGCCGTCAAACCTTAAAAGGCACTGAGCGCTACATAACCCCTGAGCTTAAAGTGTATGAAGAAAAAGTCCTCTCAAGCCAAGGTAAGGCTCTAGCGTTAGAGAAACAGCTGTGGGATCAATTGTTTGATTTAATTTTGCCTAAGCTTAATGAGCTTAGGGACTTTGCCAATGCTGCCGCCGAGCTTGATGTCATTTGCTGTTTTGCCGAGCGCGCCGAAAGCCTGCATTACACTCAGCCGCAAATGGTCTCAAAAACCGGCATTCAAATTAATGCTGGCCGCCATCCCGTAGTTGAGCGCGTTAGCAGCACAGCCTTTATTGCCAACCCCGTCAACTTAGATGCAAAGCGTCACATGCTTATCGTCACCGGCCCGAACATGGGCGGTAAATCTACCTATATGCGCCAAGTGGCCTTGATAAGTTTGATGGCCCACATTGGCTGTTTTGTTCCTGCTGACAGCGCCGTCATTGGTCCTATCGACAGAATTTTCACCCGCATTGGCGCCTCTGATGACTTGGCCTCTGGCCGCTCAACCTTTATGGTCGAAATGACAGAAACTGCCAACATTCTCCATAATGCCACCAGTCAAAGTTTGGTATTAATGGATGAGATAGGCCGGGGCACCTCAACCTATGATGGTTTGTCCCTCGCTTGGTCAGCGGCTGAGTATTTAGCATTGCAAATCAAAGCCATGACGCTATTTGCGACCCATTATTTTGAACTAACACAATTACCAGATTTGATCCCCGGCGCCAACAATGTGCATCTAGATGCCATAGAGCACGATGACACCATCGCCTTTATGCATGCAGTGCAAGAAGGCGCTGCCAGTAAGAGTTATGGCCTGCAAGTCGCCGCATTAGCTGGGGTGCCAAGCCATGTTATTCAAGCCGCTAAACATAAACTGCATCAGCTAGAGAGCCGTGATAATCAGGCATCACCCGCTGTCGCCAGCGCACCGCAACAACAGAGTCTGAGTCTAAGCCCTGCCCCTATGATGGGTGAAAAAGCTCTGAATAAGCTAACCACGATTAATCCCGATGAACTCAGCCCAAAACAAGCCTTAGACTTGCTCTACGAGCTGAAAAAACTCGCTAAAAGCTGATAGGCAATCAGTTAAACGTTAAGGGGGGTCAAATGAACATCTGTGTGATTATCAAGTGGCAATGGGATGGCTATACGAAATACCATCAATCAGCAATAAACTTATGGATCCATATTGTTTTTGTACCTGTGTTCATATTGGGTTTTTTATCATTTATAGCAACACTCATTGACCTGCATATAGTGGGGATAGCCATTTCAATATTATTGATGGTCACAGCAATTGGCATTCAGGGATTTGGGCACAATAAAGAAGCTATACCTGCAGAGCCTTTTACTGGCCCCCAAAATGCGATAGTTCGAATTATTTTAGAGCAGCTTTATACTTTTCCTAAATTTGTATTATCCGGTAAATGGTATCGCGCTCTGCGTAGCAAATAGCCACGGACTTAACACACTATTTAGTGCTTAATTAGTACTTAGAATTAACAGGTTTTGTATGGATGCTCTCAAAGGGTCAATGTTTCTGCAGGTGCATCATGATTAAATTCCTACATGTTTTTGCCACAAAGCGTGTTTTGGAATACTGGGATAGATATAGCAATAAATAGCAAGGGTGAACTCGGCCATTGGGCTAACGTCCCGAGTGACGCCGCCTCTCACTGTAAAAGTTCAACGATATAAAAGGTCCTATGGGCTCGGGCGCAGCATCCCTGCAGCCTCATTCAAGAGATAGACTCGAGCCATTTAGTCCAATGTCCTCTCATTAGCATCAGAGTTACCATTTAGATAAAAAATCAGCACATCTCAGCATGTGCATGATGGTTAAATTCTGAAGTGTTTTTGTCCAAAAACGTGTCAGATAATTGGTGCTAAATCGTTAAGTATCAAACGTCGGTTACTGAAGTCCCGCATACAGGCTCGGCATTCACTCACCGACACGCAGCAAGTCCGTCCTTGGCTCTTGATTTAAACTAAAGTCGGCCGCCCCGTCTGATGTGAAAGGATTCACAAATGCCGCGATGGCATGGATGGCAGAGAGCGGCCATGGGCGGTCGGCTCGCCTTTCTCGTGGTAAATCGGCATGGCTCACCTTATATATTTAGGTGTGTTCTTCTCGCTCTTAAAAATCTAGAACCATAGCTATGCTAACCTTAACAGTACACTCACAGGTTGCATCAACTCCCCTCGAAGTTGCCGAAATATTCACGTAAAAATACCGTGTAACCATCAGGGATGATGGTTAAGGCGCGTTAGTACATGGACGTACTGTCGTGCCGTTAGGTATTTTTAGGTGAATATGAGCTTCTTGTCACAAGAATACAACTTCGTCGGGGCGGCACGGAGGGAGATCCAAGGGGGAGGGATTGCTGTTGATCTTTCCCCCTTGGTCGGGTGTGGGTTGAAGACCCACGATGTTAATCCAAACGAAGTTTGGACATCTTGCTGACAATTTTTTGTCCAAAAACGAGTTTAGGCTGATTACAGGGGAACAGCCCGATAGCTAAAGTCAGGTTGGTAATCTTTTAAGGCCAACAGATACGTAAATAACCTGAGATCGGTTTAAGCCATAACAGAAATCGCATTGAAATCGACATCTGTGATATTAAGTTGTGGCTTACTCTCTTTGAGTTGATAGGCAATTAAACCGCCAATCATATTCAGCATAAAACCATGCACACTTCTATGCCTCGAATGCTCGATTTGTGAGATATTCTTAAGCTGATCATTGATCGTTTCTATAATAAATCTTCGTGAAAGCATTGCCCTATCCCACAGTGATAAAACCTTCTTTTTCATGTTCTTGCGAACATTGTTTACTAGTGTTACGCCTTGCTCAAGTAGCTCGCTTGCCAACGCTTTACTGATATAGCCTTTATCCGCATACAGCTTGTCCATAGCATTCACCACCATGCCTGAAACAGGCTTAGTGTCATGGGTATTGGCTGGAGTAATTTTGGCGGCAACAATCCCCCCTTTATGGTTAACGATGAGATGAAGCTTGAAACCATAGAACCACCCCATGGTCCCTTTTCCGCGACGAGCAAGGCCAGATAACGTTTTATGTCGTGGAATTCGCAAATTGTGGCAAACCTTTACACTGGTCGAATCGACGAATTCAATCCCCGTAGGTAGACTTCTGATGCTGGAGAAATAGCTGCATAGTGGCACGACAGCTGTCGGCATAAGCTCAAGAAAACGGGTATAGCTGAGTAAGTGGGGGAAATCAGATTTGAAAAAACGAGCAAGATATCCAGTGTAGTAATTTTTGAAGTCACGATGATGAGATGTATGGAAGAGTATGATAATCGTCATTATTTCGCTCATGCTCATTCTGCTTGAACGTTGGCGCTTACGCGTGCCATCTGTTACGCATTGTTTTTTCCATTGCGGCATAAATACAGCACAAAAATCATCGACATCACAAAATACATCCACTAAATTATCCATAAGCCCTCTGCGTGATTGGTTCCTTCTTGGTCGAAAGATCTGATCACAAAGAGGGCGATTAGTTCAGTTTTTTATCCCGAGTTGAGGTTAAATACAGAAAAGGTGAGCTATGAGTGTTTGAGACGAGCGGCCATTTACCAAATTTTAGGCGTAAAAAAAGGACATCAACTGTCCTTTTCATGCGCTTAGCTATTTATCTTTAGACGAACTCAAACTTAAGTTCAACACTAACACATCTGACGCTATATCGAATTGTTACTGTTAATCTGGCTCAAGATTGTATCTAATCTGAGTTCTCTTAGTCTCTAAAGAGAGCCTCTACTGACAGACCTTGACTGCTTAACAAGTCTTTTAAACGCTTTAACGCTTCCACTTGAATTTGACGAACACGTTCTCGAGTCAAACCTATCTCTGCGCCAACATTTTCCAGTGTCGATGGCTCGTAACCCAATAAACCAAAGCGTCGTGCTAGTACTTCTCTTTGCTTGGTGTTGAGTTCGTTTAACCAGCCAACAATAGAGTTGGATAAGTCTTCATCTTGCACTTGATAATCAGGGCCTACGCTATCGTCGTCGGCAATCACATCTAATAGTGCTTTTTCGTTATCGCCACCCAGTGGGGTGTCTACTGAGGTAATTTTCTCATTAAGCTTTAACATCCGGCTTACGTCACTGGTGGAGACATCAAGCTTGGCGGCAATTTCCTCTGCCGTTGGCTCGTGATCTAGCTTCTGTGCTAGCTGTCTTGCAGTACGTAGGTAGACGTTAAGTTCTTTAACCACATGGATTGGCAAACGTATGGTGCGAGTTTGATTCATAATCGCACGTTCTATGGTCTGCCTGATCCACCAAGTGGCATAAGTAGAAAAACGGAAACCTCTTTCTGGGTCAAACTTTTCCACCGCTCTTATCAGGCCCAAATTACCTTCTTCGATAAGATCTAACAGGGCCAAACCACGATTATTGTAGCGACGGGCAATTTTCACCACGAGTCTTAGGTTACTTTCTATCATGCGATTACGAGATTTCTCGCAACCTTTGAGGGCTTTACGTGAGAAGAACACTTCTTCTTCAGCACTAAGCAAAGGGGAAAATCCTATTTCGCCTAAATACAACTGAGTGGCGTCAAGATTTTTTTGGAGGTCTTCTTGAACTTGTTGTTCAATTTCGAGTTGCTGCACGAGATCAACGGCCTTGTCGCTCTTTTGCGCACCTTCTTTTTTGGTTTTTGTGGATAAATCTACAAGCTTTTCTGCTACTGCAGTGTTAGTTGTTCTGCTCATAATACGCTCTCCCAAACCTGAAAAATATTAATCTACATCACTTATTCACCCTCCCTAGTTAAGTTCTCTAAACAATTCATTGTTTAGGTAGATATTTTAATGGGTTAACTGATTTTCCGTGGTAACGGATCTCAAAGTGGAGCATCACTTGGTTAGCGCCACTGTTACCCATTTTTGCAACGGCTTGACCCGCTGCGACTAGCTGTTTTTCTTTGACTAAAATCGTTTCTGCGTGAGCATAAGCACTAAGAAAATCATCGTTATGTTTGATAATGACTAAGTTGCCGTAACCACGTAATGCATCGCCTGCGTAAACGACTTTACCATCGGCCGCCGCTTTGATTAACTCTCCGCGTCGACCAGCAATCTTAATACCTTGATTGCCCTGCTGTGTCTCTGAAAATGTGCCTATTAACTTACCTGAAACTGGCCAATACCAATGACTCACTTGTGCGGGTAAAAGGTTGGTCTGCTCCTTGGCATTCAAGTTAATAGTTTGTTTAGCAGTTGTTACAGAGTACGCAGAGTTTGAAGTTTGATCAAGCACTTTTTTTGTACTATTTGCGGAAACGTTTTCCTGTGCTGGAATGGGTCTTGGGGTTTGTCCCACTAAAGTTTTACTTGGTGTATTAGCCACTTGGTAAGGTTGGCTAATACTTCCACTCACAACCCCTGCCCCTTGTGACTGCTGGGGTTGAGACCGACTAACACCGGCTGAATATTGGCTATTTTCAGCGCTAAGTTTGATGATTTGGCCAGGATAAATAGTGTATGGCTGGGTTAAGCGATTAAGCTTTGCCACTTGGATAAAGTTTTTTCCCGCCCCCCAAGAGATGGAGTACAAGGTATCGCCTTTTTTGACTCGATAATGCTCAGATTGGATAGACCCTTTATGGTATTTCTGGCCATGGACACTGGATATACTTTCGACAGGTGCGGGGCGCTGAGCCTGAAAGCTGCAGCCTGAGGCAAACAAAATAATGCACAAGCATGTTGGCCAAAAGCGTGTCATTCAATCCTATCCTTTTAGGCAGAGTCAATTTACGAAGGTTATTGATAAGTTAAGGGGACAAAACCCTATGAAGCTATTTAGCTAAGCTAATACATTAAACTAAAGGCTAAGCTAAAAGTCACAGTTATAAACTGAACTGAAAACTAGGCAAGTTCACCATTAATGAGCGGCACAAACTTAACCGCTTCTATGATTTGTGACTCAAAGCTCTGTCCGGTACGGGTAATTTTAAGCAATTGCTGCGCATCTTCCCCCACAGGTATGAGTAACACACCGCCATCACTAAGTTGAGCCAGTAAGGCTTCGGGGACTTTGGACGCCGCCGCTGTGACTAAAATACCATCGAACGGCCCCTTATTATGCCAACCTTGCCAGCCATCACCGTATTTAAACGACACATTATGCAAGTCTAAACGTTTAAGCCTTTGTCTTGCTTGAATTTGTAATGCTTTTATTCGTTCTATGGTGCATAACTGCGGTACCAACTGCGCCAAGATGGCCGCTTGATAGCCTGACCCTGTCCCTATTTCCAACACTTTATTGGGCTGAGTTTGCAGTAATAACTCTGTCATACGCGCCACAATATAGGGTTGAGAGATAGTCTGTCCTTGGCCTATGGGTAAGGCGGTATTTTCATACGCCTTATGGGCCAAAGCGTTATCGAGAAATAACTCTCTTGGGGTATTGGCCACAGCACTCAACACTGACTGACTGCGAATGCCAGTTTCATAGAGTTTTCTGGCTAAATTCAATGCCAGTGTTGATGCTGCTGCAGTCATAATATTTTTATCCAGTGTTCCAATCCAGCGAGCTGATTATAAGCCGTCAGATCCACAGTTAATGGCGTAATAGACACGTAACCTTGGCTTATCGCATCAAAGTCCGTGCCCTCACCAGCATCTTGCTCTTTACCCACAGGGCCAAGCCAAAAAATTTCTCGCCCCGCCGGATCTTGCGTTTTCACCATGCCTTCGGCTTTATGGCGTGCGCCTAGGCGGGTCACTTTAATGCCCTTAATGGCCTCAATGGGTAAATCCGGCACATTCACGTTTAAAATTTGATCTTTGGCCAATGGATGCGCCAACAGGCCTTGCACTATTTTGGCGCTAAAGTAGGCAGCAGTTTGATAATGCAGTAATTCTTTACCCGCTAAGGACACGGCAATGGCTGGCAAACCTAAGAAACGCCCTTCCATCGCCGCCGCCACTGTACCTGAATACAAGGTATCGTCGCCCATATTCGCGCCCGCATTGATGCCTGACACCACAATATCGGGCTCTTGTTCGCACAACTCACGTATGGCTAAATGGACGCAATCGGACGGTGTGCCATTCACTGCCACAAAACCATTATCTAAGTTATTAATTCTTAATGGGTTAGTCAAGGTTAAAGAATTGCTCGCTCCTGAGCAATTTCTATCTGGAGCCACTGTCAGTACTGTAGCAAAGGCGCTCAGGGCCTCAGTTAGACAGCGGATCCCTTCGGCTTGTACCCCATCATCATTACTCACTAAAATATTAATCATACTAAGGCTTTGCCTCACTATTTGTTTGCGCTTCAAGGGATTGGGCTTGCGTGCTCACAAACTCCTGCCATTGCCTTTCTTTTACATCTTGATAGAGGCAGACTTCACGCAATATGGAAGTGGCAAAACTGCCCGCAGGTAAGATGAACTCTAAGGTCAAGACATCAGCATCAAATTTATACTTAAGCCCTTGAGGCTCCAGCAACAGCGGTCGTCTTTCTTGATCTAATCCTGCATTTTCTAAGCCTTCAAGATCGCTGGCATAATCCACTAATGCCGCAGCTTCGAGTTCTGCGGCAGTGCCTTTGGCCAATGGCGCGCCTCGGCCCCAGAGCGGCGCAGATAACTGAATGTCTTTTTCATCGAGACGAGCTTGCACTGTGCTGTCCCAGCTGTCTGCAACAAAGTAGCTGCGACTGCCCGCAAGCATCACACAATCACCGTCCATCGGCGTGTTACCTTGGGTTGCCAAACGGTGCGATACCACTTGATTAAAGATGTTTGAGCGCACGGCCGACAAATACATGCTGCTTTTTTTACGGTCTTTCACTTTCTTTCCCAACAGCATTTGCCGGCCCATGACCAAATTCTTACCATCATGGCCAAAACGCTGCTCACCAAAATAGTTGGGCACGCCAGTTTTTGCTATCAGGGCTAGACGCTCACTGACCTCAATGACATCTGTGATCCCGCGAAGCGTTAGAATAAATTGATTCCCAAGCAGCGCACCAATGCGCAACTTTTTGCCGTGGCGTGAGCTTGACAGCACAGTAAGCTTATCACTATTTAATTCTTCCCATTGGGGCATTTCTTTACCAGGGATCCGCACCCCAAACCATTGCTCCGTGATGGCATGCTTGTCTTTTTGACCGGCATAGGTCACTTCTTTTGGGTGTACCTTGGCAAATTTGGCAATCATTTCGGCAACGAAGACAGTATTTAAGCCTTCTTTTCGAATATGCAGCATATGGTGCTCGCCTTCCCCTGTGGGGCTAAAAGGCAAGATTTCATTAACCATAAAGTCACTGTTGTGGGTACGCAGTAGCCCTTGAGACTGAGGCTTACCATGCAAATAATGTAATTCATTCATTTAACGGGATCTCTTTAAATCGCTTGCTGCATCAGGACAACGGCTTCGACGGCGATGCCTTCTTTGCGGCCGGTAAAACCTAACTTTTCTGTGGTGGTCGCTTTTACATTGATATTGTCTATGTCAGTGTTCAGATCGAGCGCCAGCAGTTGACGTATGGCTTCAATGTGGGGCGCCATTTTCGGTGCCTGTGCAATCACAGTCACATCCAAATTACCCAATTGAAAATGCTTATTTAGCGCCAATTGATAACAGTGGCGCAGTAATACCCGGCTATCGGCGCCAGAAAAGGCATCATCAGTATCGGGGAAGTGCTTACCAATATCCCCCAGCGCCATGGCGCCCAAGATGGCATCGCTGATAGCATGCAGCACCACATCACCGTCTGAATGGGCAATCAAGCCTGTGTCATAGGGCACAGTGACGCCCCCTAAAATAAGCGGCTTATCGCCGCCAAATTTATGCACATCAAAACCATGACCAATTCGGAGTTTCATCTATTATTGCCTTACATTTGAGCATTAATTTGAGTGTTCGTTCGAGTGATAGCTTAAGTGTCAGTTTTTAGTTGCACTTGAATCAGCGGCTTATTTTCGCCGCAGCTTATTCCGTCACTGTTTACTCGACCACTGTTTACTCGACCACTATTTATTCCACCGCGCTTTATTCCACCGCGCTTTATTCCACCGCGCTTTATTCCACCAGAGGCTTAGCACTCAAGTGCGCCATAAAAAGCCCAGCCAAGTGTAAATCATCAGGGTGCGTCACCTTGATGTTATCCGCCCGGCCACTGACAAGCCCAGGAAAAACACCGGCCCATTCCATGGCGCTGGCTTCATCAGTAATGACAACGCCGGCATTCAGCGCCGCCGATAAATTTGTGAGTAACTCAGCCACTGGGAAATATTGCGGCGTTAATGCATGCCATAACAGCGCCCTGTCTACCGTATGATTAATGACGCCAGTGTCATCGCTGCGCTTCATAGTGTCTCGAACCGGCATTGCCAAAATCGCCCCTTGGGGAAATTCGCTTGTGGAGGCGAGTAATTTATCGATATCACTATGGGTTAAACAAGGGCGCGCGGCGTCGTGCACTAAGGCCCATGCATCTTGGGGGGCAACGGCTAATGCTGCTAATACTGAATCCGCCCGCTCACCGCCACCTATGACGGTTAAGAGTTTTGAGTGCTTAGCTTGAGGCAAGCCTAAAAACATATCATCATGAGGATGCAGCGCCACTATGACTTGCGCTATTTGAGGATGAGAGAGTAATGCATCTAAGGTGTGCCCCAGAATACTCTGGGCGCCAAGGGTTAGGTATTGTTTTGGCATACCCGCAGCCATTCTAGCGCCTATACCTGCGGCTGGCACTATGGCGACGTTTTTGGGGACAAGTGGCGTTGTGTGAGTCATGGACATGTCTTAATCAGAAATCGTGAGGTTAGCAAGTCGATTATTCATAGTCGGCCCCCGCCTTGGGTTCTACACCCACAACACGGTAAAAGGTTTCCCCTTGTTTCACCATGCCAAGTTCATTGCGGGCGCGCTCTTCCAAGGCTTCGGTACCGCGCTTAAGGTCGATAATCTCTTCTTTAAGTACCTGATTGCGCTCCACCAACTTTTGATTACTCTCCTCTTGACTGGCAATTTGCTTTTGCAAATGCACATATTGCGTCATGTTGTTATCACCGTACCAGAGCCGGTACTGAAGTAATGCCAGAAGAATAAACAGGCCGAGTAATAATCTATTCATAATACCGATAGTAATCGAATAAGTGCGGAGTTAGGTTGGGCTATAGTACAACAAAAAAGGCCACCTAGTGGTGGCCTTTTTTTAGCTAAAGCAAAATATTATGCTTGGCCTTTGATCTCTTTCAAACCACGGTATGGGGCTTTCTCACCTAACTGCTCTTCGATGCGCAGCAATTGGTTGTACTTAGCCACGCGATCGGAGCGACACAGAGAACCTGTCTTGATTTGGCCCGCTGCTGTGCCTACGGCAAGATCGGCAATGGTCGAGTCTTCAGTTTCACCACTACGGTGTGAAATCACAGCCGTATAGCCCGCTTCTTTCGCCATGCGAATGGCTGCCAGTGTCTCAGTCAAGGAACCAATCTGGTTAAATTTGATTAAGATAGAGTTAGCGATATTGTTCTCAATACCACGGGTTAAGATTTTGGTGTTGGTCACGAATAAATCGTCGCCCACTAACTGGATCTTGTCGCCCATGATTTTAGTCTGGTACGCCCAGCCTTCCCAATCTGATTCATCAAGGCCATCTTCGATAGACACGATGGGGTATTGGTCAGCTAACGACTTTAAGAAGTCAGAAAAACCATTTGAGTCAAAGACTTTACCTTCGCCGGCTAAGTCATACTTGCCATCTTTGTAGAATTCAGTGGCCGCGCAATCAAGGGCTAAGGTCACGTCTGTGCCAAGCTTGTAGCCAGCTTCTTCCACCGCCACTTTAATTACCGCTAGGGCTTCAGCGTTTGAAGCAAGGTTAGGTGCAAAACCACCTTCATCACCCACTGCCGTGCTTAGGCCTTTGCTTTGCAGTACTTTCTTAAGACTGTGGAAAATTTCCGCGCCCATACGTAAGGCTTCACGGAAATTTTTAGCGCCAACAGGCTGCACCATAAACTCTTGAATATCGACGTTGTTATCGGCGTGCTCACCACCATTGATAATGTTCATCATAGGCACAGGCATAGAGTAAACCCCAGGAGTGCCATTCAATTCTGCGATATGAGCATACAAAGGAATGCCTTTTGACATAGCCGCCGCTTTTGCCGCTGCAAGCGACACAGCAAGAATCGCGTTGGCGCCTAACTTGTCTTTATTTTCCGTGCCATCCAAATCGATCATGATTTGATCAAGCTCAGCTTGAGCCGCAGCATCTTTACCCATTAAGGCCGCTTTGATGACGCCATTGATGTTGGCAACGGCGTTAAGCACACCTTTACCTAAGTAACGGCTCTTATCACCATCTCGCAATTCTAAGGCTTCACGGCTACCGGTAGAGGCGCCCGATGGCGCAGCAGCCATACCGATAAAACCACCGGCTAAATGCACTTCTGCTTCAACCGTTGGGTTACCACGAGAATCCATGATTTCGCGACCAATGACGTTAATAATGTTAGCCATAATTCCCTCGTATTCTGAGTAATATTGAAAGTTTAAGTTTAAAAAAGAAAATCAATACCAATAATCATTCAGAGAAACAGTAAAACCTGTGCAATTATTGGTATTTAATTTTCAGTTTGGTAATAAACCTAACTTTTTAAGCTTATAGGATAGAATGAATCTTAGTTTGCATCAACTGTGTTGATAATAAACGTGAGTGAGCGCACCTAGCGCAACTAAAGATAAAAAAGCCGCTAGCATAACTAGCGGCTTATTCATTAACCTAAGATACGTTTCTGATGGCTCAACGAAGCAGCAATGAAGCCTTCAAATAGTGGGTGGCCATCACGAGGTGTTGAGGTGAATTCAGGGTGGAATTGACCGGCAACAAACCAAGGGTGCTCCGCAAGTTCTATCATCTCAACCAGCTTACGATCTGAAGATAAGCCGCTGAATATTAAGCCCGCTTTCTCAAGCCTGTCGACATAATTATTGTTCACTTCATAGCGATGACGGTGACGCTCGACACAGGTATTACCCTTATAAGCCTCGGCCGCTTTAGTGCCTTCTTTAAGGTGACATAACTGCGCGCCTAAACGCATAGTGCCGCCTAAATCAGACTCTTCATGACGCAGCTCAAGCTGGCCATCTTCATCTATCCATTCTGTGATAAGGCCCACAACCGGGAACGGTGATGCTGGGTTAAATTCAGTTGAATGAGCATCCGCCATGCCAGCCACGTTACGAGCAAACTCGATTAACGCCACTTGCATGCCTAAACAAATACCAAAGTATGGCAGCTTGTTTTCACGGGCAAACTTGGCCGCCAGGATTTTACCTTCAACGCCGCGCTCACCAAAGCCACCTGGCACTAGAATACCATCCAAGCCTTGTAAAACTTCATCGCCTTTGGCTTCTACGGTTTGTGAATCAATATATTTGATGTTCACAGTCACGCGGTTTTTAAGGCCCGCATGCTTTAAGGCTTCGTTGACTGACTTATAGGCATCAGGCAATTCAATGTACTTGCCAACCATACCTATGGTTACTTCACCATTTGGGTTAGCTTCTTGATAAATAACGTTTTCCCACTCAGAAAGATCCGCTTCTTTGCAATCTATGTTGAAACGCTTTATCACTAATTCATCTAAGCCTTGTGAGCGCAACAGTGCAGGGATCTTGTAGATGCTATCCACGTCTTTTAGTGAGATAACCGCACGTTCTTCTACGTTACAAAATAGCGAGATTTTCGCTCTTTCGTTAGCAGGCACAGCGCGATCGCCACGGCAAACCAGTACGTCAGGTGCGATACCGATTGAACGTAACTCTTTTACAGAATGCTGGGTTGGCTTAGTTTTAATTTCACCGGCAGCGCCTAAGAAAGGCACTAAGGTCAAATGCATAAATAAGGTGCGATCACGTCCAAGCTCAGCACCTAATTGACGAATTGACTCAAGGAATGGCAATGACTCGATATCACCCACAGTGCCGCCAATCTCAACGATAGCCACATCATGACCTTCGCCGCCCGCGATGACTCTCTCTTTAATGGCATTGGTGATATGCGGAATAACCTGAATGGTGGCGCCTAAGTAATCGCCACGACGCTCTTTACGTAAGACTTCTTCGTAAATACGACCCGTGGTGAAGTTATTACGACGGTTCATCTTGGTACGGATGAAACGCTCATAATGACCTAAGTCTAAGTCAGTCTCAGCGCCGTCTTCGGTAACGAACACTTCACCGTGCTGAGTCGGGCTCATGGTACCCGGATCGACGTTGATATAGGGGTCCAGCTTCATGATAGTTACGTTTAGGCCCCGAGCCTCTAAAATTGCTGCGAGCGATGCTGCTGCAATACCTTTTCCTAGTGATGAAACCACACCACCAGTAACGAATATATATCTTGTAGTCATGCTGAACCTGAGAATAAGAGAGTAGAAAAAACGTGCTTGTAAGAAAGCACTAGGACGGGGCGATAGTATACCAAAGCATCTGAGATTCGACAAACCCAAAGGTGGATAAAATGGAGATTATTCCTTATGAGCCGCCTTTAAACCTGCCTTAACTTGATCCCAATAGCCATCGAGCTCGGCCAACGTATGGGCTTGCATGGCTTTGCCACTGGCGGCGGCCAAGGCTTCGACACCGCGAAAACGCTGCTCGAATTTGTGATTTCCTTGACGTAATGCAGATTCGGGGTCGACCCCTAAATGGCGAGCAAGATTCACCACGGCAAACAACAAGTCCCCCATTTCATCTTTCACTTTAGGAAAATAAGTTTCAGGGTCGCTGTCAAGTAGGCGTGCCTCCACCATGACTTCATCAATTTCTTCGTGGATTTTGGCCACCACAGGTTCAAGCTCTGGCCAATCGAATCCCAGCTTAGCCACACGTTTTTGAATTTTTACCGCGCGAGTTAAGGCTGGCAAAGCCTTAGGGATGTCATCAAGCACTGACAGTAACTGCTTTTGCTGACGCTCTTGGGCTTTAGTCGCTTCCCAAGCAGCGTTGAGTGCTTGAGTATTCAGCTCAGGCTTAACACCACTAGCGGCAGACTCATCTTGCATAGGGCCAAACACATGGGGATGGCGGCGAATAAGCTTGTCACTAATGCGCTCGACCACAGTCGCAAAATCGAACAGGCCTTGCTCTTTGCCAAGCTGGCAATAAAACACCACTTGAAATAACAAGTCACCCAATTCATCGGGCAGATGAGCTAGGTCACCTTGCTCTATGGCATCGGCGACTTCATATGCTTCTTCTAAGGTGAATGGCACTATAGTGTCAAAGCGCTGGGCCAGATCCCAAGGGCAGCCTGTAGCCGGATCCCTAAGTTTCTCCATTATTGCCAGTAAAGGCTGTAAATTCACTGTTTGCTCGGTGCTCATATTACTGCCTGTTTTCTGCCACTTTCCGTCTAATGTCTGTCGTCTACATGCTTGGCACATCAATGACGTTACGCTTTATTGAGCTTTATAAGCGCCGCGACTCAATCACCCCTTCCACTTGAGTAAGCTTTGCCATTACCCGGGCTAGTCCATCGAGGTTATAGAGCTCCAATTCCAGCTCTACCGTGGCCGTTTGGGTCTTGATATCTGAAGATGAACTCATGGCCATTACGTTGGATTTCTCCGCCGCTAACACTGTCGTGATGTCTCGCAGTAAACCACTTCTATCATGGGCTACCACGCGGACCCTAAGACGGTAGCCCCCTGAGTAGTTTTCCCCCCAAATCACATCGACGGCACGCTCTGGGTGAACGCGCATTAGCTCTTTAACTTGCTCGCAATCGCTGCGATGCACGGAAATGCCGCGGCCCATGGTGATATAGCCAAAGATTTCATCCCCAGGCACAGGCTGACAACAGCGGGCAATATGGCTCAGTAAATTACCTACCCCATTAACTTCCACTTGGCCTTTACCGCTCTTACCCTTGCGAGGTTGGGCTTTTTTGATGATTTCTTCGACTAACTCTTGTTCACTATCCGGCGTCTTACGCACTTTACTTTCAATAAAGTTAACCACTTGGTTTAACTTTAGATCGCCGCCGCCAAGCGCCGCCAACATGTCATCCATGCTGTTTAAATTAAAGCGCTCCACCGCCACTTGGGCATCTTTAAGCTTAAGGGCAATGCGGGATAACTCTGTCTCCAACATTTCCTTGCCCGCTGGAATGTTTTTATCCCTATCTTGCTGTTTAAACCAATGCTGAATTTTGGAGCGTGAACGAGACGACTTAATATAACCAAGATTTGGGTTTAGCCAGTCGCGCTTAGGATTGGGGTGCTTAGAGGTGATAATTTCGATGCGCTCACCGGTTTGCACTTGGTACGTAAAGGGCACGATACGGCCATCGACCTTAGCGCCAATACACTTATGCCCCACTTGGGAGTGAACATAATAGGCGAAATCCAGCACGGTTGAGCCTAAGGGTAAGTCCACCACCTCACCTGTTGGGGTAAAGACATAGACTCTGTCTTCAAACACTTGGCTGCGCACTTCATCCACCAAGTTGCCACTTTCGGCCACATCTTCTTGCCACTGCAAAATCTTACGCAGCCAGTTAATTTTTTCTTCATAGCCGCTTTGCTTACCCGCTTGCGGGCCTTCTTTGTATTTCCAGTGAGCGGCCACCCCAAGCTCTGCATCTTGATGCATGGCTTCGGTGCGAATTTGGATTTCTACCGTCTTGCCTTCTGGGCCTACCACCACGGTATGGATAGATTGATAGCCATTAGGTTTAGGGTTAGCCACATAGTCATCAAACTCGCGGGGAATATGATGCCAAAGGGTATGCACGACACCTAACGCACCATAACAATCTTGCAGACGATCGGTGACGATGCGCACGGCGCGCACATCAAACAGTTCATCAAATTTTAGATCTTTGCCCTTCATCTTGCGCCAAATGCTGTAGATGTGTTTCGGTCTGCCATAGACCTTGGCGCGAATGTCATCGGCATCTAATCTTTGCTGCAACTGAGTCACAAACTTATCGATGAAGGTTTCTCGATCGAGGCGTTTACCATCCAGCTGCTTGGCGATGTCTTTGTAAGTGTTTGGGTGCAGATAGCGAAAGGAGAGGTCTTCAAGCTCCCATTTGAGCTGACCTATGCCTAAGCGGTTAGCCAGAGGCGCATAAATGTCGGCAATTTCTCGGGCCAGAAGCACTCGTGTTTCTTCATCGGCGTTTTTAACAGCCCTAAGCAAACACACGCGCTCGGCAAGTTTAATCACCACAGCGCGTACATCTTCAACCATAGCCAGCAGCATCTTGCGGATGTTATCGATTTGCGGCTCGCCGGAGCGATTATCTTTGCTGGCTTTCAAGGCGCCGATGGCATTCATGGTCACAACGCTTGAGACTAAACTCCCAAGTCTTGGGCCATAATCTTCTTCGACTTTAAGTTCAGTCAATTTGCCCGCATCCAGCAGCACGAACAGCAGCGAGGCCTGCAGGGTTTCTATGTCCATGTTAAGCGGCGCTAAAATCTCTATCATTTCGCGAGCACGCTCCATCACTTCTTGTCGCTCGGCGTTTGATTCAAAGCCAAGCGTCTCTAACTCAGTGATGAGCTTAAGTACAATTTGCGCATCCTCGGGATGTTCAATATAGCGGGCAACCCACTCATCTAATTGAAAATCCGGCGAATTAAAGTGTGCTTCACGAACAGAGACCATAGTCGTCTTCCTAGTACTTTAGGTACAATTTTTTTAATGTATAAAGCATAAAAAAGCTTTATCTTGAACATTCCAATTAGATTGTCAATCCCATCCCATTCAAGCGGATAAAATATAAGCTTTGGTGCACAAAACAAGTCAAGCAATGCCAATATTAAGTGCCGATAGTTAAGTGGCGATAGTTAAGTGGCGATAGTTAAGTGGCGATAGTTAAGTGGCAATTTCAAATAGCGCCATAGCTTCAATGTGGTGCGTCTGCGGGAACATGTCTATCATGGACAACTGCTTAAGCTGGTAACCTTGGCTGAGCAGCACGCTAGAGTCACGGGCTAAGCTTGCTGGGTTACAAGACACATAAACCACTTTTTTAGGTTTCATTTTCTGTAGCCATTGCAAGCTTTCAAACGCGCCGGCTCTGGCGGGGTCTAATAATAGCTTATCGATTTTCCCAAGCCATTTTTCATTTGAAAGGTCAGCACTTAAGTCAGCATGATAAAAGCTTAAGTTCGCCAGATTATTGCGCTTGGCGTTCTCCCGAGCTTGCTGCACCATTTCGGGCACGCCTTCTACCCCAATGACTTCTAGCCCATCTAGGTTCTGGCCTCGGTTTGCCAGCGCTAAACTGAAATTCCCCACGCCGCAGAATAAATCTAATACTCGCTCTCCCACTTGAAGATCAAGCCAATTGACCGCTTGCTCCACCATGCGCTGATTAACCTCGGCATTGACCTGCACAAAGTTACCCGGGGTAAATTGGCAACTGACTTGGCCTTGACTCAAAGCATACTCCGGCAAGGTTAGTGCTGATTGTTCAACTTGGGTAGCCCCCTCGTCTTCAGCAGGCGCCATAGTCATCACATCGGTTAGGGCGCCGCTGTCATCTTGCAGCAACAGATTAATGCCCTGAGTTAGGGCAAAGCTTGCCAAGGCCCGAATGTCGGCCGCAGGCAACACTTTAGTCACCCTTAATACCGCAAAGGTGCCGTTATCGGCTTGGGTTAATTCGAGATGGCCTAGACTTGCCTTGGCTTTAAGGCGCGCCAGTAATAGGGAAAACGGGTTGATCAGTGCCGATAATGGCTCGGCCAATACGGGGCATTGTTTAATGGGTACGATTTGCTTGCTACTGAGGGCGCGAAAGCCCAATTTTAAGCTCTTGTCGTTGTTGTTAAAGTAAGTGGCTAAACGCGCGCGGCGGCGATAATGCCAAGGCGGGGACACTAAAGGTGCTGCTTGCACTTGTGGGTCAATAACAGGGCTTCCAGAAAACTTCACCATCAATTCATTTAAGCTCTGCTGCTTATGATTTTGCTGGGCATCCAGGGCTAAGTGCTGCAAATCACACCCGCCGCAGTGACCGTAATGGGGGCAGCTGGCATCGGCCCGCTCAGGGCTTTGCTGCTCTATTTTAATCAGTTTCGCCTTAGCAAAACTCTTTTTTTGGTCGGTCAATTGCACCGATACCCGCTCACCTGGCAAAGCCTGAGGAATAAATACCACTTTACCCTGATGTTGGGCCATGCCTGCGCCAAGATGATCAAGTTGAGTGACGTTTAGACTAAGCTTAGGGGATAGCTGTTTAGATTTATTCGCTTTTTCTTTAAAAAATTGCGCCATTTAGGCCTCGAATATTAATAAATTACTAGTCAAGCGTGCGTCATTTCTGGCAGTCTAGACTGAATATCATTTCTTATGTGTTAGGGATCCAAGCCACGATTATGAAAAGCGCTAATAATCTGACCAAATACAGTCTGCGCTCTTGGGTCTTGGTACTGGCATTAGCCCCAACCGTACTGGTCGGCATCCTACTGGGCAGCTATTTTACCATAAACCGCTTTTATGAGCTCGAAGAGACCTTGATTGCTCAAGGTCGAAGCATAGTGGAGCCCTTAGCGATTGCCAGCGAGTTCGGTCTATTGGCTGATAACCGTGAAGTCACCAAGCGTTTACTGTCCGCATCTCAGCTGAGTAATTCTGCCCTTATTCGCTCCATTGCCATCTTCGATATTCAAAATCATTTGTTTGTGACGTCCCATTATCACAAAGATTTCGAAAGCATGCGTTATAAAGAAGCGCTGGAGCGTTTAAATCCAGATGAATTTGAGACCTTGGAAGATTCGCTCATCATACGTATGCCAATTGTCTCAAATACTGGCAAGGCTGGCATCAACTTATTTGCCCAAACTGGCACAGCCAGCCCCAATGCCCACCCAGGAACTAGCCAGGCCGTCCCCGCAGCAAGCATGGAAACCAAAGAGGGCCAACAATTACTGGGCTACATTGCCATTTTGCTCAATAAAGAGAATGCCTTATTGGAGCAACACAGGGCCGCCATTGCCGCCTTCGTTATTGTGCTCATTGGGGTGCAGTTCAATTTATTCTTCACCTTCCGCTTAGTGAAACACGTAAACTTCCCCATCACCGAGATGGTGCGGGTGGTGGCAAAAATTCGTGAAGGCAAGTTGGATGCTCGCTTGGATGGCAACCTTATCGGTGAGTTGGACTTATTGAAACGTGGCATTAATGCCATGGCAGGTTCTTTAAGCGAATACCATGATGAAATGCAGCAGAATATCGATCAGGCAACCTTCGATCTCAGGGAAACCTTAGAGCAGATTGAAATACAAAACGTCGAACTCGACTTAGCCAAGAAACGCGCCCAGGAAGCGAGCCAAATTAAATCTGAGTTCTTGGCCAACATGTCCCATGAACTGCGCACCCCTCTCAATGGAGTAATAGGCTTTGCAAGGCAACTGATTAAAACCCCACTGCATGCCAGTCAGCTGGACTACATTAAAACCATCGACCGCAGCGCCACTAACCTCCTAGGCATTATCAACGACATTTTAGACTTCTCTAAACTTGAAGCTGGCAAGATGGAATTGGAAAAAATGCCTTTTTCACTGCGTGAAACTGTCGCCGAAACCATCACCATCATAGCCCCTAGCGCGCAAGCTAAAGGGCTTGAGCTAGTGATAGACATAGATGAAAATGTCCCTGAGCACGTCAGCGGCGATGCCATGCGTGTCAACCAAATCATCACCAACCTTGTGGGCAATGCCATTAAGTTTACCGACTCAGGCAGTGTGGTGTTTAAAGTAATTCTGGTGGCTGAAACGGACGATAGAGTGACCCTGCGCTGTGAAGTCATAGACACAGGGATTGGCATAGATGACAGTCAGCAAGAATACCTGTTTCAAGCCTTTGGCCAAGCCGACTCCTCCATATCGCGCCGTTTTGGCGGCACCGGACTCGGTCTTGTTATCACCAAGCGTTTGATCAATAAAATGGGCGGCCAGATAGGCTTTACCTCAAGCAGTGAAAAGGGATCAAACTTTTGGTTTATTCTGCCCTTAAATTTGAGTCAATTTCAAATCGGTGAAGTCTTACCTATGGACGTGTTGCACGGCAAATCTGTGCTCCTGTACGAGCCGCGCACCTTAACCCGTGAGACGCTTAACCGGCGTTTAATTTCATGGCAATTGTCACTAACCAGTGTGTGCAGCATAGATGAACTCACCCAGACCTTAGCCAAGCCCGAACCCCATTATGATTATGCCCTTATCAGCTGCCATGGATTCGATACCACCCAAGCCTTAGGCCAGCAATTGCAACAAGCCAGATCTAAGGCCACTAGCCTTATCCTGTTGCATGACTGCTTTGAGCACGAAACCATGGTCAGTCAATTGCGTAACAGCGTCGATATCTTGGTTATCACGCCCATCAGCGATTACGCCTTGGCAAGGCAGTTGATATACCCACCAGCAAAAAACCTCATCATCCCAGAGCTTGCACCAGAGCAAAGCTATCAAAGACAACGCATGTCCGTGCTCGCCGTTGATGATAATCCGGCAAACCTTATGCTTATCGATACCTTGCTGCAAGAAGTGGTTACCAATGTAGTTACCGCGAGTCGAGGTGAAACTGCGGTCGAGCTTGCCAAGGGCCAACAATTTGATCTGATTTTCATGGATATCCAAATGCCTGGCATAGATGGACTCGCGGCAACCAGGCTTATTCGTCAAGCCTCGATGAACCGCAACACCCCTATCATAGCGGTCACGGCTCACGCCTTGTCGGAAGAGAAAGAGAGTATTCTTAACAGTGGTATGGACGGTTATTTACCTAAACCTATAGATGAAAATTCCCTTAAGGCCGTAATTGAGCGTTGGGTCAGCAAGCCTAAATTTACCCATTTTGATTTACAGACCCTAAACTGGGAAATGTGTCTCACCCAAGTGAATCAAAAGCAAGATTTGGCCTTAGAGATGCTCAGGATGCTGGTTAAATCCCTGCCTGAGACCATAGAACACCTAGAACACGCCTTAGAGGAACAAAGCCAAGACAAGATGCTGTACACAGTTCACAAGTTGCATGGTGCGAGCCTCTACTGCGGCGTGCCTAATACTCAGAAACTCTGTCATGCGCTCGAGTCCTCACTTAAGAAATTAACGCCCATTCTTGATCTCGAACCGGAAATACTAGAGTTACTTGACGAGTTAACTAAGGTAGAATCGGCAGCAAATCAAGTGATAACACAGCTATCAGCGGATATTAACCATGACCAATAAACAAGGTTTTTTCAAACGCCTTAAAGCCCTCTCGCTGCCACAGAAGCAACTTTTTTCTATCGCCCTGTGCCAGCGCATGCTGCCTAACTATCAACTTTTTAGTGAAGTCTGTGAGTTTGGTGAGCCAAAAGTATTATCTACCGCCTTAGAATTGTTATGGCAGTCTCAGTACGACAAGAAACTTAAGTTTAATATAGACGTGCATCTACAGCGCCTCGAAGACAACACCCCTGATCCGAGTCAATTTGAAGCTTATGGTGTCTATCCCGCCATGGATGCTGCGGTCGGTATTGGTATGTTGATGGCCGCTATTGATGGCAAAAATGAAGAAGACATCATTAATATCAGTAAATTATCATCGAGCACTGTGGCCAACTATATTGAAGCCATTAGCGATGTTAGCCTAGCCGATGATGCCTTGGATGACTATGTGTTTGCCCACGAAGTGATGCAAGAAGAAAAAGAACTGCAAGATGCCTTATTAGCTATCATAGAAGCGAATCCTGATATCAATGCCGAGCTTGTCAAAGGCCTGCGCAAAGATGTCATCGAAGCGGGTGTGTCTAATATCGGCATCAGCTTATAACGAGCACAGGGTCTAGTTAACTCGCTATTCCATGAGGTGCATAACTGGCTTATGCACCTCACTTAATCGAATTGGTATCATTTTAAGCAGGACCTAGCAATGAGCCCAACTCTCACCCCCATAGCCGCAGTTTTTGGCATTATGCTACTTGGGGCCATAGTTCAAAAAAGTAAACTGCTCCCCAGCGACAGCGACAACATACTCAATCAATATGTGTACTATGTGGCGTTTCCCGCCATCATGTTTATCGCCTTAGCCCAGACCCCGTTCGCCTCCATTACTCAGTGGGGTTTTATCTGCGCCTTAAGCCTTAGCATGGTGTTCACCTATGTGATTGCCCTAGGGCTATCTTATTGGGCCAACCCTGAAAAATCGGCACTTGCCGCGATCCGGGCCCTGAATGCCACCTTTGGCAATACCGCCTTTATTGGCATTCCCTTACTGGGCATGTTATTTCCCGATGACAAAAGTGCCTTAGTGGCTGCCGCTATCGCCAGTTTATTGTCTGTTGTCATGTTTGCCTTTGCCTTAGTGAGCATAGAAATCGCCACCAGTAAGGCATTAACGGGCAAAAAAACTGACCAACATCAGATCCAAGCCTCCCATCCTTTAATGATCATGCTGCACGCGCTAGGCTCAAACCCCATAGTGATTGCCAGTGCCTTGGGGGTTGGAGTCTCTGCAGCCGCCCTAAATCTCCCCGAGAGCCTCAGCCAGATGTTGCACCAAGTGGGTAACACTTCAAGCCCTTGCGCCCTCTTTGCCATAGGCATGGTGCTTACCAAAGCCATGCACAGAGACTCAGGTAGCCTTCGCTGGGATAAGGCATTCATCATAGAGCTTAATCTGATTAATTTTCTTAAGCTCATCCTTCAACCTTTAACGGCCTATGCATTACTCAGCCTATTTAAGGTTGAGGGTCAATGGCTCACCATGGGAGTGATTTTAGCGTCATTGCCTACAGCGGCGAGCGTGTATTTATTGGCTCAGCGCTATCAAGTTCACACATCCCAGAGCGCCTTTGCCATCTTGATAAGCACAGTGCTAACCTTCATCAGTTTGCCTATCATTGAAAGCCTGTTATCTAAGGGGTTTTAATTCACCTTCTCCAAATTCAGCCGCCTATGACGGACTGATAAGCCAATTTGCAAACTATTATTTAACTAAATTAAAAAAAATTTCCCCCTGTGTCAGCCCTTTGGCTGACGTCAATAACTTGCTCGTTGAGCTATTCCACTGAGTCACATCACTTTTTAACACAATTTTAACACGCCTTAATCCTCGACATTGAAGTGTCAAAAAAGTGTCTGAAAAATCTTTTTTTATGCCATTGCAAAATGCTCAATTGACCACCAGAATCATTGCCATATGACAAATACGTCAACTAAAAGTGGTAGCAAACATGGCATCTAACTCCTATTCATATCAGCTTTTATTCAGTGCAATGCTACTGCTCAGTGCATGTGGTGGTGGCTCGGATGATAGCGCATCTGAACCAAATTCTGCCCCCATCACCCCGCAGCCAACAGCCCAGGCTCCTGTAGTGAATGTCATTCCGCTGGCAAGCCCAGCTCGCCAAGGTACGGCGATTACCATCAGCGTTACGGCAAGCGATGCCGATGGCATCAAGAGTTACTTATGGCAACAAATTGCAGGACCAAGCCTTGTTTTGAGCAAGACAGATGAAGCGAGTTTAACCTTCACCCCAGTGGTGACTGATGTCATTCGCTCAGATCAGTACAGTTTCAGGGTGCAAGTGACAGATAATCAAGGCAATAGCACCAATGCTGATATTGACGTAGAAGCCAAGCGCGCCATGACAGATAAACAAGCGGGACGTTTATTGCATCAAGCCACATTAGGCCCCACTAGTGCTGACTTAAATCACGCCACCGGCATTAGTGAACACGAATGGATAGCCCAGCAGATAGCCCTGCCCGCTAGCCTACATTCGCCTTTGTTAGAAAACTACCCTGGCAAGGATGCCCCCGCGCAAATTAATCGTCTCGATGCCTGGTGGAAAGCCTCACTCACGGCGCCGGATCAATTGCGTCAGCGCGTGGCGTTCGCCTTAAGTGAAATTTTTGTGGTCTCAGATGCGAACAACGCCTTGAAGAGTGAGCCTGAGGGCATGACAGGCTATTATGATTTACTGCTTCAGCACGCCTTTGGCAATTACCGCGATTTACTCGAGGCGGTGACCTTGTCCCCTGTGATGGGCAGTTATTTAAGCCATTTAGGCAATGAAAAAGCCAATACAGAACTCAATATACGCCCCGATGAAAACTTTGCTCGCGAGGTCATGCAGCTCTTCACCATAGGCCTTAAGCAATTAAATCTCGACGGTAGCCCAATACTGTCAAGCACAGGTGAGCCAATAGCCAGCTACAGCCAAACAGAAATAGAAGGCTTTGCCCATGTGTTTACCGGCTGGACGTTTGCCGCCAGTGCCCGTTGGAATAGACCCAGCCGTAATTTCGTTCTGCCCATGGAGCCTTGGGAGGATTTTCATTCCCAAGAAGAAAAAAGTTTACTGAATGGAACTGTCCTTGCGGGCGGGCAAGCGGCCAAACAAGATTTAACCCAAGCCTTAGATAATCTGTTTGACCACCCCAATGTGGGGCCTTTTATCGGTCAGCAGCTTATTCAACGTTTAGTCACCTCAAACCCTAGCCCGCAATATATTCAAAGAATTGCCCAGGTATTTAATGATAACGGTCAAGGTGTTCGCGGTGATTTGGGCGCCACCATTAGCGCTATCTTGCTCGATGATGAGGCCCGTCAGACCATTGGAAGCTTGCAATATTTTGGTAAAATTCGTGAGCCTTTACTGCGTACAACCCACCTGTGGCGCGAGCTTAACGCAGCAAGCCCCAGTGGACGTTACTTTACTTGGTCCTTAGATGACAGCCACGGTCAGACGCCGTTAGGCTCACCTTCAGTGTTCAACTTCTTTAGGCCCGATTATCAAAGTGCCGATCTCCTGCCGTTAGATTTAGTCGCCCCAGAGCTTCAAATCGCCAATGACGCTGCCTTGATTGGCCAATTCAACAGCCAATACGGTGGGCTTGTGTGGAACATCAAGGAGCTGAGTCAAAATCCTAGCGAAAATCGCATTATGGTAAGCCTGCAAACTCACGTGGATATCTTGCAGCAACAGGGGCTTGAAGCACTGCTCAACCACTATGACAGGGTGTATTTCAGCTCCTCTATGACGGCGGAGTTCAAGGAGCGTTTAAGGCAAATCCACGATATTTGGAAATCATCATCTCAGTATCAACAAGTGGCTTACCTCTTGTTTACCATTACGATTTCACCCGATTATCTAGTGCAGTACTAATTTTGAAAGATCCACAGCCCCTTGGAGCTAGCATGAATAACTTTACCCGACGCGATTTCCTCTCACTCTGTCTTAAAGGTTCGGTCTCCATGGCGGCCTTAAGCAGCCTGCAACTGCAGGCCATGACTGGCATGGTCAATAGCGGTCAACTTAACGACTACAAGGCGCTAGTCTGTGTGTTCCTGTTTGGCGGCAGTGATTCATTGAATATGCTTATCCCGTTAGAAGGTGAGCCCCTCAAGGCCTATTTAGCCAGCAGGCAAAACCTAGCGGTAAGCTCCCCACTGGCGTTATCTCCCACAAGCCCTGTGGATGGCGGCATTGGTTTTCACCCCGCCCTCGCCCCCTTGGTGCCGATATTTAATCAACAGCGACTGGGGGTCGTTCCCGCTGTGGGCAGTTTAATTAGTCCCTTGAGCCTGAGCCAATACCAACAAGGCGGCGCACAAGTCCCTAAGTTTTTGTTTTCTCACAACGATCAGCAAGCCACTTGGATGCAAGGCCGGGAAAAATCTAGCCTAAATTACGGGTGGGGCGGCCGATTACTTGAGATACTAGAGCAAAACACTAACTTTGCCGCCAATATCTCCCTTGGAGGTAATAACTTGTGGCAAACTGCGCCCAACACCCGCCCTTTTGCCATGAGTCAGTCTGGGGTCACTAAGATACATGCCTTTAATGGCGGCGGGAATAAAACCTTAGCGTTTAGAGCACAGCTGGAGCAAATGCTGGCCGCGGCTAGCCATCCATTGGGGGCCAGTTACAGCGACAAATTAAGTCAATCTATCACCAATACTGAGATGCTTAACCTAAGCCTAGCCAATGCCACTAATCTGGATAATCTCTTTAGTGATACGTCACTATCGAATCAACTTAAAGCCGTGGCTAAGACCTTATCTGTGCAGCCACAGCTTAATGTCGGCAGACAAGTGTTTTTCGTGACAATGGGAGGGTTTGACACTCACGACAACCAAGTCACCACGCAACCGGCCCTCTTAGGACAGCTCGCCCAAGGGTTAGCAGAGTTTGATGCCGCCCTCAGCCAGCTTAATTTACAGGACAGTGTAACAAGCTTTACCATGTCTGATTTTGGCCGCACCTTAAGCTCAAATGGCGATGGTACAGATCATGGCTGGGCGGGCAATCAACTGGTGATGGGCGGGGCGGTAAAAGGCGGCGAGATCTATGGGCAAGTGCTGCAGCAAGCATTAAAGAGTCAATATGATGTGGGCGGTGGCAGGCTTATTCCCCAAATAGCCAATGAGCAATACTTTGCTACCTTAGCCAATTGGTTTGGTGCATCCAGTAGTAGCCTGAATGATCTTTTTCCTAATCTAAGCAACTTTAACCAGCAAACACTGCCCATATTTGCCAGCTAGTGATAAATAATCATTCAGACGAGCAAAATTTACCGGTATAAAGAAAAGCAGCTAACTCAAGTTAGCTGCTCCACTGGCTTCATCCATGGGTTGGATTGAAAAAGTCGGTATGACTCCTTCATACTTTTTACTTGTGCATCGTCTTGCTAAACATGCCTTTTCTTGTGATGGCATCATAGATAACACCCGGCAATAGGCAAGGCAGCCCCACGGCTATAATTAACAGGATGAAACTGATCTTATCTAATCGTGTTTGGGAAATCGTGCTGCTAAAAATGGCATCACGTAAGTGATGAACCCATTGTATCGCCTCACTGTCCACCCATAATAAATATAGGCCCAATGACAATATTGGCACTAATAGGCTTAAGTGGATGATATTGGCCTGAGTGCTGCTTTTTTTAAACCAATGCTTCAACCAGTTGTTTGCCCCGCTGTTATCAGTGCTTGGGTTACCCATAAGGTCATCGCCAGTGTTAAGCGTCGAAGGAGACTTAAGTCCACCTTGTGAGTCAGCACTCACATTGCTTGCTGTAGGCTCATCGATATCCGCCTTAAGCTCATCAATGCTCATTTCAAACACAGAAGCTAAAGATTTAACCGACTCCAATGAAGCCGTTCCTGATTTTTCAATCCTCTGTATAGTGCGTAAGCTTAAGCCCGTGACTTCCGCCAAATGACTTTGACTCCAGGCCCTGGCTTCGCGCTCTGCGATAAGTAGATCTTTTTTTAATTCCATATTCACTATTACATTATCTGAATTCATTAGTTGGCACTCTATTTAATAATAAGTGCATGAATAATAAGTAAACAACCCACACTTGGGATACGACAAACCTATGACATACCTGCGCAATAACTATGACATACCTGGACAAACCTGCGAAATAATCCTGTCATCGCTATGACAAAAACGGCAGAACCATCAACTCATCATAAAATAGGGTTCACTTAGGCCATTGTCATTTGGCGCGCAGAGGCTAGGTAGTTATATTCTGCAAGATATAAAGCTGTAGGTATTTGCCTCACTGACTCTAGCCTGTTTAGCATTAGTGAACAAGTTGAAAACGTTAGATTATTTTAAAAAAATCGATGAATGATAACCCTTACAGACCTAAATCAAGCTGGGCGCCGTAAAAGGAAGGCGCGTGCTCATTGACTTGGTTATCACTCAGGCCCACACTCACCCCCAATAAGCGAATGCCACGGCCTTGACTGCGGGCTAACGCTTGGGACAGTAACTCGTAAAACAAGTTAATGTTTAGCTCATCACTTCTGTGCTCTATGGTGGTTTGCTTAAAGTCTGAAAACTTAAGTTTCACCACTTGCTTGTGAATTTGCCTCTGTTTAGCGCTCTTAGCACAGCGGCTGCCCAGCTCTTGAATAAGCCCTGGCAGAATTTGATGGCATTGCTCTAGGCTATAAATATCTTGGGCTAAGGTGGTTTCTACCCCTACAGATTTTCGCAGCCTATCCATACTCAGGGCCCTAGGGTCTATGCCATGGGCGCGATCGATTAACACAACGCCAAACTTACCAAAGGCATGGATCAGTTTATCTTTTGGGTATTGCTGCACATCTTGGCAATTAAGCAGGCCCAAGGCTTCGAGTTTGGCTGCGGTGACCTTGCCTACCCCAGGAATTTTAATTAAGGGTAAGTCTTTCACGAACGCCGGGATTCGTTCTGGGGTAATCAAGTATTGGCCATTGGGTTTATTTAAATCTGAGGCAATTTTGGCTAAAAATTTAATCGGTGCTATGCCGGCTGAAGCCGTGAGCCCTGTGAGTTCGAATATCTCTTCACGTATGGCCTTCGCCATCAGGGTAGCGCTGCCTTTACAGTGAGGGCTGTCTGTGACGTCCAGATAGGCTTCATCCAAGGACAGGGGCTCTATGATGTCTGTGTAGCGGGCAAACACGCTACGTATTTGCGCTGAGACTGACTTGTAGACGTCCATCCGACCTGGCACTAATACCAAGTCAGGGCAAAGCTGCAAAGCCTTGTGGCTCGACATGGCCGAGCGCACCCCAAATTTTCTTGCCTCATAATTACAGGTACTGATGACACCTCGGCGATCACTTCGGCCACCCACGGCCAAAGGTTTTCCTTTAAATTCAGGAAAGTCACGCATTTCAACGGCGGCAAAATAGCAGTCCATATCGATATGAATGATCTTACGCATAGGTTAATCACAGTAATGAGGGAAACTCATATTACTGTATAAAAAAACAGTGATCAACTGCTATCGTGCCGAGTTACTTTTTGCTTTGAAAGTCTTTAATGCTCTTCTTGTTCATGCTGCGTCGATTAGCCTGTTTATCCCTTGGGGCACGCTTAGGTTTGTCGGTATGACGAGCATTAGCCGCCGTTTCTGGGGCAGGTTTATCTGTGACAGGAAACCCTGCTAAAGCATCGAGCCTTAGCGGTCTTTGAGTAAAGGCTTCTATTGCCTCAAGGTATTGAGACTCCCCATGGCACACCAGCGAAATCGCTAAGCCTTTAGCCCCTGCACGGCCGGTGCGGCCAATACGGTGCACGTAGGTGGCCCCAGACTCTGGCAAGGCAAAGTTAATCACTTGGGGCAACTCTGACAAATGTATCCCTCTTGCCAGTAAATCTGTGGCCACTAGCACTGTGACTGTGCCTTGCTTAAATTCTGCCAGTGTTTGCTCACGGATGTTTTGCTCTTTATCACCATGGAGGGCTTTGGCATTCAGCCCTGCCTTGTTGAGCTTTTTGGCTAGGCTGTCGGCATCATCCTTACCATTAATAAAGACTAAGGTCTGCAGCGATGGCTGTTTAATGCCTGTTTGTTTATTGCCTGCTTGTTTCAGCGGGGCATCTTTTAGCAGAGCGATCAGCGCCTGAGCCTTGCTGCCTTTATTGACTAAATAGGCCCGCTCTTCGATTTCTGCCACTTGGGTACTGGCAGCCTTGGCTTCAATCCGCTGGGGTTTGTACAGCAAACTGTCGGCAAGTTCTCTCAAGGGTACTGGCAAGGTCGCCGAAAACAGCAACTTTTGGCAATTAGCGGGTATGAAGGCGATAATTTTTTGAATGTCAGGCCAAAAGCCCATTTCCAATAAACGGTCAGCTTCATCGAGCACTAAGTGTTTGATGTCACTTAAGCTCACGGCTTTCTCTTGCACTAATGCCAGCAGCCGACCAGGGGTCGCTATCAACAGCTGTGGCCCCTGCGCTAAGGCATCAATTTGCTTATCTAGGTCAGCGCCGCCGCACACTATGGCGCTAGTCAGGTTTAGCTTCATCGCCACGGTATTCAGCTCATGATGAACTTGCTGAGCTAGTTCTCTGGTGGGCACTATGACTAAGGCACTGGGCTTATCTTGCGCCACGCTTTTCTCTTTTGCCTGCAACAACAGCTTTTCTAATATTACCAAGCCAAAGGCTAAGGTTTTACCGCTACCCGTCTGGGCTAATGCCAACACATCCTTACCCTTAAGCCCCGCTGGAATGGCAAGTCGCTGAATGTCTGTGGCACTGACAAGTGCCTTAGGTAAAGCAGTGACTAACGCCTTAGTGAGCCCAAGCTGGCTAAAAGATACAGATTGAGCAAGCTTAGCCTGTTGCGGGGGCAGATGGTTTAACGAAGACGAGGTAGGTTCAGATGGCGAGCTGTTTTCACGAGGCATTAGATGATCAATATATTCAAGGAAGCAAGCTTGGCAGTCTACCCATTAAGGCATAAAAAAACCACTCATCATCTGAGTGGTTTCTTAGGTTTGGCTGAATAACTAAAAGACTTAGCTATTTAAGTCTTGAAAGAACTTCTTCACCCCATCGAAGAAACCTTCAGCCTTAGGGCTGTGTTTCTTAGAGGCTCCCGCCCCTGTGAGGCTGGCTTCAAATTCGCGCAGTAGCTCTTTTTGCTGCTCGCTCAAGTTAACCGGGGTTTCCATCACGACTTTACAAAGCAAATCGCCGATAGCATGACTGCGAACCGACTTAACCCCTTTGCCACGTAAACGGAACATGCGACCAGTTTGGGTTTCAGTTGGGATCTTAAGGCTGACTTTGCCGTCTAATGTCGGCACTTCAATCTCACCACCTAAGGCGGCTTTACTGAATGAAATCGGCACTTCACAGTAGAGGTTATTGCCATCGCGAGTGAAAATTCCGTGCTCGCGCACGCTCACTTGGACGTACAAATCACCTGCTGGGGCACCAAATTCTCCCGCTTCACCTTCACCGGCTAAACGAATTCGATCACCGGTATCAACGCCAGCTGGGATTTTAACCGATAAAGTTTTGCTCTTCTCGACCCGGCCTTCACCGTAACACTTGCCACAAGGATCTTTAATGATCTTACCGCGGCCATGACAGGTCGGACAGGCTTGCTGCACGGCGAAGAAACCCTGGCGCATCTGCACTTGGCCTTGACCATGACAGGTACCACAGCTTGAAGCCGAGGTGCCCTTTTTCGCGCCACTACCATCACATAAATCACAGGCCGCTAAGGTTGGAATGCGCAGCTCTTTGGTGAGTCCGCGAACGGCCTCTTCCAAAGATAACTCTAAGTTGTAACGTAAGTCGCTACCACGAGCCGCTTGACGTTGACCACCGCGGCGACCACCACCAAAAATATCACCGAACACATCACCAAAGATGTCACCGAAATCACCGCCACCATGACCACCACCGCCACGGTTAGGATCGACGCCTGCATGACCAAACTGATCATAAGCGGCTTTCTTATCGCCATCGGTCAATATTTCATAGGCTTCTTTGATTTCTTTAAAGCTGGCTTCAGCCGCTTTATCACCTGGGTTTCTGTCCGGGTGAAATTTCATGGCTAAGCGCTTATAGGCTTTCTTGATGTCACGCTCACTCGAATCGCGACCCACACCTAATACTTCGTAATAATCTCTCTTTGACATAGTGTTGTTTTTCTCGAATATCCCAAGATAAGGGGCTAAAACTTACCTTAGATTAATTGGACAAACGGGCGTTAGAGGTAGACCTCAACGCCCGTAGTAGTGAAGCTAACTGTAAAAACAGTTAATTACTTCTTGTCGTCTTTAACTTCTTCGAACTCAGCGTCTACTACGTCGTCATTGCTTTGACCGGCATCTTTCGCTTGGGCTTCTTCGCCGCCTTGAGCTTGAGATTTAGCTTGAGCGATTTCCATCAGCTTAGCAGAGGCTTCGATCAGCGCCTGAGTCGCTTTTTCGATGGCTTCAGCATCTTTGCCTTTAGTCGCTTCATCAACCGCTGCCATAGCCGCTTCGATTTTTTCTTTCTCGTCACTTGCTAATGCATCACCAGCTTCGGTCACTTGCTTCTTAGTTGCATGTACTAGGCCATCGGCTTGATTACGTGCTTGAACTAAGGCTTCAAACTTAGCGTCTTCATCGGCGTGAGCTTCAGCGTCACGTACCATTTGTTCAACTTCTTCATCCGACAGACCAGAAGAGGCTTTAATGGTGATGTTTTGCTTCTTACCGGTTTTCTTGTCAGTCGCTGACACATGTAAGATACCGTCAGCATCGATGTCAAACATCACTTCAACTTGTGGTTGGCCACGTGGTGCAGGCTCAATACCTTCAAGGTTGAATTGACCTAAAGACTTGTTAGCACTCGCTTGCTTGCGCTCACCTTGAAGCACGTGAATGGTCACGGCGCTCTGGTTATCGTCAGCCGTTGAGAACACTTGCTGCGCTTTAGTCGGGATAGTGGTGTTCTTGTCGATAAGCTTAGTCATTACGCTACCCATGGTTTCGATACCAAGAGATAGTGGTGTAACGTCAAGTAGCAATACGTCTTTAACTTCACCAGACAATACGCCAGCTTGAATTGCAGCGCCCACAGCAACCGCTTCATCTGGGTTAACGTCTTTGCGTGGCTCTTTGCCGAAGAAGTTTGTTACCGCTTCTTGTACTTTAGGCATACGAGTCTGACCACCGACTAAAATCACTTCGTTGATTTCAGAAACAGACAAATCAGCATCAGCAAGGGCAACTTTAAGTGGCTCTAAGGTGCGTTGGATTAAATCTTCAACCAAAGACTCTAACTTAGTACGAGTCACTTTAACCACTAAATGCTTAGGACCTGATGCATCGGCAGTGATGTACGGCAAGTTAACTTCAGTTTGGTTGGTGCTTGAAAGTTCAATTTTTGCTTTTTCAGCCGCTTCTTTAAGACGCTGCATCGCCAGCGGGTCTCTACGTAAATCTAGACCTTGATCTTTCTTGAATTCATCAGCTAAATAGTTGATTAAACGGTTATCGAAATCTTCACCACCTAAGTGGGTGTCACCGTTTGTGGCCAGTACTTCAAAGGTCTGGTCGCCATCGTTGCTGTCGATTTCGATGATAGAGATATCGAATGTACCACCACCTAAATCGTATACTGCAACTATATTGTCGCCTTGCTTCTTGTCGATACCGTAAGCAAGCGCAGCCGCTGTTGGCTCGTTGATGATACGCTTAACTTCAAGACCTGCGATACGGCCAGCATCTTTAGTGGCTTGACGCTGTGAATCGTTAAAGTAAGCCGGTACGGTAATAACCGCTTCAGTCACTTCTTCACCGAGGAAATCTTCAGCTGTCTTCTTCATCTTTTTCAAGATTTCAGCAGAAACCTGTGGTGGTGCCATCTTGTTACCACGTTGCTCAACCCATGCATCACCGTTATCAGCGCCGATAATTTTGAATGGCATGATATCAACGTCACGTTGAACTTCGTCATCTTTAAAACGGCGACCGATAAGACGCTTAATGGCAAAGAAAGTGTTGTTGGGGTTAGTCACAGCCTGACGTTTTGCAGGTTGGCCAACAATGATTTCTTCATCGGTATAAGCGACGATAGAAGGCGTAGTGCGATCACCCTCTGCGTTTTCTAGAACACGTGCTTTACCGCCGTCAAGGACAGCCACACATGAATTTGTTGTGCCTAAGTCGATACCAATAATTTTGCCCATGAGGTTCTCCGGTAGTTCAATTTAATTTTGTTTACTGTTTATGGATATGGGGCGCGGGGTTGCGCTTTTCAAGTGCGCAAGCCTGATTTAATGAATGCCGCTCATATCTTCCTTAGTACCCTATATTGGGACAGGGGAATCGAATACAAGGGTTAAAGTAAAAAATTATCTAAAATGATTAAACAAAGTGTCACTCATGCCATTGATAGGTTGAAAATACAGCAAAATCGCATTATAACTAAGGAGGTGTTGACGGATTAATCACTATAAGATTAGGAGGACACATGGCAACTGGACTGCCCAGATGGAAACTCTCGGAGCAAACCGAACATAAGATAAGAATGGTGGCTCTGCTGATGACCGCCAGTATCATTACTTTTGAAAAATTCTACGGAGATAGCTCAACCCAATACCCGGCCATGTACCTTGCCATCTTTATCTGGCCCGCGGTCTACTTCACGAATAAAGTTCAACGAAAATACTTCACGTACGTAATGGAATACGCCCAAGCCATTCGCTTGGCTTCTGTAATGATGAGCCTGGCTTTTTTAGGGGTATGGGGAGTCACAACGTTTAACCGCATTACCTTAGGGGCCATCTCAAACGCCCACATTTATTCCCAATAAGCTTTTATCCTGAACGCTTGCTTGCCTTCAACAACAAAGCGCCAGTCACGGCATGACTGGCGCTTTGCTATGGCTGAGTTTTGTTTCAACCGAGCTTTATTTCGACTGAGCTTTGTTTTAACTGGGCTTCCTTTCAACTGCGTGTTCGACGCCATTAGCTCAACTGCCAACGGGCTAACTTGCTAACTTGCTAACAGTCCAGCACCACCATGTCATTGCGGTGCACCACGGCATCGCCATAATCATAACCTAGAATCGTTTCAATCTCATCGGAATGCTTGCCGCAAATTTGACTGACATCTTTAGCACAATAACGACTTATGCCTCGGCCCAAGGTTCTACCTTGAGTGTCGACGATACGCAGGGTCACCCCACGAGCAAATTCTCCTTCTGCTCTAATAATCCCTTTAGACAATAAACTGCGGCCTTGATTAATGACCGCGTTTGCTGCGCCATCATCAATGACTAAGCAGCCCTTGGCGGCGGGACCTGCTAATATCCACTGTTTACGACTCTCAAGCGGGCTGTCGATGGCGCTAAAATGAGTGCCGACAGATTCTTCTTTATTAACGACTTTAATGATCACATTTTCATGATGACCAGAGGCGATAACCACTTCAATTCCCGCATGGCGAGCAATGTCTGCAGCCTCAAGCTTGGTGGCCATGCCACCCGTGCCAAGAGCTGTACCCGAGCCACCCGCTAACAATCGCAGGCTATCATCGATATTTTGCACTTGAGCAATCAGCTTAGCGTCAGGATTTTTCCTTGGGTCACTGTCGAACAAGCCTTTCTGATCCGTCAATAAAATAAGCAAGTCCGCGTCACACAAAAGCGCCGCCCTGGCCGATAAATTGTCGTTATCACCCACTTTAATTTCATTGGTGGCGACCGCATCGTTCTCATTGATGATGGGTACTATATTGCTACTTATCAGCGCATTGATGGTATCGCGAGCATTGAGGTAGCGCTCCCTATCTTCAAGATCTGCACGGGTCAACAGCAGTTGCCCCACATAAATGCCATAGAGGCTAAACAGTTGCGACCAAGCTAAAATCAACTGACTCTGGCCCACAGCGGCTAATAACTGTTTATGGGCCATGGTGTCCGGCAATATGGGGTAAGACAAGTGCTCGCGCCCAGCGGCTATGGCGCCCGAAGTACACAAGACCACTTCCACGCCCGCTTTCATCAATACTGACATCTGCCGAGCCAGCTCCACCATGTGCGCCTTATCCAGCTTTTTACTGCCAGAAGTCAACACAGACGTCCCCAATTTAATCACCACGCGGCGATACGCCATAACTCACCCTCACCCATTAAGTCATACAATTTCACTGGCTCCGATTTGTCACGCTTCAAGCGTTTCTTCGGATTAATCCGTAAGTTCAGCTCCTACTCGCGGTAAATCCTATACTCCCGCTTATAGTTCCTTCACGTTACATAAAAAATAATAACACAGGGGAGAGGCGTCCATGCCACCATATTTGGCGGACCATTTGTAGAAGATAGCGGAGCTCATTCCGTGCTCACGGCACAGTCCCTCAACTGGCGTACCAACTTCAGTTTGCTTAAGGCTTTCTAGGGTTTGGCTGTCGCTAAATGTTGATATTTTCATGTTGAAGGTTCACTAATTTTGACAACGCCTAGTCATTTTTGCGCGCTGTTCAACATGTATGATGCTTTGATAACTGTAAACAAACCTCTTCTGGAAATATATAAAGATACAATATGCAGTAGTAACAATGATGATGCCAAACCTAGTATTCCTCCCAGATTATTGCCAAGCATTATCATCGGAATGCCCAAACCAACGAACCTTATAAAGTTGAGGCGCATAGCTTCGCGAGGGGAGTAAAGCACATTTAATAACTGAGAAAACAAGATCACTGTGCTCTGAATTGCTGTACCAAGAATCCAGAGAGCTACAAACATCAATAATGTCTGGTCTAACTTCCCATCTAATGTTGAAAATGAATTAAAAAGGGTCAGTGACCCAAATAATATACTAACCAAGATGACACCAATCCCAAGCAGAAATTTAGTTCCCTGATGAATATATTCATCTATCAAAGAGGTATTTGAATTCATTTTCATTTTGTTAATTTCGGGTATCATGACGCTGATAAACGCAGCTGACAACATCAATATTAATTGTTCTATGCGGGTTAGGTAGGCATATATTTCGATAGTTTTTTCTCCTTGCTGAGCGAGTATTTTAGTCAACACGAAAATAAACACGACCGCCATAGATTGGCTTAGGCACGTTGTATAGAAGATTTCGGCAAAGCGTTTATAGATAGCACCAAAATCCAATGGAGTGTCATGTGCTTTACTCTTTTTTATGTGGGAAAACAGTAATACTGATAAACCGCTAAATGCTAAAATTGCAATCGCAGCATTAGAATAAACAACACTTTTGAGTGGCTCAATTTCAGTTTTAACACCAATTAGCCAATAGCTAATGCCAAAACCGACTACACAAGCCAGAATTTGTATCAGGCTTGACGATTTATACCTTCCGACAACTCTTAATATTTGCCCAAGTAATACTATAGTGTATTGGAACGGGAGCCAAAAAATAAGGCTTACTGTAAAAGCATGTAATTTTATTCGGTATCTCTCCGCATCGAACCAGAGTATCAGAGGATCGAGTAACATCATCAAAAGCAATGACATAACGACCCCAAGTATAAGTGCAGCCAATAGAAAAAATGGCAAAACCTTGGCATATATATGCCCTTTTTCCATCCACGTTGATGCTGTTCCCATGACAGCATTTGTCAATGCTAATGCAATTACGTTGGCGAGAATGATAATCGGAAATACTAGTGCAAATGCTTGTAAACTTTCAGCACTGTGCAATTCGAGCAACCAGCTATCCCACAGTGCCTTAATTGAAAAAATCCCGATAGAAATGAATATTGGAAGTCCGTTTGTTATCCAATGTCGGTAATTACTGGTGTCTACCATTCGCGTTTTCTCATTTTATAATTCAAAGATTATCTTTCAACCTTCAGTAATAATTATTACTGAAGGTGACGCATTGACTGCTGGTGCACATATGGGTTTCCTCATCAATAACTCTTGCTATGGCTAAATGATGATCTCATTATTGAGTTCCTCCTGAAGCTCGATAAGTGATTCGATTAATTCTCCTAATGAGACAGGGTTTGAATTGGAAGATAGCTTTTCAAAAGAAATCTTGACGCTAAAATCAGTGCGAATACGATTTAGTAGTGAACTGGCCAACGAAGGGGTCCCCCCTGACTCGAAGAAGTCAGATTCATATCCCACTTTTTTGTCCGGTAGAAAGGAAGTGAATTGTGAACAGCACCACTGCACGTATTCTGAATGGTTTTGTTCATCATCGGTTACCGCACAATTCGAATAAGGCTTAAATAGAGTATTCAAAGCTTTCTTATCCTGTTTACCCGATGGAGTGGTAGGCATTTTCTCTATTTGTTGAAAATGTGTCGGTACCATGTAGTTGGGTAAATTTTTCTTCAGCCTTTCTTTCAGCCGGTTGATATTGACATCACGTTCATCGCTAACAAAAAAGCAAACAATTTGGTCGGTATCATCATGCTTTATAACCAATGTACAAGACGCTAATACCTGTTCATCGGCTAATACCAAGTGACTAATCTCTTCCAATTCAATGCGGAATCCACGGAGTTTAACTTGATCATCAATTCGCCCAATATATTCCAATTGCTGTTGTTCAACCCGACGTACCAAATCGCCGGTTTTATAAAACACCTGACCGTTGTTATGGCGGATAAAACGCTCTTCGTTCAGGTCGGGTTTATTCCAATATCCCTTGGCTAAGCCTCTTCCGGACAAATACAATTCACCAACAAAGTAGTCAGGTAATAATCTTCCTGAATGATCAGAAATAATCGCTTGTGTACCTGGTAAAGGCTGACCAATTAACATGTCATCGCACTTTTCTTTTTCTACTTCAAACCAAGTGGAATAGGTCGTATCCTCACTTGGACCATACAGGTTGAATACCCGAATGTGTTCAGATTGCTTATACAGAGCCTTGGCTAATGAAGGTGGAAGTGGTTCACCTGCGAGATTGACAATCCTGATACTTGAAGATAAAGATTGATGTTTTAATACTTCAGTCAGAATAGAGGGCACGACATTGAGCAACGAAATGGCATGCTTGTGCATGTCATCAACTAATTGCAGGGAGTTTTCAGCAAAGTAAACACTTCCCCCAAGACTCCATGTGATAAAAATTTCAAACACTGAGAGATCAAAGCAAATGGATGTGCCTGAATACACCAAAGAGAAGTCTTCAGGGACATACACACTTTTCGCCCACTCTTGCAGAGAAGCCAGACCATCGTGCCTTATTGCAACACCTTTGGGCTGCCCGGTCGAACCAGATGTATAAATAATATGGGACAAATCGTCCGCCGTTATTGTTACCGGTTGCAGCTCAATATTTGGTAACGGTTTTAATAAACTAGGTAAAGATATCCACTGCAAACCTGAAGGAAGTTCACCGCTGAACGTGTCTGGTGGAATATCGTAAATAACCACACTCGGCTGGGCATCGTATAATATGTACTGATTTCTACTAACAGGGTATTCTGGGTCTAGGGGCACATAAACTGCCCCAGTGATAAGTATGGCTAATAATGTTACTGGTAGCATTGCTTGTCGCCTGACTAACACCGCAACCCGATCGCCTTTTTTAATACCTGCATGTTGCAAATGTACAGCCATCCGTTGCGCTGATTCTACCAACATGTGGTAAGTCAATTCTGTTTGCCCGTCGGTTACAGCGATTTCATTTTCATGCCGATGAGCTAAGTTAATAATTTGTTTTGGAACACTTAAAAATGTGTTTGAACAGCCTAGTTCTGTCTTGGTAATTGTTTGTGTAAGCTCCAGTGCCCCAATGCTAACGTCCGGATTTGCATGAACTTGCTGAGCAAGAAATAATAATGCTTCAACCGTCTTTTCGAGCATATTTATACTATAGGCTGATTTGCGATATTCAATTTGTGCATAATCACCTTTCGTAGAGAAAGACAACGTTAAACCCAAATCAAACTTCACATCAGGATTCACTCCCACTTCAAGCTCATTATTTCCCAACTCTGGTTTCGTCATTGAAAACAACACCTCAGACAAGGTATCTATTTCCTTGCCTTGTTGCTTTTGCATGCTCAACAGAGTGCCTAAAGAAACTAATTGATGACAAAGGTCGTTAGTGATCTCGGTGTGCTTTTGACTAATGAAATCTCTAAAGGAAATACTTTCAGTCCAGGCTGAATGCAGTAAGAGAGTATTGGCAAAAAAGCCAATACTCTCTGATTCATAAGCATGTAATCGCTTGGCAACGGGCGTGACTAAAGTAGCATAATTTACCTGATTTAGTCTTCCAAGGAGTAAGGTTGTTAAGCTGGACCAAAGTGTGAACTCGGTGGTATTCAGTTCTCTTGCTAATTGGGTAATATTTGCCACTAACGTTGGATCTAAAGGAATGCTAAGATTTCTGGATTTTCTTGATTCATTTGGTTGAGATAAATAAGGTAGGACAGTAGGAGCTTCCAAAGCTGCTAAACGATCTTGCCAGTACTTTTTTTGCTCCTGTATCAGTTCCCTATACTGAGTTGTTTGCTGCCATTGAATATGTTGAAAGAAACCTAGATCCCTCTCAATACTCCGACCTGACAGTAGCTGATTAAAAGCCGTAATCAGAGGAAGCAACGACTGTCCGTCAAAACAGATATGGTGAATATTCAATACAAGCCAGTGATTGCTAGTATCTGTCTCGATAAAATGAGCGCACATTACACCTTCAGCCAAATTAATGGCTTTTTGGCCAAGTCCTACTTTGCATTTTTGAAGTTGTGCGGTATTGACGGATATATGTTCAACTAGAATGTCATCTATTGAACGGATTTGTTGACTAACTTCACCGTTTAGTTCTACCAGTTTTAATCCAAGTGCCGGATTAGCTTTAACTAATTGGTTTACTGTAGTTTGTATTTGTTCGTAGTTAATTGTCTTCGGCACTGGGAGAAAAATAGGAATATTATAAGCTATTGATGGCTGGATAATTTCTGTTAACCATAGCCTTTTCTGCTCCGTTGTTAGCGGGAATAATGATTGTGCACTTAGCTGAACTTCCGGTTCTTCTACTGTGGCCGTTGTTTGGCTGGAGGAAATGGCTTCAGCTAATTCACTCAATATCGGATTTTGTAAACATAAAGACAAGTCTATCTGCTGTTGAAATACACGTACCAGCTCATTATGGGCTTTGAGGAGCAGTAACGAATTACCACCGAGCTGATAGAAGTGAGCGGAGTGATTCAGTGTTTTGCAGCCCAGTACAGACTCCCACACTTTGGTGATTTGACGTTCAGTTGGCGTCAGTGAGCGGGTATTTAATTGATGCTCCAAAAGCCACTGCTCATACCATGCCTGTAAGGTGTTGCGGTCTACTTTGCCGGTTCTGGTCAGAGGCCACTCTGTTACCGACAACAAGACGCCTGGCAACATATAACCAGGCAAGGTCGGGGAAAGATGAGTGAGCAACTCCGTGACATCAGTCACCTCTGATGTATCGGGAACCACTTCCCGTTCCTGTTGAACAAACCCGACAAGTCTCTGTGCTCCACCGGGTTTGTTTGGCGTAATCGCGATAGTTTCGCCCCGTTTAATCCCGTCAATAGCAGACAGAGCACGGTTTATAGCTTCAAGCTCGACACGGAAACCATTGATTTTAACCTGCTGGTCAGCCCGCCCCAAAAAGCGTATTCGCCCCAGGCTATCTACATACCCCATATCCCCAGTACGATAGGCTCGACAACGTCTGTCCGGTAGTTCCAGTTCCACAAATCGGCCAATCTCCTGTTGCGGGTCCAGATAACCGGCTGCAAGCCCGGCCCCGGTTGCAACAATTTCCCCGACACAACCGGATAAAACAGGGGTATTATCCACATTCAATAAACAAACCCCAGTTCCTCGAATCGGTGTTCCTACAGGTAAAGGCTCATTGACTGGCCAGTCGCGGGGAATGGTATAACAGCAGGTGAAGGTAGTGTTCTCAGTCGGGCCATAGCCATTAATAATGCAAATATCCGGGTCACTGGCATAGACCTTTTGTACATGACCGGGTGAGATGACATCCCCCCCGACAAGCAACTGTTGCAATCCGGAAAATGCTCGTACATCAATATCAACCAGTGTATGGAATAATGCAGCAGTTAACCACAGGGTATTCACCCCTTGGTCAGTGATCAGATGTTGCAGCTGTACCACATTCAGCTGTTTGTTTGATAACAATTGTACCTGACCACCATTAAGCAGTGGCCCCCAAAGCTCCAGCGTAAAGGCATCGAAAGTTAGGGCCGCTGCAGATAGCATGCATGTATCAGTATCCAGATGCATATAATCAGGTGAGCAGACCAGACGTATTACCCCCTGATGGACACAGCAAATACCCTTAGGCTCACCTGTGGTACCAGAGGAGAAATTAATGTACATGGGGCTGGTTCCGCTGAGGAGAACTGGCTGAAAAGTGTGTTCCGGTGCCTGTAATAAATCATTGACCGACAGCCTAGTCAAAACATCAATATCACTGATATCCCGGCCGGTAAGGCAATAGCGCATCTGACAGCGGCTGGCCAGTTGTGCGAGACGGACGTTGTCGTCATCTTCCGACAAGGGAACGTAAACGCCCCCCGCCATTACAATCCCGACCAAACCGATAACCATTGGTATCCCCCGGGGAAGGCAAAGACCAACCCGCTCCCCAGGTTTAACTCCGATATGCTGTAACTGCCCGGCAATTTTCAGGCTTTGAGTCCATAGTGTCTGATAGGTCAGCTGTTCATCGTCTTGAATAAGCGCTGTGGCTTCGCCCCGAGCCTGTACCTGTGCCAATAAACGGGTGATAACATTGCTATCGGAGATAGTAGGCTCTGGTACTTCAGGCCACTGTCGGGTCCAGTGTCCCTGTGACCTGATACTATCAATAAACAGGGTTTCAAGCTGCTCGATGGTATCTGAGCTTAGTATAGCGGGGTCATATTCCCACTTAAGCTGATACCCCTCGTCAAGAGGAACAATGGATAGGTTTAATGGAAACTTTGACTTCTCTAGAGTGGTCTCGCGACGTCCGAGCGGTGCGCCTGCCAGCATCGGGGCTGAAACAATCCCGTCCTGCCAGGAAAAAACCGACTGCTGTAGTGGATGACGCCCCCCTTCACTCACCAGATCCAAATCATTCAGCAGAGCATTAAAGTCACAGTGAGCAGCCGCAAGGTCCTGATGCCAGTGTTGCTGAAATGTTTTCAGTGTTTCCTGTCTCTGATAGCGCACCGGGATCATGGACACCAGGTAACCGATGATGTCCAGTAACTGCCGCTGTTCGCGGTTAACGTAGGGAGTACTGACAACGATATCATTTTGACCAGTAAATTGACTCAGAGTACAAGACCATAAATACAAGGCAGCACAGAACATGGATACTTGCTCTGATTGTGCCAAGGTTCGCAACGCAGTGACGTCTTCAGGTATTAATCGGGAATAGCGCAGGTGCTCAGGTGCTGAGTTGATGTTTATATGGCTCGTATGGCTCAGGCTGTGCCATTCAAAGGGGACATAACCTTGCAAGCGTGTTTGCCAGTAGTCATGTTGTTCAGTTTGGCCAGAGAGCCAGGCCAGATAATCACAGTAGTCTGCGGGGGTTTCTGTGTCCGTTGTGGTTTGGGTATTATCACCGACATAGTAGTGATTAACTTTTTGCCATAATTGACCAATGGACCAGCCATCCATAATAATATGGGGAAAGTTTAACAAGATAAACCGTTGCTCGCCGGCATCAAGTAACCGGGCGACAAACAAGGTATCGTTCACTAAATCGAATTGCCTCGCCTGCTCTTGTTGATAGGCTTTGATGACAGTGGTTTCCAGCGAGTCAGGAGAAATCAACTCGACCTGTGCTTGCCAGTTAGTATCTATTCGGGGGCGTAACAATACCTGTTCGCCATTATCGACAAATATACTGTGCAATGCATCATGCTGCTGATAAACCTGAATCAGTGCCTGACACAGACGCTCTGTATTTACCTCAACGGGAAGGGCGTAACATACCGGGATGTTATAGTGTGCTGCTTGCCCCATTTGGTACAGGGGCCATAAAGACAACTGTTGGATTGATATCCCTACACCATGAGATTTTACGGCGTTAGTGATAGGCTGAATATAAAATTCGGCGGCTTTAATCAGATCTTGTTGTTGCATTTGTTGAATGTGACTAGCCAGCTGGCTTAGAACGGGCCGCTTTAATACATCTAATATGCCAATGTTCAATTTGAATATGCTAGCCAATTGACTAACCGCTTTAAGTGCAAGTAACGAATTACCACCGAGCTGATAGAAGTGGGCGGAGTGATTCAGTGTTTTGCAGCCCAGTACAGACTCCCACACTTTGGTGATTTGACGTTCAGTTGGCGTCAGTGAGCGGGTATTTAATTGATGCTCCAAAAGCCACTGCTCATACCATGCCTGTAAGGTGTTGCGGTCTACTTTGCCGGTTCTGGTCAGAGGCCACTCTGTTACCGACAACAAGACGCCTGGCAACATATAACCAGGCAAGGTCGGGGAAAGATGAGTGAGCAACTCCGTGACATCAGTCACCTCTGATGTATCGGGAACCACTTCCCGTTCCTGTTGAACAAACCCGACAAGTCTCTGTGCTCCACCGGGTTTGTTTGGCGTAATCGCGATAGTTTCGCCCCGTTTAATCCCGTCAATAGCAGACAGAGCACGGTTTATAGCTTCAAGCTCGACACGGAAACCATTGATTTTAACCTGCTGGTCAGCCCGCCCCAAAAAGCGTATTCGCCCCAGGCTATCTACATACCCCATATCCCCAGTACGATAGGCTCGACAACGTCTGTCCGGTAGTTCCAGTTCCACAAATCGGCCAATCTCCTGTTGCGGGTCCAGATAACCGGCTGCAAGCCCGGCCCCGGTTGCAACAATTTCCCCGACACAACCGGATAAAACAGGGGTATTATCCACATTCAATAAACAAACCCCAGTTCCTCGAATCGGTGTTCCTACAGGTAAAGGCTCATTGACTGGCCAGTCGCGGGGAATGGTATAACAGCAGGTGAAGGTAGTGTTCTCAGTCGGGCCATAGCCATTAATAATGCAAATATCCGGGTCACTGGCATAGACCTTTTGTACATGACCGGGTGAGATGACATCCCCCCCGACAAGCAACTGTTGCAATCCGGAAAATGCTCGTACATCAATATCAACCAGTGTATGGAATAATGCAGCAGTTAACCACAGGGTATTCACCCCTTGGTCAGTGATCAGATGTTGCAGCTGTACCACATTCAGCTGTTTGTTTGATAACAATTGTACCTGACCACCATTAAGCAGTGGCCCCCAAAGCTCCAGCGTAAAGGCATCGAAAGTTAGGGCCGCTGCAGATAGCATGCATGTATCAGTATCCAGATGCATATAATCAGGTGAGCAGACCAGACGTATTACCCCCTGATGGACACAGCAAATACCCTTAGGCTCACCTGTGGTACCAGAGGAGAAATTAATGTACATGGGGCTGGTTCCGCTGAGGAGAACTGGCTGAAAAGTGTGTTCCGGTGCCTGTAATAAATCATTGACCGACAGCCTAGTCAAAACATCAATATCACTGATATCCCGGCCGGTAAGGCAATAGCGCATCTGACAGCGGCTGGCCAGTTGTGCGAGACGGACGTTGTCGTCATCTTCCGACAAGGGAACGTAAACGCCCCCCGCCATTACAATCCCGACCAAACCGATAACCATTGGTATCCCCCGGGGAAGGCAAAGACCAACCCGCTCCCCAGGTTTAACTCCGATATGCTGTAACTGCCCGGCAATTTTCAGGCTTTGAGTCCATAGTGTCTGATAGGTCAGCTGTTCATCGTCTTGAATAAGCGCTGTGGCTTCGCCCCGAGCCTGTACCTGTGCCAATAAACGGGTGATAACATTGCTATCGGAGATAGTAGGCTCTGGTACTTCAGGCCACTGTCGGGTCCAGTATCCCTGTGACCTGATACTATCAATAAACAGGGTTTCAAGCTGCTCGATGGTATCTGAGCTTAGTATAGCGGGGTCATATTCCCACTTAAGCTGATACCCCTCGTCAAGAGGAACAATGGATAGGTTTAATGGAAACTTTGACTTCTCTAGAGTGGTCTCGCGACGTCCGAGCGGTGCGCCTGCCAGCATCGGGGCTGAAACAATCCCGTCCTGCCAGGAAAAAACCGACTGCTGTAGTGGATGACGCCCCCCTTCACTCACCAGATCCAAATCATTCAGCAGAGCATTAAAGTCACAGTGAGCAGCCGCAAGGTCCTGATGCCAGTGTTGCTGAAATGTTTTCAGTGTTTCCTGTCTCTGATAGCGCACCGGGATCATGGACACCAGGTAACCGATGATGTCCAGTAACTGCCGCTGTTCGCGGTTAACGTAGGGAGTACTGACAACGATATCATTTTGACCAGTAAATTGACTCAGAGTACAAGACCATAAATACAAGGCAGCACAGAACATGGATACTTGCTCTGATTGTGCCAAGGTTCGCAACGCAGTGACGTCTTCAGGTATTAATCGGGAATAGCGCAGGTGCTCAGGTGCTGAGTTGATGTTTATATGGCTCGTATGGCTCAGGCTGTGCCATTCAAAGGGGACATAACCTTGCAAGCGTGTTTGCCAGTAGTCATGTTGTTCAGTTTGGCCAGAGAGCCAGGCCAGATAATCACAGTAGTCTGCGGGGGTTTCTGTGTCCGTTGTGGTTTGGGTATTATCACCGACATAGTAGTGATTAACTTTTTGCCATAATTGACCAATGGACCAGCCATCCATAATAATATGGGGAAAGTTTAACAAGATAAACCGTTGCTCGCCGGCATCAAGTAACCGGGCGACAAACAAGGTATCGTTCACTAAATCGAATTGCCTCGCCTGCTCTTGTTGATAGGCTTTGATGACAGTGGTTTCCAGCGAGTCAGGAGAAATCAACTCGACCTGTGCTTGCCAGTTAGTATCTATTCGGGGGCGTAACAATACCTGTTCGCCATTATCGACAAATATACTGTGCAATGCATCATGCTGCTGATAAACCTGAATCAGTGCCTGACACAGACGCTCTGTATTTACCTCAACGGGAAGGGCGTAACATACCGGGATGTTATAGTGTGCTGCTTGCCCCATTTGGTACAGGGGCCATAAAGACAACTGTTGGATTGATATCCCTACACCATGAGATTTTACGGCATCACTTATTTTGTGAATAGTCATTGGAGCCATTTCAAGTTGTTTCAGGTAACCAATTAACGTTTGTTTGTGTTGTTTGAGCTTTCGGATCGCATCAGGTGAAATAGGGGATACGGTAGATTTAATCGTCAATTGTTCATTATTAACTTGAACCACTATCCCCTGTTGCTTAAGTTCAGCGAGTAACTTCCGAATACTCATATTGTCATTTCCTCTACAAATTCCATTTCGGATGTTTCGCCTGAGGTTGCGTCAATAAAGGCGGCCACAGCTGTGATACTGCCGAGTTCGATGAAATCGATGGCTTTTAGCGATACATTCATTTCTCGTTCAATGCTGACACATACCTTCATTGCCATTAAAGAATTACCTCCCAACTTATAAAAATTGCGTTGGGTATCAATTCGGGGATAGCCAAGATGGGAACTTAATATCGTTTCGAGCTGTTCTTCCGTAGGTGTTTGCGGTGTATTGATAACATCAGATGGTTGCAGATCTGTCGGTAATGCTTTTTTATCAACCTTGCGATTCGGCGTTAACGGTAATGTGTCAAGCGTAATAACTTTATGAGGGATCATATAGCCGGGTAGCTTTTGACGACATTGTGTCAAAACGGTTGATTCATCACATTCTCCAGAAAAAAAAGCAATCAGTTGTGGTGTTTCAGCGACATTTCGGATAACCACAGCTACCTGATTAACTTCGGCTAACTGTTTAATAATCTGTTCTATTTCCTCCAACTCGATACGAAACCCTGACAGCTTTACTTGCTGATCTGCTCGTCCGTGAAATTGCAATTCGCCGTACCCATCAATGGAAGCTAAATCGCCAGTCTGATAAATGCGCTTCCCATTGACAGGATGTAAGACGAAGCGCTCATTTGTTAATTCTGAGTTGTGCAAATAGCCATCAGACAAACTCGCTCCACCGATCCAAAGTTGTCCAATGGCACCAACCGGTACTTGATGCAATGCATCATCAAGTATATAAATCTGGGTATTGGCAATAGGTGACCCTAAAGAAGTACTGCTGTTTTGGGAATTATCATCACCTGTTGAAAGTTGTTTAAAAGAAGACCATACAGTGGTTTCTGTGGGGCCGTACATGTTGTAACAGACATTACCTTTTTCAGTTAATAGATGAGCTAATTGAATGTCTATAGCTTCTCCACCACAGAGGATAGTTTGGTCAGTGGTGGGTCGCCAACCATCAGATATAAGGGTCTTCCAGGTACTGGGAGTCGCTTGGCAATGACTGATTTGTCCGCTTTGCAAATAGCGACGTAAGCATCCTATGTCACGACTATCTTCTTGTGAGGTTAAAACAACTTTGGCCCCTGAGATCAAAGGCAAGTAAAGCTCTAACGTTGAAATATCGAAAGAAAATGATGTAATTGCTAGCCAGCTTTGCTCCGGGAGCAAGTTAAATTCTCGGGACATAGCCTGAATGAAGTTGGAAAATGCACCATGGCTGATAACAACCCCTTTAGGTAAGCCGGTAGAGCCAGACGTATAAATACAATACATTGCTGTACTACCTGATATAGAAATAGCCTTACGGCTTTGCTCACTTTTTGCGTTACAAGGGATGCGATTTGCAGAATACTGGTCCGAATGGGTGATCAAATGAGTAATTTGACTGTGCTTAATAACGAATTCAATGCGTGCTGCCGGATAATCAGGGTCCAGTGGCACATAACCTACACCAGCGGCTTGACAGGCCAGCATCCAACTTACATAGTCGATGCTTCTGGGTAAACAAATTCCAACATATTCTCCAGCCGAGAGCTCCAGATGCGATAGATATGTGGCCTGTTGTTCTACTCGGACTAAAAGATTAATGTAACTATATACTTGGCCCTGGAATTCAATCGCCGTGCGATTAGGATGAGCCAGTGCTTGAAAGCGAAAAGCATCAAAAACAGTTCCTGACAAAATTTCTACTTCCGGACCGCAGATTTCAGGCGTATTGGCATTCAATTGACTTAGAGAAATATTGGTGTTTTCCAATGCCTTTTTGAGTAAAGACAGATAATCTTCAATCATATTTTGGATTAACCACTCTGGGTATTTCGCTCGTTTAAACTCCCAAAGTAAATGCACAGGATCGTCGTCTCCCACTTGCCCTTTTCGTGGAATGACAACGACAGACAAGTCAAATTTAGCCGCACTACTATCAATAGCTTCGACAACTTCAGCATGGTTAATTCCCGGTAGGTTGATCTCTGGCATGGGAGAATCATGAAAACCGAAAAACACCTGAAAAAATGGATTTATGCCAACAGGCCGCTCTGGGTTAATTTCCTTAACGAGGTATTCAAATGGGATATCCTGATTTTGCTGGGCTTCATGGACAACTCTACTGCTTTGACTGAGAAGTTGATCAATACTTGTTTGATCTTCAAACTTTGCGCGAAGAGCAACAGTGTTTATCATCATACCGATAATGGAGTCTGCCTGAATCCATTGTCGGTTGGCAAATGCAGAGCCAACACAGATGTCTTTATCTCCGGAGAAACGCGACAACATTAGATAGTAAATTCCAAGCATTATACTGAATGGGGTTTCTCCCCGTTGTTCAGCTAATTTTTCTAGTGCATGCCATTGCTTTCTTGGTAATTGAATACGCAGTGTTTTTCCTTCACGCTGATTATTGGTATCCGTTTTATGTGAAGGTAAATTAATAACTGTTGCCGCACCTTGCAATTGGTTTTTCCAATATTTCAGTTGTCCTTCTGCAGCCCTTGTATTCAACCATTCTGCCTGTGTAATGCAAAAATCTGCGTATTGGGCAGGGAAAGGTAACTCGTCGACTTCTTGCATCAAGACGGATCGATAATAGAAAAGAAAATCTTTTAAAAATAAGTTGTAAGACCAGCCATCATGAACAAGATGGTGTTCTATATGGATGAGAATAGATTCATCATTATCCATTTTTACGAGTGCCCATCTTACTAATGGCAAAAAGGAAAGATCGAATGGCTGGTTCAATTCTTCTTGTAACAGGTGCTCTAAGCGTTGCTCGCGATCCACCGAAGGGAAAGAAGAAAGGTTAAACTGTTGTAATTTTACTTGGTAGGTTTTATGTACTCTTTGTATTCCATCACCAGCTCCGGGAATAAAAGAGGTGCGGAAGATACTATGACGGTCAACCACTTTCTGTAAGGCGAAGGCAATAGCTTCTGCATTCACTTTACCTACAAGCTTTAATTGTGATTTAGCATGATAGGCTCGATCTTTATTGTCCATATTGGCGAAAAACCAGATCGAACGCTGAGAAGAAGATAAGGGCGCATCAAAATATTCCAGGGTTTCATCGACGTGAGAGCTGATTTCAGTAACTTGGTAAGCCTGACGATTGATTGATTGCCATATCCTTTGAGGAGTGCCGTGCTGTTCAAAGAGCTCAAAAGGTAATCCCATTGCAAATTGCTTGTGTACCGCAGCAGAGATTGAAATTGCTGCAATAGAGGCACCACCATGCTGGAAGAAACTGTCTTCCCATCCGATATCTATTCCCATGATCTTTCTGAACAAGAACAAAAAATCTCGTTCATCTGACGAGAGTCCGTCTTGATCCTCGTCTGCTTCAGTTCGTTCTATTTGAGGCAAAGACAAGGCACTTTCGTCGAGCTTTTGATTGCTTGTCAGAGGAAATGCATCTAAAAAAACGAACTTCTGAGGAATCATGTACTTAGGCATTTCCTCACCAAGCAGTGACTGCAGTGTTACTGTGTCTAGCTGGCTTGCATTCTCCGCAACAATATAACCGACCAAAATATCCTGGGCACCGATTTTTTGGATCATGGCATGCGCTTGTTTAACCCCTTCTTGTGCCAACATGTGATGTATAATTTCGTCACTTTCTAAGCGATTGCCATTCAGTTTCAGTTGTTTATCGATACGGCTGACATACTCAATATTTCCTTGTTTATTGACTCTGCACAAATCGCCTGAACGATATGCTCTGACTTCATTTCCTTGTGCATCCAGTATACGAATAAACTTTTCATTGTTTAATTCAGGAAGATTTAAATAACCACGGCTAACCCCTGCACCATAAATGAGTAGCTCCCCTTCTTCCCCATATTGAACAGGTTGAAGACGTTGATCGACTAGCAAACAATGGACGCCGAGAAATGTGGTACCAATATCAGGCAAACCATGTCCATTAGGATTAACTATGCCCACCGTTGCTATTACTGTAGTTTCAGTTGGACCATAGGCATTTTCAACCCGAGTATGCCATTCCTTGGGAGGTCGCTTAGTTAATCTTTGTCCTGCTGTCAGCAACACCTTTAGACTGCGAGGTAATGTTATGTCGGGAGTGGACATTATGACTTCGATTATTGGAGTTGCTATCCAGCTGTAGGTAATTTGGTGATGATGGTAATACTCGATTAACCGATTAGGCTGCATAAGTATTTGATGATCGACGATGTAGATTCTGGCACCGCTAATTAAGCCCGGGATTAGGTCTGCCATTGCTGCATCAAATGCTATATTCGCGGACAGGGTGATTCTGGAGGACTCGTTCAAGCCGAAGTAATCACAGTAAGATTGCATTATTGGCAATACTGATTCGACTCCGACCACACACCCTTTGGGTTTACCTGTCGTGCCGGAAGTATAAATGATATAAGCTATACCGCTTTTTTGTAATGGGGTTTCATGTAACGCTGTTGCATTTGGAAGCCCTGCGTCAAATCGGATTTCCTGGCTGTTAGTAATGTTGAGCTCTGTTAGATTGATTACCCACTGGCTATTCAAGTCATTAGTGATGTGGGTCAAACGAGATATGGGTGTGTCAACGGCTATTGGTGCAACGCCTATCCCGAGTTTCCAGCAGGCTAAAAGTGCTACAATATAGTCTGCTGAACGTTCCGCAATAATAGGCATTGCCACGGGCCAGTGCCGAATATCTTTCCCTAATTGTTCTAGAATATGACTTGCCCAAAGATCCGACTTTGTGTCTATTTGTGAGAAACTCCATTGACCTTGTTCTGAAATAACCGCAGCAGATTTAGAGTTCCAAGGAATCTTGGATAACAATTGTTCCATCATAATTCTCTTTCTTATTTTACAGGTTATAGCTTATGTGGAATTTGGATATTTATTACCTATCCGATTAAGTCGCTCGCTTCTTCCTGCATAATGCCCAAAATCATTCAGAGGCTCGATTTTTCCATATTCTTGCCAAAAACTGATTCTACAGTGCTTTTTTAAGCCAATGGCATATCTTGCCTGTGTCCGCATCAATTGGTCAACCCTAAACAGATTTACCACGGTGACGAAAATCCCCCGTTGGTTGTCATTCTTCGTCAGCCCCTTGTCCCTGGCTTTTACAAAGCCAAACAGATCTGATGCGAAAACACTGGATACGCCACTAAGCTACTGTCTTCAATTCATATTTTCCTAGGCTGAAATAGCCAATAGCACTATGCCTTCTGATTTTGTTGTAATCAACTTAAATATATTCAAAGACCTGTTGTTCCAGCGTTGCCCGATCCGTTAACGGTTCATCCTTGAGTTGTTCAAGGAATGGAAAACCATGGCCATAGCATTTATCACCAAGTGCTGCCGTAGGAAGCAAAATAATAGGCTAGAGGCGATATGGCACATTTAGATGCTTAAGGGACAGACTATGAGTTGACGACTATATTATCGTTCACTTAAAATTAACATGGGGCTTGTTTAAACAGTATTTTACCGTATTATCCTATTAGAAAATTTTAATTAAATCAGGAATGAAGTAGATAGCAAAAAGGAGTTGATAAAATGAGCAGCAAGAAAGTTACGCTATCTGTCAAAAATGGCAATCTGTCAATTACAAGCAACCTTGATGAAGTCCCTTCTTGGTTTCGTGAACTTTTGTCAAGTCATAAACCACAACTTATCTCTATGCTGAATTCGGAAAATAGCGAAAGTGATGAAGTTGAGAAAAGGCTCAAAAGATTATGGGTGAATTTGACTAAACAAGAACCTCAGAAGAACACTTCATTTTTTAATTTAACTACGAGTTCACTTGATATAATTAAACTGAAACAAAAAATATTTTCAGAGTTTAACCTAGACATACCTGTCGGCGATTTATACAAGAAAAAAATATTTTCTGATCAAGTTCATCACATTGAAACTCAAATTGCCAAAGAAGTTAAAGACTAAAAATGTTGGATTTAACACCACATCAGCTCATAGATGGTCAGAAAGTACAACTCGAATTACTGTGTGATAGACACATTGAGGGACTAAAAATTGCGGTCGCTAATGAAAAACTATGGCAAAAAACCTTCGTAAATACTGAGTCAAAGTTATTGCTCTTACAATTAGCATTCAAACATGTGAATGCTTCCCGAGTAGAATTCTTAACAGATTTAAATAATCAAAATTCACAGCGAGCGATTGAACGAATAGGCGGTGTAAAAGCAGGCCTGATTCGGCAGCACATGATTCTTAGAAAAGGAAGAAAAAGAGACAGTGTCATCTATAGCATTCTGAACCACGAATGGACCTCTGTAAAAGATAATCTGAACAGCTTATTCGCTGCATATTCTCTTCCATAACTATTATGACCAATATCATTCTGATTTGTGTAGATCAAATGCGAGCTGATACCATTCGAATCTTGGGTAACCCCTCTATTATTACTCCCAACCTGGATGCTTTATCTTTAAATTCAGTCGTATTTTCTAACCACTTCAGTGCTGGTTCTCCTTGCTCCCCCGCCCGAACAAGTTTACTGACAGGTCAATACCCTGCGACTCACGGATCAATAACTAAAAACCACCGATTGAAAAGCACCACCAATCTTGCGTTAGAAATAAAAAAAATCGGCTTATCTTCCACATTATTTGGTTTTACAGACACTGTTATCCCACCCTATATTCAGGAAAAAGAAGGAATCATGCCCGGGTTTGATGTGCAATGCTATATGAACTTACACAACATTGGGCTATCTGGGTGGGCAAAAGAACTGCAAAAGAAAGGCTATCATGTTCTTCCAAATATAATGGATATATATAGAGCGGAAAAAGCACCTTACAATTACCACGACAGTGATACGGCTTTCTTAACAGATCAGGTCATCAACTATGTGGCGTCACAAGGGCAGGAGTTTGGTTTTATCCATTTATCTTATTTTAGACCACACCCGCCCTTTATTGCGCCAGCACCATACTCCGAATACTATCCCGAGGTTAACTGCCAAAAACCAGAGGTAGATTTAGAAACATTTCTTTCCATGCACCCTTTTCATGAATGTTTATTTCATCAGCTTTATAAAAACACATTTAACAATCTCAGTTACAAACAAATAGAATCAATACTCACAGAACGTTTTAGTCGTGACAAAAGAGCCTATTACGGACTGATCACAGAACTTGACTATCATTTGGGCCGATTAATTACTTTTTTAAAAGATAAAGGTGTATATGATGAAACCTTGCTTATCTTCACCAGTGATCACGGGGAATTGCTGGGAGATAAATGGCTGTATGAAAAAGGGGGCTATTTTGATCAATCTTTTCATGTACCTCTATTAATCAAGCCTCCTAAAGCTTTACGCTCCAAACAAGAAGGTAAAATTGTAGATTCCTTTACCAGCTCGATTGATCTGATGCCAACAATACTGGATATAATAAATGCACCTATTCCCGAAAGCGTTGAAGGCCTATCATTAGCTGAATTGTTATCGGATGGAAAGAATGATAGCACCCGAAAAGACATCATTTATGAACACTACACCACTTTACCTACAAAGCAGTTAAACAGAACGTTAACGATCAAAGATGAATCATTTAAATACGTATATTGCTCTCAATTTGAGCATCTTTTATTTGATTTAAAGTCTGATCCTGACGAGCTTAAAAATTTAGCAACAGAATCCAAACATTTAAACACCGTAGCGTATTATCAAGACAGGCTGCGAGCGGAGAAGTTACTTTAAGTGTATTAGTTCAGACCTAATCTGAAAGTATCTCTTTAAATTTAGTTGGTTACCGGTTTTTAAAGATGGTGAATAAACCAAAAACCAAAACAATATTAAAGATAATCCTCCGGAACGGGCTCATCGACGCACCTCAGCCTCATTAAATAGCTCTCCCTGATAATCATGGCGCTCACTACTAACGCCAAAATGTAGTGTCATAGTGCATTTGGCAACCTTGCTGGATGGAAAAACAATCAGGAAGGACAAATTCGTGAACTGAATTTGACCTGATAGACACCATCTACAAAACCGGCTACTGTCAGATCAAGTCTGGATTATATACTTTACAAGATATCAAGCTTTGTTAGTCAACAGTTTTTATAACCTTCACCACATGCAAAGACGTTCATGTTTCAAACACCTCTTTTCAAAAACATCTTTTTCAAGAGCCCCTTAACCAGGGCAACCGCATGAGTGTTCATTATTTAGTCGGTGCGCATAATCCAGCGATTAACACCTTCTCCAGAAATGCTGGATTCATTAAACAACGCTTTCGTTTACCAACAATACTGAGCTTTGTCGGTTCTTTTTGCAGCATGTTTAGCGACATGTGCCTTAAGTAAGCGAGATTTTCAGCGCCGTTATTTTTGTAGATCTGGCATTCATCTTCGTTCATGCTGACATCCAAGACCCAGTGCATTGACTCGATCCCCCAATGTTCGCGAGTCGCACTTAAGGCTTGCTCTGCTGATAACACTTTCGAACTGATATAGTAACGATATTCAAGGCTCGCCGTCTTACCTTTAACAGCCCTAAAGCTTTCAACCATAACGATGGATTTGAGTGCTTCCCAATGTGTAAAATCACCGTCAAGCTCTGCTGAGCTCAACACAAAACAGGCTCGATTTTCTATACGACCATGGCTTTTTTCTATATTGACATGGTCATCACTTAAGCCAGCCGAACGATGCGAACTAAAGGCTTTATTTATTGCTTTAGCTAAGTTGCCTTGATTGTTTTTTACCGCCAATAGGTAGTCACCACCTTTGTCGATAATCGTTGTAGCAATAGCCGTTTGACAGCCCATAGCATCGATTGTCACTAGCGCTCCGCGCAGGTCTAGCATTTTTAATAGGGTTGGAATGGCTGTGATTTCATTACTTTTTTGCTCTGCTTTTAATTGACCAAGTACCAACTTATTCGCTGAGGCATAAGCGCTTATCATGTGAATAGTACTGCTTCGATCATCGCGATTATATGACCCACGTAGCGTCTTTCCATCAATCGCAATGACTTCTCCATTAGTCAGCTGATGAACCGACTTCATCCATGCGAGAAAGCACGCATTAAAGCTATCTGGCTCAATCATAGAAACTATCCTAGCAATGGTATCGTCAGCAGGGATCCCATCGATGAACATTTTTTGTTTTTTGAACCAAGAATGGTGACCAAGAATGTATTCTCGGATCTCGAACCAGCCATTGGAACTCGCAATAACAGCGCACAGCGAACCGAACAGTACATCGAACAGGGGATAGGTAACTTTTGCACTTTGGCGATGGTCGTCAATGGCACTAAAATGCTGCTTGAATGATTCGATATACATGAGCTGACTCCTGAAAAAGGAGTATAAGATCACAAGCACGTGATCAGGTCAATATTCTTCTAAAATCGCTCAAATAACGTTCACGATCTGGCCTTGGCCCCTTAACAAGGACACGCCATTCCAAAGATAGTTACCATCATTGTTCTGATTCACTTCAGACAGTAACCAAAGGTTGCAAAAATTACCTAACCCAGGTGCAACAAAATGATTATGATCTACATGCAGTAATTCAACGCTTTTATTGTCTCCAAATAACTCGGGGTTATTCGAGGTTAGCTCCACTCTGCCAGCCCCGTCCATCCAATACATTCGATATTGACGTGATGAGTCAGAAAAGCGCAAATCGAATCCTTCCTCCAGTTCAACAGCCTTATTGACCATTCTTTGGTTTGCTTGTTTTATGTCTGGCGTACACCCAATAGTCTCAAGGCTATATTTCCATAACTCATTAAACAAGATTCCGGCAGAATGATAGTTTGCAACAATAACAAGACCTATATTTTCTGTTGGTAAAATACGTATTAAAACGTGTTGTCTGATACCGTCTCCGGAAAACCCATAAGAACCATCTGCATATGCAAGCCAGCCATAAGCGAGACCTTTCATGCTTGCCCATGGACCAGAGGGATTCGCAATATTGCTTTGCATATTCTGCACACTTTGTTCACTTAACACCTGCTTTGAGGTATCACTTATTCCCTGTTTCAAATGCAATTTAGCAATTTGCATGAGCTCAGTTGCACTGAGTGCTAATGCCCCTCCATCTGCCGGAGTAATATCCTTTGGTTCAAACGTTAAATAAGGTCCCTGATAAGATTTATTTAAACACAGTCCAAAAGGCACCTTTGAATTAACCCCCTCTTGACCAGATTCTTGAAATACAATATCTGATGGCCTCAGTATTCGCTCATCTAAATCATCTACCCAGCTTTTTTGACGAAGTTGCTCAATAAGATATGCCAATAGTACATATCCTACGTTGCTATATGAGCAATGTTCACCGGGCTTGGAAATGAAAAGTTCCTCATCGGATTTTTTGCTGAGAGCATCTATGAGATTCACGGTGGTCAGCTTTTCATCTTGATAGTAGAAATTGGCAACCAGGCCACTTTCATGGCAAAGGAGTTGCTTTGCTGTAACCAGTGATAAGGCAGATGAGTTTAACGCGTTTAAGGCAGGCAAATATCCAGCTATAGGTAAGCTCAAATCAAGTAGATTATCATCCACAAGCGCCATTATTTGGCTTGCTGTTAGTACCTTTACTAAACAACCAATCCTGAACTTAGTGTCAACATTATACTCGCCATCCTCGGCACTAATTATACCGGCATTAGCGCTTATCATTTTATCATTGTGATATAAAATGACAGATGCGCCTGCCAATTGATATTCCGCTAAAACCGTTTCTAATGCCGTTTGTAGTTGATCTTTATTCATTATTACTCAGATGCCCTTGTTGTTAGACTCTACAGAAAACCCCCTTACGGTTGTAAGTAGCTTTCCACCCAGATGCCATTTTCTTCAACAAATGCATTTCGGATATGCATTCTGTCTTCCCTAAAAGTCAAAAATTCAAAATACTTAGGCTTAATCAAATATCCACCCCACGTTGGTGGTTTAGGCACATACTGACCATCAAACTTTTGACGATACTTTTCTAGCTGTTGGTTAACACTATTCTCATTATCTAATAGCTGACTTTGTTTTGATGCCCATGTGGTCAGTTGTGCAGAACGAGAGCGTGTATCCCAGTATTGTTGAGATTGTGCTTCACTCACTTTTGAAGCGATACCTTTGACGCGGATTTGAGTACTAATATGCTCCCACCAAACCGTTAATCCGATCTTTGAATTATCAGCAATGGAAACGCCCTTTTTCGATGCGTAATCGGTACAAAAAACAAAACCCTCAGAAATAATTTCTTTGAGATCAACAAAACGCGAGTCGGGAAAGCCATCCTCATCAATCGTTGAAATACATATTGCTCCTTTTTGCTTAAATACGCTCTTTTCTCTTGCTAACTGATACAAATCTTTAAAAACATCAAAGGGGTTATTAGTCATGGCTATCGTTCCACTAAAATTTTCGTGTTCAGACCAAGTGAAGCATCACAAGTCTACTGGTAAATTCCCTTACAAGTAGACCTGAACTTTCAATGAGCTGTTTATTGCTTAATCAAAAACCTTTTGTGCTAACTCTTGTTTGGTTATTTCGTTAAAGTCATTCAACCTTTCAAAAAACAGCTCATTAAGACCTTCATCTGCTTTTTCTTCAATCAACTTAGCCGTATAACCCACATGAATCAGCTCATCTCTCAGCAATGAACGAGATAAAGTAGACACTCGCTCAAAATTTTCTTCCGGACAGAATCTTTCTAAAGCTTTTCTTTGCAACATGTGGTGCATAGCGGTTCTGATTTCCGCAATGTTCATCTGAATGTAATCATCAACCGATGGCTTGCGGGCATATTCAGAATCTTCAACGACATATAAATCCTGTGTTAATGCATAATGCGGAGATAACTTATCTTCGAGTTCCTGACGAAATTCAGGTTCAATCGCATCCGGAAAGGTGTAATCCAACATTTTCAAATACATCGTGGAATGACGGGATTCATCAACCGCATGACGTTTCACCAGTTCTTTTTCTTCTTCCTCATCACAACATGCCGCCATTGACCAAAGTCTTGTTGCTCCATCTCCCTCTCTCTCCGAGTTAGTTACCAAAGATGTCGCAAACCATTGTGCATCTTCTGATGCTTCACGGAACGCATCACCATAACTCTTTTTATCGAACTCCGGCTTCAACCTCTCCAATGCATACTCAATTGCTTCCATATATTTTGGGTAATTATCGGGACTGTCATTATGCGACAAAGATAGACGTGCGACGTTTAAAAAATGATCATATTCAACATCAGCCTTGATTAAATCTTCAATATTCATTTTTTCCCCTTAGTTGTAATCAATAAGTTCTTACTTTTTAATAGCAAACCGCTAAGCCCATTCACTTTCTTTTGATTCATTTGATGCCTCAATAATGGCTGAAGTATTGGCAGATGCTTTTCCTATGCAGATCTTTGCCATTCGTTTTTGGTGATCCTGATACTTTTTATTCCAGGTCTCAGTATCCCGTTGATATATTTTTCGATTGTAGGCACTAAGAAAATTTTCCACTAACGCTTCCAACACTTTTCCATCAATATCTGTTAGCTTTAATGTCGATTGCGCAGTATCAATATAGAGTGAAGTTTCATAGGTGATAGCGCCGTTTTGTAATGACACCTCAAACAGCTCTGAACCGGGAAGAGCCTGAGCAATAAAAACATTCATTGAATTAAATGGTAATGTCTCCACATAACGGAACCCCTTCTCGATATCCTCTACCGTTTCCCCCGGCATTCCGACCACCAGAGTCCCGTGCATGAGTACCCCTCGTTTTTTCAAATAATCCATCAAGACTGGCACACGTTGGAGTTTTACTGGCTTGCGGTGTTTTTCTCTCAAAGTATCGGCATTCCCACTATCCAGTGAGAGGGTTATTTGATAAAGACCCGAACGAATCATGGCATCAAGTACTTGTTCATCAAGGGTGTTTATCATAATTCCGTTTGGAGTACACCACTGAATATTGAGTTTTTCGAGCTCATTAAAAAGTTTAATTGATCGCTTCTTATCAAAGGTTAAATTGTCATCTGCAAACTGAATCTCATCAATGCCGTATTCACGCTGATAGAATTTGATTTCCTCTATAACATTTTCAACACTTCGACTCCGATAGGCTTTATTGAAGTTTGTACTTGAACAAAAAGTACAGCCAATAGGACAGCCACGAGAGGTATATATTTGCATAACCCGATTACCGCGAGGGTAAGGTGAAAATGGTACGTTGTGATGAAAATATTTTTCCAGTGGAAGCTTATGATATGCAGGAAAAGGCAGGTCATTCAGATCTTGAATCTGGGTATACTGAGGATTAATAAAAACGTCCCCATCATGCCAGCCTACTAGTCCGTCAGCATGGATATCGAACCTTCCCTGTTGAAGGTTTTCAATAAAGTGAATGAGACGAAATTCACCTTCTCCACGAATAACAAAATCAATAACTGGTTGATCATCCCATTGTCCTGCATCCCGAATGAATTGTTCCGGATAAATAGAGGCATGCATTCCTCCAGCCATGACCACTTTGTCCTTTGCCACCTGCTTAACAATTTTTGCGTAGCGGTACAGATTCTCTATATCAGATGAATATATCATCGAAAAACAAATTACATCATGATCGCTACTTTCAATACGTTCAGCGAATTCCTCCTCGGTAATGCCCAGACGGTAAATATTAGGTGCAATTAATGTTTCTGTTTCATAACCTTCAGCAATGCAGTCCAGAATATCAACTTCATAGCCATGTTTGAGCATATTGGCAGCGATATAGCAAAGACCTAAAGGCGGAATGAGTCGCTTAACTGCGCCTTCATACATACACATAGGAGGCAATACCAGTAACACTTTAGGTGGCGCAGAATAACCTTGATTGTAAACTTCATATTTAGGTGGTTTCCGAGCACAGGGTGTTCTGGAGGTTTCATCTTTTGTGCCTAAATATTCTCTAAGCGAGCTGTTCTGAGGTACATTAATTTCAAGCGCAGTTTGCTGGAGTATTCTGATAGGAATGGTATCGTTATTTTGTTCTTTCATTCTTACTTCTTCCCTGCCTACTATGGCTCAATGACTTTTAGTATCAAAAAAATGTTCAATAGCTAATCCGGACACTGCTGCTGCAACTTCCTCAACCGGTCTGGAAGTATCTATTTTGTGCCATTTATTGCTGTCAGCCCAACATAATAACTGAGAACGAATTTTGCTTTGATGCTGGATAAAGCTATTGTAAGAGCGCGTTTTATCCATTCCGCATTCATAATAATTTAAATCAGCAAATCCAGATTTTTCTTTACGTTCATAAGCTAGTTCTGGTGACAGATCAAGCAGAATGGTCAAATCCGGTTTTGGAAGTAATTCAATAATATTCAAAACAAATTTTTCAGGTAATCCATAAGCCACCTCTGCTGCTGCATGTTTCATCCAATAGCTATCTATAAAGGTGATGTGAGGAGAGGCTGGGTCATAAGATTCAAGGACGCCGTATATTGTCCAAAGAATAAATAAGAATCGAGAGGGTCCTTCCATTTCTGCGACACACTGCTTTACCTCAGGAAGTGGCGCACTGATAAATCGACTTTGAGGAAATAGCGAAGTATCTAACATATTCCATCGGTCCAACGTTTTAAAACGCTTACCATGATGGGCCACTTCTTGTAAGAGTAACTTTGAAACCGTACTTTTACCTACACCATCAGCACCCGTAAGAGCGATTAACATAATTCCTCCATTTTAGGGTTTAAGCCAACTTTTTCAGAAGAATTAAAGTGGGTACCGCTAATATTACCCGAGCAGATATCACTAACTCCGGTAGCCAGGAATGTTGCTGCGGAACAGATAACTGATGAGACCTCCATTTCCGCTAGCCGCATCGCAGCATCGACCTTTCCTTTCATACTGCCGGTAACATCCAGTCGCCCTGTTGCAAAAATTGCATCAGATAAAGAGGGATAAAGCTCTGGTGTTATCTCATCAAACATTTTTCCACCCGTATGTTCATAAACACCGTCAACATCAGATACAAAAATGCACTTAGACACCTTAAACATCTTGGTCAGCAACTCTGGGATCCGATCACTCCCAAAAACGAGTTGTCCGAGTGTCGTGTCGTAAGCGGAACCACCTGTGAGTAATGGAATATCATTAAATTGTAAAGATTTTTCAATCGCTTCTGAAAACACTGATTTGACCTTGCCGTCTTGGCACATAAATAATGAGCTGGATTGAAATGGGTGCATCTCAAGACTGTTTTCATAGCTGATTTGCATGAAATCAACCATCAATTTATACAAACCAGTAGTTAAACGGGAGAATTGAAGATTAGAGACTGTCCCATTGCCCCTTGCGGAGGCTAAACCATACTCGTGAACGGGAGGATGACCATATGCACCGCCTCCTAAAACTAACAATATTGGTGTCGCAGACTGCTGTTTTAGTGCAATGACTTTTTGAATTAATGCATTACACATGTCACGTTTCAGTGTATAGGGTGATTCCCTATCAGTAATAATGCTGCCACCGAACTTAATAATTAAACAGGCATCTAATTCCATCTAACGTCCAACCTTTATCGTTAAATACTCTTCAATAGCAGTTGTTAATGACCTGATATCATCACTTGTAATATCGCCTATGCAACCTACACGAAAGTACTTGATTTTATTTAATGCTCCGGGATACAAAAACAAACCTTTAGTTTTAAGAAATTGATAAAATGAAGGAAAATCATTTATGTAAGGTTCAAGTAAATAAGAAACAATAATCGGGGAATGAATAGACTCAGGCACTAAACACTTGAATCCCAATTTTTTCATAGCAATAACTAACGATTGATAGTTTTCCTCGTAGCGAGCTTTTCGCTTTACCTGACCACCTTCCTTATGAAATTGTTCCAACGCGTAATTGAATGCGCTAACAACATGAGTAGGAGGAGAAAATCGCCACTGTTTCTTCTGATTCATATAGTGCCACTGGCTATGCAAATCAAAGCTAACTGAATCGCTATTACCTTCAGCAGCCTGCAACTGCTCTTTGTTAATACAGGCGAATGTAACACCAGGCACCCCCTCAAGACATTTATTGGCAGACCCAATAATTGCGGTGGAAAATTCACTCTGAGCAAAAAGGGGCAAAGCACCAAAAGTTGATACCGCATCTACAATTAAGCGTAATTTATATGCTGATGCGAATTCGTTAATGGCTTTGATATCATTCAATACACCAGTACTTGTTTCGCAATGAACAAACGTCACAAAGTCGTATCTGCTAGGTTCAAACTCTATCTCTGCCAGCGATTTTTCATCAATTGCCTGGTTATAAGGAATCGAAACCAGATCGACATCCAAACCAGAACATTGAGCAATCTCATACATTCGATCGCCATAAACCCCATTGGATAGCGCTAATATCCGGTCCTTCTTTTTAACTAAGGTTTTCAGGGTAGCCTCAATCGCATAGGTCGAAGGCCCCTGGAGCAGGACACACTCAGTGGTAACAGGGAAGCGATAGATATCACCTATTTGTTTTATCACCCCAGCCGTTAAATCTTCAAAGTCCTGATCTCTGGAAGGCCAATCATTTAACATCGCCTCTTTGGTTAGAAACGAGGTGGATAAAGGTCCGGGAGTAAACAATTTGGTATTCATGAGTGTGCAAAGATCCGTTTATCGTTAACTAAAATTTTCGGCAACACGACCTCGTTAATATGTTCTCTGTCTTCAAGGCTATCACATTCAGAAAAAACCAGATCTTTCGCCACAGATACAACAATAAGTCGTTCTAAATTAAAAAAATACTGCCAAATTTCTTCATGCTCCGATTTTTGTCGGGCATAACCAAATGCTTTCGGATTTGAAGGAGAACCACATAACCAGGTTGTAAGGCTATGTAAGAGAGGGAGATCATCAGGGCACAATTTAATGATGCCTAAGCTTTCACCTGCCAGATACAAGTTTTTTGATATTTCGCTCGTAATACCTTTACCAATTAATTTGGGTTGTTGATTTTGGAGATACACCCTAACTTCTTCTTCATCCTCTGAAATATTGGGTGTAACAAATAGGGCTGAGCCTGCATTAAAATCGACGACAAAATTGGCTAATCGTTGCTCAAAAATAATGTCGCCATCCATAATAAGGAGATGTGGCATCTCTTTTGAGACACTGGCTCGCAATTTGTCTAACCCATAATTTAAACTCAGTGAAGACCCTGTTGAAGACACATCACTTTGATTCACGACCAGCGAAATATAAGAGCTTTCCAAGTGCTTAAAGTATGCAAAGTTATGAGAATTAACGACCAGTATAAAATGACTAACGCCGGCTTTACCAAGAACATGTAAAAGCCGCTCTATAAAAGTAACTTCCTCTCCATTAATTTCAAAAGGAATCAGTGATTTGGGTAATTCATGTTGCATCCTGCGCCCAATGCCAGCAAGCAATATGATAGCAATAGTGTCAGAATTCCTTACGCTTAGCTCGCCTCTTTTACTCTGGCTATTATCGTTACTATTATCGTAGTTTTGCAACTTCTACTGCTCCTGTTTCAGATATTCCCGTACACGGAGTTATTCTTAAATTGTCGATAAAACCATTAGCCCAATTAATGGCATCATTAAGAATATGATGATTTTGCGCCGGACGTGCGGCTCCAATTTGAAAGAAATATTTTCCCTCTGTAGGAGGCCCTAAGAGCGTTATTCCTGTTTCAACCTGTTCGTGTTCATTTTGCGGATGAAACTGCTCGGTTAACCTGATGCCGCCGGGCCGGAAAGATGGAGTGAGTTCATACTTATTTTCCCATTGCTGAATCAAGCCACGCTTTTGCATATTCCTGTAAAGGGGCATTACGTCCGCAGTGGCATGGAATTCATGGATTTTTGCATTCACTAAAATATCTACATCGATCCGGACTGTTCCATCATTACTTTTCAGACTGAAACTTCCTTTCTCCTCTTCTAAAGTGATCTCTGGATGACTGCCGATTGATACATCAATAATTCCGGCCTTTATCAAAGCCAGCATTTTCTCCATGACTTCCGTGCCAGCCCCATTACCTAATCGGTTATGAATACGCATATATTTAGAAAGAAAAATTTCATGTGATTCCGGAGTTAAGCCGCCATCATCAATAGCATATGCAAGTACCTGCCTGAGGTCTCGCCAAACTCCATCACAAAGAGCTTTTACAGGATTACGAAGATTATTCTGACGAGCAAATTTGTTGTCTTCTTCCATAAACCTGACCAAGGCTTTCGTATACTCCTTTCCAGCCGGTACTCCGCGAATGGGTTGATAAACATTTTCCCAGGAATATTTGTGCTCAGTCACACAACGTGAGTGATCCCATGGAGAGTTTAACTGTTGGTAAACAATCGAATAAATCTCAGACCCAATTTCGTACTGACTTAACTCTTCACTAAAATCAATACCACTAAAAAATTTAAAATAATAAATTATTGCAGACTGAACTATCGGATCAGGGTAAGTCGATTGTTCTGTATATTGCTTACCCAAAACAACTTCGATGATAGTCATTAACTGTCCCACTTCATCATCAATATATGATTCAAAAAATGCGATTGCTTGTTCAGAGCAGTTCGAAAATTTCGCATCTCCGTTTAAGAATCTTTCAAAATGATTTTGTAATCTCGATGTCAGAAAATCAGAAAACTCCTTACCAAACAGTGTCTTATAATATAGGTGGGCTTGTTCCAAACGAATGATTGGCCAAAGGTGAAGTTCAAAATCGAGTTTATTTTGTCTTCCGAATCCACGGTGCTGACGCAGGAGATCGACTGAGTGACTGGTTAAAAATTCGCCTTTGTGTTCCAGGTTTTCTATATCTTTTTCTTTCTCATTATGTGGTCGAGTTGTCGTAAATAACCCACTGCGACTAAAACCTACTAGCCGGGGCTCCTGTCCGGATGGAATGTAAACACATTCATTTCGTTCATTCGTCACAAACCGACCTCCTCGTCCCTCTGTCAAATACAGAAAAACATCAATGGCTGTCAATCCAAGTCCTTGTACTGCTACGGTTTTTGATGCATCAATATTATGCAATTTTTGATCTAAGGGATAAGCATAGTTTACAAACCTTAAGTCCTTATGCTTATTAGCATGGCTGACTAGTTTGTTTATAGAGGATGACAATTCCGGTCGATTTGAAGAGTGCCCTGTAGCAAGTAAAATATGATCGCACCTGATAGTGCCATTACGAGTTGATTCTACAAGGTAAGTATTAGCTGCCTTTTGAATATCCACCACTTCATCTTTAATAAGATGAACTGTCACATTCTCAAGCCCTTTCAAAAGCTCAATATAACGATTGAAACATTCCGTTAATGCTTCTCCATGTAATGCTCGTTGAGGCCAATCCTGAGCACCTATATTATAAGTTTTATCCCCCGTTTCTCGATATTTTCGTTGGCACCACTGATGAAGTGTTGGACGGAAAGACAATTGCAGTAATGGACCTGCATGAATATTAGATTCATCAGCTGCAAAGCAAACTTGTCCGGAAATTCGATTCAAAAAACTTGTTTTAGGTTGAGCAGGACTGTGTACCTCACCAGCGCCAAAGTAGCCCGTCTTGTCAAATATATAAATGGTGCAAGCTCGTAGCTCATTTCGGTAGTGATTGAAGTTTGCTGCCAAACGTTCTACGGCATAAGTACATGTTGGCCCACCACCAATAATTGCTAATACGCTCGAATCTGCATTATTCACTTTTGGCATGACACTCTCTATAACTTGTGTTTGGTTAGAAATGTCCTGAATCTGAAAGCAACTTCAGATGGAGAGACTGTTGGTCTTGCCAGATTTTTTAAGCTACCCGGTGCAATTTTCATATGGATTAAATTAGGGCCAGATTCTTTAACAGCGTTCGTAACTGACTTGCGCAGCCCCTCAATAGAATTAGCCCGGTAAACGTTACAATAGCCACAGGCCTTTGCAATCTCCGCAAAATCAGTTGTCTGAGAGTGAGTAAATTGCCCCCCGGTTGAATCGTAAACTCCATTGTCAAAAATGATGTGAATCAGATTTTCCGGTGATTGATTACCGATCGTCGCCAAATTACCGAGTTTCATAAGAGCTGCGCCATCGCCATCAAAAATGACAATCGGTAATTTTGAGTTCAACGCTACCCCTAATCCGATAGCAGAAGCACACCCCATTGATCCAACCTGATAAAAGAAACGTTCCTGATCTCCAATAGTGAAAAGTTCCCGCCCGGTTTTGCCTGTGGTGGCAATAATAGCGGATAGTTCAGGCAGGGTATCCAAACAAGCTTCAATAGCTTTGTATCGGGTAGGTATCCCTCTGTTATCAAGGAAGTTCTGTACTGAAGTTGTCACTATTTCATTTGATGGAGTGACATCAAATGCTTGCGAAGACAAAATACCAGAGGGTATTAACAAAGCGTGAGACTTACGCTCATCTAATTGCGCTGCAAGCGTTCTAAAGCTCTGCTCTAATCTCACTAAATCCGTTGAAATTTCTTCTGCACCAAACTCCAATAGACTAAGCAACGAAGGCGTGATTTTCCCCATGAACTCATGCTGAGGTTCATCCTTCATACCCGGCTTCCCTCTCCAGGTAATCATTAAAGCAAGAGGGATCTGAAAAGGAATATTAAGTGATGTCAGTGGGTTAATAGCATTTCCAAGACCAGAGTTTTGCATCATAACTCCAGCTCTTTCTCCTGCTAGCCATGCTCCACTTGCGATACCAACAGCTTCGCCTTCTGAAGTTGCGGTGACACTTCTAATATCATCACTTCGGGAAAATACGTTATATAAAGGATTCAATATTGAGCACGGCACTGAACTCCAAAACGTTATATTTTGTAGTTTCACATGTTCAATAATAGCTGAGTTCATACTGCCTTAGCCTCTGCACGTTTTGCAAATTCCAAATCCATTGCGGTGTTGATGTCTATCCAACCACCATTCACGTACTCACATTTTACTCTTGAGCCTGTTTTCAATAATTGCCCCAATAAATCACTTATCGACGCAGAAACTTCTCCGGCATCAATAAGCTGCTGAAGTGCTTCATGTACTCTTGCAACCCCTTTGTCCATAATCTTCATCACTCCAATCCATTGTCCGTGAGCATTCAAACGATCACTGGCATCGACAATAGCAAGTACAGAAACGCCCTCGTTCTCAAAAGGATTCGGGGAATAAGAAGAAGAGCACTGAACAAAACACCCGTCATGATTATCTATTTGTTCGTTGCTTTTATCGACATATATAACAATGTCTGCATCACTGTCATTTTTGGGTAATTGATTAATGATGTAACCGTCGAGAATAAGATCCCCATAAGCAACTATCGTTGATTTCTTGATTTGGCTAAGTGCGCAATATAATGAGTAACATTCACCAGTCGCTTCATATTCACTATTGGCAATGTTCTTGACGTCATAATGATTTATCTGTTCTCCTTTATAGCCAGAGACCACGCTAATATCATTAACACCAACACTTCTGAACCGGTTAATAGCATGTTGAAGCAGAGGTTTACCATTAATTTCAATTAAACACTTAGGACGATCTTCAGTCAGTGTTTTGAGATACTGCCCTCTTGAAGCAGCAAGAAAAATAATATTGCTACTATCGGCTTCCTGAAGATAGCGTTTTTCAATCTGCTCCATTTCATGTTCACCGTTTAAGCGAAATATTTCAGCTAATGACGCAACTTTATTCTCAACAGACACTAATGATTTTTCTTTGAAAACAATCTCTGCGGTTTCCCGGATGGCTTTAACAGAAGCTCTGAGTGAATGGTTGGCCCATATTACAGTTGAAACGCCTGCCTCTTCGAACACGTTAGTCGGCGTGTTGTAATATTTGGTTGGCACGATAACTATTGGACAAGGAGCAGTAAATAAATTGCAGAATTCAAGTACTTCATCTGCATTTGACGATTTTGAGTGAATTAATATTGCATCAGCACCAGCCTCGTAATAAGCCTCTGCACGACGTAACGCTTCGTCAATACCATAACCAGAGATGAGTGCTTCGGTTCTGGCAATAATAACAAAATCCTCATTCTCTCGGTGATCGATTCCCGCTTTTATTTTGCCTGTAAACTCTGCAATAGAAGCCAATTCTTGCCTTTCTCCGATAAAAGAATTCTGCTTAGGAAATATCTTATCTTCAATACAACAACCGGATATATTTCGCTGACACAACTTTTTCACTACCCGACGAAAACTGTTGTAATCACCGTAACCTGTGTCCACATCAAGTAAAATCGGGCAGTCCACAACGTCAGTCATATATTCAACAGCATCAATTACCTGAGTCCAGGAAATCTCGTTCCTGTCGCGCACCCCAAGTGAAGATGAAATAGTTAAACCAGAAGCCCAAATTCCGGAAAAACCTACCTCTTCAATTATTTTGGCAGAAATCGCGTTATGCGCTTCCATCAAATACTCGGTCGTTGGAGATAACAGAATATCCTTTAAAGTTCGCTTTTTGTTCTGGTGTTTATATAAACCTTTCATTTTATTTTCTTTAATTTATTGTATTTCAATTAATTCAGGTATGGTGTATACCATCAGTTCAAAATCGAGCGACTTCCTAGATTACTCCGAAAAAGGACTCTCCGAAAACAGATTTGCTTGATGAAATTTACTGATCAAATTGTTTAATACAGCTCTTTCCTTATCATCAACCTGCTCGGGATAAACACCTCTCAATGCTTCTTCTGACAAAGCAAGACCGTCGAACTGCAACGCTAGGCTAAATTCTGCCAGGTTGGCCTGAATGACTTCACCAAATTCGTTTAATCTCGCCATGTATATTTCACCATCATCAATGTGAAAATCGACGTCGAGTTCGAGACAAGGTAATAATTTCGAATCGTCACGACTGATATTTGAAGTTATAACTTGCTTGATCTGATGAAATGAACTGAGCAACTCTGGATAAACTAGTTTCAGTTCTGCATATAAAAACATCAATCGACAGTAATGAACTACTTCTTCTGCTTTACTAAGAATGGCCTGAGGTTCGCTTTCTGGTAATGTATGCAAATACCAAATTAAATCTGCTGCCTCTGTCTCCACATATTTGCTATTGATTTGAGAAATCCCATTATCTAACAAGGTCCCCAATAGCCGGCTCCTCCACTTCACAAGTGGATTAGTCAAATAGCTGGCAGCTAATAATGCGTCAGTTGCATGTCCTAACAATTCAATAGATGCATAAGCAAGTGAACGGAAATCCTTACTTAACTTATGACCAACCATATCAACTTGAATAGTTCGTGAAGTATGACGAGCGGAATGCAGCTTAAGTTTTGCTAACTGCTCTTTATTAAACTGCACTATTTCATTTCGTTTGGCATTATTATCGTCATCCAAAAATATGCCATTTAAATAACGATGAAGTAACTTTCGTTCTTCAGGTGTAAAGTCAGCAGAAAAGGCTTTGTCCCAACCATGATTCACCCAAGTATTAAATCGACTTGTTAATTCTAAAACAGTCGATTTTTTCTTTATCTCCATATCGACCAAACAACTGCCCACTACCCAGGAAATGCTTTTTTTATCGGAAATGGAGTTTATATCACGTTCAGTAATTAAGATTAAATCAAAATCTGATTTTAATGTCGCTAGACCTTCAGAAAGTGAGCCAACGACCAAAAGAATATCTGTCTCAATCAACTGACCTTTACTTTTTGCTGTTGCGACAACTTCTTCAATACTTATTTGTTTTTGACAAAGGAATTCATATAAGTTCATAATCAATTACTTATCCATTTCTTCAAATTTTTCATCAGCATTCCACTTAAATGGATGCTGCGCAATTGTTGACTCCACTCATATGCTGCTTCCCTTTCTTGTTCGCATTTGAAAATCACTAAATTGTATTATTTTTTATTACAGGGACGCTGAACAACACATATTAAAAATGTAAGCTAGAACACTATAATAGCACTGAGCAACATATTAATAATCAGTGCTATACACTTCAATTTATATTAATTTAAAACCGTTAAATTAATATACTATTTAGATGTGTTTGGCTTAAAAGGTGCGTTTACAGCTACAAAACCTCTGTCTGCTTTAACTGAACCTTTTGAACCAACTTGACACATCTGAAGCTTACCATTTTCGAACTTACCACTGATTTTTACATTTTGATTTTTCATATTTACTATCCTTAATAAATTGTGATAAACAAGCTACAACGTTTAAATCGCTGCAACCCTTTAATTCAATCACATAACTGCTCACTCCGCAATACATATTATTTTAATTATCATGGCAGAATCAAATGATGATAACCATGCGCAAGTGTTCTTTGATTAAATATCAAAAAAAATATGACCGCGCACAGGAAATGATGGGAAGAGCAACCGGCCAAAGACCTACATCTACCCAAAATTTGACAGAACTAGTTCGCCAAAATATCAGACTTCTGATTCAAATCATTATCATTCAGCACTTGATTCTCTAAATATATTTCTTACTGAGTTTGATTAAAGGATATATATTAATAATTAATCATAATGTTACATGCCCTACTTTTGATTCGACTGCTGTACAATTGTCACTTGCAATGCTTGCCCTGGCAAAGCATTACCACCAATAATTTTGTAGCTTAACTCGATGACATTATTACGGGAGTTAACCTCCCGTACTACATAATCTAACTCCAATGAAATATTGTCATTATTATCAACAACATAAGCATGATTAAAATCTAGATCGTTGTAGAGATGCCAAGGTACAAATACTTGTAAATATTTAGATGCCGGGTTATCAATAGTCGCTAACAGTTTTCCGCTCTGCACCACTTCAAAAGCCTGAGTTTCTCGCTCAAGTATGACTCCATCGAACGGTGCTTTAATAGTTTTCTTATCTATGATTAGTTCAAACTGAATGATTTGTTGCTCGACATGATTCAATTCAATTAGCAAGTTAGTATATTCATTACTTTTAGCGCTCCTCTGCTCTTCAGAAATGGCGTTGTTTTTTGCCAGAATTGTGTAACCATTAATAACGCGATCAAGCTCTGATATTTTACTTTTTACGTTGTCGCGCATTGAATATAACAAACTAAGCATTTTCACGTCATAATGGCTTTCAATTTCAGCAATAACCTGCCCTCTCTTAAAAGACTGGCCTTTATCTAAAATAAACAATAGCTGACCAGACTGTTCAGAAGACACAATCAACTTATCCTTTGAATAAACTGTACCAGGCAATTTAACTTCAACAGCCGATGTTGACCATGGTGTAAAAAAAAGGAACGATGATAGAATAAATAAAAATCTGTTTGACATTATAAGCCCTTGTTAACTATTTCAACTTCTAAATTTTGAGGGAAGCCGAGTGTTGGACGCTCTAAACCAAAAATTCTAATAGTGGCGGCAGTTAGAAACAACACAGTTAATAAGTTCACAACAATTCCTCCGACGATTATGGCTGCGATACCTTGATAAAGTTGTGACGCTTCCGAAGGAAATAACAGTAACGGTAAAATCCCCAAAACGGTCGTTAATGAACTGATCACTATTGCTCTTACCCGCTCATTAACCGCGAACAAAATCGCATCGCAATCACTACAATGAGCACTTACATTATTAGCAGCATCAACCAGTAAAATAGAATTATTAGCAACAATACCTAGCATAATTGCAAACCCTAGCATCGTCAGCACATTAAAGTCTGACATGGTTACGAAACTTAAAAAATTGTATGCAAGTATGCCTCCAGCCAATGCAGGTATTAAAGATAGCAGTACGTACATGCTGAGTTTTATAGATCTAAATAGAAATGCAAGAATAACAATAAAAGATAACACAATAAAAAATAGCAACAATGCCAAAAACCATTTAGTTTTAGATAAACTTGATGCACTTCCCTCTATCCCGATATACCCTTTATCTCCCATTAATTGCCTAATAGCTGGCGCAACATCCTGCTCAAGAACAGCCAAAACTGATGATACCGTCCTTTCATTACTTGTAGGTCGCAAACTTATGGTAAGTGCGGCACTTCCGTTAAGGCGGTTTAATGACGGTAGTACATCAGAAGTCTTAATGTTCGTTAGCGAGCCCATATATGTTCGGACTCCATTACGTGATACATACGGAATATTAGCAACGTCTTGATAATTATCTTCAATGGTGATGTAGGCATTAACAACTTCATCATCACTTTTCCATTTACCAATGAAATCAGACTTTCCGATTGTTCTAAATAAGTTTGTTAGCTCGTCGTTAGTGATACCTGAGTCACGAAGACTCAGCAAATTAGGTGAAAATTCATATTCCTTTACAAACCTTTCCACATCGGGGATGACTCTAATTGAAATATCTGGAAGTGCACTTTCGATAATATTGCGGACTATTGAAATGTTCTCAGCAAGCCATTGCTGGTCGCTAACATATAAATTAATTTCAATATCGTTGGCACTCTCGAGTCCCCCTAAAAGCTCTCCCTGTAAAACGAGGACTCGGTTACTAGGCAGGTGTTCTTTAAGTGACTGCTGGAGATATGGAATTAACGCCGGGATCTGCTTACTATCGTTCAATCTTACCGCGGCCGTAGCGAAATGAGGCCAAGCAATAACATAATTATTTTTTACTATAATTTCACTTGGTACAGCCTGCAGTATATCATTTATCGGTCCAACAATATTGTGCTGGACAGTTTCGATCCTCAAGTCTCCTGATAACGGTATGTAAACATCAACGGTGTCTCGCTTCACCGATGGTAAATAACTCAATGAAGGAATAAAAATGCTTAGGGAAAGCAAACTGCCACCAACCAAAAATATAACAAAAAAAACACTGCTCCGTTTGCTTTTTATTAAGCTGCGCACAGCATTAGTAACAAATGGGAAAGCAATTTCAGAGCGAGGTTCCGGCTGACCGAAATACTCAGCAAAAAACGGCACAAGCAATACGGTAAAGAACAGGGCGAATAATAACCCTGAAGCAATAACTAAACTTAGGCCTTTAAAGAGCTGGCTTTCTGCGCCTTGACTGAAAATTATCGGGATGAATACAATTACAGTGGTAATAGTCGAGACCAACAGGGCTGGCACTAATTTATTAAGCGAAGAACGGGTTCTTTCTAGCGAGGAGCGCTTATCCGGCTTAAGCCGATCAAGATACTCCACTATAATTAACACACCATCAACAAACATGCCTGTAGCGAACGTTATTCCAGCCAAGGAAATTACATTGATTGATGTTTTAGTCAGATATAAAACGATTAAAACGCCACAAGTCGACAATAGTATTACTAACGTAGCTAATATTGTCGGTTTAAACCGCCTAAAAAAACAGTAGGATACGAATGTGGTTAGAATGAACCCTGTAGCTAATGATCCTATTATCCAAAAAATGGCACGTTCAATAAAGATGCTAGTATCAAAAGATAAATTATATATTAAACCAGCTGAATCCAGAGTCACAGCCTCTTGTGCCAGTACTTCGTCAACCTTTTTTTGTACTTCGATAAGGTTGGCATCGGCATAGCGTAGAATACGCATCGCAATAGCTTCTTGGCCATTAAATCGAGACACAGCGGTTTGCGTTATTGGACCAACTTCAACCTGTGCGACATCCTGCAATAAAATGGATACTCCATCGACATGCGCGATAGGAATCTGTCGAATATCTTCCAACAATGTCGTCGGCTTGAACTTGGCAGTGATCACCCTTTCGTTTTCATACAATTGAATAACCGGTTGAGTCAACAACCCACCAACAATTTGTCGGATTGCATCAAAACTAAGATTTAACTGATATAATTTATTCATATCCAAGCGAATTTGAAGCTGACTTTCCAAGGCAGGGTTAAGTTCAACGGATTCTACACCCGGCAATAGCTTGAACTTTTGCTTAGCGAGGTTGCTTATAACTGACAATTGCTTTGGTGAAAACTCACTACTCTCTGACGTGATAAAATAACTCCCAACCACTCGATTGGACACGTTGGTGCCACCATGATGAAAAGTCAACGGCTTAACATTTAATGGTAGGGTGCGAGCTCTTGATAATAAAGCGGCTAACTTGCTTTCGGCTTCTTCAAGGTTGGTACCAAAAGAAAAGGTCACTTCAAACGAAGCTCTTTCAGGCCGTGTAGTGACTTTGAGACTTTCAAGCCGCTCTAACCTACCTAAAATAGCTTCTTCATAGGGTTGAACTACGTCAGTGATTAAAAAGTTTTCTGATGCACCTGGCCAAATAACAAAAAAAGAAATCTTGGGAGGTTCTACATTTGGAAGTAGTTGGATCTTATTATTGTATGCGCAAAGCACTCCAAGAAAAACAGTAAGTACACATAAGATTACTACCATTTTCTCGTGAAAGAAATATTTCAAAAATCTACATCCATTTAAATTTTAGTGAATAACTTATCTATTGCTGAATATAACACCAATAATTAAGCATGGCGAGTAACGACCCAAGGCAAAATCGCGAACTTTACTGGACATAATGCGATGTAATTCCGCTCTAATTGTTTTTCAGATAACCATCTGCTTGAATCAAAATTACGGCATGTCAAAATACAATAAGTCGTTTTGGGTTAAAAAGGACACATTCATGCGTCCGTCCAGCCCTGTGTAATGACTCAGCCAATTTTTGGACAAGTACCTGTCGGTGAACTGTTACAGTAGATACGATTTCTGACGCGAAATTGGAGATATCGAGCCAATGCAAGTCGAAAAGATGACTTGGGGCGTCATAGTGCTACTCAAGCTTCCCTGAATGATGTTAGCTCCTGCTTTTTAGCACGCTACCGCCCGTGGATTTGGGCTTCCAATATGCCCGAAACAATAAATTCCTTTTCATTCAGGTAACATATTTTCCCATCAAACAGCTCTAGTCGTTTTCTATGTTGCCGTGTAAATTCTGTAAGCGACTAAACTGCTAGTTGCCACATAAGTTTTCAGTGAAAATCTATTTTTTCAGTTTTCCGTTGATAGTCAGAGACTATTCAATACTCGAAAAAAGCAGTCACGATCTACTATTTTTACAGAATCTACTTCGCTTAATCTCTTCGTAATCTTGCAACCTATCCACACCAACTTCCACATTAAAATAACCTATAGCGACCATTAGCGCTACAAATTTATCATTAAACCAACAAATCAGAGTAATTTTAGAGCAAGTAATGACCTTTTCGCTTTTTGTCTGCTTACCGTTAGCTATAAAAGCCTTTACGGGCATTAGGGTCATCACTATCAAACGTTATCCCCTCATTCTTTGCATGTTCTTCAGCAAGTCGCACGTAAAAAGGGCCAACTAATTGCGATATAATTGCTGCTCGTTCTGCTATATTTGGTATTTCACCAGAACTAATTATTTTTTTTGCTTTTTCAATTCCCGCCGACACTTTTTCTTCTATTTTTATTTTATTCTCCAATGCAAGTTCAGCTTTTTGGTTTTCAGGCTTTACTACTGTATCTTGCCAACCATCATGAAAGCCTGCAATAGCTAAGCCAACCGCACCAATTACGACACTATTAACATAACCATAAGCATTTGTTAGTGTTATTTTTAATACTTCTGCAAAACTCTCTTCACCAGAAGCCGAATTACATACTCCACTTAATAAAATATGTCTATGCTCCTGGGGTAACCCAAGATTATGAAGGTTTCCCGCCATTTCCTGAGGACCCCAATGGGTATCCCCCCCGATTATTTCAGAGTTTCCATGCCCAACTAGGTAAAGAAACTCTCCTGTGTTGACATCTGCGAGACTAGGATTACTAGCTAAGTGTTGAATCTTTCCACCTCCTTTATTTTTTGAAAGAACATCTGCATTGCGAAGCATGATCCAATCAGGGTTATTTTCCACCATTAGCACTCTTCTTTGTATAGGATCTATAGGATCTATAGGATCTATAGGATTATGTATCATCCTATTGTCCGCCAAACTCTGAGACTTTCTTTGCACTTTAGTTTCAGGGCGATTATCCGCAAATCCAGCCCCTTGCTTTCCATTGCTCTTTTTCTGAGTAACAGAATTAGCAGTCGCCCTGCTTTTATTCTCTTTTGGCTTCTCTACTTGAGCATACATGTCTAAATCCTTTTATTTGTTCAGCTGCCTTAGCGTCATGTATGGTGCTAAGCAGGCTAATTTAGCAATGATTTTTTCGCATCTTTATAAGCTAGTTAGCAAAGGTGGGTTTTACAAAAAATTAACATCGAAAAACTCACATTTAAAATTTTATGCCCTTGCTATGGATGCGCCTGTGGTTCATGACAATGCTTGAATATGTGATTGGAACAGCCATTCAGCCTTAGCCCTTTATTCACCTTTGGTCTTGATGCTCAATACCCTATACTCTTGCACATTGCACATTTTGCAGTTCATAAAGCGTGAACTTTGAAGCCCTCCACAGCCTCCTAGGCTAGTTAACCCTTAGATGAGACAATGAATGACAGTTCGTAGACGCGGTTTTATGGCTTGGACTTGGTTTATCACATGGCGTTTTTTGCTAGTTGTGGTTTTATTATTGCTTGTGCTCTTACTGGTGCTGAGATTTGTGCCGCCGCCGACCACTTCATTTATGCTGCAAAGCGCGTACCCTGTCAGCCAGCATTGGGTAAGCATAGATGAACTGCCATCGCACCTTCCCCTGGCTGTAGTTGCCTCGGAAGATCAGCTGTTTCCTAAGCATTTCGGCATTGATTTTACCTCCATCACTAAAGCCCTTAACCAATATGACGACGGCCAAGGCCTTCGTGGTGCCAGTACCATCACTCAACAAACCGCAAAAAATCTCTTACTTTGGCCCGGCAGAAACTTGGTCCGCAAAGGCCTAGAAGCCATGCTGGCCGTGAGCCTTGAAGCGGTTTGGGGCAAAAAGCGCATCTTAGAGGTGTACTTAAACGTGGCAGAATTCGGCAAAGGGATTTATGGCGTGGAAGCCGCCAGTCGGCATTATTTTAATAAATCGGCACGCTATCTATCCATTAACGAAGCCGCGCGACTAGCCGTGCTGCTGCCAAGCCCCCGCAGCCGCTCCCCTCACCATTTAACTCCGTATCTGCATCAACGAGTGGCCTGGGGTGAAAAGCAAATGCGACAACTTGGCAGTGGCTATCTAAAAACCATCCTTAATTAAAGGGATTTGAGCTATTTTTACTGCTAGAATGCGACCAAATTTTTATCCGATTTTACGTTCAAGGCAGGCTATGACCGTTCTTCTAATGACTCCACCTATGACCCAGCTAAATACCCCCTATCCGGCAACGGCATATTTAACGGGGTTTTTGCGCTCACGTGGCTATGAGGCGGTGCAGCGAGATCCTGCCATTGAGCTATTTCTTGAGATGATGACGGCCCCTGCGCTTGAGAGCATTCGCCAGCACGTGGAAGAAAACTTCGAGCATTTTGAAGACGATGAATTGCCCGATGCCATCTTTAATTTTCTGGCTGAGTTTGACCGCTACCATCTGACCGTTGAGAGCGCGATTCGCTTTTTGCAGGGCAAGGATCCAAGCCTTGCCATGCGGATAAATTCCCGCCGCTTTTTACCCGAAGGCCCAGCCTTTGACGCCATTGCACAAATGGAAGCGGTATCCGGCGATGTGTTGCAGGCCGCCTTCGGCAATCTTGGCGTGCAAGATAAGGCCAAATATCTCGCCACCCTGTTTATTAACGATCTGTCGACCGTCATCACTCAAGGGGTTGATCCCTACTTTGAAGTCAGCCGTTATGGTGAGCAATTAGCCGCAGCCAACCCAAGCTTTGATAATCTCTACGAAACCTTGATGGGTGAGCCGAGCTTCAGCTCTGAGATTTTAGAACAACTAGTCGAGCAGTATCTGGAAGAAACTCAGCCAAGCGTCGTCGCATTAACCGTGCCTTTCCCCGGTAATATGCTGGGCGCCTTACGCATTGCGCAAACCTGTAAAGCCATCAATCCTGAACTTCCTATCGTGCTAGGCGGTGGCTTTATTAATACTGAGCTTCGGGCACTGAAAGATCCTAGGGTGTTTGAATTTGTCGATTTTATCTGTCTGGATGATGGCGAGCGCCCCTTTATCACCCTACTTGAATACTTTGAAGGCAAGCGCGAAATCGATGAGCTAGTACGCACTTACTTTCTCGCTGAGGATGAAAATGGTCAGCCCCATGTGCATTTAAATCAAAATGCCCAGCTGCACGATATCCCCCAAAGCGAAGTCGGCGCGCCGGTTTACGATGGCCTGCCCTTGGATGAATACCTATCTTTATGTGAAATGCTCAATCCCATGCACAGAATTTGGAGTGATGGACGCTGGAATAAGCTCACCATAGCCCATGGCTGTTACTGGCGTAAATGCAGCTTTTGTGATGTCAGCCTGGACTATATCGACCGCTACGACACCGCTGGCGCCGATATTCTGGTTGACCGCATCGAACAACTTATCGAAGAAACTGGGCAAACAGGCTTTCATTTTGTTGATGAAGCCCTGCCGCCAAAGACTTTATTTGCCTTCGCAAAACGCTTAATTGAGCGCGGTGTGGTGATCAGTTGGTGGGGCAACATTCGTTTCGAGCGAACCTTTAGCCCAGCACGTTGCCAATTACTGGCAGACTCTGGTTGTATCGCGGTCAGCGGCGGCCTTGAAGTGGCGTCCGATCGCCTTTTAAAACTGATGAAAAAAGGCGTCAGTGTAGAGCGCGTCGCCAAGGTCACTAAAGCCTTCAGTGATGCTGGGATTATGGTTCACGCTTACTTGATGTATGGCTTCCCCACCCAAACCGAGCAAGAAACTGTCGACTCCCTTGAGATGGTGCGTCAGATGATGGCCCTAGGCTGTTTTCAGTCCGCCTACTGGCATCGTTTTGTCGCCACGGTTCACAGCCCTATTGGCATGAACCCTGAACAATTTGGCATTACCCTCGCTGAGCGCCCAGAAATTTTATTCGCTGAAAACGATGTGGACTTTACCGATCCCACAGGCACAGATCATGAAATGCTGGGCGAGGGGCTGCGTAAAGCTATCTACAACTATATGCACGGTATAGGTTTCGAACAGCCGATGAGCTTCTGGTTTAACCAGAGCGTTTGCCGCACTTCAATGAAAAAAGACTTGATATCAAAAGCAGTTAATAATCTCATCGAAAGCTATGAAGAATGAGTCATAGTTAATCGCTATTCGTTAATCGTTAATCGTTAATCGTTAATCGTATAAATTAGTAGCATCAGCTAAAAAGGCCACCTTCTTGTTTCTGAAACTTAGCAGTTTCGACAGAAAGTGGCCTTTAGTTATTATTTATTTCGAGTTTGCATGTTAAACATCAAATTCGCTTTCACCGCTAACCATTCATGGTTGATTATCGAAAATACCACGGTATCTCGATAGCTACCATCGGCCATTATCTGCGCGTTTCTGATCACGCCATCTTGTTTGGCACCTAAACGAGCAATTGCTGTACGTGAAGCCTGGTTGTACCAATGAGTTCTAAACTCAACGGCAATCGCCTTGAGGTGCTCAAATGCATGGTTCAAGAGAAGGTATTTACATTCTGTATTCACTAGTGTTTTTTGATAGCTTTTTGAATACCAGGTATAGCCAATTTCTATTCGCTTATTCGCACAATCAGCATTGCAGAAACGAGTGCTGCCGATAATCTTTTGGCTAAGATTATCAACCACCACGAAAGGCAAGGACCGCCCTAGCGCTTGTTCTGATAACGCTAAATCAATATAGGCATCAACAGAATCCTGATTTGGAACACTGGTAAACCATAAGTCCCACAGTTGGCCATCAGATGCAGCATCCACCAAAGCCGCTGCATGCCCTCTCTGTAATGGCTTTAACGTCACTGTCTTGCCTTTAAGCTCAGTGTCAAACAGCCACTTTTCATCCTGCATATTTCACATCCTGCATATTTCACATCCTAGTTAGAACGACTAGATAATAGTTAAAAAAAAGCCACTTAGCGCTTGTGGCCTAAGGCGCAGCCCTCAATGACATTGCCAGTTTCTCAATACCATGGGAAGGCGTCCAGCGCTTATATTCAACAAAACCCTGCTGCTTATATAACTTAATGGCAGGGTGATTGCGAACGGCGGTCTCGACAACCGCCTGTGCATATTCAAAATTTACTAGCACATAGCGTATTAGCTTGCTGGCAATGCCCCTCCTAAAATAGTCAGGGCTAACGGTGAGGCTATTAATATCTAAACAATAATCCTCCAGAACAATCTCTATTACCGCCGCTAGACTGGCATGCTCACTAAAGCCATAAAATTGTGACCCTGATTGTGCTATATCTGCTGCGCTTCGGGACAGTGGCGGAAAGTTAGCCGCGCCTATTAGCTGAGCTTCGATCTTGTATGAGGCTTGGAAAATAGAGAAAATGTGATCCGCTATTTCGGCATCACAATGTTCAAGTTTTGTAATCATGCTAGGCCTTAAAATTGTCAATCAGTGCAAACCAGTGTTTGTTGAGCATAAGAATGATAAGTCCTTTATCACAGTCGATATTAAATCAACGGTTTCGTTTAATTCAGCCTGAATATTAAAATGAATTTTTATAGCGAGCCCTGCTAACAATAAGTACCTTGATGATAAACCATTTGCCATTGCTGATTTCTAAGCTGCCAAATGGAGCATCTAAGCGATACACTTGCCTCTGTTTCACCCGCTTTTACCATAGTCGCCCGATACAAGAGTTGGGCACAATCTACTGCTAGCATTCTAAGTTGATAATCTTGGGCTTGAATTAGGGGTGGCGACTCAAAAGGCAGGCGCGCTAATGCAGCTTGTTTGTCAAATTGGCTACCCGCTGCGGTTATTTCGATAAAATCATCCCCCAGCAGCTTATCAAGTTCGGCAATTGATCCCCTCACCTTAGGCTCGAATAAGCATTCTTCTAAATCGATCAATTTCGCCTTAAGTGCTTCCAATAAGATTCCCTCCAGTGAGTACTGCTAATCAACTGTATTTAATGAACTTATCAGAATCATCCAAATTATGCTATGGGCAAGACACTACACATAAGCTTGAAGTAAATTTTTAAACGGGGCACTAACTCTACTGATGTAAACAGTGAGCTTATCCTTGCAATCAGGCAGAAACAAAATAAGTGAAAACAATTATATATAGATATATCAATAAGGTAAGAGGCCAGTATTTGATGATGCATAAAAAACAACTCAAAATTAACTCAGCTCACTTTACTGTATAAAAAACCAGTGTATACTGTTTATCAATACAGTGTTTGTGCATTTATCGAACGGGAATTGACTATGCTTTGCCAACTCAGCATTAATAATTTTGCCATTGTACGTTTTCTTGAATTAGATTTCAGAGCGGGCATGACCAGCATCACAGGTGAAACCGGTGCCGGTAAGTCTATTGCGATCGACGCCTTAGGCTTATGCCTAGGTAATCGAGGCGATGCTAATAGTGTGCGCCCGGGGTCAACAAAAGCCGAGATCAGTGCCCGCTTTAGCTTAGATGATGTACCTCTTGCCAAGCGCTGGCTCGAGGATAACGATCTCGAGCTCGATAATGAATGTATCTTACGACGCACCCTAAACAGTGATGGCCGTACCCGTGCCTATATTAACGGCAACCCAGTACCTGTCACCCAGCTTAAACATATAGGGCAGCTACTCATTGGTATTCACGGCCAACATGCCCACCATGCCATGCTAAAAAGTGAGCACCAGCTTACCTTGTTAGACAGCTACGCCAATCACAAACTCCTACTCGATGCCGTCAGCAGCAGCTACCAAAGAAGCAAGCAGATTGAAAGCGAGCTCAAGCAGCTGCAACTGAGTCAGCAAGAACGCATTGCCCGTAAGCAATTACTGCAATACCAAGTTGAAGAACTGGATGAGTTTGGACTGAAGCCGGAAGAGTTTGAAGAAATTGAGCAAGAACACAAGCGCCTTGCTAACGGCAGTGAGTTAATTGAAAGCTGCCAAGCGGGTCTGTCATTATTGTGTGAAGATGATGAAGCCAATATTGAGAGCTTGCTCAATAAAGCGGTATCCTTGGCCGATACGTTAGCCGGCTTAGATCCAAAGCTTGCTAATGTGGCTGTGATGCTTAATGAAGCCTTGATCCAAGTGCAAGAAAGCGCCAGCGAGCTTGAAGACTACTTAAGCCATTTAGAGCTTGATCCTGAGCATTTCGCTCAGCTTGAGCTGCGTCTCTCAAAGGCCATGCAATTAGCACGAAAACATCATGTTAGCGCCGATAAGCTGGCAATACATCATCAGCTACTGTCCCAAGAGCTGGCTGACATTGACGGTGATGAAACCAAGCTTAATGAAATAGCGGCCCAACTTGAAATCAATAAGCAAGCCTACTTAAGTCATGCGCAAAAGCTCAGTCAGAGCCGCTGTCGCTATGCCAAGGAGCTAGATAAACTGGTGACTCGCTCCATTCATGAGTTGAACATGCCTAAAGGAAAATTCACCATAGCGGTTAATTTTGATGCGCAAATGCTTAGCAGCAATGGCTGCGATCACGTAGAGTTTTTAGTCAGCACTAACCCAGGGCAAGAGTTACAGCCTTTGGCAAAAGTCGCCTCAGGTGGTGAACTGTCACGTATTGGTTTGGGCATACAAGTCATTACCGCCAAGAAAGTCGCCACCCCAACGCTCATTTTCGATGAGGTGGACGTGGGGATTTCAGGCCCAACGGCCGCCGTGGTTGGCCGTATGCTCAGAAGTTTAGGTGACTCCACCCAAGTCTTGTGCGTGACTCACTTGCCGCAAGTGGCAGGCAATGGTCATCAACACATGTTTGTGGATAAGTTTAATAAGGCGGGCAGCACTGAAACCACAATGAGACCATTAGATAAAGAGCAAAGAATTCAAGAACTGGCACGCTTACTGGGCGGTGATGTGATCACAGAAAACACTTTAGCCAACGCCAGGGAGCTTATGCAGTCAGCGTAGCAAACAAGGTAAATACTGTTAAGCTTACAGATACAAAATAGCCGCTCTATGAGCGGCTATTTTTATTTTTGGATATTGATTATCTGTAATCTGTAATCCGTAATCCGTAATCCGTAATCCAGTTAGCCTAACCAGAAGATGATGAGCTGTAAGCTCAAAAAGGCGAACACACCGGCTAGCACATCGTCGATCATTATGCCAAAGCCGCCATGGACTTTGGCATCGAGCCAACGTATGGGCCAAGGTTTAACAATATCGAAGAAGCGAAATAGGCCAAAGCCTATAGCAAGCCAGATAACGCCTTGTGGGGCGGCAATCATAGTAATCAATAAACCGGCGACTTCATCCCAGACGATAGCACCATGATCGTGCACCCCCATGTCTTTAGCGGCTTGCCCGCAAATATAAATGCCGATAACAGAGCAAAATACCGTGATGGCCAGATACCAGGGAAGGCTAAGTTGTGCCAGCAATAGGTACAGGGGAACGGCGGCAAGGGTACCAAAGGTACCAGGCGCTTTGGCTGCCAGCCCGCTGCCAAAACCCAAGGCAAGAAAGTGCACCGGGTTTTTTAGGGATAACTTAGCAACATTAGCGTCTTGGGTGAGAAACGTCATTAAAAATGCTCAAAACCACTGAAATTGGGGATAAATGCTTGGCCATCGAGGAGCAATTTAAGTTCACGCCCAGCTGAGATTTGACCAATTTTGCTGAACTTAACCCCAGCATGCAAGAGTGCAGTATCCAGCGCCCCCCGCTGAGATTCAGGCACAGTAAATAACAGTTCGTAATCTTCGCCGCCGGTGAGGCCGTAACTTAGGGCATCATCTTGGCTAACACTGCTGGTCATGGCTTCAGACTGTGGAATACTGCCGACATCGATGATGGCCCCCACTTCTGAAGCCTTAAGAATATGGCCAAGATCTGACATCAAGCCATCGGATAAGTCGATGGCGCTACTGGCTAATGAGCGCAATGACTGTCCCGCTAGCACCCTAGGTGTGGGGCGATAATGACGACCAATTAAGTAGTCTTTATTGTCGGCATCTACTTGCACCTTGCCAGCCAAAATATTCAAACCTAGGGCGGAATCCCCTAAGGTGCCGGTGACATAAATCCAATCTCCCACTTTGGCGCCACTGCGCTTGAGCGCTGTGTCATTGGGCACTAGACCATGGATGGTGATATTGATGCTTAACGGTCCGCGAGTGGTATCACCACCAATCAAACTGACGCCATAGTAATCCGCCGCTTCAAATAAGCCTTCGCTAAAGCCTTGCAGCCAGGTTTGGTTAACCTCAGGTAAGGTTAGCGCTAAGGTCATCCATGCTGGCTCTGCGCCCATCGCCGCTAAGTCAGACAGATTCACCGCTAAGGATTTGTAGCCCAGTTCTCTTGCTGGCATATCGGCAAAGAAATGCACACCTTCGACTAAGGTATCGCAGGAAATGGCCAGGGATTTGTTTTCGGGGACTTGAACTAAGGCGCAGTCATCACCTATGCCCAGCTTCACGTCGCGGCGCTGCTGATTTTGGCGATGAAAATAGTGCTCGATGAGTTGGAATTCTTTCACTTTACCGTCTGGTGCGGAACACTCCGCCCACCTTCTACAAATTGAGTATGGGGTGAAAATGAAAAACGGTATCCTAAGATACCGTTTTACTGACTCGTTAACGTCTAACGAGTTTATCTAATAGTCCGTTAACAAACTTATGGCTATCGTCCGCACCAAAAGCTTTTGCAAGCTCAATGGCTTCGTTAATGGCCACTTTGTAAGGGACATCTTTACGGAAGGTCAACTCGTAACCTGCCAAACGGACAATCGCCTTCTCCACTGGAGAAACGTCTTCAAATTTACGGTCTAAATGTGGCCTAAGCAAGTCATCAATTTGTTCATGCTTAGAAGCCACACCCGCCAATAATTCACGAAAATAAGCGACATCCACGCCATCAATATTTTGCTCTGTGATAAATTCATGTTCAACGTCAGCAACATTGTTTTTGCTTAATTGCCATGAATAAATAGCCTGCACAGCTAAACGGCGAGCCTTACGGCGCTCAGAAGGTTTCATTACTTTTCCTACTATGACAGCTGTTGTTCTAATTGTTGCAGCACGTTAACCATTTCGAGTAAACCCAGAGCCGCTTCGCCGCCCTTGTTACCCGCTTTAGTACCTGAGCGCTCGATAGCTTGCTCTATGGTATCTGTAGTTAACACGCCAAATGACACAGGCAAGTCGAACTCAAGTGCAACTTGAGCTAGGCCTTTGTTACATTCACCGGCAACAAAATCAAAATGAGGAGTACCACCACGGATCACTGCACCCAGTGCAATAATGCCGTCAAACTTACCGCTAGCCGCAACGCGACGAGCCGCAAGGGGTAATTCGACTGCGCCTGGTACTCGTACCACTGTGATATTTTCATCAGCGACTTGACCAAAACGCTTTAGGGTATCAATCGCCCCGTCTAGTAAGCTTTCAACTAAAAAACTGTTGAAACGCGACACAACGATGGCCACTTTGGCATTTTTCGCTTCGATATTGCCTTGAACTACGTTCATTATCTTACCTAATTTAGCTAAAGCACCCCGCTCGGGGCGAAAAGAGGCGCTATGATATCACAGCAAAACGCCCTGAGCGCTATGCAATTAATGAGAATTGTTAAATTTTGCCTAGAGTAAATTATTCAGAAATATAATCAGTCACTTCTAAACCAAAACCTGAGAGTGAGTGATAACGCTTAGGCGAGCTCAATAGGCGCATCTTACTCACCCCTAGGCTTGCCAAAATTTGCGATCCCACCCCCACACGACGCGATGTCCCTTGCCATTTCGCAGAGACGGGCGCTTCACCTTTGTCTTCGGCTTCAAAGGCTTTCACTTTAGCGAGGATTTCGCTTGAATGTTCACGGTTACCCAGCAACACAAGTACCCCGCCTTCAGTGGCGATGCGCTCCATAGCTGTCTCTAAAGGCCAGCTGCGCTTTTGATCTCGCTCAGAATGCAGTAAATCGTTGAAGGTATTTTGCAGATGCACTCTCACTAATGGATTGTGATTCACATCGCCTTTCACCAAAGCATAATGCAACTGGTTATCGATAGTATCTCTGAAGGTCACCATGTTGAATTCACCGAAACGTGTCGGCAATTTACATTCGGCTTCACGCACCACACTGGTTTCTTTGGTATTGCGGTATTCGATAAGGTCTGCAATCGTGCCCATCTTAATGCCGTGTTTTTCACTGAAGATTTCAAGGTCTGGACAGCGCGCCATGGTGCCATCTTCATTTAAAATTTCAACGATAACCCCTGATGGCTCAAGGCCAGCAAGGCGAGCCAAATCACAACCCGCTTCCGTGTGACCAGCGCGAATGAGCACGCCGCCATCTTGGGCCATTAATGGGAATATATGCCCAGGCTGAACTAAATCAGAAGCTTTGGCATCTTTAGCCACGGCAGCTTTTACGGTCACAGCGCGATCGTGGGCAGAGATCCCCGTCGTCACACCGGTAGCGGCTTCGATAGACACAGTGAAGTTAGTGGAGAATTGAGCGTTATTGTTGGTCACCATCAAAGGAAGATTCAACTGCTGACAGCGCGCCTTAGTCATGGTCTGGCAAATTAGGCCGCGGCCATAGGTGGCCATGAAGTTAATGGCCTCTGGGGTCACTAAATCGGCCGCCATAATAAGGTCGCCCTCATTTTCCCTGTCTTCATCGTCCATCAGAATAACCATTTTGCCCTGACGTATGTCTTCGATGATTTCTTCTATGCTATGTAGCGCCATTATGAGACCTTCTATCAAGTTGAAGTGTTAAAATTAGTTATGCATTAATTTAAGCTGTTATTCGTTACCCAATCACTATTTCATAAATCCTGAGCGTGCCAGTAGCTCCATGGTCACGCCGCCTTCGGCCGAAGGTGCTTTCGCCCCCATCAAACGCTCAAGGTAGCGGGCGATAAGATCCACTTCAAGGTTTACCCTGTCACCCGTGTTTAAATCTAATAGTGTGGTTTCGCCAGCAGTGTGCGGCACGATAGTGAGCCTGAAATTATCACCATCGACTTCATTAACCGTAAGACTAACGCCATCTATGGTCACTGAACCTTTATGGGCAATATAGCGGGCAAGCTCACTGGGCGCTTTTAACCAAAACTCGATGGCCTTGCCACGAGCTTGTCGCTGCATCACCTCTGCCATGCCATCCACATGACCGCTGACCATGTGGCCGCCTAAACGTGTGGTGGCGGTAAGGGCTTTTTCAAGATTAACCTTCTGGCCCACTTTATAGCGAGCAAAGCCTGTCAATGCCACAGTTTCTGCAGACACGTCGGCCATGTACCCCTGTTTAAGGCTCTGAACGACAGTTAGGCACACGCCATTAGTGGCAATGCTATCACCGAGTTTAACATCACTTAAGTCAAGCTTGCCGCTATCCACAGTGAGGCGAATATCCTGACCGTGGCGCTCAATCTTAGTTAATGTCCCTAGGGCTTCGATTATTCCGGTAAACATGTTTGGCTCACTTATCTTATATGCTGTTATCTGATGTGGCGCCATCTTCACGGCGACGCTTGGCAAGTTGAACCGCGTGGCACTCTGCCAAGTCTAAACGCGTTATTCTTTGCCAAGTCTAAAAATATAGCGTCTATCTTCGCCTAATTGGCGACTGTCTTTCAGCTGCAAGCTTGGAATATCATCCATGGCCTGATAATCCGGTAACTGCACTAGGTTTCGCCCATGGCTACCCAAGATTTTCATCGCTTGATATAGATACAGTTCATCCCCAAGCCCAAGTTCGAGCACCTTACCCGCTAAGGTGGCGCCGGCTTCAATTAATACCTGATTATAGCTTTTGCCTAAGTGGTGAAATAGGCTTATCAACGGCACTCTGCCATCATTGTCTGGCGCAAACTGCAGGCATTGCACATGGGCTGGAAAGATAACTGTCTCGGGGTAGGCTTGAGTGCTGACCAAGATAATGGGGCTAGTGATGCTAAAAAGCCTTTTGTCTGCTGTAAGCCTCGCTTTACTGTCGAGTACGATTCTTACTGGCTGGTGAAGCTCAGTCACATCAAGCTCATCTTTAAGACTGCCAAGGCTTTGATAGCGCACATTAAGGCTCGGGTCATCGGCTAATACGGTTTCTATGCCTGTGATTAACGCGCAGCTTCTGGCGCGAAGTTTTTGCACATCGTTACGGGATGCATCGCCCGTTATCCATTTAGACACCCCATTTGAGAGCGCAGTTTTACCGTCAAGACTTGCAGCAAGTTTCACTGTCACCCAAGGCAAACCTGTGCGCATGCGCTTCATAAAGCCTAAATTTAACTCAAGAGCCTGGGCTTGCAATAAACCGACTTCAACCGCTATGCCAGCTTCTCGCAGCATAGCAATGCCTTTACCGGCAACCTGTGGATTAGCATCTGTGATGGCGACCACCACTTTGGCGACACCGCTTTCCACTAAGGTTTGGGCGCAAGGCGGGGTGCGGCCGAAATGGCTGCAAGGCTCTAAGGTTACGTAGGCGGTGGCGCCTATGGCGGATAAATTGGCGGATTTCAGCGCAGCAAGGGCGTTAACTTCGGCGTGACCAAAGCCCGCTTTCTGATGGTAGCCCTCGGCTAACTTGATGCCATCTTTGACAATTACGCAGCCCACACAAGGATTGGGGCGAGTGGTATAACGGCCTCGTTCTGCCAATTGGATGGCACGGCTCATCATTTCTATGTCAAATTTGGACCAGCTTGGCATGGTTAGCACCTAATGGTTTGCTCGCGTTAGCATTGGCGTGTTGCTAGCCTTTATATGGGCAAAATCGTTGATTTCAAGCCAGTGTTAATACAATCAGTGTGATTAAAATCAGTATCACGATTTAAATTCTGGCTACTTCTCTAACTTGGCGATGGCTTCACCGAACTGTGAAACATCTTCAAAGGCACGGTAGACAGAGGCAAAACGGATATAGGCCACTTTATCTAAGTGCATGAGTTGTTCCATCATCAAATTGCCTATCATCTCTGAGTTAATTTCACGCTCACCGGTTGCCCTCAGGGTTGATTTGATTTTTGTTAAGGCTTGCTCCAGCTGGTCCATGGACACAGGGCGTTTCTCTACTGCCCGCAGCATACCGCCTCTGAGCTTATCTTCATCGAAGGGTTGACGAGTATCATCACGTTTTATCACCCTAGGCATCACAAGCTCAGCGCCTTCGAAGGTGGTGAAACGTTCGTGGCACAGAGTGCACTCACGGCGACGGCGAACTTGATGACCATCTGCCACCAGCCTTGAATCTATGACTTTAGTATCTGTGGCACTACAAAAAGGGCAATGCATTGGTGTCTCCAGCAAAAAACAAAATGGCCACAAAGACTTAAGTCTTGAGGCCATTGAAGTTTATCCTATTTGGGCGTTAAGGTTAACTGAAACCTATCAAATTGCCCTTAGGATTAAGCGTATACTGGATACTTGGCACACAGGGCTAACACTTCACCCTTGACCCGCTCAATAACCGCTGGATTATTAGCGTCATCGAGAATGTCACACACCCAAGTTGTCAAGGCTTTGGCTTCGGCTTCTTTAAAACCACGACGGGTAATAGCCGGAGTACCGATACGCACACCAGATGTCACAAAAGGTGAACGTGGATCGTTTGGCACCGAGTTTTTATTCACGGTAATGTTAGCGCTACCTAAGGCGGCATCCGCTTCTTTACCGGTAAGATCACGGCCAATTAAGTCAACCAGCATCAGGTGGTTATCTGTGCCGCCTGAGACGATTTTATAACCGCGCTCGATAAACACTTCAACCATAGCCTTAGCGTTTTTCACCACTTGCTGCTGATAGGTTTTAAACTCAGGCTCTAAGGCTTCCTTAAAGGCCACCGCTTTACCCGCGATAACATGCATCAATGGGCCGCCCTGTCCGCCAGGGAACACGGCCGAATTTAGCTTCTTGTACAAGTCTTCATCGTCTGCTGCCGATAAGATTAACCCGCCACGAGGGCCTGCTAAGGTCTTATGTGTGGTGGATGTCACCACGTGGGCATGGGGCACAGGGTTTGGATACACGCCTGCGGCAATTAAACCTGCAACGTGGGCCATATCAACAAATAAGTAAGCGCCAATTTTGTCTGCGATTTCACGCATTTTTGCCCAATCAACGATACCAGAAAAGGCAGAGAAGCCACCGATCATCATCTTAGGCTTATGCTCAACGGCTAAACGCTCCATCTCAACGTAATCTATCTTGCCCGCTTCATCGATGCCGTAAGGAATGATGTTATACAGCTTGCCAGAAAAGTTCACTGGTGAACCGTGCGTTAAGTGACCACCATGAGCCAAATTCATCCCAAGCACAGTATCACCGGGCTTAAGTAGCGCCATGTACACAGCGCTGTTGGCTTGCGATCCTGAATGAGGCTGAACGTTGGCATAAGTCGCGCCAAACAATTCTTTAGCACGTTCGATGGCCAAGGTTTCAACCACATCGACGTATTCACAACCGCCGTAATAACGCTTGCCTGGGTAACCTTCTGCATACTTATTGGTAAGCTGTGAACCTTGTGCTTCCATGACGCGAGGACTGGTGTAGTTTTCTGATGCAATTAACTCTATGTGCTCTTCTTGACGACGGGTTTCGTCTTCAATGGCTTTAAATAGTTGTGGATCATAATCCGCGATATTCATAGCTTTGTTTAGCATTGGTTACTCCAACTGCAAGTTTCTATTTGTAGGGTTGCGCGGTATTCTACTCTGCCAAGCGCAACAATCCCAGTATTTAGACCATGAAATTCCTTGTATTAGCATGCCCTAAAAGCGAAAACTCAATTTGAGTTAGCAACAGAATACAGTAGAATTATCGCCATCATTAGTCACTGAAGAATCCATAACATGGCTCAATTTGTATACAGCATGCTTAGAGTGGGCAAAATTGTCCCACCCAAGAAGCAAATTCTTAAAGACATCTCCTTAAGTTTCTTCCCCGGCGCCAAGATTGGTGTGTTAGGTCTTAACGGCTCTGGTAAATCAACCCTACTGCGCATCATGGCAGGCCTTGACACTGAAATCGAAGGTGAAGCTCGCCCTATGCCAGGCCTTAAGATAGGTTATTTGCCTCAAGAGCCTAAGCTTAATGAAGAGCAAACGGTGCGCGAAGCCATAGAAGAAGCGGTAGGCGTGGCCAAAAATGCCCTTAAGCGTCTTGATGAAGTCTATGCACTTTACGCCGAACCCGATGCAGACTTTGATGCCCTTGCCAAAGAACAAGGTGAGCTTGAAGCCATTATCCAAGCTCAAGATGCTCATAACTTAGATCATATCTTAGACAGAGCCGCCGATGCGCTACGTTTGCCTGAGTGGGATGCCAAAATCGGCGTGCTGTCTGGGGGTGAACGTCGCCGGGTGGCCTTATGTCGTCTACTGCTAGAAAAGCCTGAAATGCTATTGCTCGATGAACCGACCAACCACTTGGACGCTGAATCTGTGGCTTGGCTTGAACATTTCTTGCAAGAATACTCAGGCACTGTGGTGGCCATTACCCACGATAGATACTTCCTCGATAACGCAGCAGGCTGGATTTTAGAACTTGACCGCGGCGAAGGTATTCCATGGGAAGGTAACTACTCATCTTGGCTTGAACAAAAAGATAACCGCCTAAAGCAGGAGTCATCCACTGAAAGCGCCCGTCAGAAGACCATAGCCAAGGAATTGGAATGGGTGCGTCAAGGCGCAAAAGGTCGTCAGTCTAAAGGCAAGGCCCGTATGGCGCGCTTTGAAGAATTGAACACCAATGATTACCAAAAACGCAATGAAACCAACGAGCTCTTCATTCCGCCAGGACCACGCTTAGGCGATAAAGTGATCGAAGTCACTAATCTGACCAAATCTTACGGCGATCGCGTCTTGATTGATGACTTGTCATTCTCTGTGCCTAAGGGCGCCATTGTCGGCATTATCGGTGCTAACGGCGCGGGTAAATCGACCCTGTTCAGAATGATTTCTGGCGATGAGCAACCAGACAGCGGCAGCATTTCTGTGGGCGAGTCAGTGCAATTAGCCTCGGTTGAGCAGTTCCGCGACTCAATGAATGACAAGAACACGGTTTGGCAGGAAATCTCTGGCGGCCAAGACATAATGCGCATCAACAATATGGAAATCCCAAGCCGTGCTTACGTGGGCCGGTTTAACTTCCGTGGCGGCGATCAGCAGAAAATCATCGGCACTTTATCCGGCGGTGAGCGTAACCGCGTCCACTTAGCCAAGCTATTACAAGCGGGCGGTAACGTACTATTACTCGATGAACCCACCAACGACTTAGACGTTGAAACCTTGCGCGCACTGGAAGAAGCCTTATTGGAATTCCCAGGTTGCGCCATGGTGATTTCACACGATCGTTGGTTCCTCGACCGTATCGCTACCCACATCTTAGATTATCGCGACGAAGGCAAGGTGAACTTCTACGAAGGTAACTTCACCGAATACTCCACTTGGCTCAAAGCCACCTACGGCGCCGATATCGTCGAACCCCACCGCTTGAAATACAAGCGTATGGTGAAGTAAAGCTTCTCCTGCTTCGCTATAAATAGTGAAACTTATCTCGGTAAAGGACAAAGACAAACAAAAAAGGCATCGAATTCGATGCCCTTTTTTATGGCAGGGGTTTATAAATGGCTTAATGAAGGTAAATATTAGGGTTCACCTTTTCGGTTTTTGTGTGCCCTTTAGCCTTAAAAGATTACCAACCTGACTTTAGCGATCGATAAGCATCCACCGCGATCAGATTTAACACGTTTTTGGACAAAAGCGTGTTTTGGGGGTTAATTTTAGCAAGTATTTAAGACGTCCAAACTTCGTTTGGATTAACCTCGTGGGTCTTCAACCCACACCCGACCAAGAGGGAAAGTTCAACAGCAAACCCTCCCTTGTAATGGTCAAGTTTTTCTGGAGAGATTTTAAGCCGCTTTTTTTAACTCATTATATTTTTGATGTGGCGTCTTATAATCTATTGCCGAATGTCTGCGTTTGTAATTGTAGAACTGAATATATTGCTCAACCACGCTCACTACTGCGCTGTGATTTATAAATGCTAAATGGTTTAATCTTTCAGTCTTTAAACTCCTAAAAAATCGTTCCATCACCGCATTATCCCAGCAATTGCCTCTACGACTCATGCTTTGCTCGATACCTAAGTGTTTTAGCCGCTCTCTAAACACTTTGGCTGAGTACTGACAGCCCTGGTCGGAGTGAAACATCAATGCCTGTGTATTGGGCCTCTTACGTTGTATCGCGTTATTTAAGGCCGCTGTCGCTAATGCTGCATTGGGTTGACTTGATAAAGCATACCCAACGATCTCTTTGGTTCCTAAATCAAGCACACAGGCTAAATAACTCCAGCCTTGATGTGATTTTATATAGGTAATATCACCAACCCAGTGAGTATTATAAGTCGTAGGATTAAACTGTCGTCTAAGCAAATTAGGGGCGTAAACTTGCTCCTCACCTTGGTTAGGATAGTAATGCTTTTTCTTTGGCCTAATCGCCCTTAGCCCCAAGTTTTTCATGACCGTAGAAATAGCGTAAACACCTACTCTACAATCTAAATCAAGTAGTTCAGCCTGTATTCTTCGTTTGCCATAAGTAGAGTAAGAATCAGTGAAAACTTCCTCAACCAACTGCATAACTGACTGTTTATTAATACTTAACGGTATTGGTTTGTAATAGAAACTACTGCAACTTATTTCGAAGGCGCGACATAACTCATTCACTTTAAACTCGGGGTTTGCTTTCTTTACTTCGCGCATCATTTTAAGTTTTGATTGTCTCGAATGAAGAAAGCTGCAGCCTTTTTTAAGATATCATTATCCCTCATGGCTTGTTTTAGTTGGGCTTCTAGAAGCTGTATTCTTCGTTGGTCTTCAGTTAATGCTTTGGCATTTTCTGGGGTTTCACCGGCTAATTCAGCTTGATACTGCACTTTCCATCTAGACACCGCAGATTTACCGGCACCTGACATATCTTCAATTTGCTTGTTGGTGTAACCCTGTTCGACCATCAGCTTGGCATATTCTAATTTTTGAAGAGGGCTGATATGGACTGCGCTTTTTCTGGTCATGTTTAATACCGATAAGATTTTGTGTATTTTAAGCTGAAAATCACTCCAGTTTCATTAGACCATTACACCTCTTGGAGCTCCCTCCGTGCCGCCCCGACGAAGTTGTTCTTCCTCATATTCAAGTAAAAATACCTAACGGCACGACAGTACGTCCATGTACTAACGCGCCTTAACCATCATCCCTGATGGTTACACGGTATTTTTACGTGAATATTTCGGCAACTTCGAGGGGAGTTGATGCAACCTGTGAGTGTACTGTTAAGGTTAGCATAGCTATGGTTCTAGATTTTTAAGAGCGAGAAGAACACACCTAAATATATAAGGTGAGCCATGAGTATTTGCGAGCCGACCGTCCGCCCCACAGCCGCTCTCTGGCATCCATGCCATCGCGGCATTTGTGAATCCTTTCACATCAGATGGGGCGGCCGACTTTAGTTTAAATCAAGAGCCAAGGACGGACTTGCTGCGTGTCGGTGAGTGAATGCCATGGTAAGCCTGTATGCGGGACTTCAGTGACCTACGTTTGAAGCTTAACGATTTAGCACCAATTATCTGACACGTTTTTGGACAGAAGTTTGTTAGATTTTTAGCAATAATTCGTGAATTGGGGATTAGCATTGAAAACTAACGCCTGCCAGCAGAGGCGAGTGAAGCGAGTCCAGCCAGCTTGCTGGCGAATTGGCTGGCTTTGTTATGTGTGGTTACTTGCATTGATGTATTTCTTTATAAAGGTGGCTATTTTCATAATCACAAGTACAGGTTTCGTAATTGTAACTTCCACCAGAATCTAGACAGGAGTCTGCAACAGGTACCATCCAGTCAAGAGCTAGTGAAACTGCTACAAGGAAAACAAGCAGCACTAGTAAAGCACTTAAAACATATCCAAATACTTTCAAAAATCTTTCATTCCATTACACATAACGCTGCTATCTAGGGAATCCCCTGATAATTGCTTTTATTTTCAATTTAGTAGACACGCATGGTGCTATCTGATCTAATCAATTTCGCCAAAAACCTACTAGATCTAACACCATGCGTGATATCCATATCTTACACGATTTAATCAAAAAACAATGCCCTCAAATACACCAAAAACGACTTAATTCTCTGATGGTTGCCACTGAGTCACTCCTCGATGGTAATCAACTATCACTTACTCAGCTTGGTCGTAATATTACGGGCTCCGTGGCAGCTAAACACAACATTAAACGTATTGACCGACTCATTAGGTAATTATCACTTAGCTCAAGATAAAATAACAATATATCAGTGGCATGCTCGCTATCTTTGTGGCGCAAACCCTATGCCTATTATCTTGGTCGATTGGTCTGATGTCCGTGAACAGCTTCGAATAATGACGCTACGCGCATCCATCAGCGTTCAAGGTCGCTCTGTGACTCTGTATGAACGGACTTTCTTGTTTGAGGACTACAACGCACCTCGCAGCCATAATGCTTTTCTCGCTGAACTTGCCAACGTTTTACCTCAAGGTTGTTGTCCTCTGATTGTCACCGATGCAGGCTATCGCAATACTTGGTTTAGGGAAGTTGAGCGCTATGGCTGGTTCTGGCTTGGCAGAGTGCGAGGCGATGTAAGCTTTATGCACCACGGGCAAACCACTTGGCATTCAAATAAATCACTCTACTCAAAAGCAAACTCAACCGCTAAATACATAGGTAATGTTCAGCTTGCACGTAAATCACCGCTAAGCTGCCATTTATATCTATTTAAGGCTAAGTCCAAATTACGTAAAGATAAGCGCTCTTCAAAAGCGGGCCGAAACCACACCGCACAAAAGAGTTATCGCTTAGGCAGTAAGGAGCCGTGGCTGCTGGCGACCAACTTACCGCCTGAATACTTCAATCCAGCAAAAGTGGTTGAGCTATATGCTAAACGCATGCAAATTGAAGAAACCTTTCGGGATTTAAAAAGCCCACAATATGGCATGGGATTGAGGCAAAGTCGCAGTCGGTGTCCAAAGCGATATGATGTATTGTTGCTTATCGCTATGCTGGCAGAAATACTGTTGTGGTGTATAGGCATAGCCGCGAGGCATCTTGGCTGGCAGAAGGATTTCCAAGCTAACAGCATCAAATATCGCGCTGTATTATCCGTTGTAAGATTAGGAAAAGAAGTGCGGCGAAGGCCAAAATACACACTAAAAGCATCGATAATTTACTGGGCATTAAACGAATATATCAAACTGGTTCATACCGCTGGCAGACCTAAATTATGAGGGGATCCGCCAGCGCCCCAATAAGGGGCTAAAAATTGTTTGCTAAAATGTTGAGGGACGAAAACAGCAAACTGTTTTTAGTCCTGCTTGATTGGCTTGTTGAACGAAGCCGCTTTGCGGCAGGAAAGATAAAACACCGCCTTACCTCCCCATCCCAAATACTTACTAGACCCTGCCAATTTGGCATTTATCTAGGAGTATTGTCATGAACCCATCCGAGCAACAACGCTTCGATTGTCTTTATCAACAACATCTTACCAACTTAACCCTGCAAGGCAAGCGCCCTGCTACCATCGATGCCTACAGTCGGGCTGTTAGGCGTATAGCGGCCTACTTCGACTGCTGCCCCGACAAGCTCACAACTGCTGATTTAAAACGTTACTTCGCCGATTTAATTGCCTCTCATTCATGGAGTACCGTGAAACTTGACCGTAATGGTCTGCAATTCTTCTATCGCCATGTGCTCAACCAAGCTTGGCAGTGGCTCAGCATCGTCAAGCCGCCGCAAGTCAACCATCTGCCCGATATCCTCACCCCCGCTGAAGTGTCTATGGTCATTAGCCTCACTCACAAGTTGCGTTATCAAGTGTGCTTTTTAACCCTTTACAGCATGGGATTACGTCTCGGTGAAGCGGTCTCGTTGCAGATTGGCGATATCGACTCACAGTTGATGCAGGTGCATATCCGTGATGCCAAAGGCGGTAAGGATAGACTGATTCCTTTACCGCAACGCACCTTGCAGGCACTGCGTTATTACTGGCAAACCCATCGCCATCCTCGTTATTTATTTCCGGGTAAGGATGGTAAGCCAAATTCACTGATGGACCGTGGTGGCATTCAGAAAGCGATGAAAAAAGTGATTAGTGAATGCCATATTCACAAATCCATCAGCCCACATAATTTACGTCACAGCTATGCCACTCATCTGCTCGAACAAGGGTTAGATTTACGCTCAGTGCAGCAGTTACTCGGCCACAACAGCCTCAACACCACCGCCCGTTACACCCGGCTCACCACCATCACTCGCAAGAACACTGTCGAATCGATTAACCAACTGACGAATAATCTGGTATTGATGTGGGAGTGTGAACAATGAAGTTCATCGATATTTTACGTGACCATCTTGATGAGTTTAATGCGCATTATCAAGGGTATATCACCACATCCATGCGCCAAGCCATTCATGCCATGCTCAGTTGCCGCACTCATTCCCAAAAAGTCAGCCACTGGGCTTGTCAGGGATGCGCTCATACTGCTGACTTTCCGCTGTCATGCGGCCATCGCAGTTGTCCGCAATGTCAGTACAACACCACGAGTGACTGGCTCGCTAAACAGCAGGCTAAGCTACTCCCCGTCAATTACTACATGGTGACTTTTACCTTACCATTTGAGCTTCGAGTCGTGGCAAAACATCAACCTGAGGTGATGTATCAAGCGATGTTCTCCGTTGCTGCCAGTGTGCTAAAAGAGTTTGCTAAAAACTCGAAGCTACTCGGCGGTGAAATTGGTTTTACGGGCGTGCTGCATACTCACAATCGGCGGCGCGACCTGCATCCGCATATTCATTTCATCATCCCTGCAGGTAGCTTCGATAAAGACAGAAAACAGTGGCACAAGAGTAAAGGCAAATACCTGTTCAACAACGTTAATCTGGCCTCGGTGTGGCGAGCAAAGTTACTAGAGCAACTGACAAAAAAGTTCAACATCAAGCTACCATCAGCCACACCTAAGAAGTGGGTTGTCGACTGCCAGCATGTTGGCAAAGGGCTGCCAGCGCTTAAATACCTATCACGCTATCTCTATCGCGGCGTACTGCCTGACAAAAGCATCATAGGTACGACCGATGAACAAGTCTGCTTCGAGTATCAAAATAGCCAAACCAAAACCACTGAAATACGCACTTTACCTACAGTGAAGTTTCTATGGTTGGTACTACAACATGTATTACCCAAAGGGCTACGGCGAGTCAGAGATTATGGACTGTTGAGCGGTAACTGCAGCAAGCTCAGGCAACAGATACAGCTCATGCTCGCTGTCGCTGGTGCGGTGTTTCCAATAATATCTGAGCTAAAGCGAACTGTGGCGATACGACTTTGTCCATGTTGCCATCAGCCTATGTCATTTATCGGAATACATGCACGACCGGCAAGCTTACAAACACCAATAAGCAACACTGCCTAACGCCGCTGTTTAAGCGGTAAAGGTCATGAGTTTAAGACTTAAGATACAGAAGCCGATGGACAAAAAGGAGGTGATTAAGGAGTTGATATATAAAGTTAATTAATTGGCTATCGATGCCAATGGGTTGTTGCATCTTATAAAAAGTGACATAAACCAAACCCACCGACAGCGGCGTAAGTTCTTACGTCGATATTTACTATATAAAGGTATCACTTCTAGCAAGCTCGGGCTTGTTCAACACTTGGGATAAGGACGCGGCTTCGCGCGGCCTATCCTTATTAGTTATGTGCCTTGGTCAATTTGGTACCAATTGAAATAGCTTTAGAGAAAATTATATCCATTTCCTTAAAAGCTTCTATTGTAGCTCCTGAGCTTACAATGCCACCAGGCTTAATGTCTTGAACAATAGCATCAATCAGTTGATGGAAAACAACAATATCATGAGCCATAGTTTTTTCTATCACCCCGACGTGCATACAGTTTTCTTGATAAACCCTTGAATAATGATCAGGAACACTAACAACAAAAGAATAGGTAGTTCCTTCTGGTTGATTTTTTAATTCTTCTGCTGCTTTTTTAATTGAGCAAAGATATCCTCTTTGATTAATAATCTCTATTAATGCTGATATCTCTGCAATCAAACATGATTCGATTTTTTTAGAAAAATTTCGCTCTCTTCTGCGCTCTAAAAAATATGTAGGGAAAAAAGAAACTAAACCACCAGCAACAGCCCCGCCTAAAGCAGCGTAAACTGGTAACCATTCATTTGGTTTTGACGCAGCCATATCACTCAACAACTTAATAGTTTCAGTAATAGCTTTTATTTCATCAGGTGACACCACACACTCCTTGGCACATAACGCCCCAAGCAGGGGATTTTATGAGTGTTTTTAAGCGAGTAAAATTCCCGCTGACTTGGTTTGTTGAACGCGGCTTCGCGCGGCCTATCCTTATTGTATGGATAATAACTAAGTAATTTGGGTAAAGTGAGTCCCAAGCTTTTGTCGCAACTTAAGCCTTCTATATGATAGCTCGATATCCTTATGGCTCCTCTATTGAGAGACCGATAACAAACGTGAGCATCATGTAGAACTCCAAGCATTATACTCGAATAGTCGAATGGGTCTAGAACCCGTATTTCGCAATAAAGAGAACGCTTATTATGAAGAGCCATCACATGCAAAACATCAATGTCGGAGTTGATATTGGTAAATCACAACTTGATATCTTTATCCGCCCCCTTGATATCTTTTTCACTGTTGCTAATGACGAAAAAGGGATTAGAGATGCCATCAATAAGATAAAAATTCACAAGCCTCAGTGCATTGTAGTAGAAGCCACTGGTCGACTGGAAATGCCATTCATTCTAGCTTGTTCAGAAGCAAAGCTTCCCTTTGTTATCGCTAACCCTATGCACGTGAAACGATTTGCTGGCGCGATTGGTCGACGAGCCAAAAATGACCGATTAGACGCTGAACTTATCGCCCACTATGCCGAAGCCATCAAGCCTAAACTGACTGAGTTAAAACCTGAAAAAATAAGATTAATGAGTGATTTAGTTACTCGAAGGAATCAACTTCTCACCATGCAGACCATGGAAAAAAATCGCCATCAAATCTTATCTAAAACACTCCTTTCTACCATTAAACCCATTCTTACAGCGCTAAAGAACCAGATAACAAAAATCGAGTTGAAAATACAAAAGTTAATTGAAGAATGTACCGAGTATCAAAGCAAAAACATCATATTGCAGAGCATGCCAGGGATAGGAAAAATAGCAGCCGCATCAATTATCAGTAATGTGCCAGAGCTAGGCTATATCACCAATAAACAAGCAGCTTCCCTCATCGGGGTTGCCCCCATGACCAAAGAAAGTGGCGACTACAAAGGCAAGCGGGTCATCCAAGGCGGACGAGCACAAGTACGCACTGTACTCTATATGGCAATGATGTCGGCTATGCAGTGTAACCCAGTGTTTAAAGCCATATATCAGCGACTACTTGGACTAGGAAAGCCCAAGAAAGTGGCTATTATTGCATGCGTGCGAAAGATGGTCGTCATCCTCAATTCGATGCTAAGAGATGGCGTCATGTGGGATGAGAATACAGGTGAAAATAAGTTGTTGACGCCATAGTCGTTTGTTATATTGCGACATTGTGTTGTACGTAATACCAAGCAGTACTCGAAGCCACAAAGCCAATAAAACTATATTGCATTATAAATACAATACTATTTACGTCTACTGATACCGAACCCAATATTAATATTGGTGTAATACCACCTAAAACTAAACCTGTAATTGCGAACAGTGATCCACTTTGCCATTTTTTTAGGCTTAACTTTGAACGAATATAAATCAACGGATATGAAAGAGCTACAGAGCAAATAAATGCAACAGGAAAAGCAAACAAGCCAAATAAAATTGAAGCTCCAGAATAATCAGGAAGTGCAATTATTATCAATGCTAATGCAGAAGTTAAACTTGCATAAAAACTTGCGATTAAACAGTGCTTCAATTGAACTCCCTAGCAATATAACGCCGCCATCTAGGGAATCCCCAGATAATCCTGTTGTAATTCAAAATAGTAGACACGCATGGTGCTATCTGATCTAATCAATTTCGCCACTCTTAAACAAGATGGCGACTAAAACTCACACCATGTGTGCTGCTGGTCAATTTAAGCATATCTTACACGATTTAATCAAAAAAAAATGCCCTCACTCTTATAACATAAGCATCAAAAACGCCTTAATTCACTGATGATTGCCACTGTCCCCTTGCTCAATGATAATCACTCGATGGCAATCAACTACCACTCACACAGCTTGGTCGTAATATCACAGACGGTGTCGCAGTAAAACATCTTGGCTGGCAGAAGGATTTCCAAGCTAACAGCATCAAATATCGCGCTGTATTATCCATTGTCAGACAGGGATAAGAGGTACGACGAAGGTAATAATTCGCACCCCATTCAGTTAAAAAAGTTGTCGATAATTTACTGGGCATTAAACGAATATATCAAACTGGTTCATACCGCTGGCAGACCTAAATTATGAGGGGATCCGCCAGCGCCTCATTAAGAGGCAATAAAATAGTTGGTTAAAATAAGCGAGGCACGAGCAAAAACCAACTGTTTTTTGTCCTGCTTGAATGACGTGTTAGGGCACTTATCGAAAGTTTTTTGCTTTTTCAGGATTGTAGAGTGGACTGGATTTGTCCAGATAAAAGCCCTTAAGTTGCTCGGTTGCTTGTACATCACCTTGTTTAACACCTTTTATTAGCAACATTTCAGCTAACAGGGCATTTTTATGAGTACCAAGCCCCTCATGATGAAGTATTGCAAGCTCACTATATATTGGTAAACCTAACTTGAAAGCTTTTGACCATTCTCTAAAAACAAGTTTGTAATCAGGTTTATACGAATCATCTCCAAAGTGCAACAAACCATACCTGTAATGACCTATCGGGATACTCATTTCAGAAGCTATTTTGAATAATTCATTTGCTCTCGCTAGGTCTTCACTTCCGCACTTGCCTGATTCGTATATAGAGCCCAAATTAATTAATGCTCCGGGTAGATTTCTATCGGCTAGCTCATGTAATAAGAGCACCCCCGATTCACAATCACCATTGTTAACCTTGCTCATAGCCTCTTTGAATAAAGAGTTAACATCTGCGTGAGTAAAAAAGCTACTCAGACACAGCAATACAATAGCGATAGATTTAATTGAGTTCGAATACATGCTAGTGCCCTAAAGTCTTAGTATTTATGCCTTGTGCTGTTTGCAAGGCATAAATCGCGTGTTGGACTTGGCCGATGCCAACTCCAGATTAATTGGTATGCTTTATGCTATAGGAATTTGCTTTTTTGAAGCTGGTTCTGGGCTGTAGAGAAGTTAAAAACTGATTGTTCGGCTTGATTTGTACGTGTTTCATTGAAATTCCTTTGTCATAGTTGTGTTCCATCGTATCTTTTTTAAGTTTAGCTGATTCAATGAAGCTTAAACATTCACGCAGCCTCTTTTGGGCTCCGCGCAGCGGCTTAGTTCAACGCTAAAGCTCACTGGCGGCAATGGAGCGCAGCGGAATAGCCGTCCAGTGCAGCGCCTTGTTAGGCGCAAGTTTTCTACGCTGAAGTTCGGATTGCAATTTCAGTCTGCCATTTTTGCGGATCGGGTTCTTCCGAAGGATCAGTCAAATAGGTTTCAAGGCGAGCACCCCAACGGCTCTCATCTTCGGAGGCATCCCACCGCACGTTATTATCAGCAGCCCATTTCTTTAGGTTTGCGGTTGCATCCTGCAGGCGATCGTATTCCCCAATGTGTGTAGTGACTGCATAGCGCCCAGCAGGAATTACACCTGCATCGACCCTACCATCACCTTGTAAATGGTTTGATACAGGAAAGCCCACTTCAATATCAAATTCTTCGTTCTGATCTATGACAAGATATCTGTAAAATGGAGCGCCCGCTGGATTGACCCCACGAGCTGCCAACCAAACCGCAAGCTCCCCAATGAGTGGGGGTAGTTTGGTAGACAGTTCAGCCCTACTGGCATGCGCTCTAATCGCAACGTAACTTTGATCTCTTCGTTGTTCTAGCTTTGGTGAAGTATCTTTCATATTCACGATTTCGCCTCGCTTCCTTCGCCTAACGTCCAAAGCAACGGCGCGGCTTTTTGCGTCCGCTGCCTTTGCTTGTTATTGCGCCACCAGTTGCAATTTCGCGGTTTACCGCCAGCCCTGTTAACACAACAATTCGATATAAAATTATTACCCACACTGTAAAACAACCTTGCGTAAAACTGCAACGAATAATTGCATACTAGGTTGAGCTGATGCTGATAAAACTGTTGGAAGTTAAACGCGTTGTTTGGCGAAAAACTGAAAGGGCGATTACCGAAAAAGACCCTAGCCAACCACAAGCTATTGAAATAAATTTTACCGATTAACCGGAATAAATAGTTGAAAAGATAAAGCGCTATAACAGCTTATTGATTAGCAGCAGGATAACCCTCCTGCTTTCTTGTAAGTTTCTTCGTCAAAATATCACTTGTAAGTGTTTGTTGTAAATATATTATTTAACAAAAAATACAGGTTAAATATGACAATTCAGCAGATAAAAAAGATGCATAGGTGTTTACGAGGTCTGCATAGCACTTTTATATATATTACAAACTATTGATAATAATGAGTTAATGCTTAACAGTTAGTATTATCGATGCGTCAATCCAACGATTTATGCATCTTTTTCATAGCAATTATCTCAACCTCAACTATAACTGTATATAAACACAGTGCATTGGTAAGGTAACGGTTATGGGGCAATTAACATTTTTGGAGGCTATACGGACAGAGATCAGGGTACGCCATTACAGCTATCAAACAGAAAAATCCTACCTCTATTGGAACCGCTATTTCATTCGACATTGCAATATTCGTCATGGCGCTGATATAACCCCCGCTTTGATTGAACAATTTCTCTGTTTTTTAGCAGTGGAGTGCGAAGTGTCGGCGAGCACCCAGAAACAGGCCCTATGTGCCATTGTATTTGCTTGTCGCCATGTGTTAAAAATTGAGCCCAATGAGTTACAATTTCCCTATGCAAAAGCCCCTAAACGAATACCGCAGGTATTGTCTAACGAAGAAGCAAAACTGATCATCAGCAATTTGTCAGGCTACCACTATTTAATTGGTGCCATCCTATTTGGCTCAGGGCTAAGATTAAAGGAAGCCTTAAAACTTAGGGTAAAAGATATTGATCTAACCACTAAATCTATCTTTGTGTACCGAGGTAAAGGGCAAAAAGATCGAGTTTGTATGCTACCTAACGGATTGATTGATGTTCTAAAGTCACAAATGAAACAGGTAAAAAAGCTCCACGAGGCGGATTTGTCAGATGGCTTTGGACTTGCTTCATTGCCCATCTCTCTCATCAGAAAATACCGTAGTAACGCCTCTAAGTTTCATTGGCAATATATCTTTCCTGCTAGCCGCCGTTGTATGCACCCAAGTGACAACTATGTGTGCAGACACCATATTCATCCAACGGCTTTTTCACGTGCATTAAGGCAAGCTACCACTAACTGTGGTATAGATAAGCGCGTTACCGCCCATACTTTCCGCCATTCATTTGCAACATCTTTATTACTCAAAGGCCATGACATTCGTACCATCCAAGAGTTATTGGGACACAGTGATGTCAAAACAACCGAGATATATACCCATGTGATTGGTGGCCATCATACTGGGGTCATAAGTCCTCTTGACAGTCTTTAAGGCATAATACAAAACAAGTTACTAGGGCCTTATCTTTTGCTTTCCGCATTAGTAAATATAAGGCAAACACAGAAACACAAAGTTCGAATGAGTAATTGTTCTAAATCATAATGGGGCAAAACTCGCTAGAACTCCGGCCAAAGTTTATCAATGAGCAGCTCAATTAATACCTCTTGATTAAAGCTGAAAAGTTACACTGGAGCCAATAAAAGGACATTGAGCTAAATGGCTCTAGTTAAACTATTGAGCCAGGCTGCTGGGCCGCTGGGATGCCGTACCCAGGCTCACCGGGACTTTTCGAATTGCAATTAACAATTTGTATTAATTGAAGATTTAATGATTACTTGACAAAAACCTCATCTAATTTAAATGTCTCC